>JAWOHH010000073.1:0-50583 GCA_046496215.1 Desulfobacterales bacterium
CCCCGCCGCGGGGCAGGGCTTCACCAGTGATAAAAACGCCAGCTCCCGGACCACGCTAAACTACGGGCGTAAAGCACCAATGACGCTTCGGCCTCCACGTTCCGGCTGCCGACTTAAGAGTAACCGATTCCTGGTGGCGAACCAAGTTACTTTCTGATAAATCCCCGCCGCGGCGGGGTATGGCGCTAAACACTTAAACCGCAAACCCGCAGGTACTGCAAACTTCCCACTCCGACTTCTCCATCCGGCTTTTTCTTTTACCCTCCAGCCTCACTCGCACCCTTCGGGTTTGAACCAGTGGTCTGTAACGGCGGCTTCGGTGTTGGGGGGGCGGCAGGAGACCCAGGGCTGCTGGGCCAGGTTCAGGCCGCGCAGCTTGATGGCGCAGGGGTCGTCGATCACCTCGAGGGACAGCCGGCCGTTTTCCAAACGCCACCGGTAGAGCCCCAATCCGTCGATGCAGGTCGGGTCGTTTGCAAGCAGCAGGCGGTCTTCGGACACAATAAATGTCCCGATGCTCTTCCATTCGCTCTCCGGGTGAAAGATCCGGAACACGCCCCTGTGAAGGTTCAGTTTCCAAACCCCACCCTCGGGTGCATAATCAGGGCACCGCAGGCAATGCACGCGCTCGGCTGCGGAGATAACGGCCTTAACGTAGGTTCCGTCGATGGCTAATTGTTTGGGCTCAGGAAGCGGGATGAGATACGGGTAGGGCCGGCGCTCGAGCAGCCCGGCCCAGATGGACTGGGGGGAGGCCGTTTGAGATTGTTGGCCGGATACGGTGGTTGCAACGGATAGAAATGAGACTGCGGCACACAACAACACCGCCAGAGATTTCCTCGGTGTGGTATTCATGGTGAGTTTGCTCGCGTGTCCAATCGGCTGGAGCTGAAGTTGGCCTTCGCTTCGACTTTCATGTTAGGAGTTGGGAAACGAATCGCGGGGCTAACACTTGAAACGATAATTCGCTTGACTTCATTTGCCTGGAATGTTTAATTTTATCTCACTCGAATCTATCCAGCTCCTCCGGAACTGAAGCTGACCCTGATCGGGTATCTCAAATCACATCTTCTTCAATCGCCGCTGCACTCGTCACGCCCGCGTCCCCTTGACCGAAAAATATATAAACGCATAGGCCGTTTTTGACTCGGCAATTTCGCGAAGATTTTCGGTTCTCGAAATCAAAGTAAATGAAGTTGAAGGTGTTGAGCCGAGGTTGGCCGCTTCATCTCAAACATTATCGAGTTTCACATGAGTACCACATCCGATACCTTTTCCGCAAAGACCAGGACCGACGCGGCTCATCTCTCCGGCCGCGGGCGGCAGATGAAAAACAGGGCCACGCTGGCGGATTTGCTCGAGCACATTGAAGACGGCTACTTCGAGGTCGATCTTTCCGGCAGTTTTGAAATCTTCAATGAAGCCATGCGGGAAATGGTCGGCTATGCTCACGACGAGCTGGCGGGCATGAATTACAAGGAATACATCGACTCCGAAGACGCTGGAAAGGTGTTCGAGCTCTTCAACCGGGTGTTCAGGACCGGGGTCCCGTCAAAGGCGTTTGACTGGAAGATCATCCGCAAAGACGGAGCCGTCAGGCATATCGAAACCTCAGTATCCCTGCGGCGTGACGCGCACGGCAAGCCTGTCGGGTTTCTGGGGGTCGCCAGAGACGTGACCCAGTCCAAGTTGAGGGAGCTGGCTCTGCGCACCAGCGAGGCTCGCTACCGCTCTTTTCTGGAATCGTCGCCCGACCCGATCGTGATCTATGACCTCGAGGGGTTTACGAAATACGTAAACCCTTCCTTCGAGCGCACCTTCGGCTGGGTCCAAGGGGAGCTGTTCGGTAAACGCATCGATTTCGTTCCGGAACAGCAGCGTCGGGAGACGAAGTGGGCCATCGAGCAACTCATGGCCGAGAAATCGGTCAAGCTTTTCGAGACCCAGAGGCTCACCAAGGATGGACGGGTTCTGGACGTACAGCTGAGCTCGGCTGTCTACCCGGACCCCGAGGGGCGGCCGGCCGGGGTCATCGTCATCCTCCGGGATATCAGCGGGATCAAACGGGCCCAAAATGCCCTGACCGAGAGCGAACGCAAATTCAGTATCCTGATCCAGGAAGCCCCCTATGGGATATCCATCATCGATCACAGCGGCACCTACCGGTATCTGAACCGGAAATTCACGGAAATATTCGACTACACCTTGGAGGACATCCCGGACGGGCGAGCCTGGTTCAATCGCGCGTTCCCGGATTCTGAGACGAGACGGCGCGCTGTTGGCGTATGGAAAACGGAACACGCGACATGGGTGCCCGGGGAAACCAAGCCGTACGTTCGCAAGGTGACCTGCAAGAGCGGCGAGAAGAAAATTATCTGCTTCAGGCCGGTCATAATGCCGAGTCGGGAGTACTTTGTCAGCTATGAGGATATATCCGAAAGGGAGATCGCCAAAAAAAAACTGGTGCAGGCCCACCAGGAACTCAGGCAGGCGCACCAACGCCTTATATCGATGGAGCAGCTGCGGGAGAAGGCCGTTCACCATCTCTCTCACGAACTGAGCACCCCGGTCGCCGTTCTCGACGCCATTCTCAAGATTTTAGGAAATAAGGCAACAGCGCGCGGAACCGAAAATTATTCCAAGCTGATCGAACGAGGGCAGCGGTGTCTGCAACGGTTGAAGGCGATTCAAGTTCAGATGGACGATGTGTCGGTCTTAAGCCGGAAGGGTGAAAAAGACCGTTTTTCGAACCTGCTGGAGGAATTCAGGTGGATCAGCCGGCAGGGGGTCGAAACGGCCACGCATACGGACCGTCTGCTGGAACTCTTGGTTGAAAAGGCGGCGCCAGTCTGTGCCGGCAGCGGGGGCAGGAAGGAAAAACTCGGCCTGCGGCAACTCATTCAGGAGGAACTCGATAAGGCTCAGGAATTCAGCTCGTTTCGGGTGCTGCGGATACTAAACAAGGCCGATGCCGGCCTGGCGGTGCATATGGACCGGACCATAGCCGGGAAGGTATTGGGGGGATTAATAAAAAATGCAATCGAGAACACCCCGGATGGAGGCCTGATCGTTATCAAAGCAAGGGGTAACGAACGCGAAACGGTGGTCGAGGTGATGGACTTCGGGGTGGGGATCACGACTCAGAACCAACAGGCGCTTTTTAAAGGGTTTTTCCACACCCAGGATACGAGATACTATTCGACCAAGAGAGGTTATGAATTCAATGCGGGAGGCTCGGGCTCGGACTTGCTGCGCATGCGGCTGTTTGCCGAGCAGCTGGGTTTTTCGATCTCGTTCAAAAGCAGGCGGTGTTGCTACATCCCGACTGACGAGTATGCCTGCCCCGGATGCATCGCCAACTGCCGCTTTGTTCGCTCCGGCAAGGAGTGCATGAAAAGCGGTGGCAGCAAATTCACCCTGGTGTTCCCAAAGGATGAACATGTGGTCGAGACATAGGGTCCGGTGGTGATACCCCCCACGACAGGTGAAGTTTCTCCCCTGGCCGCGGCATCCGCTGCGGCCAGGGGCATTTTCACGCCAACGGGAAAGTGGTGAAAACGCAGTCCGAAACGCATTTTCTGTAAAGAATCCGGCATTGGTCCTCGGACCGGCCGTCCTTGAGGCAGTCAGATATCACATACCCGCATTTTTCCGAGCAGTTGACTTCGCTGGTTTGGTTCTCTTTCATGGCGCCTCCATAACGGTTTCGGGGTCGATTGGGAGGATCGCCCCGTTATGAAGATCCGCTGCGGCCCGGAGCAATGTTGATTGCCCCGGGCCGCAGGTTCGCAGGGTCGAATTCGGTCTTGATCGATTCGAGGCGTTTCAGGTTTTCGCCGTAGGCACCCTGAAGGAGGATCTCCCGATCTTCGAAAAACCCGGGAAAATTAAGATAATGCCCTCCACGCGTGAACTTCTTCATCTCATCGAAAACCGCGCAGGCCCATTTTATGTTGGCCTCTGTATCGTCGCGCCGCTCCCAGTTGGCCTCGATTCCGATCATGTAGGGGGCGTCTCGCTTATAGAAGGCAGTGTCCGTGCTTCTCACCCGGCTCATGGCTCTGCCAAGGGTCCAGACATCGATCGATGACAGCGGCGATGGCCGGCTTGCGGTTTGATCGGAAAGCACCCGGATAACCTGCTCGTCGAGGCGGTCCAGATAAATCGACTTCCAGTAGTAAAATTTACCGTCCGGGTAATCGGCATCCAAAAACGTCTGAACATCCACAAAGCGCATGGGGCCACCCAGATCGGCAATCGGGGTGCCGATGCGGCGCAGCGGGGCCAAGAAATTTTCACCCTTGTCGAAGGGTCCGGTGTAGCAGCCGAGCAGGATGACAACGGGCGCTCCATGGAGGCGTTTCGGGACCTGCGGGGCCTCGGGGGCGCTCCAGAAAACCGCGAGCCCCATCAGCTCGTCGGGCGCCTCTTCCATGTAGTCCCGGAATGCCGCCATCACCTCCGATGCCCTCTCGAGCGGGTGGACGGGTGCGGACAGCCACACCTCGGGCCCGACCGGGTGGAGGTTGAATTCAAACGAGGTGACGACCCCAAAATTGCCGCCTCCGCCGCGGATGGCCCAAAAGAGGTCCGAATGTTCAGTCGGGCCGGCGCGCCTCAATCGGCCGTCGGCCGTGACGATTTCCACCGACAAAAGGTTGTCGATCGAAAGCCCGTGTTTTCGAAGCAGCCAGCCGACCCCCCCATGCAGTGTCAGCCCGGCGATGCCGGTAGCGGAGACAACCCCGACTGGGGCCGCCAGCCCGAACGTCTGGGTTGCCCGATCCAGGTCGCCGAGGCGCGCCCCGCCCTCCGCCTTCGCGATTCGCTTCCCGGCATCGACGTGGACCCCCCGCATGGAGGAGAGGTCGAGCAGGAAGCCGTTATCAACCATACAGGATCCGGCGACGTTGTGCCCGCCGCCTCGCACCGAAACGGCGATGCCGTGGTCTCTGGCAAACCCGACGGCGGCAGCAACATCGGCGGCCTCCAGGCACTGCACGATGAGCCCGGGTTTCCGGTCGATCAAGCCGTTCCAGACCTTCCGCTGGGATTCGTATCCCTCATCCCCAGGGCTGATGATTCGGCCACGAATCCGGCTCCTCAAAGAGGAGAGCATGTCCTGGGAAAGGGTCGTGGTGCCTCCGCCGACTGTATTCAGTCGCCTGATATCCATGCTGGGCCTCTCTCGTCTCGTCACCCATTCACACCGGTAAATGAAACCTCACCCCTGCACCGAAGAGATGGGGTCCGCCGTCGTTTGCGCCGCGGCACCATTTGACCTCGCCCAAGGCGATCGAGCGCGGCCAGGGGCACTCGCTTTGATCACTGCACTCCGCCACGCACTCCACCCGATAGCCCTCCAGCCGCACCACGACCGCTGCGCCGGGGACGAGCGCCTCCGCGCTTTCGAAGCACACCCCCGCGTGGCTGAAGTTGCACATCCGAGCGTTGTGAAATTCAGCCTTATTGAAATAGGCCCATTTCAACGGCGAACCGCAGGCAAAGCGTTCCTGCCGACGTCTTTCAGAGGTCTTCTCCATGTAAGAGCCATTCTCCTGCCCGGCAAGGTGCCTCAGGAACCCTTCAACTCCACGGTGACCGGCACCGGGTGGGAGACGATGTCGAACACGGGGGAGCGCTTCTGAGCCAACTCCACCAAATCCCTCAGCTGCGCCTCGGGGGCATCCGCCTTGATTTTGAAGCTCACCCGGATGTTGTCGTAGCCGTTGCGAACATCCTCGGATATCCCCAGAAACCCCCTTAGATCCAGGTCCCCCTCCAGTTGGGACTCCACCTCCTCGATGGCAATGCCGCGGGCGGCGGCGTGATAAATCAACGAGGTGGTCAGGCACCCGGCCAGCGCCGTCAGCACATACTCGACGGGGTTAGCCCCCCGGTCGGTCCCCAGGAGTACTTTGGGCTCATCGGCATCCAGGATAAAAGGGGTTTTGCGTGAGGTGTCCTCCCCGCCGGCTCCGTAAAAATTGCGGATGGACGTCCGGTTGTGTCCGCCGTCGATCCAGGTATTGTCCGCGCGGAAGCTAAATTTTGCAATCGAGGCGGTCTTCTTGACGGATTCCACCGTTCCGATCAACTCATCCACATTGACCCCGTTGACAATGGTCGGTTTTGGGGATGTTGCAGGTTTCATGAGTCCACACCTCCTAAAATTTTAAGGAGCGCCATTTGAGCTTTGGGCCGCTGCCGGCTCAGTTCGTGATCCAATGCCATTTAACATAATCAAAAGGCATGCCAGTAGCCTGCAAGTTTCATCTTACTGATTTCATGTTGTTTTCGATTGCAAGCGATACCCTTGTTTTCCTCGGTTTTTTGAGACTCTCAAATTTTTGGTTGAAAGTCTCAAATTGTTGACTATTCTTAGATCACGAGGTCACCACTCTATCCATCCGCCGACATGCTGTACTTGCTTTTTCTCGCCGCACGGCGCCCGAGGGCCAATCCACCATGAAGCCGGTTTCAAACCTTCTAAAGCAGCTGGCAAGCTTCGACGCGGCAATCACCCGCAGTGGGGCCGCAGCCGTGGCCGAAGCCGCGCTTCTGTTCGTTGAGCAGCATCTGAAGCAGCCCTATGCCTCTCTGGTGCTCGATGCGGCGGACGGCCGAACGCTTCGGGCGCTGGTACGATCCGGGGGCGCGACGGCTGCGGTTGAGTTGCCGGGCTTCGGGGCCCCGGCCGATGCTGCGGCCACGGCCACAAATGCCGGCAAAACCTTGTATTGCCGGCGTCTGACTGAGCAGATGCGGCGCCGGAACCAGCTCCTAAGCCGAGTCCCCCGGGAAATCCGCTCCATCGTCTTAATGCCGCTTCTGACAGCGGGGCGAGTCATGGGCACCTTCAATGTCGGCTCCCGCCGGGCGGACGGGATCGCGGCGGGGCTTCGTTCGTTTCTCGAAGCGGCGGCGCCGCGACTGGCAGCGGCCCTGCGAAATGCGCAGGCACTGGAGGAACTGCAGGCCGCATGCGAAAAGCTGCAATCCGAATGCGACCTTCAGAAGTCGGCCATTCAGAAATCCCGCGACGAGCTGGAGCTGGAAGTCGCCCGGCGCACGGCGGAGATCAGCAAGCTCCAGGAGCGGCTGCACGCCGAGAACATCTACCTGAAGGAGGAGCTCGCCGGGGTGCATGCCTACGGCAGCATCATCGGCGAGAGCCATTCGCTCAAATCGGTCCTGTCGCGCATCGGCCTCGTGGCGCCGACCGGCGCGAATGTGCTCATACTGGGGGAGTCCGGCACCGGCAAGGAGCTGATTGCCCGCGAGATCCACGCTCAGAGCGCGCGCCGTGACCGCCCGTTGATCAAAGTCAACTGCGCCACCATTCCCAAGGAGCTCTACGAGAGCGAATTTTTCGGGCACGCCAAAGGGGCGTTCACAGGGGCGACCAACGACCGCATGGGGCGTTTCGAGGCAGCCGACGGCGGCACCCTATTCCTCGATGAAGTGGGCGAAATCCCCCCGAGCTTGCAGGGCAAGCTCTTGCGGGTGCTCCAGGAAGGGGAATTCGAACGCGTGGGCGAGTCACGCACCCGCAAGGTCGACGTCCGCATCATCGCGGCCACGAACAGGAACCTGATGGAGGAGATCAAAAACGGCCGTTTTCGGGAAGATCTTTACTACAGGTTGAACGTCTTCCCGATCGAGGTCATTCCGCTGCGCGAGCGCAAAGAGGACATCCCACTCTTGACAGCCCATTTCATCGAGGTGTTCTCCCGGCGATTGAACCGGCCCCCTCCCCGCCTTACCGAGGCCAATCTGATGGACCTCCAAGCCCATGACTGGCCGGGCAATGTGCGGGAGCTGCAGAACATCCTCGAGCGGGCCCTGATTCTTTCGCCGCAAGGGCGCCTGCAGTTGGATCTCCCCGGGATCGGCGGCGGGGCCCCGTTCCCGGACCGGGGTCTTCCCGAGGCCGCAGCCGATTCAGAGGGCCCAATTTTGACCGAGGCTGAAGTCACCGCCATTCAGAAGCGGAATATGTTGGCGGCTCTTGTCCGCTCAGGATGGAAGATTTACGGGACAAACGGAGCGGCCGGGCTGCTCGGGATAAAACCGACGACGCTGATCGAGCGGATGAGGAAATTCGAGGTGAAAAAGCCGACGTGAATGCGGTGGAAGACCTCTTCTCCTCGCGGGGTCAGCAACAATCCTCAAGTTAAATCTGTAAGATGCCGATACATCAACAAGAAGCATACACCCCAGCGAGGCTATGACATGAACATGCCGGCCAACCCTTTCCAATCGGGGCAGTTTCGGGACAGACGGGCCAGAAAAAGATCCAAAGAGCTCACGGACCCCATGCTCGTAATCAGTTTACACGGCGGGCCGCTCTATCAACTCAAGGTTCGGGATCTCTCCGATGAAGGGGCCGGCATCGTTGCCAGGGCCGATTCCAATTTCCTGCAGAAAATCGAGATCGGGCAAGTGTTGAAAGTCAATGTGGTCTTGCCGAGGAACTTCAAGGGACCATCCGGCCATTATCAGTCAAGAGTCGAGCACATCACCGCAATCCAGGAGGGGCCTTTCGCGGGGCACATGATCATCGGCCTCGCTTTCCTGAACCGGATCACCGTCAACCCGAATCCCTTCAAGAAGCCGTATTAGAGCCCCTCCCCATTCGGTTAGATTGGAATCAGAGCTGCCAGACCAGCAGGATCATCGGGACGCCGACCGCGATGACGATGATTTCCAGGGGGAGCCCCAGCTGCCAGTAATCTCCGAAGCGAAACCCCCCGGGCCCCAGGATGAGGGTGTTGTTCTGATGGCTGATGGGGGTGAGGAAGGCACAGGATGAGGCCACCGCCACGGCCATCAGGAAGGGGTCGGCGTTGGCTGCCAGGTTGTTAGCGGTGCTGATGGCCACCGGGCACATGACCGCTGCGGTGGCGGCGTTGCTCATGAAGCTGGTGAGCGTCATCGTGGCAAGCAGGATCAAAACGAGAGAGGGCACCGCATGGCCCTGGGCCACTGCCTCCACCAGCGTTCGGCCGATCAAGGCCGCCGCTCCGGTGCTGGCCACAGCCTGGGCAACCGGGATCAGCGTTCCGAGCAGGACGACCACAGGCCAGTCCACCGCGTGGTAGAATTTGCGCGGAGGCATCAGCTTCAACAGCACGGAGGCCAACGCGGCGAGCAAAAAGGAGATCGCCGCCGGCACCAGGCCGAACGCCGCCGCACCCACGCCCACCGCCATGACGGCGCCGGCAAGAACGGCTTCGCGCTTGCGCGGCAGCTTGAGCGGCCGCTCCGCCAGCGGGGCGCAACCGAAGCGGACGGCAAAATCGCTCAGCCCGTCGCGCTCGCCCTGCAGCAGCAGCACATCCCCGGCCGCGAGCACCATGGAGCGCAGCCGTGCGGTGGTTCTGCGCCCCTGGCGCGAGACCGCCAGCAGGTTGATGTGGTGCAGCGTGCGCAGTTGAATGTCGGTGACCGTGCGGCCTATCAGACTCGAATCCGAGAAGAGAACCATTTCCGCAAAGCCTACATCCTCTGACTGCACGGCCTTTTCCCTCGCGGCGCAGCGGGCGGCCTCCTCCTCGCTCAAAACCCCTTCGCATTCCGGCGCCTCGGCCGGCTTGTCCTCCTCCAACTTCAGCCCGAGCAGCGAGAGCGACTCCCGCAGCGCCGGCGGGTCGGCCTCGATCACCAGGATGTCTCCGGTGTTGATTTGGCGCCGCGGATCCGGGGCCGGAATGCGGACATCGTTGCGCACCAGACCTACGACTTGGGCGTCGGCTTCATCCAGCGCCGTCTCGATTTCATAAAGCGTCATGCCGACAGCCTTGGACTTTTCAGGCACGCGGGCCTCAGTGAGATAAGCCCCGATCTCAAACCCCTGGATGCCGGCTTTTTTCCGCTCCGGGACCAGCCGCCAACCGAAAGCGGCGATAAAAACGATTCCGGCTCCGGCCACTGCGACCCCCACCGGAGTGAAGTCGAACATGGCGAAGGTTCCGGCGCCGTTTTCGGCCCGAAACCCGGAGACGATCAGGTTGGGAGGGGTGCCGATCAGAGTGGTCATTCCACCCAGGATCGAGCCGAATGCCAGCGGCATGAGCAGTCGGCCGGGAGGTATGTTCTGATGGTGGGCGATCTGGAGGGCTACCGGGATCAGAAGCGCGAGCGCACCCACGTTGTTCATGAATGCCGACATGACCGCCGCAAGACCCACCAGGACGACGATGGTGAGGGTCGGTCCCGCCGAGCGCGGCATGACGGTGCGGACCAGGATGTCGGCGGCCCCCGAGGACTCCAGCACCCCGCTCAAAATCAGCACCCCCGCAACGGTGATGACGGCGGGGTGGCCGAAGCCGGCGAAGGCGTCGGCCGCCGGCACCAGCCCGGTGAACACGCAGGCCAGCAGCGCCGCAATCGAAACGAAGTCGTGCCGCCAGTGGTCCCAGATGAAGAGCGCAATCATGCCGATCAGAATGAGGCTGATGGTGATTTGGTCGGCCGTCATGGCGCACTCGCATCGGTGGAAGCTTCACTCGCCTCCAGGTTTCTAAAATAGGCCGTGGTGTCGCCCTTGCACCACAGCCCCACATGGCCCTCCACCGGCTGTTCGGCGGTGAACTCAAGACCACTCCGGCCGTCCAGGGCCCCCTCAATTTTATTACCGGCAACACGCGCTTCGATTCTCAGCCAGCGGTCCAGTGGAATTTCCATTTTGGTGCGTGCGCGAAAATGGCGGGTGTTGTTGATGAACTCCAACAGCTGAAACTCACCGGCGCCGGCGTCGGCCGCAAGCACCAGGCAGTTGCCCACGTTGGCAAGGCCGAAGGCGAGTCCGGCCGCAAGGTCCACACAACCGGCTGCGATCCGCACATCGGCCCGGATACGGCCTTCTTTTCGCCGGCTGTCCCGCTTCACGGCTACGGGGTAGTAATGCCGGGCATGCCGGTTTTCGAGAAATTTCTGATACCGACCTCCCAGCACCTTGTCCAGGGCATTGTGGAGGCTGCAGGCGATCGTGCTCGTCATGCCCGCGCCGTCCTGGACGATCACCGTCTGCCCGTCGAGTTCGCTTTGCGACCATTCCCCCGCCGAAGCGTAAAAACCGGGGAGCCGTTTCTCGGATCGGCCCAAGAAGTCGTAGTCCTCCTTGAAAAACAGTTCGGTCAACGTCTGCACCTCGGTTTGGCTGGGAATGGCGAGATCGAGCAGCCGGCTGCAGCCAAGCAGGCGTCCGGTCTGGTCGAGGATCGCCTCCATGGAGGGGCAGTCCAGTCCCTTCAAGGCCGCCTGCAGCGTGTCGCCGCGCACCTCGACCTCGTATCCCAGACGGTTCAGCACTTGGGAAAGGAATTCGATGCGCAGAGCCTTGCCAGCGCCGGTGCCGGCCCCGCCCGAAAACTGGAGTGCGATGGTGTTGGCGTTCGCATCCTCTGAGCAAAGCGCATCCAGGTTGGAATAGTGATAGCCGAATTTGACGCTGAGGTTCAGGTAGTCTGCCGAGACCAAGGCATACGAGTCGACCTTCGGCGGTGCGGCATTTTCGGGTCCGATGCTGCCGGCCATGAGGGCCATGAAGTTGCGGGCGTTGATGTCCACCGCTCCGGACCAGGTGATTCCGGGGTGGGTCAGCCCGCTCCAGAGGGCCGCCATCGGCTTGGAGCGGATGTGCTCGGGCAGAATATCGTCGCAGGAGGTCAACTCCGGGGCCAGCCCTCCGCCCAGGTCTATGAAATATATCGACAAGGGGATGTTGGCGCTCATTTTACGGGAGACGACGGAGGCATCGGCCAGCTCGGAGAGGTTGAACATCTCCCCCATCGCCTTTTCATGCGCGAAGCGGATCAGGTCGTGCAACGTGCGGCACCCGCTGGGGGAAAACTCAGGCGACTCCGGATCGGTCAGATTCAATGGGGATATGCGATCGAGCAGTTCGCGCAGATGGCTGCCGATCGGGCCGCGTTCGTCGCCTGCGTTTCGGGCCGGAGGCTTCCGCGCCAGTTCGGGCACCAGGCCCTCGAAGACTTTGCATTCATCCGCCAGCAGCGTGATTTCCCGGCCGTTTGCGATCAAAGCGGTGGCCTCCCGGGTGTCCATGATAGCCGGTACATTGAACTCTCTTGCGACCGAGGCCAGGTGGCTGGCGGCCCCGCCCAGGTCTGTAATAAGCCCGCGCACCCGCCCCATGAGCGGCGCTAGGTCCGGTGCGGCCGTGCGCGCAACCAGGATGGCGTTGTCGGCCGCTGCCGGTTTCAAGTCGGGGGCGGCCAGGACCGCCGTACCCGACACCCGGCCGGGGGAGGCCGTTTGACCGGCCGAAAGCAGCAGCTTCAGGCCGGAAACCTCCGGCGCAGGCGGCGCTTCGCCGCCGGCCGTTAGGCCCAGGGGCCGGGCCTGGAGAAAAAACAACTCGCCCCGTTCATCCTCGGCCCATTCGATGTCCTGGGGCGCGCCGAAATACGTTTCCATCTTCAAGCCGGACTCAGCCAGCGCGATCACGGCATTTTCCGCGACGGCTGGGCGCGGCTCTTTCGCATCGGGGTCATCCGGCTTGGGCTGAATGCGGCGATGGGTGATCTCCAGGGAGTCCCGGTCGACCCGGAACACATCCGGCGAGGCAGACCCGCCCACCACCTGCTCCCCCAGCCCGGCTGCGGCGTCGATGCGGGCCTGTCCGGCCTTCGGCAGGGACGGGTCCACGGTGTACAGAACGCCGCTGGCCCGAGGCTGGATCATGACCACAACGGCCACGGCCATGGGGGTGGCTGCATCGGTAAGCCCGTAGCGCAGCCGGTAGGTGATGGCGCGCGGGGTGTACTTGCTGGCCAGGACCGTTTTGTAAGCGGAGGCGACGGCATCCGCATCCACCGGCAGCACACTTTCGTACTGGCCGGCGAAAGAGGCCTCGGTGTCCTCGCCCACGGCGCTGCTGCGCACGGCGAGCCGCGGCGTGCTCCCGCAGCGGGCAGCCAGGTCACGCGTCTCTTGGTCAAGGGCGTCGGCCAGAGCCTCTGGCAGCGGGGCCGCGCAGATGGCTTCCCGTAGGCGGCGGCAGGACGCATCGGTCTCTTCGGCATCCGGATCGAATGCTGCCAGCATGGCATCGATGGGCTCGAGCAGCCGATTCTCGCGCAAAAACAGGTCGAAGGCCGCGGTCGTCACGGCGAATCCTTCCGGCGCCGCAAGCCCGAGGTCGTTTTTGATTCGCGCCAGGTTGACCGCCTTGGCCCCGGATAGAGGGATGTGCTCACGTCCTAACTTCCCAAACGGCAGGGTGAGCGGTCCCTCGATGGCTGCGCGCTGTTGATCGATCCACGGGGCAAGCTCCTCAGCCACCTTTTCGAAGACCGGGAGAAGCTCCTGGTAGCGATTGCTGGCCAGGGCGCTCAGCGCCGCCAAGAGGCCGCGCACCTCTTCCAGAAGCCCCCCTGCCCGGCGCCGGATCGAGCCGAGTGTCGCGAATCCGGCACCCCGGTTTAGAAGCTCCAGCTCGGAGAGCAGACGCAGCGCCTGGTGGTTGTGCTCCAGGAATGCGTCGTAGTGCAGATAGCGTTTGGCGGCTGGGCCTTCCGGATCGGCCAGCAGGCGGCAGGAGTCAGACTTGGCGAACAGTTTCACGGCTGCACCTCGTCTGTGAAAAATTATGTGGAAATGCTATTGCTTGCGCTTGTTGCGAAGTCGGCTCCCTATAACCAGCCCGACGATGATCGATCCAAAGACAAGTACGATTATGGTAATATATTCCATGGATGCCTCCCGATCAATTGTGCTCCGCATCGGCCGCAAGCGCAACCACTGCACCGTGCGGCAGCTTTTCTGCCCGCTGATCCGCAAGGGCCATGGCATTGCGCTCATCCACCCGCTGGACCACCGCCTCGCAAATCGGCCGCCCGCCCTCCGTCCATATCTGCACCGTCATGCCCGATTCGACCCCATGGCGTCTCCCCAGCCCGAAATAGACCTCGACCCCACCGGGGGCCGCTTTGGCCATAAACACCTCGGCCCGCCTCCGGCCTTCCAGCAAGCGCTCCACTCTTCGGCCGAGCAGGTAAATCACGCCCAAAACCACCCCCAGTATCGGGATGCAGGCCAGGGCCACTGCCCCCGGGGTGACGTCGAAGGTGCGACGGATGACGGAGAGAAAGCTCTGGCGTAGGGCCGCGTAGTCCGGGTAGACATGCGCTCGGAAAGCCGCAACCGGCGTCTCGGGCGGTTTATTGACGACGAAGACCCGCAGGTCGTAGGTGCCGGCGGCGGCATCGACCGCGGCGCTGATGGAGCCGATCCACATGTTGCCGCCGAGCCAGTAGCCTGGCTGGAACCGGTCGATTTTCAGCTGAACGCTTTCATTCGATGTGTCGACCCGCAGCAGGGAAAGGTCTTTCAGGTCGTGGTCGACCTGCCCCTCGACCAGTTCGCTGGCACCCGGAAGCAGATGCACGGTGAAGAGCGGCTCCCGAAAGCGGGCGACGCAGCTGTCCAGCACGGAGGCGAAAAATACAAGAAAGACCAGAGCGCCGACCCGGCCGAGGGCCTTGCGTGCACGTGTGGATTGTTCCAGGGTCACCGGTAAACCTCCCCAACCCGCCGTTTCCGGGTGGACAACGCGAACCTAAACTACCTTGAGAACCTTGGCAAGCGTGATCAGAAAGCCGATGAACCGGACACGACTGCGGATCCGACAAAATGCGTTGAATCCGTTGCGGCAAACTACTATAATATGAGCATGCATCAGTGCAATCCGTGATGGATTCGTAAAAAGCCCTTGATCCAGACGACTTTATAAAAACCCAAGATCAAGGCGCGCGAATTCCGTGTCGCGAGGCGTAGTTCCAGTACGCCGCAGCGACCAGGGGATAAAGCGCAACGCAGAGATTGGGTTTTTTACGAATTTGTCATTCTTGATGGAGGCATGTTGCCGAACCCTCGCTTTTAAAGCGCTTGGGGACAAAGCGCAGCCGCCGAGGAGAGAATATGCTAAAATCCCTGCCGGGGCCCCTGCGGGGCATGGCTTCTTTTTTATTTTTCGCAGTCAACACCGTTTTTTGGTGCACGGCGCTTTTCTTCATGGCCGTGGTCAAGGCGCTGGTTCCCGCTTCCGGCTGGCGCAAGGGCTGCAGCCGGGTGCTCAACGCCATCGCCGAAAACTGGGTTTGGGGCAACAACCTGAGCCAGAAAATGATCAGCCCCACCCGCTGGGACGTGAAGGGGACCGAGAGCCTGGAACCTTCGCAGTGGTACCTGGTTCTGGCCAATCACCAGTCCTGGGCCGACATCGTCGTGTTGCAGCGTATTTTTCATCGCAAGGCCCCTTTCCTGAAATTTTTCATAAAGAAGGAGCTCTTCTGGCTGCCGGTTTTGGGTCAAGCCTGGTGGGCGTTGGATTTCCCGTTCATAAAGCGGTATTCGAAAACCAAACTGCAGCGCAAGCCTCACCTGCGAGGCAAAGATCTCGAGGTCACGCGCCGGGCCTGCAAGAAATTCCAGCAGATACCGATTTCCATAATGAATTTTGTCGAAGGGACGCGCTTCACCATCCAGAAGCATCGGCAGCAGCAATCCCCCTATGCCCATTTGCTCAGACCCAAAGCCGGCGGCATCGCCGCGGTGCTGCACGCCATGGGCGAGCAAATTCACCGGGTTCTGGATGTGACCATCGTCTACCCTCCCGGCCGGAACAATTTCTGGGCGCTCCTGTGCGGCAATATCGAGGAGATCAAAGTCCGGGTGCGCTCCCTGCCGATAGGGCCTGAGTTGATGGGAGACCTGCTGAGCGACGGAGGGTTCCGCGCGCACTTTCAACAATGGCTGAACGACCTGTGGGCCGAGAAGGACCGGAATATCGGGGAGTTGATGGCCGGGACACTCCACTGACCTTCTTTAGTCGGCAGATCCAAAGCGCATCCATCGCCCGTATCTCCATCAAATCCTGCCCAGCGGCTCAAGAACGGCACTGAGAAATTTTGATCGGCAAAAAGCGCTTGATATGATCGTGTTATTTTCAATCTGAAGCGAATCAATTTACATCAGTTGGCTTCAATTAGCGTTAATTCGCTAAAGAAAATGCTCCAACGGTCGATACTCAACATCAGCGGCTTTAAAATTTGCGTGCACCCAGGGAGCGCTTATGTTGAACGATCAGGAGTCCGGCCGGAGAAATCAGCGCACAGCCGAGCGGCGGGCGGGCAAAGAGCGGCGACGCAGCAACGGCCGGCGCCGGGTCGACCAGGAAAACTGGTTCGAAGCAAAGGCGGTGTTCAATGCCAGCGAGGCCTGCCGTTACATGGGCATTTCACGGCCCACATTCCTGAAACTCGTCAACCACGGGAGGTTCCGCGCCCAAAAAATGGGCCGGGGATGGAAGGTCCTCAAGTCCGAGATCGACCGGTTCCTCCTGGGAGGCTGAACTCAACCGCGACGCCCTCTGCGCCGGCTGGCCTGTTCTGCGAGTAATCAGGCTTTTTTTCTCGTGACCTCCCGCACCCCACCTCCTCCCCTGTGACTTGGCATCGACCGGAAAATAATGGTAGGTTCATCTATCCCTCCGGGGGCAGCGCGCCTTCCCTGCGGGTCTTTTTCATCCCGGCATAGCGAGCGAGCTCATGAAGTTCATGTTTTCCCAAATGGCGGCCTTGATGAACCGCGCCAACCAGAAAAGCAACACCCGGCTGCTGGTCCGCTTTCTGGTGGTCCTCCTGGTTTTTTTCCTCATCTACAGCACGCTTTTTCACTTCTTGATGGGGTACGAAGGGCAGGAGCATTCCTGGCTCACGGGGTTCTACTGGACGCTGACCGTCATGACGACGCTGGGCTTCGGCGACATCACCTTCATGAGCGACCTGGGCCGGGTCTTTTCCATCATCGTATTGCTGACCGGGGTCGTGTTTCTGCTGGTCATGCTCCCGTTCACCTTCATCCAGTTTTTTTATGCCCCTTGGCTGGAGGAGCAGAACAGGGCGCGCGCACCGCGCGCGGTTCCGGACACGATGTCCAACCACGTCATCCTGACCCATTTCGATGCGGTGGCGGCCAACTTGGTGGAAAAGCTTAACCAGTACAACATCCCGAACGTCATTTTGATTTCCGACCTCCAACAGGCCTTGAGCCTGCACGAGTTGGGCTTGCGGGTGGTGGTGGGGGAGCTGGACGACCCGCTGACCTACACCCGCCTGCGGGTCCAAAACGCCGCCCTGGTGGTCGTCATGAACGACGATGTCACCTCCACCAATATTATCTTCACCATCCGCGAAGTATCCGGCGAGGTCATCACGGTCACCAACGCCGACCAGGAAGACTCGCTCGACATCCTGCAGCTCGCCGGCAGCACGCACACTTTCCAGTTTACCAAGATGCTGGGGCAGGCCCTCGCGCGCCGGGTCCTGGGTTTGAGCATGAAAGCTAACGTTATCGGCAGGTTCGACGAACTGTTGATTGCCGAGGCCCCGGCCATGCGCACGCCGCTTCAAGGCCAAACGCTGGCGGAAAGCCGGCTGCGCGAAGTCACGGGGGTCAATGTCGTCGGCCTATGGGAACAGGGCCGGTTCATGCTACCCACCCCGCAGGCCCGCATCGGGGCGTCCACCGTATTGGTTCTCGCGGGATCCGGGGAGCAGCTCGATCGCTACGACCGGCTCATGGCCTCCGCGGAGAAGGGCGATGAACGCCGGGGGCCCGTTCTGGTCCTGGGCGGCGGCAGGGTCGGGCTGTCGGTGGCCGGCACGCTCAAGCGGATGGGGATCGATTACCGCGTGGTGGAAAAAAAGACGATGAAGGCCCAGAGCGATCAGCATGTGATCCAGGGCAGCGCAGCCGACTTGGATGTCCTGGTCCAGGCCGGCATCAACGATACGCCATCGGTCATTATCACCACCCATGACGACGACTTGAACATCTACCTCACCATCTATTGCCGCCGGCTGAGGCCCGATGTGCAGATCATCAGCCGGGCCAGCCTGGATCGCAACATCAACACCCTGCACCGGGCGGGGGCCAACCTGGTGATGTCGTTTGCCTCGCTTTGCACCACCACCATTTTGAACCTGCTCAATCCCGAAAAGCTGCTGGTGGTTTCGGAGGGGTTGAATATCTTTCGATCGGTTCTGAGCCGGGCCCTGGTCAACAAGCCGCTTCACGAGCAGCGAATCCGGGAGGACACCGGCTGCAGCGTGATTGCCATCAAAAAAGAGGACCGGATGATCATCAACCCGGAGCCGGCAACCGTGCTGCAGGAAGGGGACGAGCTGATTCTGATCGGGACTGCCGAAGCGGAAAGGAAGTTTGCCGCAAACTACCCCTCGGCATGAAGCGTCTAATACCCGAAGCGCTCGATGGCTTTGGAGTCTTTGCGCCAGTTTTTCTGGACTCGCACGAAGAGCTTCAGGAACACCTTGGCCCCTGTCATCCGCTCGATCTCCTGCCGCGCCTCGCTGCCGATTCGCTTGAGCATCGCCCCGTCCCTGCCGATCACGATTCCCTTCTGGGAATCACGCTCCAGATGGATCGTCGCCTCGATGCGCACCCGTTTGCCGCCGGCTTCCGGTTTGAAGGCTTCCACGGTCACGGCCGACGCATAGGGGACCTCCTCGCCGGTCAGTCGGAAGATCTTCTCGCGGATGAGCTCGGCCGCGATGAAGCGCTCGGTCGCGTCCGTGAGCGTCTCTTCGGGGAAATAGGGCGGGCCCTCGGGCAGAGCGCCGACGATGGCGGTCACGAGGTCCTCGACCTGGGTGCCGTCGAGCGCGGAGACCGGCACTACGGCTTCGCAGGCCCGGCGCGCGGACCAGCGGTGGATCATGGCGAGCAGCTCCCCCTTTTCTGCAATCAGGTCGATCTTGTTCAGGGCGATGATGACCGGGAGCTTCTGGCCGCGGACCTTCTCTGCCAAAAGCCCCTCGGCGGCCGAATCCGGCCGGGCGGCGTCCACCACCACCAGGAGCAGGTCCGCATCGCCCACGCTGCTGATGGCGGTTTCCACGATTCGGGTGTTGAACCGGTCGCCGGCGGCAAAGATGCCCGGCGTGTCGTAGAAGACGATCTGGGCCCCGGGGCGGTGGCAGACCCCCAAGATGCGGGTGCGGGTCGTCTGGGGCTTGCTCGATATGATGGAAACCTTCTCCCCCAGGATCCGGTTCAGGAGCGTGGACTTGCCGGCGTTGGGCGCGCCCGCAATGGTGACGTAGCCGGATTTGAACATCTGTTTTAAATTCTGTGCGGTCAAGGGTTAGAACTGATCAGTTTTAGGCTCTTTCATCGTCCGGAGGCGCCTGCGCCAGCTCCAGGATCTCTTTCCACAGGGCATCCCACCCATCCCGGGTTTTTGCCGAGAAAAGCAGAAGCGCTTCCGGGTCGACCCCGAGGGCCTCGGCGATGACCTGAAGCTGCTTTTTGCGGTTGGTCTTCGACAGCTTGTCTGTTTTGGTGACGACCAGAATGGGCGGGATCTCGTTCTCCTGCAGCCACCCGAGCAACTGCAGCTCCTCCGCGCCGGGCGTGCGGCGCACGTCCAGGATGACCACCACCCCTTTCAGGCTCTCGCGGCCGGAGAGGTACTGTTCGATCATGGGCCGCCAGGTGCGGCGCTCGGTGTGCGGCACCTTGGCGTAGCCGTAGCCCGGCAGGTCGACGAACATGAGGGCGTCGTTCACCCGGAAGAAGTTGATCAGCCGCGTCTTGCCGGGGGTGGAGCTGGTGAGCACGAGTTTCTTGCGGTTGACAAGGGTGTTGATCAAGCTGGACTTGCCGACGTTGGAGCGGCCGGCGAAGGCAAACTCGGGCAGATTTGCCGCCGGAAACTGCGAGGGCCGGACGGCGCTGGTCACGAATTCGGTCGATTTGATGAGCATCTGCCGACCGCTCTCCCCTTTCCCCGTCGTTGAGATTTATCCCGCCGGAAACCTGAAAACGGCCCAAGACCGAAAGCAGGTCCAAGCTGCCGACGCCGCAGGGACCCCGCTACCCGATCCGCGGGCGGCTTCTAAAATAGGTTTCTAGGCGGTTCATGGCCTCGGCGATGTTTTCCATGGAGCTCGCATACGAGAAGCGCAGATAGCCCTCGCCGTTCACGCCGAAATCGATGCCGGGGGCCACCCCGACATGGGCTTTCTCGAGGATGTCGAAGGCGAGCTTGTAGGAATCCGCCGCGATGTGCTTGGCATTGGCGAAGACGTAGAAGGCGCCGGTCGGCTCGACCGTGATCCCGAGCCCGATCTCCCGGATCCGTCGGATCATGAACCGGCGGCGTTCGTCGTACACGGCCTTCATGCGGGCCACATCCTCGCCGGCGCACTGCAGGGCGGCGATGGCGGCCCGCTGAACCATGGAGTTGGCGGAAATGAAAAAGTTCTGCTGCAGCTTCTGCATCGGCCGAATGAGAGGCGGGGGTGCGATCACGTAGCCCAGCCGCAGGCCGGTCATGGCATAGAGCTTGGAAAACCCGTTGAGCACAAAAGCGCGGTCGGTGAACTCCAGGATGCTGTGCTCCCGGCCCTCGTAGACCAGGCCATGGTAGATTTCGTCGGAGACAATCATGGGCGCGTTCGGCCCTGCGGTCATGTCGGCGATCTCCCGCATCCGCCTGGCCGAGAGCAGGTTCCCCGTGGGGTTGGAGGGCGAGTTGATGAAGATGGCCTTGGTGCGGTCGGAGAGCTTCTCGCGGATGGCCTCGGGCCGGTACTGGAAGCCGTCTTCTTCGTGGACCGGAACCGTGACCGGCACCCCCTGCACGAAGCGGATGAAGTTGGGGTAGCAGGCATAGTGCGGGTCGGAAATGATAACCTCATCCCCCGGGTCGAGCAGGGCGGAGAACACCAGCAGGATGGCCGGTGAGGAACCGGAGGTGACGATGATCTGGTCGGGTTCCACGCCGACCCCGTTGGTGGCCCGATGGTGCAGGGCGATGGCCTCCCGCAGCTCGCGGTCGCCCATGCTGTGGGTGTAATGCGTGTGGCCGTTCTCGAGCGCCCGGCAGGCGGCTGCCTTCACGCAGGCGGGGGCGTCGAAGTCGGGCTCGCCCACCTCGAGGTGGATGATGTTGACGCCGCCGCGCTCCATCTCCTTCGCCTTTTCCAGCACATCCATCACGATGAAGGAGCTAAGCTCTTGGGTGCGTTTTGAGACCATGGCTTGATTTCCTATCTCTGTTTTCAGTTTACCCTTGAACCCCTCGTCAAACCACCTTGTTTAGTGGGTATTCGATTATCCCCTCGGCGCCGTTCTCGAGCAGGCGGGGGATGAGGTCGCGCACGATCTCGCGGTTGACCATGATCTCCACCGAGAAATAGGTGGAGCGGTAGAGCGGGGCCACCGTCGGCGACTTCAGGCTGGGCAGCATGCCGACCACATGCTCCATGCGTCCCTCGGGCACATTCATCTTGAGGCCGACCATTTTTTCTCCCAGCAGAGCCCCTTTGAGCAGCAGGGCGATCTGCTCTATTTTCTGGCGCTTGGCGGAGTTTTGCCATGCCGGGTGATTTACAATCAGCTGCGTGTTGGTCTGCATCAGTTCGTGGATGATGCGCAGCCCGTGAGCCTTGATCGTGCTCTCGGTTTCGGTCACCTCCACGATCGCATCGGCCAGGCCGGAAACGACCTTGGCCTCCGTCGCCCCCCACGAGAACTCGATCGTGACGTCGATCTTGCGCTCGGCAAAGTAGCGGCGGGTGAAGGCCACCAGTTCGGTTGCGATCTTCTTGCCCGTCAAATCCTCCAGGCGGCTAATGGGCGAATCGTAGGGCACCGCCAGCACCCAGCGCGCCGGCCGTGCGCTGACCTTGGAGTAGACCAGGTCCGCAACCACGTGGACGTCGGAGCTGTTCTCGGCGATCCAGTCCTTGCCGGTGAGTCCGGCATCCAGGGTGCCGTTCTCGACATAGCGGGACATCTCCTGGGCGCGACAGATGGCGCACTCGATGAACGGGTCGTTGATCTCGGGAAAATAGCTGCGGCTGTTGACGTTGATCGTCCAGCCCGAGCGCTTGAACAGGGCGATGGTCGCCTCCTGCAGGCTGCCCTTGGGGATTCCGAGTTTCAGCTTTTCACTCACGATTTGTAGACCTCCTTGGGATCGAAGAGCGGTTTGGCGTCGATGTGAACGGCGCCCTGGTCGACCCGCTTGTGGAAACAGCTTCGGTGCCCGGTGTGACAGGCGGCATCCCCCACCTGCTCGATCCGGAGGAGCACCGCGTCATCGTCGCAGTCGATGCGAATTTCCTTTACGATCTGGATCTTGCCGGAGGTTTCCCCCTTCACCCACAAGGTTTTTCGGCTGCGGCTGAAATAGGTGGCTCGGCCGGTCTTCAAGGTGGCTTCCCACGCCTCCCGGTTCATGAAGCCGAGCATCAGCACCTCGCCCGTCGCGTGGTCCTGGGCCACGGCGGGAACGAGCCCTCCCAGCTTGCTGAAATCGAGTGCAATCATGCGTTACCTCTTGCAGTTAAAAACTTTCTAACTAATACCGCAGCCGGATCGATGTCAAATGATTTTTTGATTGTCGGCCGCGTGCTTTTTTGCTAATATTTGTCCGGCCGCAGGGATCCCGCCGACTGCATGAGGGCACCGCCGGCGCACCCCTCCTTGATCGGATCCTACGGGAATCGGTAATCCCGCCGTGGAGGTGCGCATGGCTTTCCTGCCGTCTTGCTCGCAGGGCCAGGTGAAAAAGAGACCCTTTTCGTTGAACATCGATGGACGCTAAAAAACCCGCAGCCCGAAAATCCGCCGCCCCCCGGCAGACCCGGAAGCTCAGCCGGCTCAAACGGTTCGTTCTGTTTCTCTTCTCGATGGTGCTCGTTCTGGGCATTGCCGCCGCCACGGCCTTGGTGGCGGGCTATTACTACATCAGCGCGGACCTGCCCAAGATCAACTCGCTCATGGACTACCGTCCGCCGATCATCTCCAAGGTCTACGCCGATGACCAGCGGGTGATCGCCGAGTTTTTCAAGGAGCGGCGCATTGTCGTTTCGCTGGCCGAGGTGCCGCCTCTTCTCCTGCAGGCCTTCATCGCCGCCGAGGATTCGCGCTTCTATCAGCATCAGGGGTTCGATCCGCTCAGCATCTTGAGGGCGTTTCTGAAAAACCTCGAAGCCGGGACGATCAAGCAGGGCGGCAGCACCATCACCCAGCAGGTGACGCGCTCCTTCCTCTTGACGCCCGAGCGCAGCTATGTCCGCAAGATCAAAGAGCTGATTCTCTCCTACCGCATCGAGAAGTCCTTCAGCAAGGAGGAGATCCTTTTCCTGTACCTGAACCAGATCTATCTGGGGCACGGGGCCTACGGGGTCGAGGCGGCCGCGCAGAACTATTTCGGAAAATCGGCCCGGGAGCTTTCCCTGGCCGAGTGCTCGATGCTGGCGGGGCTGCCCCAGGCCCCGAGCCGGTATTCCCCGTTCCGCCACCCCGACCAGGCCCGGCAGCGCCAGCTTTACGTGCTCAACCGTATGGTCGAAGAGGGCTTCATCACGGCGCTGCAGGCGGCCGAGGCGCGCGAGGTTGTCCTGGATATCAAGCCGCGGCGCAACATCTACATCGAGGAGGTCCCCTATTACACGGAACATGTGCGCCGCAGCATCGAATCACGCTACGGCACCGAAGCCCTTTACACGCAGGGGCTCCAGATCCGGACGGCCGTCAACATCGGTTTCCAGAAAACGGCCGAAGCGGAAGTGCTCAAGGGACTGATCGAATTAGATAAACGCCAGGGCTACCGGGGGCCCTTGAAGTCGCTTGCGCCCGAAGAGGTGGAGGAGTTCTGCCGCGGGCTCCAGGCGGAGCTGGACGGCAAGCCGCTCGAGGCGGGGATGGTGACCCGGGGCGTGGTCGTCCAGGTGAATGACGCCGCCCGGTCGGTGGCCGTCCGGATAGGAGATTCTCAGGGCCTGATCGCACTGGTTGACATGGATTGGGCGCGCAAGCCCAACCCCGATGTGGCTCACACCGCGGCTAAGATCAAGCGGCCCGGAGAGGCGCTCAAGACCGGCAATCTCATCCTGGTGAAGGTCAAAGAGAACCGCAAGGATGCCAAGGAACCCTGGCGGCTGGCACTGGAGCAGGACCCTGCGGCCCAGGGCGCCCTTTTGTGCCTGGAAACCGAAACCGGCCTGGTGAAAGCCATGGTGGGTGGCCGTGATTTTCTCGAGACCCAGTTCAATCGCGCCATCCAGTCCCGTCGGCAGCCGGGCTCGGCCTTCAAGCCCGTCATCTACGCAGCCGCCCTGGACCGCACCTTCAATGATTCCAGCAAGTTCTACACCCCGGCCAGCATGATCATCGATTCGGCGGTGGTCTTCGAGGACAAGGCGCGGGACCAGACCTGGAAGCCCAAGAATTACCGGGAAACGTTTTACGGCCCCACCTTGCTGCGCGAAGCCCTGGCCCAGTCGCGCAACGTCGTGACGGTAAAGCTCCTGCAGGAGATCGGCGTGGACTACACGATCGATTATGCCCGCCGCCTGGGGATCACCTCCGATCTGACCCGCACGCTGGCGCTGGCGTTGGGATCCTCCGGGGTGTCTCTCCTTGAACTCACCCGGGCGTACTCGGTCTTTGCCAACCAGGGGGATCTCGTGGAACCGGTGTTCGTGCTCAGCGTGGTCGACCGGGAAGGCCGGGTGCTGGAGGAGGCCCAGGCCGATCGGCGCCGGGTCATCGAGGCGGAAACGGCCTACCTCATGACCAGCATGCTCGAAAGTGTGATCCAGCACGGAACCGGCCAGAAGGCCAAGGCCCTCCATCGACCCGCCGCCGGCAAGACGGGGACCACCAACGACACCTATGATGCCTGGTTCATCGGCTACACCCGGGAATACATCGCGGGTGCTTGGGTGGGGTTCGACGACGAGCGGCCTTTAGGAAAGACCGAGACCGGGGCCGCGGCGGCTCTGCCCGTCTGGCTGGGATTCATGCAGCGCGTGCTTGCGAACGAGCCGGTCAAGGTGTTCGAGGCGCCGGAGGGGATCGTTTTTGCCAAGATCGATGCGGAAACCGGACTGTTGCCGGTACCCGAGTCGCACAAGACCATTTTCGAGTGTTTCAAGGAGGGCACGGTGCCGCTCGAGTACAGCAAGCGGCCGGGCGAGGTCAAGGAAGCAGCAGATTTCCTCAAGAAAGACCTGTAACGGTCTTGGCCGGTAGGGGCGTCCGCCTCTACCGTTCGAAGACCCGGACGCGCGCTGCCCCTCCCACCTCGATCTCATCCTCCGCGAGAGCTGAATCCGCGAAAACCTCCACCCGCTCGAATTCGTACTCCCTTTCAAGCACCTTGACGGTTGCGTTGCGCAGTCCGCGCATGCGGGAAATGCTGCGCGGGTGTACGTACAACCGCAGTCTCCTGTCGGTGCGGTGCAAAGAACACAGAGCTTGGCGGGCGGCGTCCAGGAAGGCCGTGCTCTGGACCAGGTAGCCGAAGGCTGGGTGGTAGGGTCCCGCCAGGACGGAGGCGAACGGTGAAATCTCCGCGCTGGCCTGAAGGCCCATGCGGATGACCGGAATGCCGTGCGCCCGGAAAAGGCGGTAGAGCTTCAACGTGAGGCCCACCGCAGCCTCTAGTGTCAGGGGCGAATAGTCGCCGCGACGGTAGTGATCCTCCAAACGGCTGCCCGCCAAAACCAGGGTGGGGTAGACCCTGACGAAGTCTGGCTTCAACTCGACCGCACGCAGGCCGGTCCGCATCAAACGCTCTTCGTCGTCCCCCGGAAGCCCCGCCATGATCTGGAGGCCGATTTCGTACCCCTTCTCCTTGAGCATGCGGCAGGCGTTCACCGTGTCGGACGGCGTATGGCCGCGCTGCGATTGCCTCAACACCTCTGCGCTCATGGATTGGGCACCCAACTCGACGGTCTGTACGGGATGGGCTTCGATGAGGTCGAGGGTGCGGGCGTTCACGGTGTCGGGGCGGGTGGAGAAACGGATGCCCTCGGCGGCGCCCGAGCGGACAAACCCGGCGGCTGCTACAAGCAGCGCTCGGATAGCCTCTTCCGCCACGCCCAAAAAATTACCCCCGAAAAAGGCGATTTGGGTTGGGCTCCGCCGCCGGCCGCAGCGCTTCAGGAACGCCGCCACGGTTTCCCGCAGGGCCTCCGGCGTCGGCAGCCGCTCCGAGCAGCCGGTGACGGCGGACTGGTTGCAGAAGACACAGCGATGCGGACAGCCCGCATGCGGGATGAACACCGGCACGATGAGGGGGCGGACGCTCATAAAAGCGCCGGCGCGGGACATTGCCGCCTTGCCCGGAGGGTGAACGTCTGATACCGGCCAGGTCGGATGCGCCCGCAGGAGGGGTTACGGATCATGCGGCTTGATCAGGTCAAGCGCCTGCCGGGCGGCATCCTGCTCGGCGGCTTTTTTGCTCTTGCCGCTGCCCTGCGTGGACAGGTGAAGCACCCTGAGTTCCACCCGGAACGTCTTGTCGTGATCCGGTCCATCTTCGCGGATGACCGTGTAGCGCGGCATGCTGCCAGGCTGCGACTGCACCAGTTCCTGGAGTTGACTCTTGAAGTCCGCGAGTTCGCTGCCGTTGAGCAGCCCGCCGACCAGCGGCTCGAAATGCGCTTCGATGACCGCACGCGCGGCATCGAACCCGCCGTCCAGGAAAACAGCGGCCATCAGGGCCTCAAACGCTCCGGCCAGGATCGAATTCTTGGCCTGGCCACCGGTCTGGTTTTCCCCCCTGCCCAGCTGGAGGTGGGCCCCTATATCGAGGCGGCGGGCAAGGCCGGCGAGCTGTGTCTCATTGACCAATCCGGCGCGCATGCGGGACAGGTCGCCCTCTGCGTGGTTCGGGAAGCGGCGCAGCAGGATGTGGCCGACCACCAGGTTCAGAACGGCATCGCCCAAGAATTCTAAACGCTCGTTGTCGCGCAGGCGTCTCTTGGAGCTTTCGTTTACAAAAGAGCTGTGGCGCAGGGCCTCTTCGATCAGACCCCGATCCGCAAAGCGGTATCCCAGAGGCACTTCAACCGGCAGCGGCGAAGGGTGTGGCATTTTTTGCTCTCCGTCATTGCGCCCTTCAGCGCTCGATCAGCCGCTCATATAGCGCATAGGGCACATGCAAGCCGCCCTTTCCGATCCCCATCTGCACGTTGGGGAGCGTCGTGCCGTGGAAATCGGTTCCGCCGGTCATCAAGAGCTCATGTCGCCGGGCCAGATCGGCAAACCGCCGCGTCTGCTCAGCCGTGTGATCGGTAAAATAAACTTCCAGGCCCTTTAGGCCCATCGAGATCATTTCCCGCAGCAGGACGTCGAGCTGCTCCTCGGCCTCAAGCTCGAGCAGGCAAGGGTGCGCCAATACCGGGATGCCGCCGGCGGCATTGATCAGAGTGATGGCCTGAGCGCACTCGATGCGAAACTTGTCCGCATACCCCGGCCGCCCGTTGCCTAAAAACCGGTCGAAGGCATCGTCAATGCTTTTGGCCACTCCCTTTTTGACCAGCAGCGCCGCGATGTGCGGTCGTCCCGCCTGCCCGTCGGCGGCTTCGCGCTCGAGCTCCTCCATGCTGATCGCGATGCCGAGCCTGTTCAAGCGCTCCACGATCTCCGGGTTGCGGCTCTTGCGCGCCTCCTGAAGCTTCTCCAGCGCCCGGTTCAGCTCCGGGTCGTCGAGGCGGATGGCGTAGCCCAGAATGTGAATGCTCCCGGAGCCCGGGTAAGAGGGGGGCGGTTCGGCGCTGATTTCGACGCCGGTCAAAAAACCGAGTCCGGCGGGGACGCCTTCCAGCAGGGCTTCGCGTGAGCCGGCAATGGAGTCGTGGTCGGTAATGGCGATGGCCCCGAGGCGCAGGCGTATGGCCATGGCGAGGAGTTTGGCCGGGGTGAAGGTTCCATCCGATGCGGTGGAGTGGATGTGCAGGTCGATGGCGGTGTCCGACTTATATTCCAAGCGCCTTCTCCAAAGCCTCCTCTTTGGCCTTGCATTCGATACAGTGCGTTGTGACCGGGCGGGCCTTCAACCGTTTGACGGATATCTCCTCGCCGCAGGATTCGCAGATCCCGTAGGTGCCGTTCTCGATCCGCTCGAGAGCTTGCTTGATCTTCTTGATCAGCTTGGCTTCGCGGTCGCGGATCCGAAGCATGAAATTGCGGTCGGCTTCCAAGGAAGCCCGGTCGGTCGGGTCGGGAAAGGTTTCAGTGGAGTGGGTCATACCCGAAACCGTGTCGTCCGCCTGGCTGAGGAGCTCCTGCATACGCTTTTCCATGTGTTTCTTGAAAAAATCCAAATCCTTCTTCTTCATGTCGACCTCTGGATGCCGGGGGGGAATACAATCAGCAACACTATCGAGAACTTATACATTTATCATACACCATTCACGAAGTAAAGGCCAAAACCCGGAACGTTTCAGGCACGGTCGTCCGTCAGGCGCGTTTCAAGAACTCTTCAAGTTGAGCGAGGTTGCCCACGTTGCAGACGGCGGCCGCCGGGTCTCGGGGCAGGATCTTGCGCTGCAGCCCGGCGAGAACTTTTCCGGGGCCCACTTCGACGTAGAGTTCGATGCCGGAGGCGCTCAACCGGCACATGCTTTCGTACCAGCGCACGGGGCTGCAGAGCTGCCGTGCCATAACGGCGCGGATCTCCGCGGGGTCCTGAGCCGTGTCGGCCGTGACGTTGAGCACGATCTTGCTGCGCGCGGGCTTAAAATCGGCCGCCTCCAGGCTTTCGCAAAACTCGGCCTCCGCGCCCCGGATCAGCTCGCTGTGCCAAGCGCCGCTCACCTTCAGAGGAACGCATTTGGCGCCTTTGGCGGCCGCCAGGGCGCCGACCCGCGCGACGGGCTCAGGGGCGCCGGTGATCACGATCTGGGTTTCCATGTTGTGGTTGGCGACGGCGACGACGCCGATGCGGCGGCCCTCCTCGACCAGCGCCTCGACCTCCGCCAGGCTCAGCCCGACAACGGCCTGCATGGCGCCCGGATGTTTCAGGGCTTCGCGGTTCATCAATTCACCCCGCCGGAAAACCAGCCGCGCCGCGTCCGCCGGGGAGAGAACGCCCGCGGCGCTCAAGGCGCTGTATTCCCCCAAACTGTGGCCTGCGCAGAAATCACACTCGACGTTTTCCCGCTGAAGCACGGCCAGACAGGCCAGGTTCACGGCGGTCAGCGCCGGCTGAAGGTTGACGGTCCGGGTCAGCTCCTCCATCGGCCCCTTGAAGCAAAGCCGGGAGATGGGGAGGCGGGTGATCTCTTCGGACATGTCGAAGATCTCGCGCACGAAATCGAATTCCCGGTAAAGATCCTCCCCCATGCCGACCGCCTGGGAGCCCTGCCCGGGAAACAGAAAAGCGGTTCTTTTCACCATCGACCTCCTCACTCCCACCGGGCTTTCCCACCGATAGGGTGTTTGACGGTATTTTGTTGCCGGAGTAAGAACGCCGAGCGATCATTCGTCGAGCTTGAAGAGCTTGCGAACGGCGTCCAAATAAAGCGCCTTGTTGGCCTGCATGCCGTCGTGTTTCAAGAACACGGTGGGTTCGTGCAGCACCTTGTTGATGAACGCCGCCATCATGCGGGACAGCGCCTGGGCCGATTCCGGCGGCAGGCTGTTGCCGTGGAGGGTGCGTCGAATCTCAGCCTCGGCCATGGCGTCGAGCTTTCGCCGCAGTGCAACGATGGTGGGCACCACATCCAGGCCCTCGTGCCATTCGCGAAAGCGCACGACGGCCTCGTCGATGATGCGCTCGCCCTTGGCGGCTTCTTTTTGGCGGTCCTCGATGTTCTCCTCGATGACGCCTTTGAGGTCATCGATGTCATAGACGTAGGCGTTGTCCAGCCGGTTGATGCCGGGGTCGATGTCGCGCGGAACGGCGATGTCGATGAAAAACAGCGGTCGGTTCTTTCGTGCGCGGGCGACGTTGCGGACATCGTCCCGGGTGATGACGAACCCCGGGGCGCCGGTTGAGCTGATGATGATGTCGACCAGTTTGAGGTGCTCGGGGATTTCCTCGAAACGGATGGCGTGTCCCTTGAAACGGCCCGCGAGCGCCAGGCCGTTTTCGAAGGTCCGGTTGGCGACGACGGGCTTGGCCACCGGGTGGCGCAAGAGGTGCTCGACGGCCAATTCGGCCATTTCGCCGGCGCCGATCAGCAACACCTTCTTGCCGTCCAGCGCCCCGAAAATCTTGCGGGCCAGCTCCACGGCGGCGTAGCTGATCGACACGGCGCGGTCCCCGATCCCGGTTTCCGTGCGGATGCGCTTGGCGACGAAAAAGGTGCGGTGCAGGAGCCGGTTGAGGACCACCCCGGTGGTTTTTGCCTCGGCGGCCTGGCGGTAGGCGTCCTTGATCTGCCCGAGGATCTGAGGTTCCCCGACGATCATCGAATCCAGGCTGGCGGCCACCCGGAACAGGTGGCGCACGGCATTCTCGTTTTCGTGAACATACAGGGCGCGCTCGAACTGAGCGAGCGGGATCTTATTGTACTCTGAAATGAAGCTCTTTGCGGCCTCTGCGGAGACGCGTTTGTCTTCCGTTACCAGAAGCAGCTCGACCCGGTTGCAGGTCGAGTACAGCAGCGACTCGCAGACGCCCGGCAGCCCGCGCAGGGCGGCGATGGCGGTCTCGTTCTCCTCTTTCGAGAAGCCGATGCACTCCCTCAGTTCGACGGGTGCCGTCTTGTGGTTGATTCCGATGAGAACGATGTCGTGCATGCAAACAGGGTTCCAGGATTCAAGAGGTCGAGGGTTCAAGGGAAAAATGGATGGACGCTATTTGGTAAATCCCTTGTGGTGCCCCTCCATGAAGAAATTTACTCCCAGAAACGTGAACAGGAGCGCACCGAATCCGACGATCGCCAGAATCGCCGAACGCCGCCCCCGCCAGCCGATGGTCAAGCGCCCGTGGAGCAGCACGGCATAGAACACCCAGGAGATACCGGACCAGACCTCCTTGGGGTCCCAGCTCCAGAACCGGCCCCAGAAGCTCTTGGCGTAGACCAACCCCGTGATGAGCCCGAGCGTCAGCAGGCTGAAGCCCACCACGATGCACGCGTAGCCGGTGGAATCCAGAAGATCCAGAGACGGCAGGCGTTTGAAGAAAAAGCGGCTGCGCTTGGCCTTGATGGCGTTGTCCTGGAGGAGATACAGGAGGCCCACTCCGGCCGCGAGCGCAAAAGCCGCTTCGCCGATGAAAATCGCCGTCACGTGGGCCACGAGCCAGAAACTCTTGAACACGGCGGGGGTCTCTGCCGGCGCCCTCGGCAACAGGGGCACGATCACCATGACGAGCGCCACGAACGGCGCGGCATACACCCCGAGTATTTTGAGGTTGTATCGGTAGTGCAGCACCAGAAAGGCCCCGGCCACCGCCCAGCCCGCGAACGACAGGGTTTCGGGCAGGTTGCTCACGGGGATGTGCCCCTTGTGGGCATAGCCGATGGCAATCGAGGCCGTGTGGCTCAGAAACCCGGCGAAAAGCAGGGCAATCCCCGCCTGTTGCAAGCGGATTTTCTGCAGGAAGAAGTAAGCCAGGTAACCGGCCGTGCTGAGCATATACAGCACGATGGTGGTGAGGATCGCTGCGTCCATGGCGTCAGGTGTCGTGTGTCGGGCGGTCCACGTCGACCAGCTCCTCCACCCGAAAGCCCTGGCCGAGCACCCGCTCCAACAGAGCGTTGATCTCTGCGCGACGGCCTGTTGAGATCAACTCCAGGAGGTTGCTTTCGATCAGCGCCTCGAAGAGGTGCTTGTGGGCTTCGGGGGCATGTTGCCGGGCCAGGAGCCGCTCCCGGATGGCGCCCATCAGTTCGAGGAATGTGCCGTACTCTTCGCCGAATTGCACCTCGAGGCGGTGGCGTAGCTTTTTTGCGAAAGCCGGGCTCTTGCCGGAGGTGGAGACGGTGATGAGAAGGTCCCCGCGTTTCAAAATCGACGGCAGGATGAAGTTGCAGGACTCCGGTCGGTCGGCGATGTTACAGAGCACGCGGTGCGCTTCGGCGTCGGCGTGGATGCGCCGGTTGAGCGCTTCGTCGTCGGTGGCCCCGATCACCAGGAACATCCCCTCCAGGTCCTCCGAGACATAGTCCCGCCCCCTGAGAACGATTCGACCCTGAGCCGCCATCTTGGCCAACGTGTCGGAAGCCTCCGGGCTCACCACGGTGACCCGGGCGCCGCAGCCGACCAGGGCGTTCACTTTGCGCGTTCCGACGGCGCCGCCTCCGACCACCAGGCAGGCGCGGCCGCGGATGTCAAGCTGAACCGGGTAGTATCTCATGCCGCCGGGGCCGTGCGCAGCAACGGGCGGTATCCGCCCGGGTCGGCGGAACGGTTTTGATTAAAATATTCAATGGGTTTCAAGTCAAACCTCGAGTTGCATCAGATCCTGCGCCAGGGTGAGAGGGCCGGAATAGGTCCGGCGGCACTCGGCTTCGATGTCGACCCGGTCGCAGATCGGGTAGAAGTGGGTCAGCACTAGGCGTCCCACCCCGGCTCGCGAGGCGATCCGGCCTGCCAGTGCCGGGGTGAGGTGCCCGGCCACATGGTGCCCCTCTGGGAACGCCGATTCGCAGATCAGAAGGTCGGCGGCCCGGGCAAGCTCGATGAGGGGCTCGCTGAAATCGGTGTCGCCCGAGTAGACCATGGAGCGCCCGCCCGGCCCGGTCACGCGGAAGGCGATGCTCTGGGGGCTGTGGTTCGTGGGGGCCGTGTCCACCTGCAGGCCGCCCATCTCCCGCCGATTCGGTCCGTTGGTGTCCAGCTCGATGATTTCGAACAGACCCCCGCCGATGTCGATCCACTCCCCGTAAACAGCTTTGAGCCGGCTGAAGAAGCTGCCGAACCCGCGGCCGGCCGCGACGGTGAGCGGGATCCGGCGGCGGTCCCCGTCCGGATACTTGGTGGCGAAGAGCAGCGGGACGATATCGGCGGTGTGGTCGGGGTGCAGGTGGCTGACGCACAGGTGCGAGATTTCGAAAATGGTCGTTCCGGCCTCCAGCAGCCGGCGAAGAGTGCCCGGGCCGCAGTCGAAAAGCCATTTGCCGGCTCGGCTCTCGAGCAACAGCGCGCAGGCGCTGCGGGACAGCGACGGCACGCAGGTTCCCGAGCCGAGGATGGTGACGCGGAAATCGGGCCTGTGCTCAGCCATTGGGCTTGACCTCGGCGATCTCCGGCTTTGGGGCCGCAGGCTTGGCCCCTGCGCGCCGCTCGGTGCGGATGACGATCCAGGCAGCGACCTTGCGGTCGTCCTTGAAATCGATGGGGGGGGCCTTGACGTCCGCTATCCCGATTTCGGCGCGGGCCATGGTCCGGTGGCCGCCGGCGGAGCCGAAAGCCCCGAAGCTCTCCTTGGCCACCCGGCCCGCGTTTTTGCGTTGGCCGTCGTTGCGGAAAATGACCACCAGTTTTTGATCGCAGGTCCCTGAGACGATGCTCCAGCTCACAGTGTGGATGCGCAAGAAAAAATCGGCGATGATGACGCAGACATCCGGGTTGGTCACGGGCCCCAGGTGCACGAACACCCGCCCTTTGCGCAGGCGCATGGTTTGCAGTGCGCTTTTGAAGTATTTCAGGTACTCGAGCCTCAAGTCCGCCTGCCCGATGCGGCGGGCCAGGGCGACGTTGGCGTGCCGGAACAGATACTGAAACGCGTGCAAATCCTCGACCAGGGTTTGGCGCTTGAAATCGTCCGTGTCGGTCTTGATCGCGTGGTAGAGGGCGGTCGCGAGGTTGCGCGAGGGCGTGACCCGGGCCGCACGGAGGTATTCGGTCAGGATGGTTGCCGTGGACCCGAAGTTCGGCCGCACGTCGACGAACGGCGCTTTGACCCCGGTCTCGGGGTGGTGGTCGATCACCGCGGTGAATCGAAGATCGCTCATCGACTCGTGATGCGATGGCTGGGAATCGACGAGAACGGTCTTGGTGAACGCATCGGGCTCCACCTGCGCCAGGGGTACCAAGGAGACCTTCAGCAGCCGGATCATGGCCAGGTTGTCCGGTCGGTCGACCGCGTTGACGCATGTCATGGTGACGCCTTCCACGCGACGCCACAGCAGGCGACCCACCGCCATGGCGCTGGCGATGGCATCGGGGTCCGCCGATATCACGATCAGCACGCGATCGGCTCCGGAAAATTGCCTGTAAAACTCGCGCAGTTTTTCCCTGCTCGAAACCTTCATGCCGGACGGGCCCTTTTCGTCAAATGGCGCAATCATAATAATTGCAATCGCGGATTACAAGCAGTTTAGGCACAAGGCGGCGGCCCGCCGGCAAGAGAAGCGTCCCGGCGCGGGAAAGCGGCCGGGCCTCCTTTCGGTGCCGCTCACTGCTCGCGGACGAACTCGATCCCCTCGCCCGCGGCGTCGGCCCGCACGCGGCAGCCCTCGGGGAACCTGCCTTTAAGAATTTCCAGCGCCAGCGGGTTTTCGACCAGCTGCTGGATGGCCCGCTTGAGCGGCCGCGCGCCGTAGATGGGGTCGTAGCCCTTGCGGGCGAGCAGAGACTTGGCGCTGCCGCTCAGCGCGAGATCGATCTTGCGCTCGACCAGACGGCGCTTCAGCCGCTCGAGCTGGATCTCCACAATCCGGCCGATCTGCTCCGGCGAGAGATTCTGGAAAATGACGACCTCGTCGATGCGGTTCAAAAATTCGGGCTTGAAGGTGGCGCGCAGCGCCTCGGTGACCCGGTGCTCCATCTCGTCGCGGTCGCGGGCGCCCAGCTCCTGGATATATTGGCTGCCCACGTTGGAGGTCATGATGATCATGGTGTTTTTAAAATCCACTGTGCGGCCGTGGCCGTCGGTCATGCGCCCATCGTCCAGGATCTGCAGCAGCACGTTGAAGACATCCGGGTGCGCCTTTTCGATCTCGTCGAAGAGCACCACCGAATAGGGCCTCCGCCGCACCGCCTCGGTCAGGAAGCCGCCCTCCTCATAGCCCACATAGCCGGGCGGGGCGCCGATCAGACGGGCCACCGAGTGCTTTTCCATGAACTCGGACATGTCCACCCGGATCATGGCCTGTTCGCTGTCGAAGAGGAACTCGGCCAGGGCTTTGGCGAGTTCGGTCTTGCCCACCCCGGTGGGTCCCATGAAAATAAACGAGCCGATCGGCCGGTTGGGGTCCTGCAGGCCCGAGCGGGCCCGGCGAACGGCGTCGGACACGGCGGTCACCGCCTCATCCTGCCCGATGACGCGCCGCTGCAACCGCTCCTCCATGCGCACCAGCTTGTCGCGTTCGCCTTCGATGAGTTTGCTGACCGGGATGCCCGTCCAGCGCGAGACGACCTCGGCCACGTCTTCGTCGTCGACCTCCTCCTTGAGCATCTTGCTCTCGCGCTGAAGCTCACCGAGGTTGCGATTGGCCTCTTCGAGCTTTTTCTGAAGATCGATCATCCGGCCGTAGCGGATCTCGGCCACGCGCGCCAGGTTGCCCTCGCGTTCGGCCACCTGGGCCTCGCTGTTCAACTGCTCCTGCTGGCCCTTGATCCCGCGGATGACCTGGATGAGCTCCTTCTCCCGGCTCCAGTGCGCCTTCATCCGGGAAAGCTCCGTGTTCATCGCCGCAATCTCGCCTTCCAGCTTTTCGAGCCGTTCGCGCGAGGCGGGGTCGGTCTCCTTTTTCAAGGCCTGGCGCTCGATCTCCATCTGCGTGATCCGTCGCTGGACCTCGTCGATCTCGACCGGCATGCTGTCGATTTCGATCCTGAGTTTGGAGGCGCACTCATCGATCAGGTCGATGGCTTTGTCGGGCAGAAAACGGTCGGCGATGTAGCGCTGGGAGAGGGTCGCCGCCGCGACAATCGCCGTGTCCTTGATGCGCACCCCGTGGTGCACCTCGTACTTTTCCTTCAAGCCGCGCAGAATCGAGATGGTGTCCTCCACGGAGGGCTCGCGCACCAGTACCGGCTGGAAACGCCGCTCCAGCGCGGGGTCCTTCTCGATGTGCTTGCGGTATTCGTTCAGGGTGGTTGCCCCCACGCAGCGCAGCGTCCCGCGCGCGAGCGCGGGCTTGAGCATGTTGGAGGCATCCACCGCCCCCTCGGCGGCGCCCGCCCCGACCACGGTGTGAAGCTCGTCGATGAAGAGGATGATGTCCCCCTCCGCGCCCTCCACTTCGCGCAGTACGGCCTTGAGCCGGTCTTCGAATTCACCGCGGTACTTGGCGCCCGCCACGAGGGCACCCATGTCCAGTGCCACCAGGCGGCGGTTTTTCAAGGTTTCGGATACGTCCCCGGCCACGATCCGCTGGGCCAGGCCCTCCACGATGGCGGTTTTGCCCACACCCGGCTCGCCGATCAAAACCGGGTTGTTCTTGGTGCGCCGGGATAAAACCTGGACGACGCGGCGCACCTCCTCGTCGCGGCCGATGACGGGGTCCAGCTTGCCCATCCGGGCCAGTTCGGTGAGGTCGCGGCTGAACTTCTGCAGGGCCTGGTATTTCTCTTCGGGGTTGGGGTCGGTGATCCGCTGGGTGCCGCGGACCTCCTGCATGACCTTGTAAAGCCCATCGCGGGTCACACCGGTCCGGGACAACACTTTGCCGGCGTCGCCCCCCTTCTCGTCGATCACCGCCAGCAGGATGTGTTCGAGGCTGACGTACTCGTCCTTCATCTGGGTGGCCTCGGCAAAGGCTGCTTCCAGCAGGGACTTGGTGCGAGGTGAAATGAAAGGCTCGCCCGAACCGGCTCCGCTCACACGGGGCAGCCTTTCGAGGAGCTTCACGATCTCGGTCGAGATCGCTTCAGGCGAAGCCCCCAGCTTGCGAAGCATCACCCCGGCGACGCCTTCACGGTCGGAAAGCATCGCGGCCGTCAAGTGCTCCGGCTCGATCTGCTGGTTGCCCAGCTTTGACGCCAGAGCTTGGGCGCCTTGAATGGTTTCCTGGGATTTTATGGTGAAACGATCTAATCGCATGGGTCCTCCTGATTAGAGTTCGAATCTCTTGTTTTGATCAAATTTTAAGGCGGTTCCGGGACATGTCAAATAATTTTTTATTACTAATAGTAATGTTAGAGTTTATTGTGCGGCCGTGCCCGGGCGGTGATCGGGGTTCACAATCTCAGTCCGCATTTAGGGCAGAACAAATAGTCTGCAGGCAGATTTCGTTTGCATAACCTGCACCGTCGGGGGCGGCTCTCCGCCGGTTCCGGTGATCCGGATGCGGAAGCCGTTTGCCGGCATCGGTCGCACACGAGAACCGGTTCGCCGGTTTTGACCCTGATCAGCGGGATGAAAAAAATGCTCAGGTAGTGGTCGATGCGCTGGAGGTGGGCCTGGGGAAGGCCGCAGGACGGGCAGCGAACCGGTTTCTCGTCCAGGATCCTGAGCTTGGGTTGAATGCCGCCGATGATAAGGAAAAACGCTTGGAGCATGGACCATCTTACATCCGACCCGCAGGCGGCATCAAGCCCTCCATGCCGGCAAATTACCGCTGCCCGGGGCGAACGGTATCATCCGGCACTCCGGAGTTGGCCGGACCGCCCCGAAAAGCGCTATGCATTGGGCAGGCCCCGGGCCGCATCCCCCACAGACTGTCAACCCGGCCTGTTGGCCGGATTGTCCTTGACACTGTTGAGCAACTCGTTTACAGAAAACCCTTGCATGCACGGTCTGCTCAGGGGTCAACTTCCCAACCGTACAGCCGATTTCACGGGAGATAGAGTATCGTCATCATATGGCAGAAGCTTTGATCAGCCTCATGCAGAAGAAGCGAACCGCCATCGTCTCCAAGTGGTTTGATTCCACCGTTCAAGCCTACGCCCACGACACTGCCGTTTTTCTCAAAAACCAGAAAGATCAGTTTGCCAACCCGGTCGGAAACAGCACGCGCCAAGGGATCGAGACCTTGCTGGAGCAGTTGCTGGGAGAAATGGGCTCGGATGCCATCACAGCGGGCCTCGACCCCATCATGCGCATTCGGGCTGTCCAGAGCCTCTCCCCCGCCCGGGCCACGGCGTTCATCTTTGCGCTGAAACCGATCCTGCGCGAGATGTTCCACAAGGAGCTGCGAGACCCCGACATGGCCCGACAGTTTTTCGACCTTGAGGCGCGCATCGACCGTTTTGCCCTCGAGGGCTTCGACATCTACATGGGCTGCCGGGAGCGCGTGCTCGAGCTCAAGGCCAACGAAATGCGCAACCGCACCTTCCGTGCGTTCAAGCGGGCCGGCCTGGTCGCGGACGCCCCCGACAACGACCCGGCGGCTGGAGATGCCTGCAAATGAACGTTTGGTCAACCACATTCCACCGCGCTTCGACCCGCAACCGCACCGCGAAGCGCAGATTCACGCGAGGTGTTGATCGATGAACAGAAAGTACATGCTCTCCTTCGTTTCCGTTTTCGTCCTTTTTCTCATTGCCTGGGGAGGGGCGTCCATTGGCCTGCAATGGCTCTTCGGCGTGGTCGTCCCCTACCTGGCGATCATCCTCTTCGTCGTTGGGTTCGTGCGCAAGGTGATGGGATGGTCGCGCTCGGCCGTGCCGTTTGCCATCCCCACCACGGGCGGGCAGGCCAAATCCCTGCCCTGGATCACGCATTCCCCGCTCGACAACCCGACGAGCAATTGGCAGGTCGTCGGCCGCATGGCCTTCGAGATCCTCACCTTCCGCTCGCTCTTCCGCAACACGCGCACCAAGATGCAGTCGGGCAGCCTCTTCTACCAGCTGGAGATCTTTTTGTGGGTGGGGGCGCTGGCGTTTCACTACGCGTTCCTGACGGTGATCCTCCGCCACACGCGCTTCTTTTTGGAACCCACACCGTGGTGTATCCAGATGCTGGAGAGCATCGACAGCTTCTTCCGGGTCGAGGTCCTGTACCCCGGAATCCAGTTCGGGCTGCCGGCCGTATATCTCTCCGGGTTTGTGCTGCTGGCCGCCGTGGTCTACCTGGCGCTGCGCCGGATCCTGATCCCTTCGGTGCGCTACATCTCGCTCGCATCCGACTGGTTTCCCCTGCTGCTGATCTTCGCCATCGCCTTCAGCGGGATCATGATGCGCTATGTCACAAAGGTCGACATCAACGCCGCCAAGCAGCTGACCATGGGGCTCGTGACATTTCGTCCGACGGTGCCCGACGGGATCGGGGCGGTTTTCTACATCCACCTCTTCTTCGTAAGCGTCCTGCTGGCCTACTTTCCGCACAGCAAACTGATGCACCTGGCCGGCGTGTTCTTGAGCCCTACCCGCAACCTGAAGGCCAATACCCGGGCCTACCGCCATGTCAATCCCTGGAATGCCCCGGTGCACGTGCACACCTACGCGGAATACGAAGACGAGTTCCGTGAAAAAATGGTCGAAGCCGGGCTCCCGGTGGACAAACCGCTCGACGCCTCAGCGGAAGCGAACGCAGACAAGGAGTAACTCATGGCCGAGAAACAACCCACCTCCCAAGAACTGCTGGACCGCATTGATTACAAGCCCCCGCATACCGACTGGATGGAGACTCCGGTCGAGATCCGCAAGGGGATGTACTGCTACGCCTCGAATCCCAAGAGCGTCACGACGCTGGGGCTGCCCAACGCGCGGCCCTGGAACCCGCTCGATGAGGACTGGAAACTGCCCGAGAACTGGCAGCAGATCATCCACGAGGGGTTCAAGGAGCGCCTGGAGCAGTTCCGGTCCATCAAGGTCTTCATGGACATCTGCGTGCGCTGCGGGGCCTGCGCCGACAAGTGCCACTATTTCATCGGCACCGGCGACCCCAAGAACATGCCGGTCTTGCGGGCCGAGCTCCTTCGCTCGGTCTACCGCAACGACTTCACGCGCATGGGCAAGCTGCTCGGCAAGGCCAACGGGGCCCGGCCCCTCACCCTCGATGTGCTCAAGGAGTGGTGGTACTACCTGTTCCAGTGCTCGGAGTGCCGCCGCTGCTCGCTCTACTGCCCCTACGGGATCGACACGGCCGAGATCACTATTTTCGGCCGTGAACTGCTGAACCTGGTGGGCCTGAACATCGACTGGATCGCCACCCCGGTCGCCAACTGCTACATGAACGGCAACCACCTGGGCATCCAGCCCCACGCCTTCAAGGACATGCTCGACTTCTTCACCGACGACATCGAGGAGAAGACCGGGGTCAAGGTGGCGCCCAAGTACATGAAGAAGGGCGCGGACATCCTCTTCATCACCCCCTCCGGCGACGTTTTTGCCGACCCGGGCACCTACACCGCCATGGGCTACATGATGCTTTTCGACTTTTTAGAGAAAAAATACGGCCTGGACATCACTTGGAGCACCTACGCCTCGGAGGGCGGCAACTTCGGCTTCTTCACCTCGCACGAGACCATGAAGCGGCTAAACGCCAAGATGTACGCCGAGGCCAAGCGGCTGGGGGTCAAGTGGATCCTGGGCGGCGAATGCGGCCACATGTGGCGGGTGATCAACCAATACATGGACACCATGAACGGGCCGGCGGACTTCCTGGAGGTACCCGTGAACCCCATCACCGGCACGCGGTTCGAATCGGCCCGATCGACCAAGATGGTGCACATCACCGAGTTTACCGCCGACCTGATCCGCAACGGCAAGCTCGATCTCGACAAGAGCCGCAACGACTACCTCAAGGTCACTTTTCATGATTCCTGCAACCCCGCCCGCGGGATGGGGCTGTTCGAAGAGCCCCGCTACGTCATCAAAAATGTCTGCAACCACTTCTACGAGATGCCGGCGAACACGATCCGCGAGCAGACCTTCTGCTGCGGGAGCGGGGCGGGGCTGAATGCCGGGGAGAACATGGAGCTGCGTCTGAGCGGCGGCCTGCCGCGGGCCAACGCCGTCAAGCACGTGCACGACAAATACGGGGTCAACATGCTGGCCTGTGTCTGCGCCATCGACCGGGCCGCGCTTCCGACTTCAATGGACTACTGGGTACCGGAGGTCCAGGTCGCGGGGGTCCACGAACTTGTGGCCAACGCGCTGAACCTGCCCGGCCAAGCCGAGCGCACCACCAACCTGCGGGGCGACGACCTCGAGGAGCTGAAGGCGCAAGCGGAGGGTGAAACCGATGAAGGATAAGAATCTGATCGTCACGGGGCTGGTCATCTTCCTGGTCATCGTCTTGTTCCCTTTCTGGTACAACCGGGGCAAAGCGGTGCCCCCGCCCGAGGTCAAACTCACGGACCAGGCCAAGGCGGCCAAGGAGTGCGTGCTTTCCAGGGACTACATGAAGGCGGAACACATGCAGGTCCTTGATCTGTGGCGGGAGACCGTCGTCCGGGAGGGCAACCGGATCTACACCAACTCTAAGGGCAAGGAGTTCGTCATGAGCCTGTCGAACACCTGCCTGGACTGCCATTCCAACAAGGCGGAGTTCTGCGACAAATGCCACAACTATGCATCCGTCCAGCCGTATTGTTGGGACTGCCATATCGAGAACCCGAAGGAGACCAAGTGATGGATACCAGCAGACGTCGTGTGCTTCAGCTACTGGGCCTCTCCGCCGCGGCCCTGTCGACACCGCCGGTTTTCAACGCGCTGGCAGCGGAACCCCCGGCGGCCAAACCCAAGATCGGTCCGGGCAAAGAGTCCCTCGCCGCCAAGCAATGGGCCATGGTCGTCGACACCCGCAAGTTTACCTCTGAGGCGGATGTGAGACCCTTGGTCGAGGCCTGCCATTCGATCCACAATGTGCCCCACTGGGACGAGAAGCGCTGGGAGATCAAGTGGCTCTGGTCGACCAAGTACGAAAACGCTTTTTCCGGAACCGCATCCACCCGGTTTGCTATGGATGCTCTCGAAAGCCGCCCATTTCTCGTTCTTTGCAACCAGTGCGAAAACCCGCCCTGCGTGCGGGCCTGCCCCACCAAGGCCACCTGGAAGCGCGAGGACGGGATTGTGATGATGGACTTCCACCGCTGCATCGGCTGCCGCTTCTGCATGGCGGCCTGCCCATTCGGGGCCCGCAGCTTCAACTATCGCGACCCCAGACCCGGCATCAAGCAGACCAACAAGCTCTTTCCCACCCGGATGAAAGGGGTGGTGGAAAAGTGCAGTTTCTGCGCGGAGCGGCTGGCGGAGGGGAAGCAGCCGGCTTGCGTCGAGGCCGCGCAGGGCAAGCTCGCGTTCGGGGACCTCTTCGACCCTGCCTCCGAGGTGCGCAAGCTCATCCGGGAAAACTACACCATCCGGCGCAAGATCAACCTGGGGACCGAACCTGCAGTTTACTACATCGTGTGAGGTGAGTCATGCTTGAGCTGGCCATAAAAGGATCCAAAAAATACTACGGGTGGGCGGCGCTGCTCCTCGGCCTGGTCGGGGTCGGGTTCCTGGTCTACCTGAAACAGCTGGATTTTGGATTAGGCATCACCGGGTTGAGCCGGGATGTCTCCTGGGGCTTTTACATCGCCAACTTCACCTTCCTGGTCGGGGTGGCCGCCGGGGGGGTCATGGTGGTGCTGCCCTACTACCTGCACGATTACAAGGCCTACGGCAAGGTGACGATCCTGGGCGAGTTCCTCGCCATCGCCTCGGTGGTCATGTGCATCACCTTCATCCTGGTCGACCTCGGGCAGCCCATGCGCGTCTTCAACGTGCTGCTCTACCCCTCGCCGAACTCGGTGCTCTTCTGGGACACCGTGGTCTTGAACGGCTATCTCTTCCTGAACCTCATCATCGGCTGGAACGTGCTCGAGGCGGAGCGAAACGGGGTGCACTACCAGAGCTGGCTGAAACCGCTGATCTACCTGTCTATCCCTTGGGCGGTCAGCATCCACACCGTCACCGCCTACCTCTACTGCGGCCTGCCCGGAAGGGGCTTCTGGCTGACGGCCATTTTGGCCCCGCGCTTTCTCTCCTCGGCCTTCGCATCGGGACCGGCCCTGCTGATCCTGCTCTGCCTCGTCATCCGCCGGGTCTCCAACTTCGACCCGGGCTGGAAGCAGATCCAGTCGCTCGCGGTGACGGTGGCCTACGCCATTTGCATCAACGTGTTTTTTTTGCTGTGCGAGGTCTTCGTGGCCTTCTACAGCAAGATCCCCGAGCACACGGACCACCTGACCTATCTCTTCGCCGGCCTGCATGGGCACGGGGCCTATGTCCCCTGGATGTGGACCTCCATGGCGCTGATGGTCCTCGGGATCATCCTGCTCGTCAACCCCGTCACCCGCAAGAACGAGCTGACCCTGATCGTGGGCTGCATCGCCGTCTTCTTCGGCTGCTGGATCGACAAGGGCATGGGCATGATCTCGGGGGGCTTCGTACCCAACCCCCTGCACGAGGTGAACGAGTACATCCCGACCCTGCTCGAGGGGCTGATCACCATCGGCGTCTACGCCCTGGGGTTCCTGGTTCTGACCTTCCTCTTCAAGATCGCCGTATCGGTCAAGGAGGAGGTGCGCGCATAAAAAGGCTTTCGCCTTTTTATCCGGAAAGAATTTAAAGAGGGGCTCTCCGCGTGGGGGGGCCCCTCTTGTCGTTTAAGGATCGGCAAAGTGGTTTCATCTTGACGGGTATGAATTCATGGTATAAAATTCATACTAAAACATGTTAGGGAGTATCCGCTCATGAAAGCAAAAGTGGCTGAAAGAGGCCAGGTAACCATCCCCAAGGCCCTGCGCGAACGTTTGGGGATCGTTCCCGGAACCGTCCTTGATTTTATCGAGGAGCAAGGTCGATTGATCGCCAAGAAGAGCGAGGCGGTGGACGCCGTCGATCATGTGTTCGGCACCCTCGGACGTGGCCGCAATACAGATGATGTCCTCCAGGAGATCCGAGGCGGCAAATGATAACTGCGGTCGATACCAACATACTGATCGATATTCTGGAACCGGATCCGGTTCATGGGTTAAGATCCAAAGAAGCCTTGAAAAAATGCTTCAGAGAAGGGGCCGTGGTTGCCTGCGATGTGGTATGGGCGGAGGTGGCAACTGCCTACGGGCACAATCCAGACGATCTGGTCGAGGCGTTGCGAACCATGCGGATTGAGTTTTCGGCGATGAGCATGGAGGCGGCCCTGATGGCGGCTCAATCATGGCATGCCTTCCGAAAACACGGCGGAGGGCGAGATCGAATCGCTGCGGATTTTTTAATCGGAGGCCACGCAGCAGCTCAGGCGCAGCGGCTCCTGACGCGTGATCTCGGCTTTTACAGAAAGTATTTCAAAGGCCTTGCAGTGGTCTCACCCTGACTGCTATTGGATCCATTTGCGGTGGATGTTGCGGATGCTCAGGAAAAAAAGGAGTGCGCAAAAGAGGGTTATCAGGGCGAAGTCCAGGCCGATGGGCATCGTGTTTCCTCCGTGGAATGCGCCGTGGAGGATATCTGCGCCGTAGGTCAAGGGGAGCAGGTAGGACAGCGGTTTCAGGAAAATGGGCAGGGCGGTGATCGGGAAAAAAAGCCCGCACAGGAAAATCATCGGGAAGCGGAAAAAGTTGGAGAAGGTCTGGGCCTCGAAGACCTCGCTGACCGCAACGGCGATAAACAGCCCCAGGAAAGTCGACGAGACCGAAATCAGCACTGTCGCCTGCACCACCCGCCACCACGCCACCCCGGACAGGTCGGCCAAAAACACAGCCACGATGACCGGGACAAACGCATTGACCACCCCGAACAAAATCGCCCCGCCGGTTTTGGCCAGCATGAGCAGCTCCAACGGGATCGGCGCGAGCAGCAGCCGCTCGAATGAGCGGCTTTTTTTCTCGAAAGTGATCGTGACGGCCAGCATGGAGGTGGTGCCGAAGAGGATGGAGATGGCCACCACGCCCGGCAAAACGGCGAGCACGCTCTCCAGCCCGCGGCCGGACTTGATAAAGAACATGGCCGTCCAGGCAAATGGGAAGATCAAGCCCCAGCTCACGTTGGGCGGCTTGAGGTAGTAGGCGCGCATGTCCTTCATGACGATGTTCCAGAACGCGATCCAGCGCTTCATGCCGCACCCCCTCGTTTTTCCACCTCTTTCTTCATAACCAGAGCCTCGATTCCGGTAATCCGGACGAAAACATCCTCCAGCGACGGCTGCACCCGGCGGGCCTCTGCGACCTCGATTCCATTTTCCTCGAAGGACCGGACGAGGGGGCCGATGGCGATCGGCCCGGTGGACTCGACTCGAAGCTGATTTTGAGATTCAGGAGTGAAGTCGAGATCCGGGAAGGCCGACCGGAGTTTGTCGATAAGCGAGGGTCCGCTGCCCTGGACTGAAAACACCGTCGCAAAGCGGCCCTGGACGGGTTTCAACAGCCTGGCGACCTCGTCGTTGGCAACTATCCGGCCATTGACGATGAAGGCGATGCGGTCGCAGAGCCTCTCGGCCTCTTCGATGTAGTGGGTGGTGAGAAAAATAGTGGTGCCATCCCGTTTGAGGTCCGCCAGCAGTTGGCGGATCTGGCGGGCGCTGGCGACGTCGATCCCGCTGGTGGGCTCGTCGAGGAACAGGATGGTGGGGTGGTGGATGACGGCGGCGGCGATGGTCAGCTTGCGCTTCATGCCCTTGGAGTAGCCGGCGAATTTTCGCCCGGCGGCATCGGCAAGGCCGAAGGTTTCCAGCAAACTGCGGGAGCGGGATTCGCGCTCCGCTTTGCCCAGGCCGTAGAGCGCGGCACAAAAGCAGAGGTTTTCAAAACCGTTCAGCTCCGGATAGAGGTTGCTTTCGTCGGGGACGACCCCCATCAGGTGCTGGGCATCCTTGAGGCGTTGCGTGCAGTCCCGGCCCTGGTAGAAAATCTTGCCCGCAGTCGGCCGGGCAAGTCCGGTGAGCATGTTGATGGTCGTGGTCTTGCCGGCGCCGTTTGGCCCGAGGAACCCGAATATGGACCCTTCGTCGATCGCGAAGGACACCTCGTCGACAGCGGCCAGGCCGTTGAAGTGCTTGCGCAGCCGGTCCGCTTCCAGTATGGTCATAGCCCGTTTTTGCCTCCTTACGGTTTTCCGGGTTTCTTTTGATCCGAGCACGGGTGCGTCCCGCTATCTCCATGGCACTTTTTGATTTGCTCAGTCGAGCAGGTTTCAGGCCTGTCTTTCAGTTGCTCAGGCCGTTCGCAGCAGGATTGGCAGCACATGGTTGGGCCCTCCTTTTTGGGTGAGATGTGAGTGCTATTTGAAAGTCGGCGGCAGGGGTTGCCCGGAAAAGCGGCCCGGCCGGCTATCCCTTCAAGTGCTTTCGCAGCATCCTCAAGCGCTCTGCGTTCAATTCCGTAATGCGTCCAGTAGCCGCGCTTTTCAGCTGCGATCAAGCCGGCGGTTTTGAGTATTTTCAGGTGTTGGGAGACGGCCGCCTCGGAAACACCCAGTCGATTCGCCAGCGCCTTGCCGCAAAGATCGTGATCGAGCAGCAACGAGAGCAGCTTCAAACGGGTTTCGTCTGCCAGGGCTTTCGAAATGCGCAATAGGTATTGAAAGTCCATGTCAATCCAATTAAGTGCGAGGTTAATCGGATGGATCTTCTTTGTCAAACCGAACTTTCATTCTTGATCAAAAATATATTGACAATCAAATTTTTTTGATTTATCTGTTTTATCATAATTTGATGCCGATTTGAGAGGGATCGCATGAGCGCAAAAAAAGAGAAGACACCCACCTGTTTTACTGGCAGCGGTGAATCTTGCTGCCAGGTGGAAGCGATGGTGACTGTCGATGAAAAAGGCCAGATGGTGCTGCCCAAGACCATCCGAGACAAAGCCGGCATCCAGCCGGGGGACAAGCTCGTCTTGGTCGGCTGGGAGAAAGACGGGCGGGTCTGCTGCATCACCATGATCAAGAGGGAGGCTCTTGCCGGCATGGTGAAGGGCATGCTGGGGCCCATGATGATGGACATGGCATCCTGATGTTTTCGACATCAGGTTCGTGGAGGAATTATGGAAAAGGAAGCAATCAGAAAAAAGGTCAGAGAAGGGTACGGGCGCGTGGCACGCGAAAACCGATCATGCTGCGGAGCCGGTTCTTCCTGCTGTGGGAGCAGCACGTCCATACAGACGATCGGAGAGATGATCGGCTATTCAAAAGAGGAGATGGGCCAGGTCCCGGAAGGGGCCAACCTGGGGCTGGGCTGCGGGAACCCGGTGGCGCTGGCCGGGTTGAAGGAGGGCCAGACAGTCCTCGACCTGGGCTCGGGCGCGGGTTTCGACTGCTTTCTGGCGGCCCGGGCCGTCGGTGAGAGCGGGCGGGTAATCGGCGTGGACATGACCCCCGAAATGGTCGCCAAGGCCCAAGAAAATGCAGAAAAAGGCGGCTATGGGAACGTCGAGTTCCGCCTGGGGGAAATCGAAAACCTGCCGGTGCAGGATGGATCGGTGGATCTGATTCTCTCAAACTGTGTGATCAACCTCTCGCCGGAAAAACCGAAGGTTTTCACCGAATCGTTCCGGGTGCTCAAGCCGGGAGGAAAGCTCACCTTGTCCGACGTGGTTCTGCTTAAACCCTTGCCGGCAGTCCTGGCACAGTCCGCGGCTGCGTATTTGGGTTGCGTGGCCGGCGCCAGCCTCAAAAACGACTACCTCGGCATGCTCGAAGCCGTCGGCTTTGCGGATGTGCAGGTGGTCGGTGAGGGCCCGTTCTATCTGGGAGAGATCGATGCCGATCCGATCGTGAAAGCGATCATCGAAGAGGCGAAGTTGACCCCGGATGAGGTCGCAGAGGTCGGTCAATCAATTGTGAGCATCAAGGTTGTTGCAACCAAGGCGGCCTGATTAGGCAATCCGCACCAAAGATTGCGGATTGCCTATCAAGTGCTTGACCATAAATGCAGAGCTGACAGGACAGATGCCTGAGAACTCGCGTGTTGCCTTGACTGCGGGGGGCGCATTCTCTCTCGGAATGCGGACGTAGCCGCGGCGACGGAAAAACGCTTCGGCAGTGGTAGTCAACAGGTATAGGGATTCGACCCCTTTTCCCCAGGCATAGCCCTCGGCGTGCTCAACCAATCCGGAGCCTAACCCCAACCCGCGCTGTGCGGCCGTAACAGCCAGTGAGCGCAGCAGGGCCGTCTCACCACAAAGCTCGATCCCGACAACCCCCTCGAGCTTGCCCTTGGAACCACACCCGAAAAAATGATGCAGGTGCTGTGCGGTGATGTCCGCCGTGGGCAGGCCCGACTCGGCCAGCAGCCTTTTTACTTCAGCCTCGTTCGGTCTTTCGAAGATGTCCATATCGCTTCAGAGGTTTTGAAGTTTTCTGTGGGAGCGGCATCCTGCCGCGAAAAGCAATCTCGAGCGCTTCAGCGCTCTCGTCAGAGGTTCGCCTTCAACAGCTTGAGCCCCTCCTCCCGTGCCTGCAGGATTCGCCGCATGTCGACGCCAATCAACTCTGGCCGCTTCAAGACGACATCATTCAGTGCCCCGCGGTAGAGCAGGTATTCATCTTTCCCGGAAATGTTGGGATCGACGCGCTCGGTGTAGAGGAACTCCCCGATGGGTCTGTTTTTACCGTTGCGGTTGCCCTCGGTCAGGTCGACCCGGAACTTCTCATAAACCAGAAAGCAGTGCAGCATGGGGATATAGGGCAGCTCGAATCGGGCCAGAAGCGCATTCGTGCCCGTGATGATCTCCTCGGTCATGGCATAGATTCCGACGTGCTTGTATATGGGGAGCTCCAACTCGCGCGCGAGGGTGCCGATGACCGCATGCTTGGTGGCGCAGGTGCCAATCTTCTCCTTGAAGAGGATCATCAGCTCGTCGCGGTCCGAATTGTAACCGTAGGGCAGCGCATGCACCCAGCGGCAGGCCGCATGAAAAGTAACAATCTTCAACCGTTTGAATTCTTCAGACACAGGGCCGTTCCGAGAGATGACGGTTTCCGGACAACATTCATAAGTATCCACTTTGACACCCTCCGGCTAAAAATTGCGGCCGTAAGTTCAGCAGCCGCATACGCAAGAACATAGTCATGAACTGTTAGGAAAATATAAGGGTTCTCGCACGGCGCGGCCGCAATTTTTAAATGATCATGTTGAATAAATAGCCCACCATCAGGATACCCAGACCGACGACGCCGACGAAGGTGGCGATCAACCGGACTTTAAGCACTTTGCGCAGGATGAGAATCTCCGGCAGGGAGAGGGCGATGACGCTCATCATGAAGGCGAGCACCGTGCCCAATGCCGCTCCCTTGCCCAGCAGCGCTTGAACCACCGGGATCATTCCGGCGGCGTTGGAGTACATGGGGATCCCGACCACCACCGCGATCGGCACCGACCACCAGGCGCCCTTGCCCATCAGGGCGGCCAGGAAGTTCTCCGGCACGTATCCGTGGATGAAGGCGCCGACGGCGATCCCGAGAACGATCCACTTCCATACGCGGCCGACAACGCTGCGCACGGCTTCCAACCCGGCCATAACCCGCTCCCGCAAGTTCTCGGGGCCACTGACGATCTGGGCGTTATCGACCCGGACCTGGGTGACCCATTTCTCGATGTGGCTTTCCATCTTCAAACGGCCGATGAGCCAACCGCCGATCATGGCGATTAAAAGACCGGTGCCGGCATAGATGGCGGCTATCTCCCAGCCCAAAAGCCCATAGAGCAGGATCACCGCCACCTCGTTGACCATCGGCGCGGCGATCAAAAACGAAAAGGTCACCCCCAGGGGGATCCCGGCGGTTACAAAGCCGATGAAGAGCGGTATGGCCGAGCAGGAGCAAAACGGCGTTGCAACCCCCAGCAGAGCCGCCAGGGCGTTGCCCACTGCCTCTTTTCTCCCTGCCAGTATGCGGCGGGTCCGCTCAGGGGTGAAAAACGTATTGACGATTCCGACCCCGAACACCACGATGGCTAGCAGCATCAGGACCTTGGGGGTGTCGTAGATGAAAAACTCGAGCGCGGCGGCAAAGTGCGATCCCTCACTCAACCCGATGAAATCGTAGGTCAAGTAGCGGGCCATGGGCAGGAGGTTTTGATAGACCACCCACCATCCCGCCAGGACCGCAATGAAAATACAGACTTCGAAGGGTTTTACCCCTGCGGGGCGCCCCCTGGCCTGTTTTGTTGGGTTGGCCTTTGCCGTGCTGCAGCAGGAGGTAAATTCGGCTATTGGTTTTAATTCCATTTGCGGTTCTCCGGTGTTAAAAAGCAAAATCTGGCGGTTGGTGATTTTCAAAAATCCAAAAAAGGGGGACCTATGCCGTCACACGTGCTGCTGTCCATTGACGAATCCGAGAATTCGATGAAGGCGGTTGCCTTTGTGGCAAAAATGTTCGCCCCCGAATGTCGAGTTGCACTCCTAAGCGTCATGAGGCCGGTCGATCTCGTGTGCGAGATGGATACGGCGGCCCTGCACGGGTATCTGGCGGCCCATCACCCGGATTACTGCCGCGAGGTGGACGCGCGCAAAGAGTCTGCCCTCAAATCCGCCCAGAGTGCGGCGCGGCGCCGCCTGGTCGATTCAGGGTTCAGCGATGAGAATATAACCGTTCTCTATAAAACCATGCGAACCGATGTCGCCGTCGAAATCATCGAGGAGTCCCGCAACGGCTATGATCTGATCGTGCTCGGCCGCCGAGGACTGTCACCGGTCAAAGGCTTTTTTCTTGGGAGCGTGTCCCAAAAAGTAATGAACAGCGCGAAAGATGTCTCGGTCTTGATCGTCAACTAGACATTATGGTTGACAGTTTAACGCCAGGAACAAGAGAACGTCGTTGCTATGAACCCGCGCAAAAGCCTCCCGGGCTCCGACGAGCATTTCTGGGCCCATTCTCGCCCGGGAGTCTTTTGCGCTGGCCAGCCCGGTAACGCGAGAAAAAAGACCTGCCATCCTTGCAACCGTGGGTTATGCTGGGGTG
>JAWOHH010000022.1:0-18337 GCA_046496215.1 Desulfobacterales bacterium
CCGGCGGCAGCATGAAGGGTGCGATGCCGAGCATGAAGAGGACGCGGGCGTAAAACACCCCGTAGCGCCAGAGAAAGTAGGCGAGGGGCAGCGCGATGGAAATGGCCGCCAGGCTGGAGAGGGTGGCGATGATCATGCTGTTCTTCACCGGGATCATCCAGGCGTCCTCGGTGAAGAGCTCGACGTACCAGGTCAGGGACAGCCCCTGCGGCGGGAAATAGAGGGCCTTCTTCTCGTTCAGCGAAACCCCACCGACCACCACGATGGGGCTGAGCAGAAAGAGCAGCACAAGTGACAGAAATACCGGTCGCAGGGCTCTGTTCATCTCGCGGCCGTCCTTTCCGCCTTGCCGGCCATCATGGTCAGGCCCACCAGCGCCAGGCTCACGATCATGAAAAACACCGACATGGCCGCTGCAAACGGCAGGTTCGAGCGGTAGATGGCCTCATCGGTGATCAAAACCGAAAGCGTCCAGTGCTGAGGCCGGCCCAGGATGGTGGGAATGAGATAAGTGCCCAGGGTGAACGCAAACACCATGATCAGAGTGGCGACGATGGCGCTGCGCAGCGAACCGACCACCACGGTGAAAAAAGTGGTCACGGGGGAGGCTCCCAGCGTCTGAGCGGCTTCGGGCAGGTGCGGGTCGAGCCGCGAGAGCGGCGGGTAGAGCACCAGCACGGTGTACGGAAAGGCGATGTAGCACATGCCGCAGGTGAGTGCCCAAAAGCCCGGCGACCAGCTGGCGGGCGCCTCCATCAGCCCCAGCCAGACAAAGAAGTTTGAGATTCCGGCCGTCTGCGACAGCAGCAGGGACCATGCAAAGGCCACGATGACCGCCGACAGGGAGAGCACCGAGACCAGGATGACCAGCCACACGACCTGGGCCTTGCGCCGCATGCGCGTGATGAAATAGGTGAAGGGAAAACCGACCGTCACGCAGATCGCGGCGCAAAAGGCCGAGATAAAGATGGAAAACGCCAGTACCCGGCCGAAAAGCGCGGTAAAGAGGCTCGCGTAGTTGTCGATGGAGAAATCGGTCGTATAGAATCCGCCCGGTTCCCTCTGGAAAAAACTCACCGCCAGCATGATGCCGAACGGGATGACGAAGAAGACCACGAGCATGACCGCCGGATAGAAAATCGGCAGGTGGGCTCGCATTCCTCTGGGGTTGTCTCCGATCATGCGGTCAGCACCACGCAGGCGGATGGCGGCAGAACGGCCGTGGCCGTGTCTCCCTGCCGGACCGCCGGCCGGCTTTTGGGGGTGGATTGGCTGATGATCTGAAAACCGTTGCAGTCGAGGTAGATCTCGACGCTCGATCCCACATCCCGCACAAAAGTGACCCGGCCCCGCAGATGGTTCTGTCCTTCCTGAACGCCGGCCACCACGGAAATATCTTCAGGCCGGATGGAGACGGTGAGCGTGCTCCCCTCTGCGACCGCCTCCGGCAAGGTGCCGACGGTCAGCGAATTTCCCGAGACCGTTACCTGGTTGCCGCCGCTGCAGGTACCCTTGAGCAGGTTGCTGTTTCCGAGAAAGTCGGCCACGAAGGTGTCGGCCGGATGGCGGTAGATCTCGAGCGGGGTGCCCACTTGGTGGACCTGGTTGTCGCTGCCCATCACAACGATCAGGTCGGACATGGTCATCGCCTCGCGCTGGTCGTGGGTGACCAGGATGGTGGTGATTCCCAGGCGGTGCTGCAACAGGCGCAATTCGAGCTGCATGTCTTCCCGCAGCTTGGCATCGAGAGCCGAGAGCGGCTCATCCAGCAGAAACAGCCGCGGCTCGATGGCGAGCGCACGGGCGATGGCCACGCGCTGGCGTTGTCCGCCGGAGAGTTGCGAGATGTGGCGGGCGGCGTAGCCGGGCAAGCGCACCAGATCGAGAAGCTCGTCCATACGGCGCCGGCGGTCGGCCGCGGCCTTCTTGCGGATCCTCAGGCTGTAGGTGATGTTCTCTCCGACCGTGAGGTGCGGGAAAAGGGCCAGCGATTGAAACACCATGCCGAAGTGGCGCTCGTGGGCGGCCTGCTCCGTAATGTCCAGGTCTTCGAGAAGGATCCGGCCCCGGGAGGGACGTTCCAAACCGGCGATAAGGCGCAGCAGCGTCGTTTTGCCGCAGCCCGAGGGGCCGAGAAAACAGACGAAGCGACCGTGGGGAATGTGCAGATTCACATTCTGGACGGCGACGACGCTGCCGAACTGCTTGTGAATGTCTTCCAGGAAAAGGCCGGCCATAAAAAACCGTCAGCCACCCCGCGCAGGGCGCTGGGTGGCTTCAAGGTTGAAGGGTTCCGGGTTCAAGGTTCAGGGTTGGGACAAACCCCTTCGGTTCCGGCGGAGTCTGTCTTCACCCGTGAACCCCTGAACCGTGAACCGTTTCACGTCACTTCGTGATCATGTCCGTCCACTTCTGGTTGATCCAGTCGCTCATCTCGCCGGTGTAGATGTCATACCGCGGGAGGATCGGTTTGATCTCGCTGGAGACTGCGGCGAAGTCTTCGGCCGACAGGCCGGTCAGCTCCTTCTTGACCGTCGGGGAGGTGCCTACTTTCAGAGAAAGCTTCTTCTGGATGTCCGGCCGGGACATATAGTTGATGAACACATGGGCTTCCTCGACCTTTTTGCAGGCCTTGGTAACCGCCCAGATGCCTGAGTCGAGGACCCCGCCCTCCTTGGGGAAAGTCGAGCGCACGGGGTGCTCCTTGCCGGCCAGGGTGGCGACATCGTGGTAGTATTGCCCCATGGGGATCTCGCCCGATTTCAATGCCTGTTCGAACTGGGCTTCGTCCCGGTACCAGAGCTTTACGTTGGGCTTGAGGGCCGCGAGTTTGTCCATCACTTTCTGAATGCCGTCCCGGGTGTCGAGGACATTGGTGCCGCCAAAGAAGGCCGTGGCGGTGATTTCAAGCAGGAATGAGTTGGAAGCGAGCGCCAGCAGGCCGAGCTTGTCCTTCTTGTCGGCCGACCACATGTCGCCCCAGGAGGCGGGGGCCTCCGGGAAGGCTTTCGTGTTGGAGACCAGTGTAATGTACCAGGACACCGCCCCGATCCCGTCCACCTTGCCGTCCGGGTACTTGTGGATGAACACCGGCAGCAGGTTCTTGTGATTGGGGATCTTGTTGAGGTCGAGCGGCATCCACAGATTGGTTTTCTGGCCCCGCAGCATCGGGACCTGGGCGATCATGTTGACGTCGGCGGGGGCTACCCCCGCCTTGGCGGCCTGCTCGAGCTGGACCAGCCAGGCCTCGCCCGTCGGTTCGGCCACCGACTCGACCTTGATGCCGGTTTCCTTCGTGAAGTCCGGGAAAATGTGCTTGTCGAAGGAGTCTTTGAAATAGCCGCCGTAGACGCCCACTTTCAAGGACTTCTCGGCGGCCGACAACGGTTGGACGGCCAGCGATAGGACAACGGTCAGCAGGATCAGGAAGATGCCCCTCTTGCGTGCGATCATGGAATGCCTCCTTGGTATGGGGTGGGTGTCATCGGAGGATGTCATCGGAAGATTGACAAGCCACACGGGTCGCAAATATCTTAGAAATACGGTCGGTGTCAAGGTGCGAAGAGGCGTCCCGCGAACCTGCCGCGCCGGCAGCGTCTTCGTCGATGACGGCGGTAACGATAAGGGGCGGGTCCCGGTCCGGCTGAAGGAGCTGCGGCGCGAGAGACCTGAACGCGCTTCTCTTCCCTGAATGGGGCACAAAAGGGTTGCTCTTTTCGTGTTCTGCCGTTACATCTCAGAACTCCGGAAAATCCCGGTAGGAAAACAGTCGCTCAACACAACAAGGGGGCTACCATGGGCAGCGTCAACACTAACGAGGGGTTGCAGAAGATCAGGTCGGAGGTGATCTCGGCGGGGGTGTCGAGCGTCACCCCACTGCACGTGGAGTCCGCCCGGGGAGCCATCGTGCGCGACGTGGAGGGCAAGGAGTACATCGACTTCGGGGGCGGGATCGGGGTGATGAACATCGGCCACTGCCACCCCAAGGTGGTGGCGGCCATCCAGGCCCAGGCCGAGAAGTTCCACCACACCTGCTTCATGGTGAGCCCTTACGAGGTGGCGATCCGGCTGGCCGAAAAGCTCTGCCGGGTCACCCCCGGCGCTTTCCCCAAGAAGGCCGTCTTCGTCAACAGCGGGGCCGAGGCCGTGGAGAATGCGGTCAAGATCGCGCGCTACGCCACGAAGCGGCCGGCGGTGATCGTCTTCGAGAACGCCTACCACGGCCGGACGCTCTTGACCATGACCATGACGAGCAAGGTGAAGCCCTACAAGTTCGGCTTCGGCCCGTTTGCGCCCGAGGTCTACCGCATGCCCTTCGGGGACGCGGTGGGGCCGGAGAAGCTGAAGGATTTCTTCCTGCAGCACGTGAACCCCGAGGCGGTGGCCTGCGTCGTGGCCGAGCCGGTCCAGGGCGAGGGCGGGTTCATCACCCCGCCGAGGGACTATTTCCAGGAGCTGGCCAAAATCTGCCGTGAGAATGGGATTCTGTTCGTGGCCGACGAGATCCAGAGCGGGATGGGGCGCACGGGAACGATGTTCGCGATCGAGCACTGGGGGGTGGAGCCTGATCTCATCACGGTGGCCAAGAGCCTGGGGGCCGGCATGCCGATCGCCGCGGTCGTGGGTCGCAGGGAGATCATGGACGCGGTGCACCCCTGGGGGCTGGGCGGCACCTACGGAGCCAACCCGGTGGCCTCGGCCGCCGCCTTGGCGGTGCTGGAGGTGTTCGAAGAGGAGGACATGCTCGGCAAGGCCAGGGCGCTGGGGGAGAAGCTCAAGGGGCGCTTCGAAGCTTGGAAGAAAAGGTATGCCATCATCGGGGAGATCCGGGGCCTGGGCGCCATGCTGGGGCTGGCCCTGGTCAAGGGGGCCGGGCGCGAACCGGCCGCAGACGAGGCCAAGCGGCTGGCCGCCTTCTGCCTGGAGCGGGGCCTGATCCTCCTGGTCTGCGGCACCTACAGCAACGTCGTGCGGGTGCTCGTGCCCTTCGTGATTACCGATGAGCAGCTGGAAAAGGGGCTGGCCGTCTTCGAACAGGGCCTGTCGGAGGCTGCGGGATAGGGTTCTGCCCCCATCCACTCGAAGAGCGGCGAGGGAATGGCCTGCCCAAAGTTGTGACGCCGGCAGTTGATACGTTCAACGACCTGCCGGTGGGATCGGCCGGGCTATCCCCCCAAAATCAACCGCTGGGGGTCCACGATCTCGCGCAGGATCTTGAGTTCGCGTTCAGTGGGGGGTTCGAGCTCGCGGGCCCGCGAGACATCCACTGAAAAATCCATGTTGTCCAAGACCGTCCGGGGGGTGGCGCCCGGAAAATAGGCTTCGAGAAACATCTCCCGCGTGGCGTCGTCGAAGCCCATCACCGCCAAATTCGAGATAACCGCGGAGGGCCCGTTGCCGGTCAGGCCGGCCCTGCGCCGCCCCTCGGGGCCGTCCAGCCAACCGGGGCTGGTCAGGTAGTCCACCGTCGAGACGAACTTGCGCCGCTCGTGCTGCATGAAGATGATGGTGCGGTCGACGAAGGAGGCCACGTCGGCCGCCCCGCCGCTGCCCGAGAAGCGCACCTTGGGGTGGTCGTAGTCGCCCACGACGGTCGAGTTCAGGTTGCCGAACTTGTCGATCTGGGCTGCCCCCAGGATCCCCACCACGTGCCGGCCAGTGGTCCGGTTTTGCATCAGGGCAAAAGAGTCCGCCAACCCGCTGTTGGAGGAGGCCCCCAGCATGACCCGCGAGTCCCCGACCGCCATGGGGATCTCTTCGAGCTGCGAGTCGATGGCGCCGGTCTCGAAGATGATGATGCTGTTGGGAGCGCAGATGTGCTTGGCCGCCATGGCGGCGAGCATGGAGATGCCCGTGCCGCAGAAGACGATCTCGCCGTCGTTGATTTTGCGTGCGGCCGCAATGGCCATGAGCTCGCGCGCGTTGTAGTCGGGCATCTCTCCCTCCGTGTTATCGCCGCAGCCCCTTGGCGTACCCCGTGCGCGGGTCGGCCTGGATGGCGGCCAGTCGGCCTTCCGGGATCCGGGCATGCTGTTGCCGGTGATCCGAGGGTTCGTAAATCCATTCCCGGAGATAGCGCGCGTAGCGCTCGTCGTCCGTGGCCGCGGTGCGGTAGTCGTTCAGAAAGGCCGGGTCGTAGTCGTAGTAGCGATAGCAGGCCGTCGGATAGGCCCCGTGCGGCGCGTACACCACGGCATCCACGATAATGCCGGGGATCTGGTTCAAATGCGGACGGGCCCGCAGTTCGCCGGCGCCCATCAGCTCCTCGCAGGTCACGATGACGTGGCGGGCGGCCTTGGCCTGCTCCACATCGGCAAAGGTCAACCCCTCGATGCGGGCGGTGCCGTCGCGGCCGGCCTTCTGAACGTGCAGCAGGGTCACGTCCGGCCGGATCGCCGGTACCAGCACCACACGGTCGGTCTCGGCCCAGGCGCCGAACGGGTTGTCCATCACCACCAGCTTTTCGTCCGGAAGCCGGGGGTCGGACCGGCGCAGCGCTTCGGAGAAGCCCCAGCGGCGGATGATGTCGGTGCCCAAGGCGGAACGGGTCGGCAGAAACGGCACGCCCATGGCCCCGGCCAGGAATCGCAGGGTCATCTGGTAATTGGAGTAATCCTCCACGCCGATGGTCCGTTTTTCCACGGCCTTGCGGAAACGAATGCAGGTCGGCGCAAAGCGGCCGGTCCCGGCGTAGGCGATTTCGACCCGGGCAACGCAGCCGGCGCCCACCAGTTCGTCCACCCCCTGGCCGTTGGAATGGGCGTAGAGGTGCAAGCGGGTCTTTCGCTGCCGGATGATTTCGTAGACGGCCGCCATGGGGTTGCGGTTGCAGGTAAACCCGCCGATCGATATGTGCGCGCCGTCAGGCACGAAGCGGGCCACGGCGGTTTGGAGCTCCATGACCTTTTCGGAAGATGTGTCCATCGTGGGTGTCAGTCCCCGTTTCACGTGCAGGTGGTCGATCGTTCGTTTTGCGCTGATTCCCAGCTTTCATAGCAAAGTTACGAGGTGCTAGCAACGAGTAAGGAGTTGAGAGTGCAGAACGCAACAACCATGGAAAAATAGAGGGGGTATTTGACAACCCGGAAGGGAGAATCTACAAAATTGCGAAGGGTGTCCGGACAAGGATTGGGCCCATGATGCTCCCCATCGATAGTTTTGCGGCAGACTTCGACCCCAAGTTCAAGATCTTCCATGAGCTCATGGCGCGCAAGGTGCGCGATATGCTGCTGGTGTCGACCCCCTACGACGCCTGGATCATGGAGGAGGACTGCCGGCTCTCGGAGCGCATCATCAACGAGTACCGGGGCCTCAATTTGAGCAACCCCCCCCGCATCACCTGGGTGCCGACCGTCGCGTCCGCCCTGGCCGCGCTCGAAGAGAAGACCTTCGACCTGGTGATCAGCATGCTGCACCTCTTGGATGCGGATGCGGGCAGCCTGGGCCGACTGATTAAGGCGCGCGCCCCGGCGCTTCCGGTGATCCACCTGAGCCATCAGGGGTTCGTCTCCTCGACCGAAACGGGCGCTGAGTTCCCAAGGGCCGCCGGCGTGGATCGGACTTTCATCTGGTCCGGGAACACCGACCTGCTCCTGGCCATGATCAAGAGCACCGAGGACCGCTGGAACGTCGATCCCGACACGCGCGCAGCGGGGATCCGGGTCATCCTGCTCGTCGAGGACTCCCCGGCCTATCTCTCTTCGCTGCTGCCCCTGCTTTACAAGCAAGTGGTGACCCAGATCCAGGCGGTGATGGAAGAGGGCTTGAACGAGGAGCACCGGCTGCTCACCATGCGGGCGCGGCCCAAGATCCTGGTGGCCGAAGATTACGAGGAGGCGCTGCGCCTCTACGAGACCTATGAGCCCTATGTCCTGGGGGTGATCTCCGACGTTCGCTACCCGCGCGGCGGCCGGCTCGACAACACGGCAGGCGTGGATTTCCTTGAACGGATTAAACGCGAACGCTTCGATATCCCGCTCTTGCTGACCAGCTCGGACCCCTCCAACGCGCAACGGGCGGCCGCCATCCCGGCAAGTTTCGTGTACAAGCATTCGCCGGCCCTGCACGAGGAGGTGCACGCTTTTTTCAGAGACCACCTGGGCTTCGGCGATTTCGTCTTCCGCCGGCCGGACGGCGCCGAGATCGGCCGCGCCGGGACCCTGCGCGCCCTGGAGCGGGTGATGGCCATGATCCCGGAAGACTCCTTTGTACACCACTGCAACCGCAACGATTTTTCACGCTGGCTGTTCGCGCGCACCGAGATCACCCTGGCCAGCAAGCTTCGCCCCCTGCGCGATGCCGATTTCCAGGATGTGGAGACCCATCGCCGCTACCTGGTCTCCATCATCCACTCGCGCCGCAGCCGGAGGCAGCGGGGGGTCGTGGTCAACTTCGAGGCCGGCGATTTCGATCTGGACACCGATTTCTTCAAGATCGGCAAGGGCAGTCTCGGGGGGAAGGCCCGCGGGCTGGCGTTCATGGCGAACCTGCTGCAGCGCATTGCGGGCATTCACACATCCTACCCCGGGATCCGGATCGGTATCCCCCAGTCGCTCGTCGTCACCACCGACGGTTTCGACGCCTTCGTCGAGGAAAACGGCCTGAAGACATTCGCCACTCGCGATGCATCGGACGAGCAGGTGGCCGAAGCCTTCCTCCGGGCCCCCTTCCCGCAGGTTGTAGCCGACGATCTGCGCGCCTACCTGGCGCAGATGACCTACCCCCTGGCTGTGCGCTCTTCCAGCCTGCTCGAGGATGCCAAGTTCCGCGCCTATGCCGGCCTGTATCGCACCGTCATGCTGCCCAACGACCACCCCAGCCTGGACCTGCGTCTGAAGCAGCTCATCGCCGCCATAAAGCTCGTTTACGCCTCCACCTACTTTCAAAGCCCAAAGGCCTTTTCGCGGCGGGTCGGCCACCGCACGGAGGAGGAGAAGATGGCCGTGATCATTCAGCGACTGGTGGGCGGGGCTTGCGGGCGCTATTTTTATCCTGCGATTTCAGGTGTTGCCCAATCCTACAACTACTACCCGTTCGGTCCGATGAAACCCGAGGACGGGATTGCCACCATCGCTTTGGGGCTGGGCAAGACGGTCATGGAGGGCGAGAAGTCCCTGCGTTTTTCGCCTCGGCACCCCCAGGTGCTGCCGCAGCGATCGACCGTCAACGACGTTATCGAAAACTCCCAACGCTTCTTCTACAGCGTTAAGCTGGGCGGACCTTACCCGCCGCTCGGCAGCGGCGAGGACACTTTCCTGGAAAAGCGCGAGGTGACCGATGCCGCCGCGGAGCCGGCGGTGGCGGCCCTGGCCTCATGGTTCCTGCCCGGCGAGGGCCGCATTCGTGACAGCAGCGACAGGTCCGGATACCCGGTGCTGACATTCAACCCGGTGTTGAAACAGGACCTCTTTCCCCTCGCCCCGATGCTTTGCGATGCCCTGTCATTGGGCCAGGATGGAATCGGGAGCCCCATCGAGCTGGAGTTCTCGGTGAATTTCGGCCCGGACGGGCAGGGTCCCCCCGAGTTCGCCTTTCTGCAGCTGAGACCGATGACGGCGCGGGCCGAGCTCGTGGCGGTCACGATCGACGAGCAAGAGTCCCGGCGCGCCTTCTGCGCCTCGTCCCAGGCGCTCGGCAATGGAGAGAAGACCGACATTGCCGACATCGTGTTCGTCAAACCGGAGGCCTTCGACCCGGCCCGGACCCCGGAGATTGCCAGAGAGATCGGGCGGATCAATGCCGCGCTGGTCAAAAAGGGGCGCAAATACCTCTTGATCGGTCCGGGGCGGTGGGGCTCGGCCGACCGCTGGCTGGGGATACCGGTGAGCTGGGCTCAAATCTGCGGGGTGGGCGCCATGGTGGAGACGACACTACCCCAGCTCAACGCGGAACCCTCCCAGGGGTCTCATTTTTTTCACAACATCACGACTCTCGAGATCACCTACTGCACGGTCAACCCCGGCCGGGGCGACCGGTTGGACTGGGCCTGGCTCGCCGCCCAGACGCGTGTCGCTGAAAGCGCTTTTGCCGCCCACATCCACCTGCCGGAGCCGTTCGTGATCAAGGCCGACGGGCGCAGTTCGCGGTGCGTGATGTTTTTGAGATAAAGTCTGCCCGTCGATGGTCGCCCGGCCTGGCTGGAGAAACAGATTGAAGATGACCCAAAAAACAGAATGGCTCACGGCCGTTGTGGCCGATGAAGAGGGGCGTATTTTCGATCTGCCCGGCTATGCCGCGGTGGGTATGGCCGGGGGGGGGCTGGCGCCATTGACGACCGCGCAGGTCATCGGCCTGCCGTTCGGCAGCGAGCTTTTGTTTCTGCCCGACCGCCAACCGGTCGTATTCAATCTTGAATCCGGCCGGCTCGAGGTTCTGGAGGAAAACCCCCATGAGCCTGGCAACCCCGTCTACCCGGTGGCGGCTTTCAATTCGCCGGGGCATGTGATCACCCGTGTCAGCGCCTATCGTGAGCAGCGCCGCCCGCAGCCGCTACCGCTCTTCTCCTTCGGCGCCGTGGGCTGGCACCGCTGCCGCTTTCGCTCGGCCGCCCTTCGGGTCGATTTTGAGCCCCGCCAGGACCTGCGCCGCATGCCGCTGCCAGCGGTGCGCGCCGGGGTCAAGGCCCTGCGGCGGCGCATGCCGGACAACCGGCTGAGGATGCACCTGGAGACCTGCGCCCTGCACTACGGGTGTCCGGCCGGCAAGAACTTTTTTCTGGGCCGCTACGAAGCCCCGCTGCCGACCGCCGTCGCCTGCAACGCCAGCTGCCGCGGCTGTCTCTCCCTGCAAAAGAAGAGCGGGGTCAGCTGCACCCAGGAGCGGATCGCCTTCACACCTTCGCCCGAGGAGATCGCCGAGGTGGCGCTTTTGCACATCGGGCGGGTGAGGAGGGCGGTGGTGAGCTTCGGCCAGGGGTGCGAGGGGGAGCCGCTGACCGCAACCCGGGTGATCGAGCCGGCCATCCGCACAATCCGCTCCCGCACCGGGCGCGGCACCATCAACCTCAACACCAACGCCGGCATGCCCACTGCTCTCGGCCGGCTCTGCGCGGCGGGGCTCGACAGCATCCGCGTCAGCATCAACAGCGTGCGCCGGCAGTGCTACGAAGCCTATTTCCGGCCCAGGGGCTACGGCTTTTCCGACGTCCTGTGCAGCATCGACACGGCGCTTTCCCAGGGGAAGTTCGTCTCCATCAACTACCTGAACTCCCCCGGCTTCACGGACACCGAAGAAGAGGCGGAGGCGCTTCTGGCTTTTTTACGCCGGCACCCCATCCACATGATCCAGTGGCGCAACTTGAACTACGACCCCATCCGCTACTGGAAGGCCATGGACGCAGCCGCACCCTTGGGCGCGGCCATGGGAATGGAGGTTTTAATGGATCGCATCCGGCGGGAGGTCCCGGGTCTGAAGTTCGGTTATTTCAACCCACCGAAGGAGAAGTGGGATAAAAAAAGGTTCACGGTTCACGGTTCACGGTTCATGGTCGGAGAGGTGTAACCCATCTTTTTTGGATAGAGATAGGGCCTTGTTCGTTGGGTTCTCGAATAAGTCGCTATGGCGCCTGGCGCACCTTTATGCAAAAAAGATCCTGTGGGAGTGGCTTCCAGCCACGATCCGATCGCGGTCCCGCCACGGCGGGACTCCCACAAAAAAGCACCACTTACTGAAAACAGGTCTTCAACCGTTGAACCTCCCCTATCGACGCTATGCGCTATATCGAAGCCAAGATCACCTACGACTGCTCCGAGCCGGAAACGGCGGCCGACATCATCGCCGCTGTGTTCTTCGATTTCGACCTCCAGGGGGTGGTGGTGGAGGACCCGGGGCTCGAGCCGGCCGAGCCGTGGGCGGAAGACGCCGTGGCGCGGCCGGCGGCGCACGCCGTCATCGGCTATCTCCCGGAGGACGAGCACCTGGACCGGCTTCGGCTGCAGCTGGAACAGAAGGTCGCGGATCTGGGCAACCACCTCGGCCTCGTCTACCGGTTCAGCTACCGAGCGGTGGACGAGCAGGACTGGGCCGAATCCTGGAAGGCCTTCTTCTGGCCCCAGAAGGTCGGCGAGCGAATCGTGGTCAAGCCCTCCTGGCGCGACTACGACCTTCAGCCCGGGGAGATCGTGCTCGAGATCGACCCGGGCATGGCCTTCGGGACCGGCACCCACCCGACCACGGTGCTCTGCCTGCGCCTCATCGAGAAATGGCTGCGACCGGGCTCCTCGTTCCTGGACATCGGCACGGGTTCTGGCATCCTGATGGCCGCTGCCGCCAAGCTCGGGGCGGGGCGGCTATGCGGCGGGGACCGCGACGGCATGGCGGTGCGCATCGCAGCCGAGAACCTGCGCCGCAACGGGGTTCGCCAAGACCGGGTCTTCCTGGCCCAGGGGTACCTGGCGGCGGCCTTCCGGGGCGGCTTCGGCCTGGTCTGCGCCAACATCCTCACCCACGTGATCCTGGAGCTGCTCGACGATGCCCCGCGGCTGCTCGCTCCCGGCGGGGTCTTCATCGGTTCGGGCATCATTTCCGAAAACCAGGGGCTCGTGGCCGAAAAGATGAAGGCCATCGGGTTTGAAATCCCAGAGGTCCTGTCGAAAGAGGGGTGGGTCGCTATTGCCGGGCGGAATTATAAATGAGAGGTTCACAGTTGATTGGTTCACGGTTCACGGTTGGGAAACAATGAAAATCACGCGGTTCGAAGATATTGAGGCATGGCAGTTGGCGAGGGAGCTTTCGCGAATAGTCTATCGTCTGACCCGGAATGTAGGCTTTGACAAAGACTTCGGGTTAAAAAGGCAGATACAGCAAGCCGCCGGATCATCAATGCACAACATCGCGGAAGGATTCGACTCCGAAACCAATTCAGAGTTCGTTCGCTTCTTGAGTTATGCCAAACGCTCTTGCTCAGAAGTGCAAAGCGAGCTTTATGTTGCCTTGGACGAAGCATACATCTCCAAGTCTGAATTCGATGAAACCTACGAACATGCGCGTCGTACGCGGGCGGCCATTCGGGGGTTTATCAACTACCTCGAAAAACACAAGCTCGGGGCGCCGAGCATAACCGCTGAACCGCTGAACCGTGAACCTTTTTTAACCTCATGAGAATTCTCCTTGTCGAGGACGATTGGAAGATCGCCGCCTTCATCCTGAAAGGGCTGAAGGCGGAGGGGTTTGCCGTGGACCATGCCGCCGACGGGGAGGCGGGGCTGGACCTGGCCCTGACGGAGCCCTATGACGCGGCCGTGGTGGACCTCATGCTGCCGAAGCTGAGCGGGCTGAACCTTATCAAAACCCTGCGGGCCGAGAAGGTGAGGACACCGGTCATCGTGCTCTCCGCCAAGGGGGCGGTGGAGGACCGGGTCAAGGGGCTTCAGACCGGGGCGGACGACTATCTGGCGAAGCCCTTCGCTTTCTCGGAGCTTTTGGCTCGGGTGCAGGCCCTGATCCGGCGCAGCACCGACGCGGCCGAGCCCACGCGGCTGGCGTATGCCGATCTTTCCATGAACCTGATCACGCGCGAGGTCATGCGGGGCGCCGCCGCAATCGAGCTTCAACCCCTGGAGTTCTCGCTGCTCGAATACCTTCTGAGGAACGCCGGCCGCGTGGTCTCCAAGACCATGATCATGGAGCATGTCTGGGACTACCACTTCGACCCCCAGACCAACGTGGTGGAGTCTCGCATCTACAAGCTGCGGGAAAAAGTCGACAAAGAGTTTGACATCAAGCTCATCCACACCGTGCGTGGGGTGGGGTATGTTCTTAAAAAAGCTGGCTGAGCTCCGGCGCACCCTGGCGTTTCGGCTGACCCTCTGGTACGCGGGGGTGTTCCTGCTCTCGGCGGCCATCGCCTTCGCCTTCTTCCTCTACCTGATCACCACCACCATACGGGGCCGCACCGATCAGGAGCTGCTCTCCGGGGTGCGCTCCCTTTCCGCCGTCATGATGCGCCAGGGACTCGAGGCGGTCAAGCGCCAGGCCATGCTCGAATCCCAGGCGGCCGGGGAAAAAAAGATCTTCCTCCAACTCGTCTACCCCGACGGCCGGTTGTTCTCATCGTCCAACATGTCCTATTTCCAGCATATCCCCGTTTCCGCCGAGGCCATCCGGCGCATGCTCGAACAGGGGGAGCCCTTGTTCGCCACCGTGCGCTCGCCGGACCGCAGCCACGAAATCCGGGTGGTCTATGCCATGATTGGTCCGGGGCTGGTCATCCACCTGGGCCAGGCCATGGAGGATCTGGCGCGCGTCATCGACGCCTTCCAGCGGGTTTTCACGGTGGTCATGGCGTTGCTTTTCATCCTGGCTGCCGTGATCGGTTGGTTTATGGCGCGCCGGGCGCTCTCCGGGGTGGAGCACCTCTCCCGCACGGCGCAGCGCATCTCCGGCGGCAGCCTGGCCGAGCGGGTCCCTGTCCGGGGCCGGGAGGACGAGATCGACCGGCTGGCCGTCACCTTCAACCAGATGCTCGACCGCATCCAGACCCTGGTGACCGGGATCAAGGAGATGACCGACAACATCGCCCATGACTTGAAAAGCCCGATCACCCGCATCCGGGGTCAGGCCGAACTGGTGCTCATGCGTGGCGGTCTGAGGGAGGAGTACGAGGCCATGGCCGGCAGCGCCGTCGAAGAGTGCGACCGGCTGCTCGAGATGATCGACACCATGCTTTTCATTTCGCGTTCCGAGGCCGGGGTGACCCGGCCTCATTATCAAGAGCTGGACCTTGCCGCGGTGGTGGGCGATGCCTGCCGCCTGTTCGAGGCCCTGGCCGAGGAAAAGGGCATCCGCTTGAGCTGCGACACCCCAAAAACCCTGCCCATGTCGGGGGACACCCGCCTCATCCAGCGCATGCTGGCGAATTTACTCGACAACGCCATCAAGTACACTCCGCCCGGCGGCAGGGTGAGCGTCTCGGCCCAGCGGGATCCGCCGCAGCGGATTGTAATCGATATTACCGACACCGGCCCCGGCATCTCCGCAGCGGACCTGCCCCACATCTTCGAGCGCTTCTACCGCGGCGACCCTAGCCGCACCCAGACCGGGGCCGGGTTGGGGTTGAGCTTCGCCCGGGCCGTGGCCCATGTACACGGGGGCGAAATTGCCGTAGCCGGTCCCCCCTTCGGCGGCAGCGTTTTCACGATTTCGATTCCTTCCTCACCGGTGTGACCCGGCCAGGGTTCATAAATTTCGACAAAAATACTATGATTTTACCCGGCCACGCTTGAATTGCTGATCTCCGACGACAGAGGCCGCACTCGTTTTTCGCTAACCAATAGTAATAAATAGAAAAGTATTGTATTGACAATAAGGTTGGCTAACGCTAACAAAACAAACAATTTTATGCAGGGCTAAACTCTGCTTTCCATTTTGATTCGGGATTCCAAACCAAAACGCCTATTCTTAACTCATCTATTTCCATTCGAGGAGGTTGCCGATGTCAGAAAACACCGAACAGGCGCAAGGAGCAGAAATCGTAAGAGATCGGGCTCAAACCAAACTTTCCGATTTGTGGACCAAGGAGGATTACTGGGCGATCTGGCTCGGGTTCGTGCTGATCATCGTGGGCATGCTGATCTATCTGCCGCGTCCGCCGAAAGACATGCACGAGAAGATCGACAAAGCCAATGCGACCATGGCAGCCGAGGCGGCGAAAGCCCCCTTCAGGACCATCGAGTGGTACAAGGCTTCGGACGCCAAGGGTGGGATCAGGGCCAGCCGGGAGCCCCACGGTCAGACCATATCTTCTTGGATGAAAAAGCCGGCCGGATGGGTCTCCAACCCCATCGACAGCTTTGTAGTGACCAAGGAACAGGCCGATGCGAAGAACGCGGCTGCCAAGGCCGGTCACGAGAAGGCCAAGAAGAAGATGGACGATGCCCTCGCAGCGGCCACGGCCGCCCAGGCCGCTGCCGCCGCGGCCGGCTTCAAGGACGAGAAGCTAAACGAGGCGGCCAAGGATGCCATCGGAGAGTGGCGGGCGGCCCGCCGGGGTGAATCCTCGGCCAAGGGGAAAACCGCCAACAAGCCGTTCAACATCATCCCCTCGCTGATCGGCCTCTGCATCGTGTTGGCCCTGTTCTTTTCCATCGGGATCAAGTTCATGGGAAAATCGGTCGGCAAGTTCCTGGTGGCCTTTCCCTTCGTATTTTTATTGGCTACCCTGGCCTTCATGGGGGGTGAGCAGTCCACCATGAAATATTACGGCTTCGGCGATCCGCTCTGGGCCATCGCCATCGGTCTTCTTATCAGCAACACTATCGGCACCCCCAAGTGGATCCAGCCGGCGGTGCAGACCGAGTATTACATCAAGACCGGCCTGGTGCTGCTGGGTGCCGAAATCCTCTTCTCCAAAATCGTCCAGATCGGAATACCGGGCATCTTCGTCGCCTGGGTGGTCACCCCGACCGTGCTCATCATCACGTATATTTTCGGGCAAACCGTCGTGAAGATGCCCTCCAAGACCCTCAACATCACGATCAGCGCCGACATGAGCGTCTGCGGCGTTTCGGCCGCCATCGCCACGGCGGCGGCCTGTCGGGCCAAGAAAGAGGAGCTGACCCTGGCGGTGGGCTTGAGCCTGGTTTTCACCGCCATCATGATGGTGGTGATGCCCATTTTCATCAAAGCGGTGGGCATGCCGCACGTTCTGGGCGGCGCTTGGATGGGCGGTACCATCGACTCCACCGGTGCGGTTGCAGCGGCCGGCGCGTTTCTGAGCGACAAGGCCTTGTATGTGGCGGCCACCATCAAGATGATCCAGAACGTGCTGATCGGCGTGACGGCTTTCGGCGTGGCGGTCTACTGGTGCGCCAAGGTGGATTGTGTGGCCGGCGAGAAGGTCAGCCCCATGGAGATCTGGCACCGCTTTCCCAAGTTTGTCCTGGGGTTCCTGGCCGCCTCCATCATTTTCTCGCTGCTGTATGAGGCCATCGGCAGCGATGTGGGCAACACTCTGGTGGACCACGGTGTCACCCGGGGCTTCACAGGTCATTTCCGGGGTTGGTTCTTCTGCCTGGCTTTTGCCAGCATCGGTCTGGCGACCGACTTCCGGGAACTGGCACACTACTTCAAGGGGGGTAAGCCGGTCATTCTCTATGTCTGCGGCCAGAGTTTCAACCTGGCCCTGACACTGGCCATGGCCTACTTCATGTTCTATGTGGTGTTCCCTGAAATCACGGCGGGGATCTAACCATGCACTCAATAGCGGCTCAGTTGAGAATGGGGACAGCGGGTGGCCTCGGCCCGAGGATCGCCCGCCCGTCAAACTGGTTGAAGCTTGTAATCGGCTTCGTATGCATCTGGGCTTTCATGTTCGTGGTTGTCCCAGCTTTCGATGGCCTTCCAGGGTTCAAGAGCGTCATAAAAAGCAACAAGGATCTGGACATAAAAGCCACCGCCTTGTTTTACAGCGACGCGGAGGAGACCAGCGAGGCGCAGAACTACCTGAACAACAGCAAGGGGTTTCTCTGGTAGGATAACCGCAGATGGTTCATTCCCGGGGGCGGCGAGGGGTATGCCGCCCCGGGTGTTTTTATGAGGGCTCTTTCTTCAGGCAAATACCCGGGAAGCCTCTTCCCGCCGCATCTGCTCCGAGATTTCCTGGATCCGGCTGATGGCCTCTTCGATTTCTTTTTGCTCTCGTTGCTCCCGGCCCAGGTGAGGTCTGAGTGCCGCGTTGAGCCGTTTCTCCGCCTGGGCAAGCTGGTTGAAGAAAAGCAGGTAGTCGGTCCGGGAGCGGTACGCGCGGCGCAGCTGCGCATCGATGCCTTCCCCCTCGGCGCGCAGCAAATCAACGTAGTGGTCGACCAGCACGGAGAGAAGGTGGTTGTATGGGCCGCGTGCCTCCGGCGGCAGGGGTATCTGCTCTGTGATCGAATTAACGTTTTTGGCTTTACCCTCCGCCACAACGCCCCTGGCCGACTCCAGCGCCTGCTCCCGGGTTTTCAGGTAGTTGGATGTGAACTTGTTCTTGCCGTCAACGTATTTCTGGAACCGGAACATATGGTAGACGATGATGATGGGGATCAATATCATCCAGACGTTCATTTTCGGCTTTTCCATTACGTGCTCGGCCAGTTTGAAGGCGAACTGCCGTTCGTAGGCCAAGATCTCTTTTTGTTTTTGCTCCATGGTGGTCATGACGCTTTTATAGCGACACTCCTTTCCGATGTAAACACCCGCCGCATCCAGGACTTGAACCTGGATGCGGCGGGTGATAGCGTGGTCGAACCTATGTCGCGTGCGGACTTGACTGATCGGGTTTGTACTTGAGACGACTTATTTTCATCTTTGCGGCGGCGAGCCTTGTTCTCATCGTTGCTCTTTCGATCGCAAATTTAAA
>JAWOHH010000060.1:0-8205 GCA_046496215.1 Desulfobacterales bacterium
AGCTCGAGAAGGAGAAGCCGCACCTCTTCGAGGAGCTGATCCAGAAGGGGCACGGGGAGGAGACCGCCCTGCTCTTCTACACCTCGGGCACCACCGCGCTGCCCAAGGGGGCGCTGCTCTCCCACCACAACATGCTCTCCATGGGCCGCTCGCTGATGGAGATCGACCCCTGCCAGGAGACCGACGATTACGTCTCCTACCTGCCGTTTGCCTGGATCGGCGAGCAGATGATGTCCATCTCCTGCGGGCTGCAGATCGGCTACACTCTGAATTTCCCCGAGGACCCGTCCACCTCCCAGGAGAACATCCGCGAGATCGGCCCCCATGTCATGTTCGCCCCGCCGCGCATGTACGAGCAGATGGTGCGCACGGTGCAGGTCAAGTATCTCGATGCCACCTGGCTCAAACGCAAGTTCTTCGAATTCGCCACCTGGGTGGGCTACCGTTACGCGGATGCGAAGTTTTCGAAAAAGGGGATTCCGCTGCACTGGCGGCTGCTGCACGGCCTCGCCATGGCGACGGTGCAAAAGAAGTTGAAGGACCACCTGGGGATGAGCCGGGTGCGCAACGCCTATACCGGCGGCGCCGCCATGGGGCCGGACCATTTCCGCTTTTTCCACTCCCTGGGGGTCAACTTGAAGCAGATCTACGGCCAGACCGAGGTGGCGGGGATCTCGGTCGTGCACCGCAGCACCGACATCAAGTTCGACACCGTCGGCCACCCCATCCCCGGCACCGAGGTCAGGATCGGCGATGACGGCGAGATTCTCACCCGCAGCCCCTCGGTGTTCAAGGGCTACTACAAGAACCCGGAGGCCACCACCAAGACCCTCAAGGACGGCTGGCTCTACTCCGGAGACAAGGGCTTTATCGACGACGACGGCCACCTGGTGGTCTTCGACCGCACCAAGGATGTTTTCACCTTGAAGGATGGGCGCCCGTTCGCGCCGCAGTACCTGGAGACCCGCTTGAAGTTCAGCCCCTACATAAAAGATGCCTGGGTGGTCGGGGACCGCAAGGCGTACCTGGTGGCGGTCATGTGCATCGACTACGCGGTGGTGGGCAAGTGGGCCGACGAGCGCAAGCTCAATTACACAAGCTACCATGAGCTGTCGCAGATGCCCGCGGTCTACGAGCTCGTCGAAAAGCAGATTCGCCAGGCCAACAAGGACCTGCCGGAGGTGGCCAAGATCCGCAAGTTCACCAACCTCTACAAGGAGTTCGACCCGGACGATGAGGAGCTGACCCGCACGCGCAAGCTGCGCCGCGCCTTCGTGGAGAAACGCTATAAGGTGATCCTGGATGCGCTTTACTCCGAGGCGGACGGCGTTCACATCGACACCACCATCAAGTACGAGGACGGCCGCCAGGCGCAGATCGTGACCGATCTCAAGATCATTTTCATCGCCGCCTGACGCGGGTCTACAAGGAGAGCCATGCAATGGAGCTGATGCTGATGACGTTGACCACCGGGATCATGGTGGGGGGGATCTACGCCCTGGTGGCCCTGGGCTGGGTGTTGATCTACAAGTGCTCGGGGGTGTTGAACCTGGCCATGGGCGAGATGACCCTGATCGGGGCCTATGTCACCCTGAGTTTTCATGCCATGGGGGTCCCGTTTCTGCTCTCCTTGCTTTTCTCGCTGATCATAGGGTTCATCCTGGGCATCCTGACCGAGCGGATCTTTTTAGACCGGCTGATCGGCGAGCCGGTCCTGACCGTCATCATGGTCACGGTGGGGCTTTCCTTCTTCTTCAGGGGCACGCTGGAGTTCATCTGGGGCACCGACACCCGGGTCTTCACCCCGCCGGTCTTCTCGATCGAGCCGATCCGGATCGGGCCGCTTATCATCGGTTCGGTCTACCTCTGGAGCTTCGTCGCGGCGATCATCCTGCTGGTGATCTTTGTGTGTTTCTTCAAGTACACCCGCTGGGGGCTCGCCATGCAGGCCACCGCCGACGACGAGATGGCGGCCCTCTCGCTGGGGGTGAGCGCACGCTACGTCTACGCCGCGGCCTGGGCCATCGCCTTCATGGCTGCCGGGGTGGGCGGGACGCTCCTCGGCAACATCAACGGGTTGAACATCTCGGTCGCCTACCTCGGGTTGTTGGTGCTGCCGGTCGTGGTCTTAGGGGGGCTGAACTCGGTGCCGGGCGCGATCCTGGGGGGCATCATCATCGGGGTGCTCCAGAATTTCTGCGGGGCCTACCTGGATCAGTACTTCCCCGGAGGCGTCAAGGAGATCGCGCCCTTCGCCTTCATGGTGGTCTTCCTGCTCTGGAAGCCTTACGGCATTTGGGGCTGGGAGAGGATCGAACGAGTGTAAAGTGCCTAAAGTGCCTGAAATTGAAGGATGGCGTTCAGGGGCCACGGGTTCAACCAGCTGAATAAAATTATGGAGTAATTTTATGTCGACCACGTTTCTACCCTGCGGGGAGTACCACCAGAACTACCACGAAGACCACGCCTGGTGGCAGACCAAGTTCATCAAGGCCAAAATGGTTTTGCTCATGCTGGTGTTGTTCATCGGGATCCCGCTCGTGGCCGACGAATATTGGCTCTCCGTCTGCAACCAGGTGGGCTATACCGTGCTCGGCGCCCTGGGGGTGCAGCTCTTGATCGGATTCTGCGGCCAGGTCACACTAGGGCACGCGGCCTTCCTGGCGGTGGGGGCTTACACGAGCACCTTGCTGATCCTCGAGTTCCCGTGGCCGAAGCTGTTCATAGACGCGGGGCTGGCCTACCCCATCAGCATTTTCATCGCCGCCATCGCCTCCGGCATCTGGTGCGTGCTCTTCGGGCTGCCTTCGGCCAAGGTCAAAGGGTTCTACCTGATTCTGACCTCCATGGCGGCCCAGTTCATCACGGTGGATTTCGTCATCACCCAATACATCAGCCAGATCGGCGGACGCGGCCAGGCCTTTTCGCTGCCGGTCGGCACCATCAAGATCGGTCCGTGGGTGATCGACAGCGACCTGAAGGTCTACTTCATGATGCTCATCCTGGTGATCGTGCTCGTGGCCGGGGTGTTGAACCTGCTGCGGTCGCGGGTCGGACGGGCCTGGGTGGCCATTCGCGACAACGACATCTCCGCCGAGGTCATGGGAATCAACGTGGTGCAGTACAAGCTGATCGCCTTTTTCGTGGCCGGCTTCATGGGCGGGGTCGCCGGCGCCTTCTGGATCAGCAACCTGGCGGCCATCAGCCCGGAGCACTTCCCCTGGTTCTGGTCCCTGTGGCTGGTGGGGGTCATCCTGATCGGCGGGGTCGGCTCGATCCACGGCACCATCTTCGGCTCCATCTTCATGGTGGTGGTGATGGAGCTGCTGCAGATGGCTGTCATCCCGCTCGCCTCCAGCTACCCCAAGCTTTTAATGGATTTTCTCTTCATCAAGGAGGCCGCCTTCGGGTTGGCCATCTGCGCTTTCATGATCTTCGAGCCGAACGGGTTGGCCTACCGCTGGTGGCAGGCCAAGAATTATTTCAACCTGTGGCCTTTTTCCTATTAGGAACAAGGGTTCCTGAGCCCAACCGCCCAACAGGTTGCGTCAACCCTTTCTTCAACCGAGAGGAGGGCAGCATGAAGTCAAGAGCATTGGTAGTGGTGATGGCAATCATGATGACGGCCGGGTTCGCGTCGATCGTGTCGGCGGCGGACGTGGTGATCGGCGCGCTCAACGACATGACGGGCGCGACATCGGATGTGGGCAAGGACTACGCCCTGGGGATTGCCGAGGCGGTCAACTACTGCAACGACAACGGCGGGGTCAACGGCAAGCCCATCAAGCTGCTCCAGTTTGACTACGGCTACCGGGTGCCGGAGGCCCTCACCAAGTACAAGCTCTTCCGCCGCATGGGGGCCGTCGCGGTCCAGGGATGGGGCACCGGCGATACCGAGGCGCTTGCCCCGACCGTCACCCAGGACAAGATGCCCTATGTCTCGGCCTCCTACTCCGGGCACCTGGCCGACCCCAAGAAGACCCCCTACAACCTGTTTGCGGCGACCGACTATTCCAGCAACGCCCGGGCCACCCTGACGGCCTGGTTCGACAAGCGCTGGCCGAAGCACGCCGATTTCGGCAAGCGCAAGCCGCGCATGGCCTGCTCCTACATGTTCGCCTCGCCTTACGCCAGCGCCCCGATCAAGGCCATCAAGGACCAGGCGACCCTACTCGGCTTCGACATCGGCCCGGACCAGGACGTGTCGCTCTTCGCGATCGACGCCAAGAGCCAGATCCTGAGCCTAAAGGATTTCAAACCGGACGTCCTCTGGCACGGCAACACCACCATGTCGGTCTCGGCCACCATGCGCGATGCCTACGCGCTGGGGCTCGGTGCGGACCACATCGTCAACCTCTGGGGGTTTGACGAGAACCTGCCGCGCCTGGCGGACAAGGCCGCCGAAGGGGCCATGGCGGCCACGGTCAACGCCTTCTACGGCGAGAACACGCCGCTGATGCCCAAGGTGGTCGAGTACGCCAAGAAGTTCAACCCGGGCGTGCCCCAGGAAAAGCGTCTTAGCCGCACGGTCCAGGGCTGGTCCAACGTACTGGCGCTCTGGGAGGCCATGAAGCGGGCCGACAAGGCCGGCGCCCTGACCGGCGAGGGAATCCTCAAGAAAGGCTTCGAGACCATGAAGGAGTTCGACCTCGGCCTGGGCGGCGCCAAGCTGACCTACACCGACACCGACCACCGGGTTTCGGGTGCCGTGCCGGTCTACGAGCTCAAGGACGGCAAGTTCCAGCTCGTTCAGGTGACCGACCTGAAAAGCCGCTGGCCGGACAAGTGGCAGTCCTGGCTGGGCTGGTAACGTTTGAAGTGACTTTCCCCGAGGAGGCCGAGCAGCCTTGGAACCGACAAACAGCATTCTCAAGATCAACAACATCGAGGTGAAGTACCACGAGGTCATCCTGGTGATCAAAGGGGTCTCGATCGAGGTCCCGGAGGGCGGCATCGTGGCCCTTTTGGGCGCCAACGGGGCCGGCAAGAGCACCACCCTCAAGGCGATCTCAGGGCTTCTCAAGCACGAGGATGGGCAGGTGACCGACGGCTCGATCGAGTTCATGGGCCAGCGGATCGACCGGATGCCGCCGGAGAAGATCGCCAAGATGGGCATCGTGCAGGTGATCGAGGGCCGCCGGGTCTTCGAGCACCTCACGGTGGAGGAGAATCTCAAGGTGGGGGCGCACATGCGCAAGTTCGGCCGCTCCATCAAGGAGGGGCTGGAGATGGTTTACCACTACTTCCCGCGGCTGCGCCAGAAGCGCAGCGAGGTCGCCGGTTTCATCAGCGGCGGGGAGCAGCAGATGACGGTGGTGGGCCGGGCGCTGATGACGAGCCCCAAGCTCATCCTGTTGGATGAGCCCTCCATGGGGCTTGCGCCGCTCTTGATCCACGAGATCTTCAACATCATCACGCGCCTGAACCAGGATGAGAAGATCTCGATCCTGCTCGTGGAGCAGAACGCCAAGCTGGCACTGAACGTGGCGCCTTACGCCTATGTGCTGGAAAGCGGCCGCATCGTCATGAACGACACGGCCGAAAAGCTGCGCGAGAACCCGGACATCAAGGACTTCTACCTCGGCATGACCGACCTCGGAGGGCGCAAAAGTTTCCGCGACGTGAAGCACTACAAGCGTCGCAAACGATGGCTTACCTAATTCAACTTGGAAGGACAGGAGAGAGTGCCATGAGAAAGCAATCGCTCTTCATGATCTTGATAAGCTTTGTGGCCGTCATCGCTTTGATGGCCGGCTGCGCCGGGACGCAAAAGGCGAGCGAGTCCAGTTTTAAGGCGCCGGCTATCACCCTGAACCGGGCCGAAGTCCCGAGTTACTTCGGCTATTGGTTTTACAACAACAAGGTCCAGCCGACCTTGCCGGAAAAAGCCAAGCCCGGCAACAACGGTGCCCCCCTGATCTATGCCTTCGTCTTCGACATCAAAAATCCCAACGATTTCCCGGTCCTGATGAACAACCTGAAGTTCACGGTGGCGCTGGAAGGGTTCGATCTCAACACCGTCGGCTCTCAGGACGATACCTGGATCCCGGCCGGCAAGACCACCCAGCTGCGGGTGCCCTGTGTCTTCGGCCCGTTCGAGGCTTTTATGAGCCTGGGGGTGGTCGGCGGGACTGAGCTGCAGAAAATGGGCAAGAAACCCTGGGACATGATCGAAAAATGGTGGACGACCGCACCGGATTTCTCCTTCCCGGTCGAAGTGCGGGAAGGCTCCGCCGTGTTCAAGGCGGACGGGATCACCAAGGTCGCGGCGTTCAAGGCCAAATACCCGTAAGTTGCCGAACCGTTCGAATCGGCAGCCGCCTCCGGGCCCATGCGGCCCGGAGGCGTCTGCCGAGAACCATTTCCCGTAGCCCAAATCCGTTTACGGTACCCAACCCACGCTCACCCGGCAGTGGGATGTGAGGGGTGTTGCCCGGCCCCCGCTGCTGCCGAAACCAAGGCGGTGAGGCCATGGCGCTGCACGACTACACCTTCTACGACTTGATCAACCGCAACGCGGTCTGTTTTAAAAATCAGCCGGCATGGTTCGAGGCCGACGACCGGCGCACGATGTCCTTCGGCGAAATAAAGCACCACGTCGACCGGCTGGCGGCCGGGCTCCAGAAGGCGGGGGTGACCAAGGGCGACCGGATCGGTATGCTCGGCAAGAACAGCCTCGAGTATTTCCTGCTTTACGGGGCGGCATCCGCCATCGGCGCCATTGTGCTTCCGATCAACTGGCGGCTGTCGGCGGAAGAGGTGGTCTTCAACCTGAACGACTGCACTCCGAAGCTTCTGTTTGTCGACCCCGAGTATCAGCCGCTGATCGACGCCGCCCGCGGCCGCCTGCTTTCGGTCGAGCGCTGTTTCAATCTCAAGCCGCCGGGGGGCGGATTCGACGATTTCACCGCGCTGACCGACACGGGTGCCGAGTTCACCCCGGCCGAGGTTGCCGACGAGGACGGGGTCGTCATCATCCACACCGCCGCGGTGGCCGGCCGCCCGCGGGGCGCTCTCTTGACCCAGCGCAATCTCATCAGCGCCGACGTCCACCTGAACCTGCTCATGCACCTCACGCCGGCCGACGTGCATCTGAACCTGCTGCCGCTTTTCCACGTGGGCGGTTTGTTCATGGCGACCATGGCCTTTCACGCCGGCGCACTCAACGTGAACATGAGCAAATTCGACGCCGGCCGTGCGGTCGAGCTGATCGAGGAAAAGCGCGTGACGGTCCTGTTTGACTTTGCGCCCATTCTCGGATCCATTCTTGAAGAGCAGGGAAAATCCGGCAGGAAGATCGACTCGCTCAAGCACGTCATCGGCATCGAGGCTGCCGACGCCATCGAGAAATACCAGAAGCTGACCGGCGGCACCTTCTACGTCCTGTATGGCCAGACCGAGACCTCCGCTATCGCCACGCTCGGCCGCTACAGCGACCGGCCCGGTTCGGCCGGCCGCACCATCGCCCTGGCCGATGTGAAGCTGGTGGACGATGACGACGGCGTGGTTGCACCGGGGACGGTCGGCGAGATCGCGGTCAAAGGCCCCATGGTGTTCGAGCGCTACTGGGGGCTGCCCGAAGACACGGCTTATGCCTTCCGTGGCGGTTGGCACCACACCGGCGACATGGGACGCTTCGACGCGGACGGCTTTCTCTTTTACGCCGGCCGCAAGCCGGAAAAGGAGCTGATCAAGCCGGGCGGCGAGAACGTCTATCCGGCCGAGGTGGAGCGGGCGATTCTGGAGCACCCGGCGGTGGAGATGACCGTGGTCTTCGGGGTGTCGGACCCCAAATGGAAAGAGGGGATCAAGGCCGTCTGCCGACTCAAAACCGGAAAGTCCCTAACGGCCAAGGAACTCTCCCGATTTGTCGGCGAGCGCATCGCCAGCTTCAAAAAGCCTCAGTATGTCGAGTTCGTGGCGGAGATGCCGCTTTTGGCAAACGGCCTGCCCGACCGGGCGAAGGTGAAGGAAATATTCGGCGGCAAGCTTTCCTAATGGCACCATGCACAATCATTGCGCCGGCCGATCAAGCCGAGGATGACCGGGGCTACTTTTCCTTCCAAACCGGTCTGCGCTTTTCAAAAAAGGCTTCAACGCCCTCCTTGGCGTCTTCAGTGGTGCACAGGCGCGCGAACGCCTCGTTCATGAACGCGAACTGCCGCTCGTAGTCCATGTCCTCGGAGAGGTAAAACCCGCTTTTGG
>JAWOHH010000063.1:0-16479 GCA_046496215.1 Desulfobacterales bacterium
TCCTGCCCTCAGGAGGAGATTGCGTTCAGACAGCGTTCCTGCCTCCCCCCGCCCTCCTCTCTGAAAAGAGGGGAAAAGGGGGATCTCATTGCGTACGGGACGGCACGCAGCACCCTAACCCGCTTTCTTCCGCGCAGGAACCCGGCATGAGCATCTTTCTTCAAAACCTGATCAACGCCCTGCAGTGGGGCAGCTTCTATGCCCTCATCGCGATCGGCTACTCCATGGTATACAGCATCCTCATGCTGTTCAACTTCGCCCATGGGGACGTCTTCATGACCGGGGCCTACATCGGCTTCGGCGTGGCCACGGCCCTGATCGCCCTGAGCGCCGCCGGCATCATCGCGCTTCCCAGCTGGCTGATCCTGGTGCTCACCGCTTTTCTCGGGATGTTCATCGAGCGGGTCGGCTACCGCCCCCTGCGGGACGCGCCGCGGGCCTCGGCCGCCATCACCGGGTTGATGATCGGGATCATCCTCGAGACCGGGAACCTGATCCTGCTGGGGGCGCAGCGCATCAAGTTCCCGTCCCTGGTTCAGCCCGTCACCTACGATCTGGGGGGGGTGTTCGTCACCAATCAGAAGATCATGATCGTGGTGGTCTCGCTCTCCCTGGCCCTGGCCCTGCACCAGTTCATCCGCCGCACGAAGTGGGGCATGGCCATGCGCGCCATGGCCTTCGACTACGTCGTCGTCCCCCTGATGGGGGTGCCCATCAACAAGATCGCGGCGATGACCTTCGCCCTGGGGTCGGGGCTCGCCGCGGCGGCAGGGATCCTCTTCGGGATGGCCTACCCGGTGCTGGACCCCTACATGGGGATCATGTTCGGCTGGAAAGCTTTCGTCGCGGCCATTTTAGGCGGCCGCGGCTCCATCCTGGGCGCCACTCTGGCCGGGTTCATGCTCGGGTTCATCGAGATCTTCGTGGCCATGGTGTTTCCCTCGACGCTGCGCGACTTCATCGCCTACTCGATCATTCTGCTGATCCTGGTCTTCCGGCCCTACGGCCTTTTCGGAGAGCCCTACTCCGTTCGCCTGAGACTCTAACCCCCGCGTGGGAAGTGCGGCCGGGGGATGATCGGAAACGAGCGTTTATGAGCACACCCAACGACATTCAGAGCCGCCCGGGCCGGTTCAGCCGGCTGTGGCGTCATTTCCAGGAGGTCCCGCTGCTCGGCTGGCTGGTTGGCTTGCTGGCGGCGGTTTCGGCCGAGCAGTTCGTGGGCCTGGACCTGGCGCACCTGGTGGAGCTTCCCCGGGTCCCGGTGCTCTTTGGCTTCGAGAACGCCCTGAAAAAACCCGAGATGATCCCCGGGACCGTTCTCTACATCCTGCTGATCTATCTTGCCCCGACGTTTCTGGCGGGCCGGCTGCTCCAAACGCCCGCCAACCGGGTGGCGGAGTTTCTCGCCGGCCGCTTGCCCGCCCTCTCGATCGTCATCCACCTGGCCCTGCTCTACGCGGTGCTGCACCTCTGGTCCGATATCAACGACTACCGCCTCATCGTCGTCAAGATCACCCTGATCGCGGTGATGGTCACCATGAGCCTGAACGTCATCAACGGCTACATGGGCGAGTTCTCCTGCTCCCACCCCGGGTTCATGGCGCTGGGGGCCTATGCGGGCTCGGTCGTCACCATCGCCCTGTTCACCAACAGCAACCTCTTCGGCAAGGCCCTGCTGCCGCCGGCGATCGGCCCCTACTTCTTTCCGCTGGCGCTTCTGGCCGGCGGGTGCATGGCCGCGGTGGGGGCGCTGGTGGTGGCCATCCCCTCGTTTCGCACCCGGGGCGACTACCTCGCCATCATTTCGCTGGCCTTCACCTTCATCGTGAAGAGCCTGATCGAAAACCTGGAGGTCGTGGGCGGCCCGCGCGGGATGAGCGGGCAGCCGGACTGGTCCACGCTGCCGGTCGTCTTCGGCTGCGCGGTGATCTGTGTCGGGATCATCAACAACTTCGTGCGCTCCATCTACGGCAAGGCGCTGAACGCCGTACGCGACAACGAGATGGCGGCCGAGGCCATGACCGTCAACACCCAGCGCACGAAGATGGTCGCTTTCCTGTTTTCCGCGTTCTGGGCCGGGGTGGCCGGGGTGCTCTTCGCGCACGTGCTGCGCTACGTCAACCCGGGCACCTTCGGCCTGCAGCAGCTGGCCGAAGTGCTGGCCATGGTCTATTTCGGGGGGTTGAACTCGGTCTACGGCTCCATCGTGGGGGCGGTGAGCATCAACCTGCTGAGCGAAATGCTGCGGCCGCTCGAGATCTGGAAATGGATTTTCATCCCGCTGCTGCTCATCCTGGTGATGATCTTCCGGCCCACGGGTCTGATCTCCTTCAAGGATTTCGACCCCTTTCGGCTGATTCAGCCCAAAGACAAGCCGAAGGTCAAAGCACAGAGCTAAAAGCAAACCGGCGGGATGCCGCGTTTGCCCGACAAGGGTTTTCGCGGGGGAGGCTTGCGGCCTCGATCCGATCCCGGATCAAAAACAACCAACTCGTGACTGGGCTGGGGTATGACTGCACTGCTGAACGTCGAACACATGACCCACTTTTTCGGGGGGCTGCGGGCTGTTTACGATTACAGCCTCCAGATCCCGGCCGGCAAGGTGTGCGGGCTGATCGGCCCGAACGGGGCCGGCAAGACCACGGTCTTCAACCTGATCACCGGCATCTACCGGCCCACCGAAGGGCGCATCACCCTGGCAGGCGAGAGCCTGGTCGGCCTCGCGCCTTACGAGGTTGCGGCGCGCGGACTGGGGCGCACCTTTCAGAACATGCTGCTCTGGCGGCACATGACGGTGATCGACCACGTGCGGCTGGCGCGCTATTCGAAGCTCGGCTACGGCCTCGTGGGCGCGTTTTTCGGGACCCGGCGACGGCACCGCAAGGAGGCCGAGCATGAGGCGGTGGCCCGTCGGTTTTTGACCATGATGGGGATCGAGCACCTGGCGGATCAGGTCGTGGTCAACCTGCCCTACGGCGCCCAGCGCCGGGTGGAGATGGCCCGGGCGCTCGCCACCGAGCCCAGGATCCTCTTCCTGGACGAGCCCACCGCCGGCATGAACCCCGAGGAGCTCTCCCAGATGATGGAGATCATCCGGCGCATGCGCGATGAGATCGGTGTGGGCATTTTTCTGATCGAACACCGGCTGCGGGTCGTGATGGAGCTCTGCGAGCACATCCAGGCCCTGGTGTTCGGCGAAGTCATCGCCGAGGGCACCCCGCACGAGATCCAGAACAACCCGGCGGTGATCGAGGCCTATCTCGGCAAGGAGGCGGTGGCGTGACGCTGTTATCGGTGGAAAACCTGAAGGTGTCCTACGGCAACATCAAGGCCCTGCACGGCCTGACGTTCGAAATCGCCGAGGGGGAGATCGTCTGCATCATCGGGGCCAACGGCGCGGGCAAGAGCACCACCTTGAAGGCCATTTCACGCATGGTGCCGGTGGAATCCGGCACCCGCATGACGCTCGACGGCAAAGACCTGCTGCGCTACCCGGCGGACCGGGTGGTCAGCGAACTGGGCGTCTCCCACGTACCCGAGGGCCGGCGGCTGTTCGAAAACCTGACGGTGATGGAGAACCTGAAGCTGGCCACCTTCGCCCGCCGGGACATGGAGCGCATCCGGCCGGATCTGCAGCGGGTGTTTGCCATCTTCCCGCGCCTCGAGGAGCGCCAGAACCAGAAGGCGGGCACGATGAGCGGCGGCGAGCAGCAGATGCTCGCCGTGGGCCGCGCTTACATGAGCGGCCGCCGGGTCATGCTCCTGGACGAGCCTTCCATGGGGCTGGCCCCGCTGCTGATGATGAGCATGTTCGAGGCGCTGCGGGAGATCAACGGGGAGGGGACCACGATCCTGCTCGTGGAGCAAAACGCCCGCCTGGCGCTGAAGTTTTCGCAGCGCGGCTACGTGCTCGAAACCGGCCGGCTGGTCATGGCCGGCGCCTCGGCGGACCTGCTCAAGGACCCGGAAGTCAAGAAAGCCTACCTGGGCGGTTGAAACCGGCGTATCGGAGCCGGCGGGAAGAACCCCTCTTCTCTCCCCGATCCCCCGGACCCTTCTATCGTTGCCCCGGGACCCTGGACCGGCTGAGGCCGCCGGCGTCCGCCGCTGTCCGGATCACGGCGCCTTCGCCGCCGGGGCCAGCAGCTCCTGCGGGTCGACCATGAGCCGCTGCGCCTGGTCTTCGGCCAGCACGAACGCCTGCTCGCTCTGGGAGGATGCGGCCGGGTGGCTTTTGTCCTGCCCGGCCGGGGCGAAAATATCGAGTGTGTGCTCCGCCGGGCCTTTGAGGGCCAGGGCATAGATGGGGCGCCCCAGCCCGGAGCGGTCCCGATCGGGGAGGAACCGCTCGCACTGCAGGTCGGAGAGCTCGGCAATCAGCTGCCGCAGCCGTCCGCCGTCCGCCGCTGCGCCGTCCGCCCGCTTCCAGGCGGCCGGGCTCTCTTCGGCCCCGGCCGCCCTCTCGCCGGCAGCCTCCGGGGCCGCGCCCGCTTCGCGGCGGAAGGCCGCTTTTAAGTCGCCCTTTCTGATCTCCACCTCCGTGATGTCCGCACGCTGGAAGGCCAGCACGGACTTGTTGCGCAGCTCCTCGGGGCCCCCCGTGAAATGGAAGCGGAAGTTGTCCCGGGCGTGGTAGACCCGATCGTCCCCGGCCAGCCGCACGAAGGTGTGGCGAAAAGAGGGGGCCACCTTGCCGATGTCGAGCTCCCGGCCGAGCCGCTCGCCCTGCCAGGCCTTGACGTGGATGCGGTTGTCGTCGTCGAGCTCGTAGAGGGGGTAGTTTTTGGACTCCGACACCAGTGCCGTCAGGCTCAGCCCGCTCAACGCCGACAACATCTCCTGGACGCTTTTCGGGGCGGCCGCGAACCCCTGGGGTTCGATGAGCCAGCGGCCGTCGCGGCGGGCCAGGGTCACCACCTCCCCGCCTCGGGCAATCTCGATCTGGGTGATGTCGGCCGCTGCCAGGGCCGGCAGTTCGGGGAGCGTGTAGCGCGTCCGGTCCTGCCCGCGCTGGAGCAGGTAGGCCGAAAGGGCCGCGATGAGGAGCACCAGGATGACAACCTCTTTCTTGATCTTCATGATCCCATCCTTATCATCCGCCCCGGCTGCGGGGTCAGCCGCCGGCTGCGGCAAACATCGCCTGGATCTTGCGTTTGCGGGCCGACCGCCGCACCCACACCCCGATGCCGAAGAGCGCCACGAGGAGCGGCAGGCCGGCGATGTTGAAGAACTTGATGAAGGTCCGCTCCCCGGGAGTGGTGTCGGCGAGCGGGTTGAAGGTCTGCTCTTTGGCGCGCAGGACGGCCACATCCTCGCGGCCGTTGAGGGCGTCGATCGCGTTCAGGACGAACACCGTGTTGGCGCCCCGGCCGGTTTCGTCGATGACGATGTTTTTGAGCATGTCCGCCGAGGCCAGCACGAAGAGCTTGCCGGGTTTGCCTTTGGCGATGAACTGCCCGCGGTGCTCGACCTGCGAGAGGTCGATCGCGGCCGCCTTCCCGGGCTGGGGTTCAACCGGCTTTTCGCCCGGCTCCTGCTCGAGCTCTCTCACCGGCAGCGCTTTGCCGGCGAAATAGCTCGGGAACTCGCCCTCCAGCAGATAAGCCAGCGGCCGGCTGCCGAGCTCCTCCTTGGCGGACGGGGGCCTTAGAAACATGGGGTCGAGCGTGATGCGCTCCTTGATCTCCCAGGATCTCTCCGAGGAGGAGAAGAGCAGGTGGGCCGTGACCGCGGGGTGCCGGGCCGCCTCGGGGACGAGCTCCAGCGGGGAGACCTTCACGGCCACCAGCCCCTTGATGTTCTGCATGAAGGCCAGCTCCCGGTTCATGAACTGGCGCTTGATGATCGGCGCGTAGTAGACCGGCCGCTCGCCGCCGCCCATCTGGGGGGGCATTTGCTGGCGGTAGGCGTTCTCGTCCAGCACGATGGAGCGGCCGATCTGCACCCCGTAGTGCGCCAGCAGCCGCTCCAGACCGGTCTCGACCGGCACGAACGCCGACGACTGGCCCGGCATCCCCGGGGCCGCCATCGGACGCTCTTCGAAGGCCTCCAGGACCAGGGCGAGGCTTTTGCCCTGCATCAGGAACTGGTCGATCCGGTAGAGTTCGTGCTCGCTGAAGGGCTCCCGCGGGCCGACGACGAGCAGGCAGGTGATGCCCTCCGGGATGGGTCCTTCCGCGATGTTCACGGGCTTGAGGGAGTAGCCCGCGGCAAGGTGCTCTCTCAGGTTGCTGAACGCCTGGGGGTCCTCCTGGGGGCTGCCCGGGGTCCCGCCGCCCAGAATCGGTGCGGCGCGCCGGCCGGTCAGAACGCCCAGGCCGTCGTGGATCTCGATCAGGGTTTCGACGCTGTCGTTGATCATCCGGCCCAGCGCCTCGCCCTCGATCAGCTTGTACTGGGTGCCGAGGATCGGCAGGCGCACGACGTCGATCAGGGGCAGGGCGATCTTGCGGCCGCGGTGTTCGACCACCAGCCCGATGAGCCCTCGGCCGGCCTGGACCCGGCCGTCGTTCGAGGCCGGCCAGCTCAAGAGCAGCAGGTTGTCGGCCCGGGAGAGCTCCTCCAGGTCGGCGTCGGCCGGGGGGTCGAGGAAGTCGAAGGCCAGCTTGTCGTAAGTCCGGGCATTGAGCTTCTTCACCGCGTGTTCGACCTCGCCGGGCAGGTCCGGCAGGCCTTTCAGCCCCATCAGGGGGGCCACCGCCTTGAGCGCGGAGGAGAGGACCAGTTTGACCTGGATTCTCCCCTCCACCTGCAGCAGGGCGCTGATCTTGTGGTTCATCTTGCGCATGGCGGTGGTGAGCCGGTACTCGAGCCCGTCGGTCGTCGTGATGTTGGCAACCTGCTCGATCAGGTCCCCGTGGATGATGACCAGGCTCATGTACGCCCGCTGAAACTTGACCTCGTCCTTCTCGATGGCCTGGATCTGGACCGGGTGAATGCCGTAGCTGCCGGCCAGCTTCTGGTTTTCGCGGGCCTCGGCCGTCATGTCGCCGTCCTCGGCGCTGACGTCGCGGAAGCGGTAGTTGAAGAGCCGCGGGTTGTGGTTGGCGTACTCCTCCAGCAGGTCGCGCAGGGACTGCTCGACGGCGTTGTAGGGCGGGGGCAGGTTGCGGCTGAAGAAGACGTCGATGGTCAACGGCTCGGACAGGGTGGCCGCCACCGTGCGGCTGGCCTCGGAGAGGGAGAGCACCTGGCCCCGGGTCAGATCGATGCGGGCGAACAGCGTGATCGCGGCCATGTTGATCAGCACGACGGCGATCACGGAGAGGCAGAACGTGACGAGGTCGGCGGAGCGTTTGGGTCGAGGCATGTCGGCGGCTCCTTATATCAGTGCCGGGCTCTGAGCACGAGGTTCGTGGCGTAGAGGCCGATGAAGATCAGGCTGGCGAAGTAGACCAGGTCCCGGGTGTCGATGATCCCCTTGGCGATGTTGCGGAAGTGGGCATCCGCGGCCAGGGCGCTGAAGAGCTGCAGCAGGGCGCGCGGCAGAAAAAAGAGCATCTGGCTGATGAGCGTCAGGGCGAAGCAGATCGCCATCCCGACGATGAAGGCGATGATCTGGTTGCGGGTCAGGCTGGAGGCGAACAGGCCCACGGCGGAAAACGCCGCACCCAGGAGCAGGGCGCCGATGTAGCCGCCGGCCACGGGGCCCCAGTCCAGGGCGCCCAGCATCGAGACGGTGATGGGGTAGGCCAGGGTCGGCACGAGCATGGCCGCGATGAACGCAACGCAGGCCAGGAACTTTCCCAGGATCACGTCGGCGAACCCGACCGGCAGGGTCAGCAGGGTTTCGTAGGAGCCGATGTTGAACTCCTCGGCCAGCAGGCGCATGGTGAGCGCCGGCACGACGAAGGCGAAGACGATCGGCAGCATCATGAAAAAGGAGCGCAGGCTGGCCTGGTTCATCAGGAAGAAGGTGGAGAAGAAGAACCAGCCCGTCACCAGGAGGAAGATCGCGATCACGATGTAGGCGATGGGCGACAGAAAATAGGCGTAAAACTCCTTGCGGCAGATGCGAAGGGCCTGGCGCATGTCACATCTCCTTGGTCAGTTCCCGGAAAACGGCCTCCAGGCTCTGGGTTTCCTGGTGGAAGTCCAGCAGGACCCAGCTCGTCTGCTTGATGCGGCGGTAGAGCTCCGGGCGCGGGTCCGGCGCCGGCGTGCAGTCGATCCCGATCCGGACGAGACCCCCATCGTGCTCGAGCAGCTCCAGGCGGGCCACCCCCGCCACCGTGCCCAGCTCCCGCTCGACCGCCGCGGCCTCGGCCTCGTCCAGGCTGATCCGGATGCGGTTGCGACCGCCCAAACGCTCCTTGAGCTCGGCGGTGCGGCTGTCGGCCACGATTTTGCCGCGGTGGATGATGGCCACCCGGTCGCAGGTGGCCTCGGCTTCGCTCAAAATGTGCGTCGAGAAGACGACCGTCTTCTCGCGGCCGATGCGCTTGATGATCTCGCGGATCTCGACGATCTGGTTGGGGTCGAGCCCCGAGGTGGGCTCGTCCAGAACCAGGACGTCGGGGTCGGCCATCATGGCGTGGGCCAGGCCCACGCGCTGCTTGTAGCCCTTGGACAGCTCGCTGATGGTCTGGTGCATGACCGCGTTGATGCCGCACAGCTCACCCAGTTCGCGGATCCGCCCGAGGCGTCGGCCGGGGTCGATCCCCCGGATCCCGGCCACATACTGCAGATAGTCGAAGACGAGCATGTCGTGGTACAGGGGCGCCGACTCCGGCAGGTAGCCGAGGATGGCCTTGATCTTCAAGGGGTGTTCATCGATGCGGTGGTCCTTGATGCGGATGGTGCCGGCGGTCGGCCGCAGAAACCCCGTGAGCATGCGCAGGGTGGTCGTTTTCCCGGCGCCGTTCGGCCCCAGCAGGCCCAGGATCTCCCCCCGGCGGGCGGTCAGGCTGATGCGGTCCACCGCGCAGAGGTCCCCGTAGTGCTTGGTTAGCTCCTCGACATGAATCATGCTTGCCGCTCCCGTGTGAGTGTCGCAACGAACTGAACCCTATAAAAAATCCCCGCGGGCTTGTCAACGGCCGCGGCCCCGGCGCGCACGGCGCGGCGTTATTGACTTTGAAGGGGATCCGCGCGAAAAGCATCTTGGCACGGGGTGCCACCCCGCTTAATCCCGAGCGGCGCCCGTGCGATTCAGACCCCGGCGGGCCGCAGACGGCGCCTGCCGGTTCACGGAGGAGGGTATTGCGCATGGGTTTTCTCGACGACACCTCTGCTCGTTTCTTCCGGCGGCTCGCGTTGGGGGCCTGCCTGGCGGCGCTGCCGATGCTCGGGCCGGGTCCCTTGACCGCATCGGCCCAGACGGCGGCCCCCGAGCCGCTCATGATCCCGGCCAGCTTCAGCCAGCTGGCGGAGTTGGTCAGCCCGGCCGTGGTGAACATCCGCACCGTCAAGACCCTCAAGGGCGGCGGGCCGGTCTTCCGCAACTTCCAGCGGGAGCCCTTCGGGCGCGAGCAGCCGTTCAACGACTTTTTCGAACGCTTCTTCGGCGAGGAGATGCAGCGGGAGTTCAAGCAGCCGAGCCTGGGTTCGGGGTTCATCATCGACCGGGAAGGCCACGTGGTGACCAACAACCACGTCATCGAAGACGCCGACCAGATCAAGGTCAAGCTGGGCGACGAAAAGGAGTTCGACGCGCAGGTGATCGGGCGCGACGCCAGCACGGACCTGGCACTGCTCAAGATCAAGGCGGCCCAGGACCTGCCCGTGGTCAAGCTGGGGGATTCCGCGCAGATGAAGATCGGCCAGTGGGTGGTGGCCATCGGCAGCCCCTTCGGCCTCGAGCGCACGGTGACCGCCGGCATCGTCAGCGCCAAGGGCCGCGTCATCGGCTCCGGCCCCTACGACGACTTCATCCAGACCGATGCCTCGATCAACCCGGGCAACAGCGGCGGGCCGCTCATCAACATGAAGGGCGAGGTGATCGGCATCAACACCGCCATCGTCGCCAGCGGCCAGGGCATCGGTTTCGCCATCCCCATCAACCTCGCCAAAGGCATCATCGCCCAGCTGAAGTCCGGCGGCGAGGTCACACGGGGCTGGCTGGGGGTGGCCATCCAGGACGTGAGCCCGGAGATGGCCGACTACTACGGGGTGGAGGCCAAGAAGGGGGTCTTCGTGGCCGATGTGTTCAAAGGCGACCCGGCCGACCTGGCCGGCATCAAACCCAAGGACATCATCGTCGAGGTCAACGGCCAGAAGGTCGAGACCACCCGGCAGCTCACCAGCCTGGTGGCCGACATCCCCGTGGGGCAGGCGGCCAAGGTCAAGGTGCTGCGCGACGGCCAGCCCCGGACCCTCAGCGTGAAGATCGGCAAGCGCGACGACAAGCGCACGGCGGCGCGCGGCGAGGCGCCTGAAAAACGCGCCGAGGAGCCGCTGGGGCTGCGCGTGTCGGCCTTGACCCCGGAGGTCGCGCAGCGCTTCAACATCGGCGAGAGCGCCGGCGTGATCGTCACCGACGTGCAGAGCGAAAGCCCCGCCGAGGAGGCCGGTCTGCGTGTCGGGGACATCATCAAGGAGATCAATCGGCTCACCATCGAGTCGGTCGGGGACTACACCGCGGCGCTGAAGAAATTCGAGAAGGAGAAAACCCTTCAGCTCTTCCTCTGGCGCAAAAACGCGGGTTTTCTGGTCGTCAAGCTGAAAAAGTAACCACAGCACGGCGGCCTCGGAGGGCCGCGGCCCTCGAGCGCCCCGCTTGAATACCCGTTCGGCTTAAAGCTGCTCCGCAGCTTTAATCGGAGATGGTCTTCTTGAGGTCGGGGATGGTTTCCGGCTTGCCCCGGACCATGTAGCGGCTGTCCCGGCTGCGGGCGGTGACGTTCTCGTAGACGCCCTCGTCCCGGCGGACGAGCTTGGTGAACCCGAGATCGCGCAGCTCGCTGTTGGTTTTGGGGGTGTTCACGTGGGTGCGCGAGATGAGCTTGCGGACGGCCCCCCCGCAATTGGGGCAGCGCTCGAGGGGTTTTTCATCGAGGGGTTGACGCCGCTCGAAGACGCTCCCCAGCCCGCAGGGGGCCTCCACGTGTTCGTATTCGTAGACGGGCATCGCGTTTTCCCCGGCATATCCTATTCGATCCGCTTTCAGACCCCTACTTTAGCATTTTCGGCCTGTTTTTCAAACGGGGTGCCGGCATCAGGACGTCGAATCCCCCCTGTCGCCTTTTTCAGCCCCGATCAGAATCCGGCTAAAGTTTCCCGTCAAACAGCCGATCGGATTCATAAATCACCCTCGTGGGGGACCATCGCGGCAGCCCGCAAGCCGTCCAGCCGGCCGAGCCCGCACTGCCTTCCCAGGAATCCTTCTATCGGAGACGGAACAGCGTTCAATGAACGGGACAACGGCTTGCAGTTCACCTGGCGTGGAGATGAAAATCAAGGAGGCGGAAACCTGCCATGCCATGGGGATGATCGAGGAGGCGCTCAAGCTCTACGAGCAGGTCATCGCCACGGGCCAGGATCTTCCCCCGCCGATGCGCCAGAGGCTCTCGGAAAAAATCACGCGCATCCAAAAAGAGCTCCGCGATCAGCAGCGCTCCGGGCCGCAGGAGCTCTCCCCTGAAGACCTCTCCATTTTCCGGAAGACCCTCGCCGCACAGCAGGACATCCCGGCCCTGCTCGACGGGGCCGCTGCCCTCAAGGAGCTCGGGCTGATGGAGGAGGCGGTCGCCGAATACGAGAAGCTGCTGGCGCAGGAGCCGCCGGGCGACGACGGCTGCCGGACCGACGCCCCGCGGGCCAAGATCATCAGCGACTATCTCGCCTGCCTGCTGGAGGTGCAGCCGCCGGCCGAGGTGGTCAAAAAGGCCTACAAGGCCATCTTTCAGAACAACCTGAAGGAGGCGGAGGCCGCCCGGTTGAACTCCTGGCTCGGCCGGCAGATGGAGGCCCGCGACCAGAGCGAGCTCGCCTTCGAGCTCTACAAGGCGGCCGTCGAGATGAACCCGGAGGATGCGGAGACCGCCGGCCGGCTGAACGCCCTCAAAGGCAAACTGGGCAACACCTCGCGCTACGACTACCTGCTGCGCAACAAGATCGTCAGCACCCAGCAGCTGCAGGAGGCGCTGGCGATCGCCAAGAAGATGAACCGCAGCGTGGAATACGTCCTGGTCGACCGTTTCAAGATCGACCTCCAGGAGGTCGGCCGGTCGCTGGCGATGTTCTTCGGGTGCAGCTTCCGCCAGTTCGACCCGGAATTGCCCGTCCCCTACGAGCTGATCCGCAATCTCAAGAAGTCCTTTCTGCTCTATTACGTGTGGGTGCCGCTGAAATGGGACAAATCGGGGATCGAAATCCTGGTGGACGACCCCAAGGACCTGCGCAAGACCGACCACATCCGCGCCCTGATGGGCAACCAGAAGATCCAATTCTCGGTGGCCGTCAAGGAGGATGTCGAGAAGTACATCCAGCACTTTTTCGACCCGCGATCGGAGCGGCTGAGCGACAACGTTGTCGAAAACATCGACGAGATCATCCCGGATGTCAGCTTCGAGGAGGAAATCGACACCCACGAAGAGGTGTCGCTCGACGAGTCCTCCAGCCAGGTGGTCAAGTTCGTCGACCAGATTCTGGTGACGGCGTTTCGCAACGGTGCTTCCGACGTCCACATCGAGCCCTCCGCGCTCTCCCGCAAGACCACCATCCGTTTCCGCAACGACGGGGTCTGCTACGAATACATCCAGGTCCCCAACGCCATGGCGCCCGCCATCATCTCCAGGCTCAAAATCATGGCCGAGCTGGACATCGCCGAGAAGCGCCTGCCTCAGGACGGCAAGATCAAGGTGCGGCGCAAAGGGATCCAGGAGTTCGAACTGCGCATGTCCACCATGCCCACGGCCGGCAAATACGAGGACGCGGTGCTGCGCATCCTGACCCGCACCGGCTCCATCCGGATCGACGACATCGGGCTGACCGAGCGCAACCTGAACCTGCTCAAAAAACTGATTGCCCGACCCTACGGCATGCTGCTGTGCGTCGGGCCGACCGGCTCCGGCAAGACCACGACCCTGCACGCGGCGCTGGCCCACATCAACCAGCCCGGGGTGAAAATCTGGACGGCCGAGGACCCGGTCGAGATCACCCAGCCCGGGTTGCGCCAGGTGCAGGTCCGCTCGAAGATCGGACTGGATTTCGCGCGCGTGATGCGCGGTTTTTTGCGGCTCGACCCGGACATCATCATGATCGGCGAAATGCGCGACAAGGAGACCGCGACGATCGGGCTGGAGGCCGCTCTGACCGGCCATTTGGTGCTCTCCACCCTGCACACCAACAATGCCCCCGAGACGCTGACGCGCCTGGTTGAAATGGGGATGAACCCGCTCAACATATCGGACGCCTTCCTGGGGGTTCTCGGCCAGCGGCTGGTGCGCCGGTTGTGCCAGGGCTGCATCGAAAGCTACCACCCCGGCGAGGAGGAGTTCGAAGACCTGCGCATGGACTACGGCCGCGAGGCGTTCGACGCGGCCGGGCTGACCTACGGGCCCGGCGTCGCCCTCAAGCGCTCCGCCGGCTGCGAGAAGTGCAGCGGGTCGGGCTTCAAAGGCCGCATCGGGATCCACGAGTTGATGGAGGCCACCTACGCAATCAAGCTGCTGATCAAGAAGGGCGCGACCTCCTTCGACCTGGCCCGGCAGGCGGCGGCGGACGGCATGACGACCCTCAAGCAGGACGGCATCCGCAAAATCATGGACGGCATCACCACGATCCGGGAGGTCCGGCGGGTGTGCGTCGATTAATTCCCCGGCCCTGGCCGGGGAATTAACGGTGAGAGGATAAACAAAAATGAGTCGTCAATTCCCGCGGTTGTGCGGGCGGCCCACGTTCAACGCGCGCGAATCCCGTGAGGTGGGACGAAATTGGGCCTCAACCGCAGCCGCGGAGGTGTGAGATGTCCAGGAAAGCACTGGTGGTGGACAGCGATTTCTTCTTTGTCGAGTTTCTGAGCCGGCTGCTGGAGCGGCGCGGCTACCGCATCCACAAGGCCTACGACGGCAAGCAGGGGATCGCCGGCCTCGAGGAGGGGCCGTTCGACATCATGTTCGCCGACCTGGTGATGCCCAAGGTGAACGGCCGGCAGTTTTTTCACGCGGCCCGGCGCCGGTTCAACGGCCGCTGCTGCCCCCTCGTGGCGCTCTCCGGGACCATGATCGAACAGATGGAGAGCCTGGAGGAGATCGGTGCGGACTACTTCATCGCCAAAGGACCGATCGAAAAGCTCTCCGGGCAGTTGAACGATTTCATCGCCGGCATCGAAGGGCGCCCGGCCCTGCCGCCGGCGGAGAAAAAAATACTCCAGACCGACGGGGTCTTCCCGCGCCGCGATGCCATGGAGCTCTTGATGTCCCTCGAGTACCAGCAGGCGGTGGTCGAGCGTCTCGGGGTCGGGGTGGTGATCGTGGACCGGGACACCCGCATCATCCACGCCAACCCGGCAGCGCTGGGCGCTTTGGGCAAATCCCTGCTGGAGGTCCTCAACACCCCCGTTCTATCCCTCTTTCCACCGGGCCGCTCGGCCGAGTTGATCGACGCGCTCAAGGCGACCGGCCGCGCGGCCGGCAGCGCGCACCGTGCCTTCATGGCCAGCGTCAACGGGCGTGTGCTGCGGGTGGTGGTCTCCCCCATGAAACCCTCGCGCTCGGGCCCCGGCTGGCTGGTGGCCCTGGAAGGCGTTGTGGGCTGAACCGGGCGGCGGCCGGCCCGGGTCACTCTCCGGTTGAACTTCGCACCCGTCTCTGCTAATACTCCGGCAACAAAATACCGTCAAACGCCCTATCGGTGGGATAGCCCGGTGGGAGTGAGGCCGGGACCCCGTTTGATCATGTTCTGTTGCCGGTTTTAAAAATTGCTCCGCAGCATCCGTGCGCCGAGGTTTCAGGAGGCATTTTTATGATCAGAGCCGCGATCGTCGGCGCCACCGGCTATGCCGGGGCGGAGTTGGTGCGGATCCTTTGCGCCCATCCCGAAGTGACGATCACCACGGTCACCTCGCGCCAGTTTGCAGGGCAGCGGTTCGACCGGGTCTTCCCGGCCCTGGCCGGCCGTGTGGAACTGGTCTGCGGGGAGCTGGCCGACGATTCCATCGGCGAGGGGGCGGACGTGGTTTTCACCGCGCTGCCCCACAAGATGCCGATGGGGCTCGCGCCCGCCATCCTGGGCCGGGGGTGCCGCCTCGTCGACCTCTCGGCGGATTTCCGTTTCAACGATGCGGCTGTTTACGAGGCCGCCTACCAGCCCCATGCGTCGCCCGGGCTGCTCGCCCAGGCCGTCTACGGGCTGAGCGAGGTCTTCAGCGAGCGAATCCGCGGCGCCCGGCTGATCGGCAACCCGGGTTGCTACCCCACCAGCGTGCTCCTGCCCCTCATGCCCATCCTCGCGGCCGGTTTGGTCGAGCCGGAGGGCATCGTGGTCGACTCCAAGTCGGGGGTGAGCGGGGCGGGCCGGTCGCCGTCTCTGGCCGTGCATTTCTGCGAAGTCAACGATTCGTTCAAGGCTTACAAGGTGGCGGCCCACCGGCACGCGCCCGAGATGGAGACCTACGCAGGGCACGCCGCCGGGCGCCCGGTGCGCATCACCTTCGTCCCCCACCTGGTGCCGATGACGCGCGGCATGCTCTCGACGATTTACGCCCGGCCGGCGCCCGGCCTCACCGCCCGCGCCGTCCAGGAGTGCCTCGAGTCCTTTTACGCCGGCCGCCCCTTCATCCGCCTGCGGCCGGCCGGGATGCCGCCCGACACGCTGCACGTGCGGGGTTCCAACGCCTGCGATATCGGCTGGGTGCTCGACGAGCGCAACCAGCGCCTCATTCTGATGTCGGCCATCGACAACCTGGTGAAGGGCGCCGCCGGTCAGGCGGTGCAGAACATGAACCTGATGTTCGGCCTGGACGAGTCCGAGGGGCTGCGGCAGATGCCCTGGCCGGTGTGAAACCGCTTTGCGGGGGGCCCGGATGGTGCCGGGTCGCCGAATCACGGAGCTTCTTTTGCCAACATTCACGAGAGGAGGAGGAAGATGACAGCGAAACTCATCATGGGGACCGAGATCCGCGAGGCCATTCTGGAGGAGCTTGCCGCCGAGGTGAAGGCCATTCAGGCAAAACACGGGGTCGTCCCCGGTCTGGTGACTATCCTGGTCGGCGAGAACCCGGCCTCGGTGTCCTATGTCACCTTGAAGATCAAGACCGCGCACCGGCTCGGGTTCAAGGAGATCCAGGACAACCAGCTTGCCACCATCTCCGAGAAGGATCTGCTGGCCCTGATCGAGAAGTACAACCGGGACGAATCGATCCACGGGATCCTGGTGCAGCTGCCCCTGCCCAAGCATGTGAACGAGAAAAAGGTGTTGAACGCCATCGACCCGGACAAGGACGTCGACGGGTTCCACCCGGTCAATGTCGGCCGGCTGATGATCGGCGGCTCCGAGGTCAAATTCCCGCCCTGCACCCCGGCCGGGATCCAGGAG
>JAWOHH010000113.1:0-61593 GCA_046496215.1 Desulfobacterales bacterium
GTGGAATACATCACCAAGCCCGCGGAAAAAGGCGATCTCACCATCACGGTAACGGCCACCGGCAATCTGGAGCCCATCAACCAGGTGGAGGTGGGCAGCGAATTGTCCGGCATCATCGAATCCGTTCTGGTGACGGGATCGACAGGTTAAATTTTCAACATGATGTGAATTTCTGGGGCAAGGATGAATGGGTGGAGAAGCTCTCGAAATCATCGCTCGCGGAGGGCGATGCCGAAGTAAACTCGATTATCGAAAGAGCCGAAGCGCTGGCCGGTGAACTGGGACTGGCTTTCAACGTATTCAAGGGTGACAGATATAGCAGAAAAAAGGGTGTCAAATGCAGGTGGCCCTGGGAATCCGCATACCTGACTGCCGACGGTTACGTTTGCCCGTGCTGCATTGCCTGCGATCCCCGCGTCGTGAATTTCGGAAATATCTCCACGCCCTTGGATTTGAGTTGGTCGATCAGGAGGAACTTGAGGTCTTCCATGGAGTAGGTGCATACACCAGAAAGGACGATTGCGGAAGCCCAAGCATGGGGCATGTCAAGGGAGCTGCATCCTTAACAATTGCGCAGGTGTCTGGGCTCTTGACCTTCTCTCTACGCTTACTCGGAGTTACTTCGGTTCATAAAAACGGTGCGGGGAATAGTGCGGGGAACTGCAAATTATAAAAATAATCAAGGGCTCAGGAATTTATCCTAAGCCCTTGATTTTATTAGTGGTAGCGGGGACAGGATTTGAACCTGCGACCTTCGGGTTATGAGCCCGACGAGCTACCAGACTGCTCCACCCCGCATCAAGTTGTTCGAATCCCTACTTTCTAATCCATGCAGTGGCCCAAGTCAAGCGGTTTCTCGAAACCTGTTTCTCGGGCGACTCGGGGGCGTGCGGCGCCTGGGTCACTCGATTTGCAGTGCCTGGATCCGCCGCTGGATGGATTCGATGTCGGAAGAAGCGCAGCGCACCAGGATGGTCTTGTTGCGCGCGGCCTGGCCGGATAGGATCTCCAGGGCGGACCTGGGGACTCCTAAGCGCTCGGAGAGGAACCGGATGCACATCTTGTTGGCCGCCCCCTCGACGGGCGGGGCGGTCAGCTTGACCTTGAGCGCGTCTTCCCGCACCCCCGCCACCATGTTCCGGGACGATTTCGGCTGTATCCGGACTTTGAAGCTCAGGCCCGAGGGGTGTTGCTGGATGGAGAGCATGGGCAGCGGCTCATGGCGTGGGGTCAGAGACGAAAATTATGTTGTTGGGCGCGTGGCAGCTTCAATGCGACCTAAAACCGTCCGACCGATCTTAACGATCGACAATTTCGAGAGCGCCCTCTACCGTGCGATCAACTCCCGCACAAAGGCGGGCGGCCGCACCACCCGGCCGCTTGCGTCCATGAAAGCGTGCTTGGTGTAGCCCTCCGCCACCAGGGTTTGCCCGTCTTCCCTAAAAATGCGGTAGTCGAACTTGATCCCGCCGCGCACCGACGAATCCACCGCGGTTTCGATCACGATGAGCTCGTCGTAGAGCGCCGGCGCTGCGTATTTGGCATGGCACTCGGAAACCGGCAGGAAAAAACCGCGCTCTTCGATCGCCTTGTAGGCCAGGCCGAGCGCGCGGAAAAATTCGGTGCGGCCGATTTCGAACCAGCGGAAGTAGTTGCCGTAATAGGCCTGGCCCATGCGGTCCGTGTCCCCGTAGATCACCCGGCAGATCGTGCGGTGTTTCACCGGCGCCCATCCCCCTTGCCGGCTGCGAAGATCGCCTCGAGCATCCGCCGGAGGTCTTCGAAGCCGGCGGCAACGGGCAGCTCCGGGTGTTCAGTGCGCACGTTTTCCGGCGGGCGGTAGAGGATGCCGTGGCTTGCCGCCCGGAGCATGGCGATGTCGTTGTAGGAGTCGCCGATGCCGATCACCTCGTAGTTGAGCGAGCGCATGGCCTCGGCGACCCTTTTCTTCCCGTCCGCCTGGCGCATGCGGTGGCGCTCGATGGTGCCGTCGGGGGCCACCGTCAGGCGATTGCAGAGCAGGGTGGGGTGGCCGAGTTTGCGCATGAGGGGGCCGGCAAACTCGACGAAGGTGTCCGAGACCACCAGCAGCGGTGCGGTCGGCCGCAGCCAGTCCAGGAATTCCACCGCGCCCGGCAAGGGGTCCATGGCGGCGATGACAGCCTGGATGTCCGGCAATTTGAGGCTGCGCTCTTTGAGGATCTTCAGCCGGTGCGCCATCAGCGTGTCGTAGTCGGAGATGTCGCGCGTGGTCAGCCGCAGCTCGGGGATTCCGGTTTTCTCTGAAAATGCGATCCAGATCTCCGGCAGGAAAACGCCTTCGAGGTCGGAGCAGACCAGATGCATGGGAGTATCACCTTTCATCGCAGCCGCAGGGCCTCCATGGGCGGAAGGGTCGCGCGGCGTGAACCCGTTCGGGGCCCGGCTCAATCCACCAGGTTGTGGTCCTCGATGCGGATCAGCACCGGTCTGGCGGCGGCCACCTCCAGGGCGCTGATTTCCTTCAAGGCCTGCTGCACGTCGGCTTCCCTGGCGCGGTGGGAGAGCATCACCACCGGCACAGCGCCGTCGGTCTTGCGCCCTTTTTGCTGGACCGACTGGATGCTGATCCCGTGCCGGCCTAAAATTCCCGCGATGGTCGACAGCACACCGGGGCGGTCCAGGGCCGAGAAGCGGAAGTAGTAGTGGGTGTCGATCTGCTCGATCGGCAGCACCGGGATCCGGCGGATGTCGGCCATCTGGTAGGCGGGGCCCGGCAGGCGCCCGGCGGCGCCACCGGCCAGGATGTTGCGCGCCAGGTCCACCAGGTCGCTCACGACGGCGCTGGCGGTCGGCATCATGCCGGCCCCGCGGCCGTAGAGCAGGATCTCCCCGCAGGCATCCCCGGTCAGCGAGACGGCGTTGAGGGTGCCGTTTACGTTGGAGAGGATGTTGTCGAAGGGGATCATGGTGGGGTGGACCCGCATCTCCACGGCATCCGCATGGGCCTTGCCGATGGCGAGCAGCTTGATGCGGTAGCCGAACTGGCCGGCCAGCTCGATGTCCATGGGGGTGATGTGGGAGATGCCCTCGATATAGACCTCCCCCAGGTTGATCTCCATGCCGAAGGCCAGTGCGCTCATGATCGCAAGCTTGTGGGCCGTGTCGTGGCCCTCCACGTCCAGGCGGGGGTCGGCCTCGGCGTAGCCCTCCCGCTGGGCCCGGGCGAGGGCCTCGGCGAAGGTGCTGCCCTCGTCGGTGATCTTGGAGAGGATGTAGTTGCAGGTGCCGTTCAGGATGCCCGTCATGGCCAGGATGCGGTTGCCGACCAGCGACTCGCGCAGGGTCTTGATGACCGGCATGCATCCGCCCACGCTGGCCTCGAAGAAGAGGTCCACCCCCTTGGCGGCCGCCGCCTGGAAAAGCGCGTTGCCGTGCGCGGCGATCAGGGCCTTGTTGGCGGTGACCACGTGCCTGCCGTTGGCGATGGCGGCCAGGATCAGCTCGCGGGCGATGCCCTCGCCGCCGATCATCTCCACGATGATATCGATGCCGGGCTCGGCCACCACGCGGTGCGCGTCGGCGACCATGACCCCCTCGGGGAGGCGCAGGCCGCGGTCTCGGGCCGCTTCGAGGTCGGCCACTCTTTGAAGGTTGAGCACTGCGCCCAGCCGGGCGGCAATCAGCTCGCGGTTTTCCAGCAGCATTCGCGCCACCCCGGTCCCCACGGTCCCGCAGCCGAGCAGCCCGATATTAATCTGACGCATTAGAAAAGTCTCCTTAACAATTTGATATGGATATACTATTATTTATATTAAAAAGTTCCAAACCGCCCCATTGATAAGGAGGTCGTCGACCTGTCGACATATGCTCGGCCCGATCGGCCCGCACGACGCGAGAGGTTCAAAGGACTTTCTTGATCCCGCGCACCGCCTGGTTGATGCGCATGGGGTTTTCGATAAGGGCGAAGCGCACGTACTCATCACCGTACTCCCCGAACCCCAGGCCGGGCGAGACGGCGACCCCGGCCTCGCGGATCAGGAACTTCGAAAATTCGACCGAGCCCATTTTGCGGTATTTTTCCGGGATGCGGCCCCAGACGAACATGGTCCCCTTGGGTTTGGGGATCCTCCACCCGATGCGGTTCAACCCGCGGCAGAGCGCATCGCGGCGCTCCTTGTAGACTTTGCGGATGTCCGCGACGCAATCTTCGGGCCCGTTGAGGGCGATGATAGCCGCGATCTGGATGGGCTGGAACACCCCGTAGTCCAGGTAGCTCTTGATGCGCTTCAGCGCCGCCACCGTTTCCGCGTTGCCGCAGCAGAAACCCATCCGCCAGCCTGCCATGCTGTAGCTCTTGGACAGCGAGAAGAACTCAACCCCCACCTCCTTTGCGCCCCGGGCCTGCAGGAAGCTGGGGGCCGTGTAGCCGTCGAAGGTGAGATCCGCATAGGCGAAGTCGTGAATCACCAGGATGTCGTTTTCGCGGGCGTAGTCCGCCACTTTCTGAAAGAAATCCAGGCCGACGACCTCCGTGGTGGGGTTGTGCGGGTAGCTGATGATGAGCATTTTCGGCCTGGGCCACGTCTGCTTGGTGGCGGCCATGAGGTTCTCGAAAAAGTCCTGGTCCGGCCCGACCGGGATGCCGCGCACATCCCCCCCGGCGATGATGGCCGAAAACGGGTGGATGGGATAGGTCGGGTTGGGCGTGAAGACCACATCCCCCGGCCGGGTGGTGACCAGCACGAGGTGCGAGAGGCCCTCCTTGACGCCGATGGTCACGATGGCTTCGGTGTCCGGGTCGATCTCCACGTCGAATCGGCGCTTGTACCAGCGGCTGACGGCCAGGCGCAGCTTGGAGATGCCCATCGAGGCCGAGTAGCGGTGGTTTTGCGGCTTGCGGGCGGCCTCCACCAGCTTCTCCACGATGTGATCGGGGGTGGCCAGGTCCGGGTTGCCCATGCCCAGGTCGATGATGTCCCGACCTTCGCGGCGGGCCTGCATCTTGATCTGGTTGACGGTGGCGAACACGTAGGGCGGCAAACGGTCGAGTCGTGCAAATCTGCTCATGGCGGTGGGAAGGCGCTCCTTTCGGGAATTGTGCGGCGCATCGCAGCCTTAGAAATCCTGCACGCCGTCCGAGGACTCGAACCCGCCGCCGCCCCGGCCGGCAGCGGATTCCCGGATTGACTTCTAAGACGGATCATTCTATTTTTCAAGGGTTTTCGTTCAAATCGACCCATCCCAGGAGGCGACCATGTCAAAGCCCATCACGTATGCCGACGCCGGCGTGGACATCGAAAAAGCCAACACGCTGGTGCGCGCCATCGGCCAGATCACACGGCGGACCAATCGCCCGGGCGTCATGAGCGAGATCGGCGGTTTCGCCGGGTTGTTCTCCCTGGAGCGCCACATCGCCGACATGCAGCACCCCGTGCTGGTGAGTTCCACCGACGGGGTGGGCACGAAGCTCAAGATCGCTTTCCTGCTCGACAAGCACGACACCATCGGGATCGACCTGGTGGCCATGTGCGTGAACGACATCCTCGTCCAGGCCGCCAAGCCGCTCTTCCTGCTCGACTACCTGGCCATGGGCAAGATCGACAGCGCCCGTGTGGAGGCCATCGTCACCGGCATCGCCGAGGGGTGCAAACAGGGCCGCTGCGCCCTCATCGGCGGGGAAACCGCGGAGATGCCCGGCTTCTACCCCCCGGGCGAGTACGACCTGGCCGGCTTCGTCGTCGGCATCGTCGACAACAGCCGGATCATCGACGGCACCGCCATCCGGGTCGGCCACAAGCTGATCGGCATCGCATCGAGCGGGCTGCACAGCAACGGCTTCTCGCTGGTACGCAAGGTCTGCTTCGACCTGCTGCATATGAAGGTCGAAGACCACGTGCCCGATTTCGGTCGCACGCTGGGCGAGGAACTGCTCACCCCCACCCGCATTTACGCCGACATGGTGCAGGGACTGCTGAAGGAGCTGCCCATTCACGGCCTGGCCCACATCACCGGCGGCGGCATCGTGGACAACATCGTGCGGATCATCCCCCAGGGGCTGCGCCTGCTGATCCGCCGGGACAGCTGGGAGGTGCCGCCGGTGTTCAAATTCCTGCAGCAGGCGGGCAACATCCCGCCGAACGAGATGCTGCGGACGTTTAACAACGGCATCGGCATGGTCGCCGTGGTGCCCGAGGCGGCGGCCACCGAGGTGCTCGATCGCCTGGCGGCCAACAAGGAGAAAGCCTTCATCATCGGCGAGGTGCTGGACCCCGGGGACTCCGGCGAGCGGATCCTCTGGGCCTGAACCGAGATGATCGTCCTCGGCATCGAATCCTCCTGCGACGAGACGGCGGCGGCGGTGGTCCGCGGCGGGCGGGAGGTCCTTTCTTCGGTGGTTGCTTCCCAGGAGCTGGTGCACCACCGCTACGGCGGGGTGGTGCCCGAACTGGCCTCGCGCAGGCACATGGAGGTGATCACCGCGGTGGTCGCGGAGGCGTTGAGCCGGGCCGGGCTCGCGCTCGCCGCGGTGGAGGCCGTCGCCGCCACCCAGGGCCCCGGACTCGTCGGCTCGCTCCTGGTGGGGTTCTCCTTCGCCAAGGCGGTGGCCTTCGCCCGGGGCGTTCCCTGCGTGGGCGTCAATCACCTGGAAGCGCACGTCCACGCCCTCTACCTGACGGCCGATCCCCCGCAGCTTCCCTTCGTGTGCCTGCTGGCCTCCGGTGGCCACACCGGGCTCTACCACGTGAGCTCCCCCACCGCCATGGAGCTGATGGGGCAGACCCGGGACGACGCCGCCGGCGAGGCCTTCGACAAGGTGGCCAAGATGCTGGAGCTGGGCTATCCCGGAGGGGCGGTCATCGAGCGGCTCGCCCGCGAGGGCGACCCGGGGCGGATCCGTTTCCCCCGGCCCTACCTGGACAACGACGGCTTCGACTTCAGTTTCAGCGGGCTCAAGACCTCCGTGGGCCGATATATACGAGAGCACCGGAACGATCCCGGCTGGCGGCCGGCCGATGTCGCCGCGGGGTTCCAGGCGGCGGTGGTGGAGGTGCTGGTGCGCAAGCTGGTGCGCGCGGCGCGGGCGCAGCAGGCGTTGCGCGTGGCCCTGGCGGGCGGCGTGGCGGCCAACCGGCTCTTGCGGGAGCGCCTCGCGGCGGAGGCGAGCCGCGAGGGCCTGCAGGCGCACGCGCCGCCGCCGGAGTTGTGCGGGGACAACGCTGCGATGGTGGCCGCGGCCGGGCATCACCTGCTGGCGGCTGGGCTCCGCTGCGGGCTGGATGCCGATGTGTTCTCCCGCAACCAATAACGCTCCTTGGCGCGCAGGATCCGGCCGACCGATCGCTGCGCCCGCAGGCGCCCCCGCTCCGAACGGGCGCACGCGCGCGTCATGATGCGGAACGCCGTTTCGACCTTTTCGCGCGTGTGGCAGATCAGGGCCAGATCCACTTCCGCTTTCAACATCCCGCGCACGGCCGGCTCGAACCCGCCGCAGCGCGCGATGGCCCCCATCTCCAGGTCGTCGGTCATCACGATGCCCGTGTAGCGCATCCGCCCGCGCAGCAGGCGTTGGACGATAAACGGGGAGAGGCTGGCGGGCTGGTCCGGGTCGAGCCCCGGGTAGAGGATGTGCGCCAGCATGACCCCGGCGACCTCGCAGTCCACCGCCGCCTGAAAAGGGATCAGGTCGAAGGCCTCTATCGCGGCCAAGTCCGTTTCCAGAACGGGCCGGTCCAGGTGCGAGTCCAGCGTCGTGCGGCCGATGCCCGGGAAGTGCTTGGCCACCGCCATGATGCCCCGGCGCTGCAGCCCCTCGATCACGGCGCGTCCCATGCGGGCCACCCGGTCGGGGCCGCCGGCGAAGAGCCGGCCGGCCATGACGCTGGGGAAGCCTTCCGGGGCCACGTCCACCACCGGGGCCAGGTTCATGGTGATGCCGACCGCGGACAGCTCCGCGGCCGTGATGGCGGCGAATCGGTCCGCGTCGCTCTCATCCTCCATCGCGGGGTTGCCGGCAAAGCGGGTGAAGGGCGGGCCGAGACGGGCCACCGGGCCGCCCTCCTGGTCGATGGCGATGAGCAGGGGGGGCAGCCCGCAGGCCCGCGCGCACGCCTGCGCCGAGCGGCAGAGCCGGGCGATCTGCTCCGGGGAGACGAAGTTGCGTTTGAACAGAATGAGCCCGCCAAGGCTCAGTCCGGCGATCAGCCGCTCCAGGTCCCCGTCGAATTCGGTGCCCGGAAACCCGGCCATGAGCCGCTGGCCGGCCAGCCGTTCCTCGGTCCAGTTCGTGAGATTCATCCTCGCGCCCATGCTTTCCCTCATCGCCCCCATCGGGAGGCAGTCCTTATCGGCCGAAGCCCCCCATACCATCTCGAGGCGCAGCGGACAAGCGGCGGTCGGCGTGCAACGGAGAAACGGCGCCCCATCGCCCTCACGTTCGCTCAGGTGTCGCGGGAGAGACTTGCCGCCGCGAAACGCCGCGGCAAGACGGCCGCCCCCGCCTGAAAGCGCGTGGGGCCGGAAGGGGGGAGCCTCAGTTTGCCAGGGCGGTCGCTGCAGGGCCGGAAGCGGGCGAGGGGATGGCTGCCATCGGCGTGCGCCCGGCAATCATCGCCGCGACGTCGGCCTTGGGCATGGGCCGGGCAAACAGGTAGCCCTGGCCGTAATCGCAGGCCATGTCGCAGAGGATTGCGCGCTGCGCCGGGGTCTCGATCCCCTCGGCCACGACGCTCATGCCCAGCTTGTGGGCGAGCGAGACGATAGCCTCGACGATGTTGCGGTTGCTTTCGGGTTGTTGATGGATCCGGGAGATGAAGCTGCGGTCGATCTTGAGCGTGTCGATCGGAAGCCGCTGCAGGTAGCTCAGCGACGAGTAGCCGGTGCCGAAATCGTCGATCATCAGGCGGATGCCGAACTCGCGCAGCCGGTGGGTCAGGCGGATGGTTTCGTCGGCTTCGTCCATCAGGGCGGTCTCGGTGATTTCGAGCTTCAGCAGATGCGGCGGGAGGCCGGCCTGGCGGAGGATCTCTTTAATATCGTCCAGGAGGCTCGGCTGCATGAAGTGCTTGCTGGAAATGTTGACGCTCACCGTGAGATCCAGATCCGCGCCCAGGATTTTCCGCCACTCCTGGAGATCGCGGCAGGCCCGCTCGACCGTCAGGCGCGTGATCGGGATGATCAGGCCCGCGTCCTCGGCCGTGGAGATGAAGGCCCCGGGGAAGACCATCCCGGTCTCCGGGTGGGCCCAGCGGATGAGAGCCTCGAGCCCCACGACGGCTCCGCTGCCCAGTTTCACGATGGGTTGGTAGTGATTTTCGAATTGGTTGCCGCTGATCGCCTTGCGCAGGTCGGTCTCCTGCTGGAGCAGGCGCTGGGCCTTCTCGTGCATGGTCTTGTCGAACAGTTTGACCTGGCAGCGGCCGGCCTCCTTGGCGTGATACATGGCGGCATCGGCGTCACGGATGATCGCCTCCGGTTCCTCGTAATCGCAGGTGTTGGTGACCACCCCGAAGCTGGCCGGTGCGAAGACCTCCTTGCCCTGGATCCAAAACGGCTTGCGCAGGGCCTGCTGGAGCCGCTCGGCGATTTTTCCGGCATAGGCGAGGTCGTCGATGTCCTCGAGCAGCAGCACGAACTCGTCTCCGCCCAGGCGCGCCAGGACGTCCGTGTCCCGCAGGGATTCCCGGATGCGTTCGGCAAACGCCACCAGCAGATCGTCCCCGGCCCCGTGGCCCAGTCCGTCGTTCACCAGCTTGAACCGATCGATGTCCAGGTAGATCACCGCGAAACGGTAGTCGGGCCGGCGCTTGGAGCGTTTGATGGCCATCTGCAGATGCTCCAGAAAAAGGGCGCGGTTGGGCAGTCGGGTCAGGTCGTCGTGAAAGGCTTGGAAGTAGATGCGCTGCTCGGCGTCCTTGAGCTCGGTGATGTCGGTGAATGAGGCCACGGTGGCTTCGGTCTCCGGGATCCGCGCGAAGCTGATCAGGATGCTCCGGCGGTTTTCGCCCTTGTCGATAAATTGACACTCGAAATCGCGCCCCAGACCGACCGGGATCCCGGCAAGCCCGGTGTTTTCATCCGCAACCATCTTGCGGTAGCTCTTCTCGTCGACGAAGTGCGTCCACGGCAGCCGGTTCTGCACATCCGAGCGGCTGTAGCCCGAGAGGCCTAAGAATCTAGAGTTGGCCAGGGAGATTTTCTGGTCGCGCTCGATGATGATGGTGGCCGCACCGGTGTTTTCGAAGATGGTGCGGTACTTGAGCTCGGAGTTGCGCAGTTCCGCCGTGCGCTCCTTCACCTTTAACTCCAGGGTCTCATTGGCCTCCTGGAGGGCGCGTTTGGAGCTGTTGATGCTGTTGACCAGGTATTGGGTGAAGAGGCTGATCATCAGGATGAGGGCGACGGTGATGAAAATGTTCAGGTGGGCGCCGCGCACGGACACCTCGAAGTAGTAATGGAACAGACTGGCCCCGACACCGATGATCAGGAGTCCCGTTCGGTCTAACATCGTGATGCGTCGCTTTGGTTTCATGGGCCAAGAGGTCCGTTCCAAGAAGGGCGGCTGCCCTCTTTTGCCACTATCGGCATGGACCCCGGTCGGCTTTAGCCCGACCCGATGCGTTAACGGGTTGGGCCGGCTGCTACGACCGCGGGGGGGGGGGCATTCGGACTCGATGCGGGTAAACGGGGAGAGGCAGGGGGCTCACGCAAAGAAAAAGGACAGGGCCTGAACCCTGTCCTTTTGTCTTCGGCTTCCCACGATGCCGTTGTTCTCGTGGGGGAATTCTTCGCATGCCTTATCGGTGGAAGCCCGCCAGAAAAGATGCACGCACACCAGAGAAGCCTACCTGACACGTCGATATTTCAATATTTGTGCCAAACTATATTCCAAGATGATTTTTGAATCATTTCGGATCCCTGTTCGTCCTGCGCCTGAAAACCAAGCGCCCTTCGCGCGCGAAAGCGTCAAAAATCCGATACCGCCAGCGGCCTGTTTCCCCGGCCTGGCGCTATCATCGGCGGCGATTGGGAAAAACTTGAGGCAAACCCCTGCCCCGGGCCGGATGCGGGACCGGGTGGGCGGGGGGGGCGATGGATTCACGGGGTGCGCGGGCCGGCCGAGCGCACCTGATACTGCCGGACGGCGCGGTTGTGGTCGTCCAGGTTGGTTGAGAAGACGTGGGTGCCGTCGTTGCGGGAGACGAAGAACAGGTAGTCCGTCCGGGCCGGGTAGAGCGCGGCGCGCAGCGATTCGCTGCCGGGGCTGGCGATCGGCCCGGGCGGCAGGCCGCGGATGAGGTAGGTGTTGTAGGCCGTCGGGGTCGACAGATGCCGACGCGTGAGATTGCCGTCGAAATTTTCGATGCCGTAGATCACGGTCGGGTCGGTTTCGAGGCGCATGCCTCTCTTGAGGCGGTTGTGAAACACCGAGGAGATCAGCGGCCGCTCGGCCGCGGCGCCCGTCTCCTTCTCGATGATCGAAGCCAGCGTCACCGTGTCGTGCAGGCTGAACCCCAGGTCGGCCGCGCGCCGGGTCCACTCCGGGGGGAACGCCGCGCGAAAGCGCTCATGCAGGACGGCGATGATCGTTTCGGCCGAGACCCCCCGGGGAAACAGATAGGTGTCGGGGAAGAGATACCCCTCCATCGAGTCGGCCTCGATGCCGTGACGGCGCGCCACCGCGGGATCGCCGGCCGAAGCGATGATTTCGGCCGCGCTGCCCAGTCCGGCCTTTTCGACCGCCTCGGCGATCTGGCGCATGGTCCAGCCCTCCGGGATGGTGAGTCGGTAGAGCTTGACCAGCCCGCGCTGCAGCATCGCGAGAACCTCCTGGGGGGGCATGGAGGCTCTCAGGCCGTATTCACCGGCTTTGAGGCGCCGGTCGGCTCCTTGGAGCCGCGCCAGAAGCCGGAACTTCAGGGGGCTCTGGACGATCCCGGCCCGAAACAGCGTTTCGGCCACGGCCGAAAAGGGCTGACCGGAGCGGACGAGGAGCGTTTTCTCCTCGAAATCGACGCGAGAGGCCGGGGTCGCCGCGAAATGCTGCAGTTCGAACCACAGGACGGCCGCCGCGCAGCCGGACACAAAAACCGCCGCGATCGCAAAATGGAGGGCTTTCCTGGCCAAGGGTCTCTCCTGAGGAGGTCCCCGGGGTCGTGCAATGCCGGGGCAAACGGCGTCAGAATAGCGGCACCTTTTCAGGTTGTCAAAGGCCAATCCGTACGGGCCGGCCGCCGGCCCCTGCATCCCGCCGGCTTGACATCTCCAGGTCCTCTACCTTAATGTAGGAGCCAACACGCGCCCCGTTCGCATTCGCGGGCGCGCAGGTCGAAACCGGATCGCACGAGGTTCATGACATGGCCAAACCCAAGCTGAAGCGGCATCACATCAACCGGGACTGGTGCAAGGGCTGCGGGATCTGCGTCGAACTCTGCCCCAAAAAAGTGCTCGAGCTCGACGACCAGGACAAGGTCACCGTGGTTCGCCCCCAGGATTGCATCTGCTGCCGCCTGTGCGAGCTGCGCTGCCCGGATTTTGCGATCGAAGTCGAAACGCAGGAGTGAGGAACACGATGGGACAGACCCCCAAGTTCGTTCAAGGCAACGAGGCCTGCGTGGAGGCGGCGCTCTATGCCGGGCTTAACTTCTTCGCCGGCTACCCGATCACCCCCTCGACGGAGATCGCCGAGCACCTCTCGGTGCGCCTGCCGCAGCTCGGCGGCAAGTTCGTCCAGATGGAGGACGAGATCGCCTCGCTGTGCGCCATCATCGGCGCCTCCCTGACCGGCTGCAAGGTCATGACCGCCACCAGCGGGCCGGGGTTTTCCCTGATGCAGGAGGCCCTCGGCTACGCCGTCATGGCGGAAATCCCATGCGTGATCGTCAATGTGCAGCGCGGCGGCCCCTCCACCGGGATTCCCACCCACGTGAGCCAGGGGGATGTCAACCAGGCCCGTTGGGGCACGCACGGCGATCATGCCATCATCGTCCTGACCGCCTCCAATCACCAGGACGTCTTCGCCATGACGGTGGAGGCCTTCAACCTGGCCGAGACCTACCGCACGCCGGTCATCCTGCTCTTCGACGAGGTGGTCGGGCACATGCGCGAGAAGCTCATCCTGCCCGAGCCCGGGGAGCTCCCGCTGGTCGAGCGGCTGCGCACCTCGGTCAAGGAGGGGGTGGACTACCACCCCTACCTGCCCCGGGAGGACGGCCGGCTGCCCATGTCGGATTTCGGCGGCGTGCACCGCTACAACGTGACCGGCCTGGTGCACGACATGTGGGGGTTCCCGTCGACCGACCCGAAGGTCGTTCACGGCCTGCTGCGGCATTTGGTGGACAAGATCGAAAACCGGGCCGGCATCCTGGCGCACTACCGGGAGCATCAGCTTGAGGACGCGGAGATCGTTATGATCTCCTACGGCTCCTCGGCGCGTTCCGCGCTGCACGTCGTGGAGGACCGCCGGCAGCGCGGGGAGCGCCTGGGGCTGCTGGAGCTTCAGACGCTCTGGCCCTTCCCGCACGAACTCGTGCGCCGCAAGTGCGCCCAGGCCAAGGCGGCGGTGGTGGTGGAGATGAACATGGGGCAGATCATGCAAGCGGTGAAGCTCTCGGTGCCCCAGCCGGAGAGGGTGTTTCTGGCCAACCGCATCGACGGCAATTTCATCACCCCCGCCGACATTATGAACATTTTGCGGATCATCCAAGGCAAAGGGGTTTGACCGATGGCAGTCAAGGAGTACTTGAGGGAACGGTTTCTGCCGCACCTGTGGTGCCCCGGCTGCGGTCACGGCGAGGTGCTGAGCGGGTTGGTCCGGGCCATCGAGAACCTGGGCCTGAGCAAGAACGAGATCGTGATGGTGTCCGGGATCGGTTGCTCGTCGCGCATCTCCGGCTACGTGGACTTCCACACCCTGCACACCATCCACGGCCGCGCGCTGGCGTTTGCGACCGGGGTCAAGATCGCCCGGCCGGAGCTGAAGCTGATCGTGCCGATGGGCGACGGGGATGCGCTCGCCATCGGCGGCAACCACTTCATTCACGCCGCGCGGCGCAACCTGGACATGACCGCGATCGTCATGAACAACCGCATTTACGGCATGACCGGCGGCCAGTTCTCGCCGCTCTCGGGCGAGAACATCAGCGCCACCACGGCCCCCTATAAGACCATCGACCGGGGTTTCGACATCGCGGAGTTGGCCAAGGCCGCCGGGGCCACCTTCGTGGCGCGTTCCACCACCTTCCACGTGCAGCAGGTGATCGACATCATCGAGAAGGCCATCACCCACAAGGGGTTTTCGGTGGTGGAGGTCCTCTCCCAGTGCCCGACCTATTTCGGCCGCAAGAACAAGATCGGCGATGCGGCCGACATGATCACCTGGTTCAAGGACCACACCACACCGATCGGCTCCAAGGCCAAGCAGGAGAACCCGGAATTGATCGAACGCGGGATCTTCGTCCAGAAGCAGGAGCCGGAATACTGCGAGGAGTACGAGAAGGTCGTCGCACGGGCGAGAGGGGGGCGGTCGTGATGGAGCGCTGCAGGCTTGTGTTTTCAGGCTCGGGGGGGCAGGGGGTGATTACGGCGGCCATCATCCTGGCCGAAGCGGCGGTCATCTGCGAGAACCTCAACGCCGTTCAGTCCCAGTCTTACGGCGCGGAGGCCCGCGGCGGCGCCACGCGCTCGGATGTCATCATCGCCGACACCCCCATCCGCTACCCGAAGGTCATCCAGCCCAACGTCCTGGTCTGTCTCACCCAGGAGGCCTACAACCGGTTCAGCGCCATCATCCGGCCCGGGGGGCTTCTGATCACCGACAGCCGCTACGTCAAGATCCAGCGCAAGGTGGACGCCCAGCAGCGCGAGCTGCCGATGTACCGCTCGGTGATGGAGCAGATCCGCAAGCCGATCGTCTTCAACATCTGCATGCTCGGCGCGGTCATCGCCCTGACCGAGGTGCTGCGCCCCGAGTCCATCATCAAGGTGCTGGAAGGCCGCGTGCCGAGCGACTTCCTCGACCTGAACCAGCGCGCGCTGCAACTCGGCATGGAGCTGGGCCGCGCGGCGACCCATTAGCCCGCCACCGCCCGCACATAGAGCCGGGCGCTGAAGTCCTGCCAGCCGGCAAACCCCATCGCGACATCCACGAACCAGGCCGCCGTGAAGGAGCGGCGGTCCGCGCTCCAGAGCGCCGTCTGCCGGGGATCGAAGGCGGGCTCCAGGCAGAAGTCCTCGCCGTGCGGCGTCCGGGAGAGGAGCGACATCAGCTCCGGGGCGGTCGGCAGCCGCCAGCCGCTGCCATCCCCGGGCCCCCGGCGGGCGAGCCCCTTCACGTAGGCCTGCGCCGCATGCCAGGTGAGGGGGTAGGGCGATCCGGACTGCTGCCAGACCAGCCCGGTCGCCCGGTCGCGCAGGGCGCCCGGCCCGTCCGGGGCGAGATCGTTCGCTACGAAGCGCGCGGGGCGCCAGAGCCGGTCGGCGCCGAACTGGGTTCGAGCGCGGGCGGGATCGATGCGAACGGGAGTGCGGCGCAGGGAGAGCCGGGACGGGGCCGGGGCGGTCGGCGGCGGCGCCAGGCGGCAGGCGCGCTCCCGCCGGGCGCGCCAGCGGCGCTCGAGGCCTTCCAGGGCAAGCTGCATGTGTGCCGCGCTCTCGAAGCGCCGGCGCGGGTCCCGGTCGATCGCGCGCAGGAGAAACCCGTCCCAGGTTTCGTCCAGGTCCGGGTTGGCGCCGCTCGGGGGGGCCGGCGGGTCGGGTGGGAGCGCCCCGGTCAGCATGCGGATCAGGGTGATGCCGACCGAGTAGAGGTCGGCGCGGGGATCGACCGCATCCGGGTCGGCCTCCTGCTCCGGGGCCGCATACCAGGGAGAGCCGACCTTAAGCTGGGTGGGCGCGGCCGCCGGCTCGCCGTGCAGCCGGGAGAGGCCGAAGTCGCAGATCTTGACCGTCGCGTGCTCGTCGATCAGCAGGTTGAAGGGCTTGATGTCGCGGTGGACGATGCCGAAGTGGTGCAGGCAGGCGAGCCCGGAGAGCGTCTGGCGGGTCAGCTCGATCGCCCGGTCAAGCCGGATCGTCCGGGAGGGCTCCTCGGTTTGGCGGGTTTCGCCGATCAACCGGCCGAGGTTGGAGAAAAAATAGTCCATGATGTAAAACGGCCGCCCGTCGTCCTCGCCGAAGTCCCGGATGGCGACGATGTTGGGGTGCTGCAGGCCGGCCATGGTGACGGTTTCGGCCAAAAACAGCTCGCGGAGGCGCTCGGCGCCCAGCAGGGAAATCAGCACGGGGTGGGGGTCCAGCAGCTTGAGGGCCGCGATCTTGCCGATCGTCGGGATTTCGACCTGAAACACTTTCCCCATCCCGCCGCGGCCCAGCAGGCCGCGGATGAGGTACTTGCCGATCCGTTTCATTCCAGCAGCCGGTGCGCGTGCGCTTCGGGCAAGCCGGCCGCGATGATCTTGGCGGCCGCCGACCGGGTGTCGTAGGGCACGCAGCGCATCTCGAGCGTGTGGGCGTCCGGCTCCCAGATCGCGTACTTGGCCCGCGCGTCGCCGTCTCGCGGCTGGCCGACGCTGCCGATGTTGGCGAAAAACTTGAGAGGCGGCTCGAGGCGGTTGCGGCCCTCGACCCATGGGACATCGGCCAGGGTGTCGCCGTCGAGGCGGATCAGCTCCGGGACGTGGGTGTGGCCCACGAAGCAGATCCGTTCGGGGAGCGCCTGCAGGGCCCTGCGCTTTTCGCCTGCCGGCATCTGAAACAGGTAAAGGGTCGGGGAGTCGGGCGGGAACCCGTGCACCAGCCGGCCGTCGGCTACCTGCCGGTGCAGGGGCATGGCGGCGATCCAATCCAGGGAGGTCGCACTGAGCATCTGGAAGGTCAATCTCAGGGAGCGGCGCGCCGCAGGGTTGAACCAGTCGAGGAAACCGGGGCGGCGGACGGCCAGCTCGTGGTTTCCGACCACCGAGAGGATGTGCCGGCGCTGTAGCGTTTGAATCACCCGTTCCGGTTCGGCGCCGTAGCCGATGTTGTCGCCCAGGCTGAAGACGGCCTCGACCGTCTCGCGGTCGATGTCGGCCAGCACGGCCTCCAGGGCCTCCATGTTCCCGTGGATGTCGGAGACCAGGGCGATTTTCATGCGGGGCTCACGGCCTCATCCACTGCAGGTACCACGCCAGCGTCTCGGGCCCGATGAACACGTAGCCGATGGCGCCGATGGCCAGAAAGGGCCCGAAGGGCACCGCCAGCTTCATGTCCGCGCGCTGCCGCAGGATCACGGCCACCCCCGCCAGCGTGCCGGTCAGCGAGGCCGTGAAGATGGTGAACAACACGCCCGGCCACCCGAAAAAAGCGCCGATCATGGCCAGCAGCTTGATGTCCCCGCCGCCCATGCCCTCGCGCCCGGTGAGCAGCTGATAGCCCCAGGCCACCAGGAAGAGGCTGCCGCCACCGGCCAGGATGCCGATGAGCGACTGCAGCGGGCCCACGTCGGTCAGCCCGAAACTGGCGGCCAGTCCGATGGGGATCCCGGGCAGCGAGATGACATCCGGTATGATGCGGTGGTCGATGTCGATGAAGGTGATCACCAGCAGCGCTGCGATCAGCAGGTACATCAGCGCGGCCTGTCCGCCCGCGCCGAACTTGACCACGGCGAGGGCGGCAAAGGCCCCGCTCAGCAGTTCGACCAGCGGGTAGCGCCACGGGATGGGCATCCCGCAGTCCCTGCAGCGGCCGCGGAGGACCAGAAAGCTGACCACGGGGATGTTGTCGTAGGTCCGGATCGGGTGTTCACAGCCCGGGCAGGCCGAACGGGGGTGGACGATGGATCGGGACAACGGCAGCCGATGGATGCAGACGTTCAAAAAACTCCCGATGACCAGACCGAAAACGAACGCCGCCCACTCCATACGCCTCCCTGCCGCTTGTGCCGGCCCGTGCGGGAAAAGGCCGCCGGGGTCGGTTGTAAAATTTAAAAACCGTGTTAGTATTGTACCAGCATATGCGGAAGTTGCCTACCTATTTCTCCCGCGTGACGACGTTCCGAACCGGAGCACCCCATTGCCGCCGCCCCAGGAGTTGACATGGCCGAAGCCGACCGCGACGATCTGATCAGCATCATCGAAGAAGAGGACAAGACGACCGAAATCCCCACGACACTGCCGCTGTTGCCCGTCCGGGACGTGGTGGTGTTCACCGACATGCTGCTGCCGCTGTTCGTGGGGCGCGAGAAATCCGTGCGCGCGGTGGAGGAGGCCGCGGCCGGCCCCGGTTTCGTATTTCTGGCAACTCAGAAGGACGCGGTCGTGGAAAACCCCGGCGTGGACGAGATCTATCACACGGGGACGGTGGGGCGGGTGCTGCGTATCCTCAAGCTGCCCGACGGGCGCATCAAGGTGCTGGTTCAGGGCGTCGCCAAAGCCACCATCTCCAAGTTCCTCCGCCGGCGGGCCCCCTTCCGGGTGCAGATCGAACTGCTGCCCGAGGCCTCTCTGGAAAAGGTGACCATCGAAGCCGAAGCCCTCATGCGCAACGTGCGCGAGCAATCGGAAAAGATCCTGGCGCTGCGCGGGGAGCTCAGCACCGATGTCACCTCGATCCTGCAAAACATCGAGGACCCCGGGAAGCTGGCCGACCTGGTCGCCTCCAACCTGCGGTTGAAGACCGAGGAGTCCCAGGCGCTGTTGGAGATCAACGACCCGGTCCTGCGCCTGAAGCGCGTAAACGACGTGCTCTCCCGCGAGCTTGAGCTCTCGGCCATGCAGGCCAAAATCCAGTCCGAGGTCAAGGACGAGATATCCAAGAGCCAGCGCGACTACTACCTGCGCGAGCAAGTGCGCGCCATCTACAAAGAGCTGGGGGAGCACGACGAGCGCGCGGTGGAGATCGAGGAGTACCGCAAACGCATCAAGAAGGCGCGAATGCCCAAGGAGGCCAACGCCGAAGCGCTTAAACAGCTAAAGCGCCTGGAGCAGATGCACCCGGAATCGGCCGAATCCTCGGTGATCCGCTCCTATTTGGACTGGATGGTGGAGATGCCCTGGAGCCGCTCCACGCGGGATGTAATCGACATCCGCCGGGGCCGCGAGCTTCTGGACCGCAAGCACTACGGGCTGAAGGTCGTGAAGGACCGCATCCTCGAATACCTCAGCGTGCGCAAGCTCAACCCCCGTATGAAGGGGCCCATCCTGTGCTTCGTCGGGCCGCCCGGAGTGGGCAAAACCTCACTGGGCAAGGCCATCGCCTGCGCCGTCAACCGCAAATTCGTGCGCATTTCGCTCGGCGGCATCCGCGACGAGGCCGAGATCCGCGGCCACCGGCGGACCTACATCGGCGCGATGCCCGGGCGCATCCTGCAGGGGCTGAAGCAGAGCGGCGCCAACAACCCGGTCTTCATGCTGGACGAGATCGACAAGATTGGCGCGGATTTCCGCGGCGACCCTTCCTCGGCCCTGCTCGAGGCGCTTGACCCGGAGCAGAACGCCGCTTTCAGCGATCACTACCTGAACCTGCCCTTCGACCTGTCGCGGACCATGTTCATCCTGACGGCCAACATCACCGACACCATTCCCTCGGCACTCCTCGACCGCATGGAGGTGATCGCCCTGCCGGGCTACACCGAGGAGGAGAAGATGGAAATCGCCCGCGTGCACTTGATCCCCCGCCAAGTTCGGGAAAACGGGCTCAAGCCGAAGCAGCTGAGCTTCAGCGAGGGGGCCCTGCGCCGGATCATCGCCGAGTACACCTCCGAGGCGGGGGTGCGCAACCTGGAGCGGGAGATCGGCACCATTTGCCGCAAGGTGGCACGGCGGCTGGCCGAGGGCAAGACCGGCCCGTTGCACCTGAGCCGGCAGGGCCTCCCCAAGTTCCTGGGCCCGGCGAGGTTCATTCCTGAAATGGACCAGGAGGAGAGCCAGGTCGGGCTGGCCACCGGCTTGGCTTGGACCCAGGTGGGCGGCGAGGTGCTGTATGTGGAGGCGTCCCTGATCAAAGGCAAGGGCGAGCTGATCGTTACCGGTCAGCTGGGCGAGGTGATGCAGGAATCCGCCCGGGCCGCCCTGACGTATGCCCGCGCGCACCAGCGCCGCGTCGATTCGAAGCGGCACAGCTTCGACTCCACCGATGTCCACATCCACGTTCCGGCCGGGGCCATTCCCAAGGACGGCCCCTCGGCCGGGATCGCCATGGCGGCCGCGCTCATCTCCGCGATCACCGGCCGGCCCGTGCGCAACGATGTGGCCATGACCGGCGAAGTGACCCTGAGGGGCCGTGTGCTGCCGATCGGGGGGTTGAAAGAAAAGGCGCTGGGGGCCGTCCGAGCCGGAATCCAAACCATATTGATACCTCAAAAAAATGCTAAAGATTTAGTAGATATGCCACATTATCTAAAGCGTAAAATTAAGTTTATCCCGGTGAGGACCATGGAGGAAGTCCTCTCCCACGCCATGCTGGGGCGCAAAGGATCGGCTGCCGCATGAAGCTTTTGGCCGTAGACACCGCCACGCGGACCTGCAGCGTCGCCATCGTCGACCAGGACGAGTTGATCTGCGAGGTGACCCTGGGGTCCGGGCAGACGCACTCGGCCAACCTGCTGAGCCTCGTCGCCAGCGCACTTTCGGCCGCACGCCTGGACATCACGCAGATCGAAGGGCTCGGCGCCACGATCGGCCCGGGGTCCTTCACGGGATTGAGGATCGGGCTCGGGGTCGTCAACGGCCTGGCGTTCGCCCTGGGTCTGCGGGCAGCCGGCGTCTCCAGCCTGGCGGCGCTGGCCCACCCCTGCCGCGCGTGGCCGGGCATCGTGTGCCCGCTGCTCGACGCCCGCAAGGGGGAGGTGTACCACAACCGTTTCGGCATGCGGCCAGGCGGGTTCGGGGCTCTCGGCGCGGACGCCGTGGGTTCGGTCGAGCAAGCCCTGGCGGGCCTCGAGGGCCCCTGCCTGTTCGTGGGCGACGGCGCGCGGGTCTATCGCGATCGCATCATCGCCGCCGTCGGGGGGCGCGCCCGGTTTGCCGGGAGCGGGCCGGACTGGATCCGGGCCTCGGCGGTGGCCGATCTGGCCTGCAGGGGATTCGAACGGCGGGAGGAGGAGCCGGCCGGCCGGCTGATGCCGCGCTACGTGCGGCGCTCTGAGGCCGAGGTCGGCGGCCGGCCGGGGTTGGTTGCGGTAATGATTGACAAATCACGACTCGACTGTTAAAGAATAAAATTTTAGTGACAAACGCCTGCCGACCGGGCAGGCCGGGATCGAACATATGGATGAATTCACGTGGTCTGACCCGCCGGGCCGCTTTGCATTCCCGATTGCCGCCGCCGGGATTCCGCTTATTTTCGGTGCGGCGTTCGCCACCCTCATCCTGGCCCTTCTGGGGTTGACCGGCTTGGCGTTGATCGGGCTGGCGGCCACGTTTGCGATCTGCGGATTTTTTCGCGACCCGGACCGGGTCATCCCCGCCGCCCCGGGTGCCGTGGTGTCGCCCGCGGACGGCAAGGTGATCGCGGCGGCGCTGGTCGACGGCGGTGCCTTCTATGAGGGCCGGTGCCGCAAGGTCAGCATCTTCATGTCGGTCCTCAACGTTCACGTGAACCGCATCCCCGCCGCGGGCCGGGTGAGCCGCGTCAGCTACCGCCCGGGGCAGTTCGTACCGGCCGACCGGCAGGACGCATCGGGCAGAAACGAACACAACGCGGTGTTCCTGCAGACCGATGACGGCCGCAGCCTGTGCACGGTCCAAGTGGCCGGGCTGATCGCGCGGCGCATCATCTGCCGGGTGCAGGCCGGCGACCGGGTCCTGCGGGGCCAGCGTTTCGGCATGATCTGTTTCGGCTCGCGGCTGGATGTCTACCTGCCCCAAGAGATCGACCTCGAGGTTGCCGTCGGCGATCGGGTTTCGGCCGGCAGCACCGTGCTCGGCCGGCTGGCGACCGCCCCGACCGGGAACTGACCGGGCCTCGTCGGAAACGGCATGGCGGCCGGCCCGGGCGCGCAGGGGTCGGTCAAACGAAAAAGGAGGGCGATTGCCGATGAGCACAAAGAGCTTCAACGTCGCGGTGGCCGGGGCGACCGGCGCCGTCGGCAACCAGATGATCACCTGCCTCGAGGAGATGAACTTTCCCGTTAAGTCGATCCGTTTGCTCGCCTCGTCGCGTTCGGTCGGCCGGCGGCTTCGCTTTCGAGGGGACATGGTGGCGGTCGAAGAGCTGGCCGAGGGCTCCTTCGCGGGCATGGACCTCGCCCTGTTTTCGGCCGGAGGGGCCACCAGCGAGCGATTCGCCCCGCTCGCGGCGCAGGCCGGCTGCGTGGTCATCGACAACTCGAGCGCCTGGCGCATGGACCCGCAGGTCCCGCTGGTCGTGCCCGAGGTGAACCCCCACGCCGTGGCCGGGTACCGGCGCAAGGGCATCATCGCCAACCCGAACTGCTCCACGATCCAGATGGTGGTCGCCCTGAACCCGATTCACCGCCGGTTCGGCATCCGGCGCGTCGTGGTGTCCACCTACCAGTCGGTTTCGGGCACCGGCAAAAAGGCGATCGACGAGCTGTTCAACCAGACCCGGGCCATGATCAACTTCCTGGATGTCGAAACCCGTGTCTATCCGCATCGCATCGCCTTCAACTGCCTGCCGCACATCGACAAGTTCATGGACAACGGCTACACGAAGGAAGAGATGAAGATGGTCAACGAAACCCGCAAGATCCTCGAGGCCCCGGGCATCGGCGTGACCGCCACGACCGTTCGGGTGCCGGTGTTCTTCGGCCATTCGGAGTCGGTCAACGTGGAGACCCGCGAGCACGCCACCGCCGAGCAGGTGCGGGCCCTGCTCAGCGCTGCACCCGGGGTCACGGTGGTCGACGACCCCCCGAACAACCGCTACCCGCTGGCCATCGATGCGGCCGGCCGGGACGGCACCTTCGTCGGCCGGATCCGCCAGGACGAGTCCATTCCCAACGGCATCAACCTGTGGATCGTGGCGGACAACATCCGCAAGGGGGCCGCCACCAACGCCGTGCAGATCGCCCAGGTTTTGGCCGAGCGCCACCTGTAACCGAACACCGCCGCAAAGGAGCTGAACGTTGGAACGCATACCGGTCACCCCGGAAGGCTACGCGGCCATCCGGAAGGAGCTTGAAAAACTCAAGCGCGTGGAGCGCCCCGAGAACATCCGGGCGATCGAGGAGGCGCGATCGCACGGGGACCTGAGCGAAAACGCCGAATATGCCGCCGCCAAGGACCGCCAGAGTTTCATCGAAGGGCGGATCGGCGAGTTGGAATACAAACTGGCGCACCTGGAAGTGATCGACCCCGTCAACCTGCCGAAAGACCGGGTGGTCTTCGGCAGCCGGGTGCTGCTGGGCAACCTCGAAACCGGGGAGGACGTCAAGTACCAGCTCGTGGGGCCCGACGAGTCCGATGTGGGCAACGGCCGCATCTCGGTCGTCTCCCCGCTGGGGAAGGCCATGATCGGCCGCAAGCCCGGCGACGAGCTGGTCATCGAGGTCCCGGGCGGCAAGCGTGCGTATGAACTGATCGAGATCCTATGAATCCGAACGGATAGGGAGGTGCCGCGTGGCACGCATCACAGTCGAAGATTGCCTGAAAAAAATACCCAACCGCTTTATCCTGGTCAACATGGTGGCGCGCCGGGTGCGCCAGATCCGCGAAGGCTCGGACTACCTGGTGAGCTCGCCCAAGAACGAGGATGTGGTCATCTCGCTGCGGGAGGTGGCCGCCGGGCGCATCGTCAAGAAGCAGGCGGCGCCCGACGAGAGTTAGGTGCGGCCGGCCGGGCATGCATACCGCGCGCTGAACCGGGCCATCGGCAAAGCCCTGCACGGTTACGACATGATCCGCGACGGCGACCGGATCCTGGTCGGGCTCTCCGGCGGGGCCGACAGCCTGTCCCTGCTGTGGATGCTGGTCGAGCGGCAGCGCCGCGTGCGCGTGCGCTTCGAGCTGGCGGCCGCCCACATCGATCTGGGTTTTTCCGGGCGCGCCGGGCCGCTCCTGCAGGATGTCTGTGGGCGTCTGGGCGTGCCGCTCCGGGTGGAGATGACGGACTTCGGGCTGCGCGGCCACAGCCCGGCCAACCGCGAAAACCCATGTTTTCTGTGTGCGCGGCTGCGGCGCCAGCGGCTGTTTGAAATTGCGGACGAACTCGGGTGCGGCACCCTGGCCTTGGGCCACACCCAGGACGACATCATCGAGACGCTGTTCATCAACATGCTCTACGCCGGCGAGATCAGCTCCATGCGGCCGGCGCAGCCCCTGTTCGACGGCCGCTTCACGATCATCCGGCCGCTCGCCTACGCGGCAGAGGCGCTCATCGACCGATTCGCCCGGGACCAGGGGCTGGCGGCCGTGGAAAACGCCTGCCCGACGGCGCGGACCTCCCGGCGCCAGACGGTCAAGCGCATGCTGGGCGAGCTCTACCGGGATAACCCCAACATCCGCGGCAACATCTTCCGCGCCCTGCACCATGTCAAAACCGAGTACCTCTTGAAGTAGGCGGCCATGCGAGACGTTCAGAGCGAGCGCGACTTCCGCAACATCCCCATCCACAAGGTGGGCATCAAAAATCTGCGCTACCCGATCACCGTCCGCGACCGCCGCGACGGCTTTCAGCACACGGTGGCCACCATCCACATGTTCGTGGACCTGCCCCACGACTACAAGGGGACGCACATGAGCCGTTTCGTGGAGATGCTGCACGTCCTCAAGCCCGAGGTGTCGCTGAAGAAATTCGCCCTGATCCTGGAGAGCTTGAAGAGCTGCCTGAACGCCGCCTCGGCCCACCTGGAAATGAGCTTTCCCTACTTCATCGAAAAGAAGGCCCCCATCAGCATGGCGACGGGGCTGATGGATTACTGCTGCAGCATCGTGGGATCCAGCGACGCCTCCGGCCGGGTGGACCTGATGTCCGAAGTGGTGGTGCCGATCACCTCGGTGTGCCCCTGCTCGAAGGAAATCAGCGACTTCGGGGCCCACAACCAACGCGGCGAAGTGCGGCTCGGCCTGAGGTTCCGCAAGTTCATCTGGCTGGAAGACATGATCGAGCTGGTGGAAGGCTGCGCATCGAGCGAGGTCTATTCGGTCCTCAAGCGCGTGGACGAGAAATGCGTGACGGAGAGGGCCTATTCCAACGCGAAGTTCGTCGAGGACATCGTGCGCGACATCGCCCAGCGCCTGCGGTCGGACACCAATATCACCTGGTTTTCCGTCAGCGCCGAAAACTTCGAATCGATCCACAACCACAGCGCCTTCGCGCACGTCATTTCCGGCTGAAGGCCCCGGCTGCGCCGGGCCCCGCGCATCGCAACCGGCCCCTACGGGTGGTCGACGATCAGGGTCACCGGGCCGTCGTTCACGAGCGAGACCGCCATGAGCGCCCGAAAGCGGCCGGTTTGCACGGGAACGCCGAAACGGGCCGCCGCGGTCACAAAATCCGCATAGCGCGCGACGGCCCGCTCGGCGGGGGCGGCGGTGGTGAACGACGGGCGGCGGCCGCCGCGGCACTCCCCCAGCACCGTGAACTGCGACACGACCATCAGCTCGCCCCCGGTGTCGACCAGCGAGCGGTTGAGTTTGCCCCCCGCGTCTTCGAAGATGCGCAGGTGGACGATTTTTTCAGCCAGGGCGACCGCCGCCTGCGGTGTGTCTGAAACGCCGACCCCCAGCAGCACCAGGAGCCCGCGCCCGATGCGGGCGATCACTTCCCCGGAAACCGCCACCGAACACTCGCTGACCCGCTGGACCACAGCCCGCATGCCCGCCTCCGATACGGCCCCGACACCGCAGCGGCAGCGAAGGGCAGGGGCCGGTGGTTTGCCCGCACCCGGTGGGCGCGGACCTCCCCTGCTGTAGGCCCCGGCTCACGGAAAGTCAAGCTGCCGCGGGGGGACGCGTTTTCTTGCCGAAACGCCGGATTTGGAATAGAATGAAGTTCATATGGACATCCCCTCCCGGCCCCGTTTCAGGAACCGGCCGCAGACCCGGCTGCAGCGCAAGCTCAACCTGGCGTTCAGCCTCTTTTTCCTGTTTCCGACCGCCGGCCTGATCCTCTTCAGTATCCGCTACGATCTGCTGGCCGACCCCGCCGTGCCGTATTTCTTTTTAGGCCTGCTGGTGTTTGCCTTCATCGGGCTGCATGTCCTCAAGACCCTGTTCGACCGCATCACGGCCATTTCCGACGCCATGAGCGGCGAGACCGGTCAGGCGCCCCCCCCGCCCCCGGCGGCAGTGGACGAGCTGCACGCCATCGCTGAATCCTTTCAAAGCGTGAAGGCGCAGTTCACGCAGGCGCTGGAGGAGCGGGACCAGAAGTCCGCGGGCCTCTCAGTGCTCAAGGACCTCTCGGAGCTTTGCGCCGTCACCTTCGACCCGGATGAAATTCTGCACATCAGCCTGGAGCGGGCGCTGCTGCTCACCGCTTCGGATGTGGGCTCGGTGCTCATGCTCGAGCGCTCCGAGCCGCGAAAGTTCCGGGTCACGGCCACGATCGGGCTGGGGCGGTTCGCCGGCCCTGGGGACCGGATCGATTTCGAAACGAGCATCGCCAAGTACGCCGTTTTGAACAAATCCCCCCTGCTGGTGGAGAACATCGAAACCGACCGGCGTTTCGGGCGCACCAGCCACGAACACTACGGCACCCGCTCCTTCGTCTGCATGCCCATCAAGACCAGCCGGGAGGTGATCGGCGTTCTGACCGTTTCCAGCCGCAACTCGCGGCGCGTCTATGGGGCAGGCGATGTCGACCTTCTCACCCCGCTGCTGAGCAATGCCGCGTTTACCTACGAGAACCTGCGATTGCTCCGGCAGAACGAGCGCACCGATGCCCAATGGGCGGCCATGAGCCGGCTGGCGAAAATCCTGAACTCCAGCTTTCGGGACAACGAACTGCTTCATGCCGCTTTGCAGGAGCTGCGCAGCGCGGCGACCTACGAATTGGCATTCCTTTGCACCCGGCACGAGTCCCAGGCCGGCGTCGTCCAGGTGCGTGAGGTGATCGGCCCCGCCGCCTGCCGGCTGCTCAATCAAACATGCTATGCGGTGCCGGGCAGCCTGGTCGAGAAGGCCCTCGGCCAGGAGTCGCTGATGATCCTGGACGAGGAGGCCTCCATCCAGCCGCTGCTGGGCGACCAGTGGGCGGTGGAGCTCGGCTGCAGCTGCTGTCTGCTCGCACCCCTCAAGGCCGGGGGGGAGGTGTTCGGGGTGCTGGCCCTAGCCGGTCGGCAGCGGGCGGAGCTCGCCGCCGCCCGGGAGATGGTCGCCTGGGCGGCCGCCGGACTGGCCATAGCCGTCGACCGCAACCGGCTGAAGAGCGCGGTGGTCAAGCGCGACCGGGAAATCGAAGCCATCCGCCGGGTGGGCACCGCCCTGGCCTCTTCCACGTTCGATATGCGCAAGGTGCTGAATTACACTATGGACATGGTGCGCGAGGTCATCGACGTGGAAGCGGGCTCGCTGCTCTTCCTGAAAGGCGAGGACCTCGAGGTGGCGGCGGCCTTCAGCGCCGGGCGGCCGCCGGCCGGCAGCGGGCGGTTGAAACTGGGGCAGGGCTTAGCGGGCACCGTCGCCGCGCGGGGCGAGGCGCTGATCGCAAACGACATCGAGGCCGCATCGCCCTTTTTCCCCGCCGCCGGCGACGATCCCGGCAGCCGCGCGCGCTCGGCGCTGTGTGTGCCCATGATTTCCCAGGGCCGTGTGGTCGGCGTCATCGACGTCGTGAACAAGCGCAACGGGGATTTCGACACCAACGACCGCGACCTGCTCCAGGCCATCGCCGCCTCGGTGTGCATCGCGCTCGAAAATTCCAGGCTCTACAAGGAGACCGTCGCTGCGGCGGATCACGAGCGCGACGTGCGCCGGATCTTCCAGAAGTTCGTCCCCCGGCAGGTGATCGACTCCATCCTGCACGCGGGCGGCGACGGGCGCCCCCCCCTCGAGGAGTTGAAGACCGTCACCTTGCTGAACGTCGACATCCGCGGTTTTTCCGGGATCGCCCGGCGGATCGGCCCGCGCAACACGGTGCAACTGTTGAACCGTTTCTTCACGGTCATGGGCGGCATCGTGTTCGCGCACGATGGGATTGTGGACAAATACCTCGGGGACGGTTTTCTGTCGATTTTCGGGGCGCCGGCCACAAGCGGCGGCGACGCCGACCACGCCGTGGCCGCCGCGATCCGGATGCAGGCCGAGCTGGGCGGGGTGAACCGGACGCTGCAGGCGCAGGTCGGGCACACCGTGGGCATGGGCATCAGCATCCACACCGGCGAGGTGGTCGCGGGCAACATCGGGTTTGAAAAGAAGATGGACTATACCGTGATCGGAGATTCCGTCAACACCGTGTTCCGGCTGCAGGCGCTGGCCAAAACCAGCGCCGCCGGCATCCTGATCTCCGACAGCACGCTGCGCGTTTTGCGAAGGCGGCCGAAGGTGCGCGCCGTGGCGCTGCGGGGCGATGCGGCCGCCGAACTCGACGGGCTGAAGGCCTACGAGCTGATCGCCTCCGAGGAGGCGCCTGCCTTAAATGGGTCTCCCGTTGAAGGCGTCGAGCCGGAGGCCGCGGTCGCTCGGCCACTCCGCTGAGGCGGAGCCTCCCTCCCGGCCCCGGCGCACGGCCGGTTCCACCTTGACAAACCGCTGGGATCCCTTTAGTGAGAACCCATGCAGGCGGCCCCCCCCGAATCGCTCAAAGGGCAGTTCCTCATGGCCATGCCCGGCCTGACGGACCCCAATTTTTCTCAAACCGTCACCTGCCTTTGCGAGCACAGCGAGCAGGGGGCCATGGGATTAGTGGTCAACCGGCGGCACGATTTGCTGTGCGGCAAGGACATCTTCGACGAGCTCGAAATCCGCTGCGACCCGGTCGCCGAGTCCATCCCGGTGCACATCGGCGGACCGGTGCACGGCGGGGAGATCTTCGTTCTCCACGGACCGCCCTTCGCGTGGGACGGCAGTTTGAGCGTGACTCCGACGCTGGCGTTGAGCAACACGCGGGACATTCTGGAGGCCGTTGCGCAGGGCCGCGGCCCCAAATCGTTTCTCATCAGCCTGGGGTGCGCCGGATGGGGCCCCGGCCAGCTCGAGATGGAGATCCGCGACAATGCCTGGCTGACGTATCCCGTTTTTGACGAAAACATTTTTCTGCTACCGATCGAGGAGCGCTGGGCGGAAGCCATGCGACGGATCGGCGTCCGCCCGGACATGTTGTCGGGCACGGCCGGCCACGCCTGAAGCGGTGTCAGGCGCGGGCCATCAGCTTGCCCTTGGGCCGTTTGCGCTTGAGGCAGGCCTTGTCGCGCCGGGCGAAGGCACAGACTTTCGGATTGTGGTACTCTTTGCAGTTCAGCGGGTTGCAGAGCGGGCACTCAGGGTGCTTGTCGGACATGCCGCGGGTCCCCCTCACGCGCGCCGGCCCCGGTGCAGGAATGTGCGGGGTGAACAGCGCCTTTTCCCAAATCGGTTATAAGCGACAGCATACCATCAAACGGCTGAGCCCACAAGGCGGACGGCAAGCGGTGCCGGGCGGCGCCGCGACCGGAGCCCTGCATTCGGCAAGCCCACCCGGGCAGGTGCGATGATCATGGATGGAATCGGAATACAAAAGCAAAGCGTGCTCTCGGTGAACGACAAGCTGCAGGCGCTTTTTCGCGCGGTGCACGCCATTCCGGGGCTTTCCGGCTACCGCTTCGCGGAGTGGGAGAGAACCTGCGCCGACCTGCCGGGGCAGTTGAACGAGGATACGGTCCGGGTGGCCGTGGTCGGCGCGATCAAATCGGGCAAGAGCACCTTTTTGAATTCGCTGCTCAAAGGCGATTTTCTCAAACGCGGCGCCGGCGTGGTGACCTCCATCGTCACGCGGGTGCGGTCCGGGGAGCGGCTGAAAGCGACGCTGTTCTTCAAATCCTGGGCGGAGGTGAACACGGACATGCAGCAGGCGCTCGTCCTGTTCCCCGATTTGAACTGGCGCAGCACCCAGGAGCGTTTCGACATCCGCCGCGAGCCGGAGCGCACCGGCCTGCAGCGCGCCCTGCAGTCCCTGGACGGCGGGCAGCGCATTACCGACGACGCCCGCAACCGCAACCTGGTCCTGCTCTCCTGCTACCTCCAGGGCTACGAGACGGTCAGCCGGTTTTTGGGCGAGGAACCGGTCGTGCGCGGGTACGAAAACGATCGATTCATCGACCACTGGGATTACACGGGCAACGAATCCCTGTCCGTGTATCTGCGGGACATTCAGCTCGACGTCAACTCCGGCGGAGTGGGCAGCAGCGTCGAGATCGCCGACTGCCAGGGCAGCGACTCGTCCAACCCGCTGCACCTGGCCCTGGTCCAGGATTACCTGCGACTCGCCCACCTGCTGATCTACGTGATCAGCAGCCGTACCGGCCTGCGGCAGGCCGACATCAAGTTTCTTTCCATGATCAACCGCATGGGGATACTAGACAACTGCCTATTCGTTTTGAACTGCGACTTCAGCGAGCATCCCTCGCTGAGCGACCTGCAGGCCTCCGCCCGCCGCGTGTCCGAGGAGCTCTGCCTGATCAAGGCCGGCGCGGAGGTTTTTGCCTTCTCGGCGCTGTTCAATCTCTTTGCTTCCGCCGGCGGCACACTGGCCGAACGGGACCTCCGCCGGCTGGAGCTCTGGCGGGCGGACCAGGAACTCGTCGACTGCTCCTCGCAGGAAACGGAACGGTTTGCCGGTGTTTTGGGCGCGACGTTGAGCCGCAAGCGCCATACGCTTCTGTTTCACAACCCCATCGAACGCCTGGGGACGATCCGCACCGGCATGGCCAACTGGATCGGCGTCAACCAGGACATCCTGACCCGCGATGTGGCCGATGCCCGACGCGTGGCCGAGCGCATCCGCCGGCACCAGGAGCGGTTTGCCCAGATCCTGGCCGCCCTGCAAAGCGCGCTGGCGGGCGTCGTCCCCAAGGTGCAGCTGGCCGTCGGAAACGAGGTCAACCGTTTCATGGACGCCGGCGCCGGAGATATCACCCGGGGTCTCACCGAGTTTGTCGCCGGCATCCGATTCGACCCCCAGCGGTATGGCGACGCGCTCCGGGCGGGCGGGTTCTCTCAGGCGCTCTACCAGATGTTCCAGGAGTTCAAGCGCGCGCTCGACGCCTACATTACCGAGCAGGTCAACCCGGAAATCGTCCGGTTCCTGGCCGCCCAGGAGGAGCGGATCTGCGATCAGCTGGAATCCATCGCTGCGCCCTACCGGGGGCTGATCGAGGACGCCTACGGTGAATTTCGCAGCCTGATGGACAGCCTCGGCATCCGCATCGAGTGCCGCGGCCCGGATGCGGCCTCGCTTCCCAGCGTGGCGAGCCTGCTGCGCAGCTCCGGCAGAAGCCACCCGCCGCTGGCCAGCACCATCAACTACACCGCGCGGCTGCGGACCGAAGCCGTCCTGCGCCGCGGGTTCTACCGGGTCGTCAGCGGGTTCAAGAAGTTTCTGAAAAAGCCCGTCCAGGCGGGCGAGGAAGACGTGCGCGCCCTGCGGGAGGGGTTGGTGCGCATCCGGCGCGAGACCTCGGCGGCCCTGATCGAAGCGCTCACCGATTACCGCGAAAACATCAAGTTCAAATATCTTTTCATGCAGGTCGAGACCGCTGCCGGGCGGCTCTCCCAGGTTGTTGCCGAGCAGCTGCAGGTCTACGCGGCCGACTTCGGAGCGCTGGCGCAGGGGGTGAACGCCCGGCAGGAGGACAAGGCGCAGGCCGCCGCCGTGCTCGCGAACATGGCCGAAGACTGCCGTCGCGTCCAGGAAATGATCGACCGGCTCAAACTGGATATCGCCTCGGCAGCGGCGGATGCGGCCTGAGGCGGGGCATCAGCGCGACAAGGCCGCTAGGTTGCGGCGCGCAAAATCGATGCCGGGGTCCAGGGACAGGGCCGTGCGGTAGCACGCCGCCGCCCGTTCGGCCTCGCCCAGGGCCTGGTAGTTCACCCCCAGATTCGCGTGGTCGATGGCCGAGGCCGGGTCCAGCTCCAGAACGCGCTGAAAGGCTGCGACGGCCGCGGCGTGCTCCCCGCGCTTGAAGTGGCAGAAGCCCATCAGGTTGTGAATATCCGTGCGCTCGGGGTCGAGCTCCGCGCCCCGACGCAAAAACTCCTGCGCCTCGTCGAAGCGCCCCAGTTCCTTGAGCGCGACGCCGAGGTAGCTGTATACGGTCGGGGCCTCCTCGGGGTCGGGCTGCAGCTCCAGCGCCTCCCGGAAGAGGGCGAGCGCGGCGCGCGGGTCCCCGGCCTTCAGCCGGCAAAGCCCCATGTGGAACCGCACGAAGTACTTGCCGGGCAGAAGCGCATCGACGGCGGACAGACGGGCGAAGGCCTCGGGCGGCTCCAGGTTCTCGGAGAGGTGCTTGACGCAGAACATCGCCAGCCCGGTCCCGCGTGAGCGCTCGCGGAAATGGGCCCCGGGGATGATCGTGTAGAACGCCGGGACGGCCACCTCCGGGTGGGTGGTCTCGATCACGAAAACCTCCAGGCCCCGCCGGGACAGGGCTTGGAGGCAATTCTCGATTTCAACGCGGAGGTTCGGGTGCGAGAGGTCCGGCAGGCTCGCCAGCTCCACCACCGCCGGAGGCTCGGTGACGTAGGCGGCCTCCTCCGGGCCGCGGGGTTTGGGCAGGCCGCTGGCGACATACCGGGCGGCCGTGTTGAAGTCCCCCGCCAGCTGCGCGACCTCGGTCAGGGCCCGGCTCAGGGCTTTCTCGGGGCTCGGGGTGGTGCCGGCGGTCCAGACGATCTCGCTGCGCGCGGGGAAGGTCGCCGGGTCGACGGCCAGGACACCGACCGTCGGGATGCCCGTGTCGAGCGTGAAATCGGAAATCACCAGGCGGATGCCGCAGCGCTCGTATTTCGCGAGCATCTCCCGCACGGCCGGGTCGGCCGCCGACGCGGGTCGGATAGCGGGTACCGGCAGGCGGTTGCGGCTGATGACCGAGCAGACGTGCCGTTCGACGACCTCGCAGACCCCCTGGAGGATCGCTTCCTCCCGGCAGTTGCCGGCCGACGGCCCGTTGAACTCGTTGATGGCATAAAACCAGTCAAAGGGCACCAGGCACTCGGTGCCTCGCGTGAGGTTGTGCGCTGCGGTCCACTTGAGCGGCAGCGTCTCGAACAGGCGACGGCTGACGGCGAGCTCGTCCGAGGCGTCGTGGACCGACCGGGCAATCATCTCCAAGGAGATGGCCCGGTCCCGGACCTCGGGATACGTCGCCCGCGTGAAACGTCCGCGGCCCCGGGCGAAACTGAAGAAGCTGAAGCGTTCCACGAGCTCCATGACGGCGCTGGCCTCGGCCTGCTCCGGGGTGGCCCCCTTGCCCATCTGCTTGCGCGTGCCGATGGTCGCGGCGGCGTCCCGGCCGCAGCGGCTGAGGAAGACCGGAATGCCGAGGCGCCCGTTGTCGATGCGCTCGGTTGACGCCAGAATGTCCAGGTTCACCTGCCGCAGCCGCTCCCGAACTCGCGCCACCGTGGTGCCCGGGGGCAGCACTTTGTCCTGGTCCTGTGTGAACTGTTTGTAGGCGTCCTGCAAGATCAGCCCGGCCATTCGATGTTTCTCCTTTTTTCAGTTGACCGCCAAAAGCGATTTTGTTAGAAAGAAAATTTGTGTGGGGATGTAGCTCAGCTGGGAGAGCGCGGCGTTCGCAACGCCGAGGTCAGGGGTTCGATCCCCCTCATCTCCACTCGTTTTTTTACCGGCGCTGCGCGTGCTCTTAACACACGGCCGGCGATATTGAAACAGGGGCTGCCGGGGGTGTGCGGCACCGGCCGCCTGCAGGCGCCGCCAAGGGCCCAGGCCCTGAGGGGGGAGATGACGCCGGAGGTCCGATGAACCGCAGAGCCGAGCTTGAAAGACGCACCCGGGAAACCACCGTCAAGGTCGGCATCGACCTGGACGGCAGCGGGCAACCCGATGTGAACAGCGGGATCGCCTTTTTCGACCACATGCTCGGGCTTTTCAGTGTGCACGGGTTCATCGACCTGACGGTCCACGCCCAGGGGGACACCGCGGTGGATTCCCACCACACGGTCGAAGACGTCGGCCTCGTGCTGGGGGACGCGGTGGACCGCGCGTTGGGAGACCGCAAGGGGATTCGCCGATACGGCCATGCCCTGACCCCCATGGACGACGCCCTGGCCCAGGTCGTGATCGACCTGTCCCGGCGGCCCTACCTGGTCTTCCACGTCCCGGCCTGCCGGTCCGCGGAACGCTCCTTCAACTGCCCCCTGGCGAAGGAGTTTTTCAAATCGGTGGCCAATCGCGCCGGAATGAACCTGCACGTCAGCGTGCCTTACGGTGAAAACGAGCACCACATCCTGGAGGCGGCCTTCAAATCCTTCGGCCGGGCCCTCCATCAGGCCGCCAGCCTCGACCCGCGCAGCCGCGGCGTGCGCTCGTCCAAGGGTTCCCTGTAGGCATCGGCCGGTTTCACCGAGGCGCAGCCGCTTTCATGCTGATCATACCCGCCATAGACCTCAAAGACGGCAAATGCGTCCGACTGGAGCAGGGGCGCATGGATGCCGAAACCGTATACGGCGACGACCCCGTGACCACCGCGAAACGCTGGGCCGATGCGGGCGTCGAACTGATCCACATCGTGGATCTGGACGGCGCGGCCGGCGGTCATCTCCGCCACCGGGCGCAGATCGCGAACATCGTAGCATCCGTACAGGTCCCGGTTCAGCTGGGCGGCGGGATTCGCGATGCGAAGACGGCGGAGTCGCTTCTGGAAATGGGGGTTTTCCGCGTGATCATCGGCACCGAGGCCATCCACGCCCCGGCGTGGCTGAGCGATCTGTGCCGGCGGCGTCCCGGCCGGGTGGCGGTCGGTCTCGATGCCCGCCACGGGCGTATCGCGGTCGACGGCTGGACCCGCACGACGGACATCGCAGCGGTGGACTTGGCCCGGCGGCTCGAGGACCAGGGGGTGGGGGCGTTCATTTTCACCGACATCCACCGCGACGGCATGCAGACCGGCCCCAACATCGAGGAGACCCGCCGCCTGGCGGAAAGCGTTTCGGTCCCGGTAATCGCCTCCGGGGGCGTCGGGGGGCTGGATCACATCCGGGCGTTGCAGCCCCTGGAAACGGTGGGGCTCGTCGGGGTCATCATCGGCAGGGCACTGTATTCCGGCACCGTCGGCATCACCGAAGCGCTGGCGCTGGTCCGGCGGCAAACCGGTCGTTCGGCCGGTGCGGATGGTTCACCGCACAGGGTTGACAAACGCCTTAGCGATCCATAATTTCTTCAGGTTTACGAGATACTTGCAGCCTGATCGAGGCTGCGGCGGCGACGCTGTTGGCTTGCCATGGCCGTCATGCTCGACAACGGAGCAGCCGTCGCTCCGAAGTCGGTCCACCGCCGGTTCACAGACGATTCCCGCGCGTTTAGACGGAGGCGGCAGCTTCTTGGCAAATTACATACCGGACGAAAAAATTTCCGAGATCCGACACGCGGTGGACATCGCCGAACTGGTTTCGGAAACAGTCCTTCTGAAAAAAGCGGGCAAGAATCTCGTAGGGCTGTGCCCGTTTCATGCCGAAAAAACACCCTCGTTCAGCGTGAGCCCGGACAAGCAGATCTTCCACTGCTTCGGCTGTGGGAGCGGGGGCGACGTGTTCGGCTTCGTGATGAAACGCGACAGCCTCTCTTTCGTCGAGGCGTTGCGGGCGCTGGCGCGGCGAAGCGGGATCGAACTTCCCGAACGGGCGTTGAGCCTTGAGGATCAGCGCCGGATGAAGGAACGCGAGCGGCTCTTCGAGGTCAATCGCCTGGCGTTGCACTTTTTCACCCAAAACCTCCGCCGCCCGCCAACCGGGCGCCTTCCCCTGGCCTACCTGGAAGGCAGGGGGATCGCGCCCCGGACGATCGAGGCCTTCCAACTGGGCTATGCCCCCGACGGCTGGGACGGCCTGCTGGTGTTCATGGGAAGCCGCAACATCGCCCCGGGTGTGGTGGAAAAGGCCGGCCTGGCGGTCCCGCGGAAAGACGGGTCCGGCTTCTATGACCGCTTTCGGGACCGCATCATGTTCCCGATTTTTGACGAGACCGCGCGCGTGGTGGCCTTCGGCGGCCGGGTGATGGATGATTCCACCCCCAAGTATCTGAACTCGCCGGAAACCCCGATCTACACCAAACGCAAGGTTCTTTATGGGCTGCATCGGGCCAAGGAGCGCTGCCGGTCTCTGGGGTCGGTCTTCATCGTGGAGGGCTATCTCGATCTGATCGCGCTGCACCAGGCCGGAATCGAGAACACCGTCGCCACGCTCGGCACCGCCCTCACGCCCGAGCACATCCGAATGCTGACCCGCTACACCGGCCGGATGGTTCTGGTTTATGACTCGGATGCGGCCGGCATCCGTTCGGCTCAGCGCTGTGTGGCGCTTTTCTGGAAGGAGCACGCGGACTTTCGCCGGGGGGATGTGTTTCGCGAAGACCAGGCGGACACCCGCATCCTAGTTTTGCCGGAAGGCCACGATCCGGACTCTTTCATCAAAAGCCAAGGGGCCGAGGCCTTCGAGCGTCTGGAGCAATCCGCACCGGGCATGGTCAGCTTCCTGACCGAAAGCGCCATCGCCCGCCATGGCTTGAGCACGGAGGGAAAGATCCGTGTCGTCTCCGACATGCTCGGCCCGCTCGAGGCGGTCAACGACCCCGTGGCCCAGGCGTTTTACATCCAGCAGCTCTCGGAGCGCCTCGGGGTGGATGAGTCGGTCGTGCGCCAGGGGTTGAGCCGTCGCACCGCCAGCGGGCCCGCACCGGGGGGGGCGGCGGCAAGCGGGCGCCGCGGGCCGCAGGCGTCGGATGAGCGTTTCGAACGGCGCATGGTGACCATGATGCTCCAGGTCCCGGAGATGATCCCCGAAATGATCGATCGCCATGTCCTGGATTGTTTTGCGGAAGGCCCCCTGAAGCAATCGGCGTCGGAGATCCTCGCGAGCGGTCACCGGGCGGGCGCGGCAGTGGCCGACCTGTTGGCGCGCGTGCCGGACGAGCCTCGGAGAGAGCAACTGGCGCTGCTGGCCATGAGCGACGAGGCGTGGGACCCGAAAGGCTGCCGCACGCTGCTCGACCGGTTTGTCGAGAGCCGCCGAAAACAGCCGGCGCGCCGGTCCCTGCAGCAGGGCATCGAGGCCGCTGAAAAGGCGCAAGACGACGCCGAGGTGATGCGGCTTCTGGCCGAAAAGCAAAAACTGGCGGCGCGGCGAGGCAAACCGGGAACGACCGCATCGGCCAAGCGGTAGCAAGCGCCGCTCCGGCGCCGCATGCGCGGCCCGCCGGCCCGCCAAGAATTCGGAGATGTCGGAGGCAAACAGGCATGGCGAAGAAAGCTGCAGCGAAGACCCAACCCGTGGCGACGGCACCCAAAGCGCGTCCCCGTAAAAAATCGGCCGCACCGATAAATGCCCCCAAACCGCCCCGCCCCCAGGCGGCCCGCGCCCCGTTGGAGGCCGCCCACCGGGAGGCCGAACCCAAGGCCGACAAACGGGCGGTCCAAGACCTGCTGGCAAAGGGCAAGAAGCAGGGGTACCTGACCTACGATGAAATCAATGAGATCCTGCCCGAGGACATGCTCTCCCCCGAGCAGATCGATGAGACCCTGATGCTGTTCGACGACAACGGCATCGACGTCATCGACGAGAAACAAAGCCGCCCGCTGCAAAAATCAAAGAGCCTCCCTGAGGTCAAACCGGCCGCCAGCGAGGAGTCCGACGGCGCCGAGTACGGCACGGTCACCGACCCGGTCAAGATGTACCTGCGTGAAATGGGGATGGTGACACTGCTCAGCCGGGAAGGGGAGGTCGAGATCGCCAAGAAGATCGAAGCCGGCGAGCAGGAGGTGCTGCGGGCGCTGCTGGACACCACCGGCGGCGTCGACGCCATCATCAGCTTGGGCGAAAAGATCGAAAGCGGGGTGCTGCGCCCCAAACACGTGCTGCGCGACATCGACGAGGGCGACACGCACACCGACGAGGTCGTGCAGACCGAAAAATTTTTGGAAACGATCCGCCGCATCAAGGCGATTCACGAAGAAACCCGCCCCTTGCGCGAGCAGGTCTTCAAAGCGGTCGGGGACGACCCGAAGCTGCGCAAGATCCGGCGCCAGCTGCAGCTGGGGATTTCCGACATTTTCGAACTGCTCAAGGACTGGCGGCTGGAGGCGGCCGTCATCGACGAGATCGAAAATGTCATCTTCGAGCAGATCCAGTGGTTCGAGGCCATGTCGCGGAAAGTGGCCAAGGCATCGGACCGGTTCGGCTCGTCCATCAAGGATCTGCGGGACCACCTGACCTCCAAGACCGCGTTCGCCAAATGGGTCGCGCCGCGTTGCGGTCTGACGCGCGAAGAAGCCCACGCGGCTTTCAAGGAGATCCGCGCCACCATCGACCTGATCGCCTCCCGCGAAGCCGAGCTGTGCGCCAACAGCCGTGTCCTGAAGCGGGTCATGGCCTCCGTGGAGGACGGCCGCCTGAAAGCCAAGCTGGCCAAAAGCGAGCTGACTCGGGCCAATCTGAGACTGGTGGTCAGCATCGCCAAAAAATACACCAACCGCGGACTGCAATTCCTCGACCTGATCCAGGAAGGCAACATCGGCCTGATGAAGGCGGTGGACAAGTTCGAGTACCGGCGCGGCTACAAGTTCAGCACCTATGCCACGTGGTGGATCCGCCAGGCGATCACCCGGGCGATCGCCGATCAGGCGCGCACCATCCGGATCCCCGTTCACATGATCGAGACCATCAACAAGCTCATCCGCACCTCGCGCTACCTCGTCCAGGAGCAGGGGCGCGAGCCGACGCCCGAGGAAATCGCCGAAAAGATGGAAATCCCGCTCGAAAAAGTGCGCAAGGTGCTCAAGATCGCCCGGGAACCCATATCTCTCGAAACCCCGATCGGCGAAGAGGAAGACAGCCATCTGGGCGACTTTATCGAAGACAAGAAGTTCATGCTGCCGTCCGAAGCGGCGGTCAGCATCAACCTGGCCGAGCAGACGCGCAAGGTCCTGGCGACCCTGACCCCGCGCGAGGAGAAGGTGCTGAGAATGCGCTTCGGCATCGGCGAGAAGGCGGACCACACGCTGGAGGAGGTCGGCCAGGACTTTGCCGTCACCCGCGAGCGCATCCGCCAAATCGAAGCCAAGGCGCTGCGCAAATTGCGCCATCCGACGCGCAGCCGCAAGCTCAAGCACTTCATCGAAACCTGATGCGACCGGCCGCCGCGGTCGATCCCTGGCGGGGCGCCGGCCGCTGCGACCGGAGGGCCCCACCGGCGCGGGGCATGCCCGGGGCCCGCTTGACAAACGCAACCGCGACCGATACAGATACCCGCAACGTTCACGGGCCCATAGCTCAGCTGGCAGAGCCACCGGCTCATAACCGGTCGGTCCCTGGTTCGATCCCAGGTGGGCCCATGCCAGTCAACGATGGGCGGAGCCGCCGGTGCGGAGCCGCTTGAACCTCAGGCGCGGGTCCTGCGACCCACGCCTTTGCTTTGGCCGGGACGGACGCCATGGCCGCAGCACTTAAAGTGATTGTCCGGATCCTGGAGGCCGTCGCCCCGGCCGCCCTGGCGGAACCGTGGGACAATGTCGGGTTGCAGGTCGGCGACCCCGAAGCCGCGGTGTCGCGCATCTGGGTGGCCCTGGATGCCGGACCGGATGTGATCCGGGCCGGGGGAGACGCCGGGGTCGATCTGATCATCACGCACCACCCGCTAGTGTTCAAAGCGCTGAAGCGGATCGACCTGAATACGCCGACGGGGGCCGCGATCGGGCATGCCGTGCGCCACGGGCTGGCCGTCGTCTCCCTTCACACCAACCTCGACGCGGTGGCGGGCGGATTGAACGACCTGCTGGGACAGCGACTGGGGCTGAAACGCATGCGGCCGCTGTGCGCCGAGGATCGCCGGTCTGCGGGAGTCGGCCCCGGCATCGGCCGGATCGGGGAGCTCTCCCGACCGCAGCGCCTGGACGCGCTCGCCCGGGATGTCAAAAAACGGCTGGGGGCCGCTGCGGTCCGCAGGGTCGGGGCCCCCGGGGCCATGGTGGGCTGCGTGGCCGTCTCGACCGGCAGCGGCGGCAGCCTGGTGCCGCATTTTCTTCGATCAAAGGCCCACGTCTTGATCAGCGGCGATCTGGGGTATCACGTTGCGCGGGAGGTGGAATACGCCGGCCGCAGCCTGATCGACGTCGGGCATTTTCACTCCGAGCACTTTCTGAAGGAGGCGCTGGTTCAGCGGCTCCAAAACGAGTTTTCCCGGCGGCGCATGGCCGTGCGCGTGCAAGCCTGCCCGTTGGAAAAGGATCCGTTCACGATGGTGTGAAAGTGCCGCAGGGGGATTTGATCTCCCCCGTGCACACGCAAAGGGATGGTGGCATGACAACCGACATAGGCGATCAAACCCGAACCTTGAGCCAGCTTCAGAAGCTGGAGTTGGAGGTGCGCCGGCTGCAGGCGATGCTGGGCCGGGTCGAGGAACAGACCGGTGCGCTGAACACCCAGCTGCAGAAGTGCGAGGAACCCGTCGCCTCGGCCCAAAGCCTGCAGCAGGAGCTCCAGAAGACCTATCGCGCGCAGGAGACCGAACTGCAGGCAAACCAGGATCGGATCGCCAAGAGCCAAGAGAAGCTGCGCTTGGTCAAGACCAATAAGGAGTACCAGTCCGGGCTCAAGGAGATCGACGATCTCAAGCAGATCGGATCGAAGCTGGAAGACGAGATGATCGCCGGCCTGGATCGGATCCAGGCCGGGCAGGCGTTTTTGAACGAACATCAGGCACAGGCCGCCCGCCGCGCGGCGGAGATCCGCGCCGAGCTGGAACAGGTTCAACAGGAGACGGCAGCGTCCGCGGTGCGCCTGGCAGAGGTGCAATCGCAGGCCGATGAGATATCCCGGCGCCTCGCGCCCGAGCTGCTGGCCCTGTACCGCAGGATCCGCGATCGCAAGCCCGACGGCATCGCCGTGTCCGCGGTCCGGGCGGCCGTCTGCGGGGGATGTCATGTGAACATCCCGCCCCAGATGTACAACGAGATGCAGCGGCGGGATCGCTTGAAGAATTGCCCCAACTGTGACAGAATCATTTTCTGGGAAAACGATGAGGAACGGTCGGAGTAGTCTGGACGGTCGCCGGCGTGCGAACGCCGGAGGAAAGTCCGAACACCGCAGGGCAGGGTGCTCCCTAACGGGGAGTCGCGGCGACGCGAAGGAAAGTGCAACAGAAAGGACACCGCCCGAGGCGTAAGCCGAGGGTAAGGGTGAAAAGGTGCGGTAAGAGCGCACCAGTCTCCCGGGCGACCGGGGGGCTCGGCAAACCCCACCCGGTGCAAGACCAAATAGAGGAGCGTTTGAGGGCTGCCCGCCCGAGCTCCCGGGTAGGTCGCACGAGGCGCAGGGCAACCGGCGCCCCAGAGGAATGACCGCCGCCCGCCGCGGGGCGACCCGCCGCGGGTACAGAATTCGGCTTACGGACTGCTCCGACCGTTCCCGCCCCCGCCGGCCCTGCGCCGGATGAACACTATGGACCAAAGCCCGTCATCGGACACCGCCCTCTCGGAACCGGACATCACCGCTTTCGCCGCGAAAGTCCCCATCTTTTCCGTCGATTATCTCAAGTGCGTGCTCTTCATCGCCGGGCCGGAGCACCCGGAGGGGGCTTTCACCCAGAAATTCTACTCGACCCTGGCGTCGGCCTCTACGCTGCTGGAGGATTTCCTGGACTTCCACGGCGCCAAGAACAACCGCACCTGGTATTATTTCCGTGAATTGACCGCCGCCATGCGCCACATCGGGCTGGCGTCCAATTTTCAAAAACACATCTCAAACCGGCTCAAGTACTACGACTTGCCCGACAGCGCCGAATTTGAACGGGACGCGGCGGCCGCGCTGGACTTCCTGAACCAGTGCCTGCGCCAGATGGCGCCGGTGGTGCTGGAGGAGGCGCTGCGGCTCAACGTCGCACTGCCGGCGGAACGGTTTCGCAATGCGGATTTCCCAAGCCTGAACACCTCGACGATGCTCGCCTTCGACATCGATGACGAGAACAAAGATCAGCAGAAGCAGCACATCGTCAAGATCGCCAGCGAATTTCTCAACATCCTGAAAAGCTTCGACCAGATCAAGTTTTACGAGCGCTACGGCCTGGCTGAAATCCGTGCGATCATCCCGGACAAAATCAACGAGGTCGAAATCCGGCGCTACGAGATGCTGGTGCACAGCCTGCAGTCCTCGTTCGACACCTACGTCATTCACGGCGGCTTTCGCTTCGGCAACCGCAAGCTCAAGCAGCTGCGGGGGTTCTTTTCGGTCATCTTCCACCTGTTTCAAATGGTGGGGCGGTTGCTGCACTTCTACGAGCGGCACCTGCACGCCGCGGGTTACAAGAACACCTACAAACGGGTGCAGGAGCAGCTCTCGGCCCTCATCGACCCCGCCCGCCTGCTCGACTGCACGATCAATTACGGTCTGTATTACGTGTGCCACTTCCTGGCCCTCGGCAAAGAGCACGCCCGCATGATTCTCAACGAAAACATCGAACGCGCCTCGATCCGGGTCGGGGTTCCGCAGAAACTCGGGTTTCACTCGCGGCCCAGCCTGCTGGTGGCCAAGATCGTCCAGCACTACGGTGGCCAGGTGGAGCTGGTGGTGGGCGAGGACCGCTTCGACGCGAGCAGCGTCCTCGACATGCAGTGGGCGGGCGGCAAGATCCAAAAGGAAAACATCCGGGAAGTGGTCTTCGAGGGCGACGCGCGCACCCTCAAGGACATCGAGGTTCTGGCCGGGGTCAACTACGGCGAGGACCTGATGGGAAAGGGCATTCCCCTGCCGAAAGAGCTCAAGTATCTCAAGTGACGCCGGCGCCCGGGGGCCCGGCCGGGAAGGCGAGAGCATGGTGTATGCGTTGATCGTGGCGGCGGGGAAAGGGTCCCGTCTGCCCGGGTCGCAGCCGAAGCAGTACCTTCCGTTGGCCGGAGTCCCGATGCTCGTGCGCACCCTGCGCGCGATGGAGGCTTGCGCCACGCGCTTCGAGCGCATCGTGCTGGTGATACCCCCCGAGGATGTCGACTTTTGCCGGCAGCGGATCGTCGCCCCGGCAGGGCTGAAGACGACCGTGGCCCTGGTGGCCGGGGGCGCGCGGCGGCAGGATTCGGTCTATCGCGGGCTCCGCGATCTCGGTCCGGACGATGCCGCCGTGGTGGTTATCCACGACGGCGTGAGGCCCCTGGTGCCGCCGCCGCTGATCGACGCCTGCGTGGAGGCTGCGCGGCAGCACGGAGCCGGCATTGCCGGCGTGCCGGCGTGGGACACGGTGAAACGCAGCGAAGAGGGCGGCGTCATCGCGTCCACCCTCCCGCGGGAGACCATCTGGCTGGCCCAGACGCCCCAGGCGTTTCGCCTCGGACTGATCCGCCGGGCCCACGAGCAGGCGCAGCGCGAGGGGTTTCACGGGACCGACGACGCCGCCCTGGTCGAGCGCCTGGGTACTCCCGTCCGCCTCGTCCCGGGAAGCCGGCGCAACATCAAGATCACCACCCGCGAGGACCTGTGGATCGCGGAGGCCCTGGCGGCCCGACGCCTCGGTCCGGGAACCGGATGATATCGATCCGCTGCGATCGGAGCACGACAACCAACCCTTTCATTTCGCAAGGAGCAGACGACATGCAGGAGACTCGGCGCCCCGACCCGCCCGAAAGAGACATGGCCAGTGAGGCTTATCTGCGTCAGTTGAAACAGACCTTCGAGCAGCTGCCCAACGACATCCCGCTCCTGCTGTTCACCGACAAGGGCGGCGACGACGTGTTCGCCCAGGCGACCCGCCAGGTCATCCGGGCCTTTCGCGAACTGAGCTCCCGCATCACCCTGAAAGAGTACAGCCTGGACCACGAACTGGCCCGCCGCCACCAGGTCACCCGTTCTCCGACGCTGCTGGTTGCGCCCGATCGCTATTCGATCCGATGGCTGGGAGCCCCAATGGGCGAGGAGGCCCGCACGCTGCTGGAGACCTTTATGCTGGTGGGCCTCGGCCGGAGCAACCTGAACGAACAGTCGCAGAAAGTGCTCCGGCGCATCGATTCCGCACGGCAGGTGAAGGTGTTCGTCAGCGCCACCTGCCCTTACTGTCCGCAGCAGGCCGTCAACGGGGTCAAGGCCGCGATCGAGTTGCCGGAGCACGTCTCGCTTGAGATCATCGACATCCAGTCGGAAGTCGAACTGGCCAACCGGTATGCCGCGCACAGCGTCCCGATGGCCTTTGCCAACGAGGTTCTCATCGGCCACGGCGCGCAGACCGAAGAGGTCTTCATGCTCTCGCTGCAGAAGCTGGAGGCCCAGACGATCTTCATACCGGAAAGCGACGCCGAGCAGGTGGAAACGGACCTGGTGATCGTGGGAGGGGGCCCGGCGGGGTTGACGGCGGGCATCTACGCCGTGCGAAGCGGGCTGCGCACCGCGATCGTCGAGCGCCAGGCACTCGGGGGCCAGGTGGCCACCACGCCCGTGGTCGAAAACTACCCGGGGTTCACCTCGGTCGGCGGCAAAGCCCTGGTGGACATCATGGTGAGCCATGCCCTGCAGTACGTCCAGATCTTTCAGGGGGAAGGGGTCCTGGAGGTCGCACACGGCAAACCGATCGTCGTGCAGACCAGCCGGCGCAAGTTCGTGACGAAGACGCTCCTCGTGGCCACCGGTGCCACCCATCGGCACCTGAACGTCCCCGGCGAATCCCGGTTGGCCGGCCGCGGCGTGAGCTATTGCAGCACCTGCGACGGCCCGCTGTTCAAAGGCCGGAGCGTCGTCATGGTCGGCGGTGGCAACAGCGCCGTGACCGAGGCCCTCTACCTGCACCACATGGGGGTCCAGGTGACGCTGATCCACCGCCGCGACACGCTCCGGGCCCAGGAGGTTTTGGCACGCCAGTTGGCTGAAAACAACATCCCGGTGCGCTGGAATACGGAAATCCGCGAAATCCGCGGCAAGGAGCGGGTGCGCGAGGTCCTGCTGGCCGACAACCGCAGCCATCAGACCTCCGTTTTTCCCACCGACGGGGTGTTCATCGCCGTCGGCTACGAGCCGGCCGTGGAACTGGCCGGCAAGCTAGGGCTCGAGCTCAACGCCGACGGCTATATCCGCCACGACGGCAAGCACCGCACGAATCTCCCCGGCGTCTATTCTGCCGGCGACGTGGAGGGCGGCTACAAACAGATCGTGACCGCCGCGGGCCAGGGCGCGGAGGCGGCCATGACCATTTTCGCCGACCTGATCAACCCGTATTGGCAGAAATGACCGCCCCGCGCCGATCGCAAAGGGCAGGGGGGAGGGGCTTGGCCGGGGTTATTCGGGACCGGGCAGCAACCCGGTGACGGTGCCGATCTCTGCAGACGGATGCGACACGGCGAGACGCCGGCCGACCTCCCGGCCGGCCTGAAGCGCACGTCGATGAACGCGGGCGGTGCTACGGCCCGTGCGCGCCGTGTGCGGGAAGCGGCGCTTGAAATAGGCGGCCAGCGCCGGGTCGCCCGACGGGGCCAGCGCGAAAGCGCTTCCGGGAGCGCATCCCTGGAGATCCCTCACCGCCTGAAGACGGGTGCGAAAGCCTTCAACCACGCCCACCCCGAAGGCGCAGGCCCCCCGCCGCCCGCCGATCGCCCCGGGGTTTCGGCGCGCCCACTCCTCCGCGATGACCCGCTGGATCAGTGCGTACACGTAGGCGGCGGTCCTGAGATCCGAGGCCGTGCCGCTGATCTCCAGCGCGCGCCCCATGCGGGACTGGTCCATGACGAAGGCCGGGACCCAGATCGGCAGCACGCAGTAAAAGTCCCTCAAGAGTGCGGCCAGATGGTAGTGCGTTCGGCTGTGCCGCAGCGCGGGTCGGCCGACGAAGATGCTGAAGAACTCGCGTGGCGGCTCTGCGGCGTGCGTTTCGGGGCCGCCGCGGGCCATGAACTGATGCGCCTTGAGGAGGGCGGCCGCAGCCTCGTGCGGGTTGGCGCTGCCGGCCAGCGCCAGCAACTTGCGGATGCGTTCCGCCAGCCGGTCGGCGGGGCTTGACGCGACGCGGCGCACCCGCTCGGCCGGCAACGTGAAGTTTCCCGTTGCGCGCGGGTCGGCGCCGAGCATCCCGCAGGCCCTGAGGAAGAGCGGGCCGTGGGCCGACTCGCCGCGGGTGCCGAGCAGTTCGTCTGCCAACTGGTGCGCCATCTCGTGGAAAAGCACCTCGCGCACGCAATCCCAGGGATGGTGGTCGACCAGCGCTCGGCTGAGGCGGATTTCGCTGCGGTCCGCCGACCACGCCCCCCAGCGTGACGCGGCGTCGTCCAACGCGAACAGGGGCCGCCGCAGTCGCCCGGCAACGGCGGGCTCGAGCATCCGGCGAGCGTTTTCCCACTCGCACGCCAACCCGTGCAGGATGCGGCGCTCACGCTCGAGGGTCATATGCGGCGCAGGCGCCTGGCCGCCTCCTCCAGGGTGGCCCGGGTTTTGGCGAAGCACACGCGCAGGAGACGGTGGTCCGTGCCGTCGTGGTAAAACACGGAGGGGGGGATGGCCGCGACCCCGTGGTCGCGGGTCAGCCGGCGGGCCATCTCGACGTCCGGCTCCTCGCTGAGCGCGGAGTAGTCCAGCATCAGGAAAAAAGTGCCGTGGCAGGCCAGCGGCCGGAAGCGCGAACCCGCCAATCCGCCGACCAGCATGTCCCGCAGGGATTGATAGTGCGCGGCGAGGCCGGCAACGTGGGCCGGGTCCCGGATAAACTCCGCAAACGCTTGTTGAATTGGCGTGTTGACGGAAAACACCAGATACTGATGAACTTTTTGAAACTCCGCCGACAGCGGCCGGGGTGCGAGGCAGTAGCCGACCTTCCACCCGGTGGCGTGATAGGTCTTGGCAAACGAACTCACGACGTACGTGCGCTCCCGCAGCTCGGGATGCCCGGCGAGGCTGCAGTGCGAGTGCCCGTCGAACACGATGTGTTCGTAGACCTCGTCGCTGAGCAGCAGGATGCCGGTGCCCCGCACCATCTCCGCCAGCCTGTCGAGGTCGCGGGGCTCGAGGATCGCGCCGCTGGGGTTGTGGGGGAAATTCAGGATTGCTAGCCGGGTGCGGGGGGTGATCCTGCGGCGCAGGGCCTCCCAGTCGACCCGGTAGGAGGGATGGTTGAGCGGGACGAACACCGGGCGGCCCCCATTGAGCGTGACCATGGGGATATAGCAGTCGTAGGCCGGCTCGAGAATGATGACCTCGTCGCCGGGGTGGACTACGGCGGTGACGGCCGCGAAAAGGGCTTCGGTGGCCCCGGCGGTGACGGTGACCTCCGTGACGGGGTCGTAGGGGGCGTTATAAATTTCCCGCACCTTTTCGGCGATTTTCTCGCGCAGCGCCAGCACACCCTGCATCGGTGCGTACTGGTTGTGGCCGGCGCGCATGTGCTTTGACACCAGCTGCTGCAGGAGCGGGTGGGGGTCGAACTCGGGAAAGCCCTGAGAGAGGTTGATGGCGCCGTGGGCATTGGCGAGGTTGGTCATCTCGGTGAAAATGGTCAGCCCGACGGACGGCAGCTTGGAAGGGAGGATCATGGCGTCTGATAAGGTAAAAGCGTGCGGCTGTCAAGCGGGCCCGGGAGCCGGCAGCGGGCCGGCGGAATCGCTTCGGGCGAGGGGCACTGCGGGCTCAAACCGGTATCCGGACCGCCCGCGTTTGGCTGTGGGGGCCGTTGTTTTCCGGACCGCCCGCGTGCTGCTGGTGCGCCGGGGGCAGCCGCCGGCCGAGGGGCTCTGGGCCATCCCCGGCGGCAGCGTCGAGGTGGGCGAGACGCTCACGCGCGCGGCGGAACGCGAGGTGCTGGAGGAGACCGGCATCGTCGTCCGGGCCGGGTCTTTTTGCGGCTGTCTCGATGTCATTGAAACCGGTGCCGAAGGCCGCGTCCGGTTCCACTATGTCGTCATCGACCTGCTGGCCGACTACGTGTCGGGGTCCCCGCGGCCGGCCGGCGACGCCGCCGATGCCCGCTGGGTGGGCCCGGCCGACCTGGTATCTCTGTCGGTCAACGCGAACACGGCCGACCTGCTGCGGCGGTTGGGGTTCGGGCGTGGGGTTGCGGGCCCGGCTTAGGGCGCGGGTTCGATCTCCACGCGGCGGTTCTGCTCGCGGCCGGCCGGGGTGTCGTTCGAGGCGATCGGGTCCTTGGGCCCCATGGCGAGCGCGCTGAGGTTTTCGGCGGAGACCCCCTTACCGACCAGGTAGCTCTTGATGGAGTTGGCCCGAAACTGGGAGACGCTCTGGTTATAGGAGGCCGCCCCCGCGGAATCCGTGTAACCGCGGACGGCGACCTTGAGCTCGGGGCGGGTTTTCAGGTATGCGGCGATCTGATCCAGCGCCGCCATGGCCTCGTGCGTGAGCTCGTTGGAATTATAGGGAAAGAAAATGATGACCTTGCCTTTCACGAACGGGTTTGTCGCCAACACCTCGGATGAAACCGCCTCGGGTATGCTGCCGGACTGCGCCACCGCCACTTGCGGCAGAGCCGGCGCGGCGGCCGCAGGGGGGGCGGAGGGGGGGTCTTCTTTCACGGCCTCGTCGAGCGGTTTACCGGAAAGGCCACGGTAGGCCTGGGGGGCGATCTCCTCGGTACCCCAGCGCTGCGGCGGGTCGGTGCGGTGCTGGTAGACGAGCAGCGCGCTGAAGGCCGCCAGCAGCAGGAAAATCAGAAAGAAGAGGGACCGTCGACCGGAGGAGACGGGTGCGGCTTTCGCATCCGGCGGTGAAGCGGGGGCAGAGGCCCCAACCGCGAGGCGGGAGGCGGGGGCCGGTTGGGTCCCCCGGATTTCAGGCAGGCGCAGCTCTTTTTCGCATTCGCGAATCGTCCCCACTTCGATTCGGCTCTGCCCGGCGGCGTAGCCGGTCAACAGGGCGTGGTCGCAGATGATGTTGATCAGCCGCGGGTAGCCGGAGGAAAACACATGGATGCGCCGCATGGCATCCTGCGTGAAAATCTCGGTGCGGCTGCCGGCCACCTTGAGGCGGTGCTGGATGTACTGGAGTGTTTCGGCCTCGGAGAGCGGCTCGATGTGGTGGTGCACGGTGATGCGCTGGCGCACCGCCTTGTTGCGATCCTCCATCAACGCCTGATTGAACTCCGTCTGGCCGACAAAAAAGATGTTGATCAGCTTGCGATGCTCGAGCTCGATGTTGGAGAGCAGCCGGATCTGTTCGAGCAGATCGTGGTGGAGCCGTTGGGCTTCGTCGATGATCAGCAGCACTTTCTTTTCGGAGGAGTACGCCTTGAGCAGGAATTGCTTGAACTGGATCAAAAATTCGCCCTTGGAGGCAAACTGTCGATCCATGTGGAATTCTTCGGCCAGGATGTTGAAAAAATCGAGGGAGTCCAGCCCCGGGTCCGGGATGGTGGCCACAATCGCGGCAATGTCGATGGTCTTGATCAGGAGTTTGATCAGGGCGGTTTTTCCGGTGCCGACATCGCCGGTGAGCAGCAGGAACCCCTTGTCTTCCAGGATGCCGTACTTCAGGGTCGCGAGGGCCTCGGCATGCTTTTCTCCGAGCCACAGGAACCGGGGGTCCGTGGTGATTTGGAACGGCTTTGCAGTCAGTCGGTAAAGCTTTAAATACATTTCGGTTCCGCCGGCATGCGGACATGCGCGGTCTTCACGAGCGTATGAATCCCCGCCCGTAGTAAAAATAGATTGCGACCCAGAGAATGAAGAACAGAACCAGGTAGGCGGTCCGCTGGCGTATCAGTTTGTCGCGCCGGTTGTCGATCAGGTTGGCGGAGTTTTTCAACTCCCGCTTGACGATGTCGAGCTCGTTCAGAAGGCCCTGGACGTCGGCCTTTTCGGAGTAGGCCACCAGCCGCTTGGATTTGCCTTCGAAATCCCGCACGCTGTAAGTGTCGAACATGATCTTCTGCTTCTCGGTCAGGTAGGAAACCTCGTGGATCTCCTTGGCCAGCTCGGCGCTGTAAAACTTGCGGTAGGGGTTTTTCTGCGGGGCTTCGCCCAGCTGGCGCACGCGGCGCTCGATCCCGCCGTTCAGCTCCGCGGCGATCTCCGCACTGATGCGCTCGAGGTCCTTGACGGTGCCGTGGTTCTTGAGCAGATCTTCACCCGAGAGTGCGGAAATGAAAAATATCAAGAAGGCGGCCGTCAGGCAGCTGGTCACGACTTTGATGATCAGGGCGAGATCGCGATTCAACCCAGCCATGGCCGAAAGTCCCTTCGAACAAGAGGAGAAGCATAACTATTTAATTTTAATTATAATAAAATCTTATTTTATACGATCACCGTATCCTTGTCAACCGGAGAGCCCGAACCGCGCGGAAAAATCCGCAAACGGCTCGGGCGCGATGCCGATTGGGCGAACAGCGGCCGGCGGCGGTCGGTCACAAGGCGGGGCGTCTTGGAAGCGGGGCGCGGCTCTCCACCCGTTTTGAGTGGGGTGGGATCTCCGTCGCCGGGGAGCGTTTCAGCATGGCGGGGTTGCCCCGGTTCTCACGGGGGGACTGCACGCGCTGACCGGGGGCGACACGCAGCTGAGTCTGCGGCGGCTGTGCCCGTTCGGGCCGTTCGATGTGCGGAGCCGGCGCAGGCGAGCCCGGTCCCACGCGATCCGGGCGCCGCGGCTGCCCGGCGAAGCCCGGGGCATTCGACCCTGCAGGGCTTTTGGGAGCCGGGTCGGCCGGCGGCTGCAGCCGCTCCGCGGCGTGTCGCCGCGCCGGCGGTGCGGTCTGCGGCCGAGGCCCGTTCGTCCGGCGCTCCTCCGGCCGGTTGATGTCAACCCGGGGGTTGGGCAGCTCCCGGGCCTCCCTGGCGCTCGGCGGAACATCCATGCGGCGACCCGGCTCCTGAGGAGGCCGGACCGCCGAGCGATCATTCGAGTCCCGGCGCTGCCGATCCGCGTTCGGCAGGGCCCTCTCCGGGCTGCCCGCTCGCAGCGGCTGCCGGACGCTGATCTGCGACGGCCGCTTGAGACGCTCTGCGGTTCGACCCGAAACGGCGGTCTTTCTAAGCGGCTCGGGGGCCGCGTGCATGGGCCGCAGATTCGTTTCATTCACGCGCTGGTACCGGGACGGCGAAAAACCGGTTCGGCCGAAGCGCTCCTTCGGGGCGGCGCTCACGGCCTGCTGCACGCGCGTATTGCGGTAAACGTTGATCTCGCGGGCATTCACGACGGTCGTGTGGCGCACGACCACGTTGTTGACGACGCGGGGCCCGCCCCAGCCCCCCCACCACGGCCGGTGGATGAAACCGGGCCGCCCCCACCAGGGCACACACGGCTCGCCCCAGCCCAGCGCCACCCAGCTCACCAATGGCGCACCGACGCTGAACCCGATCTGAACCCGGGGAACGTCCAGAAAGGCGACCAGGGCCGGGGCGTAGATGGGCCGCACCATGGGCCCCGGCGCCCAGGCCCATTGCCCGCCGACATGGACCCAGCGTCCGTAGTGATAGGGGGCCCAGCCCCAGGGGGCGGAGTCCACCCAGGTCCAGCCGTAATAGGGGTCGTGAACCCAGACCCCGGTGCTGTAGGGAGCCCAGCCTGCCGGCACGACGCCGGGGGTCCAGACGGGCCCGTAGCCGGGTTCGACCTGCCAGCGGCCGTGGCGGTCCAGATCGGCGGAACCGTAAACGTCCTCAGGCACATAGCGGGCGCTGTCGGACGCCTGAAGATAGTCGGAGCGGACTGCGTTCCATTCGTCCCAGCTGTCGGGGGGCGGCGCCGGGAGAGAAGAGACCTGCGGGCTCGGGCCGGCCGTAACGATCGCCGCTCGCCCATCGGCCACGCCGAACGGGCTGCCGCCTTCGGGCATGACAAGCGCCCGCCCCCCGTTGCGGACGATGAGCCGCGTTTGACTCCCGTCGACATCCACACGGTAGGAGCCGGGCCGATCGAAGGAGACGAGGAGGTTGGGCCCAACCGCTTCGACCGTCCGGCCCGGCGCGCGGTCCTGCAGGTCGAAGGTGACCCGACCCTCCCCAACCCCGAAGCGGATGGCATCGGCTTCGAGGCCGACGAGCTCGACGGCGCTGTTGCCCCACGCGCGAAGAAAGGAGCGGGCCCCGATCTGCAGCTCCAGGCTCCCCGAGGCGTCGGTCTCGAGCCTGTCGCCGGCGGCAAGCGGGGTGTTGACCAGGGCATCGACCCACCCCGGATCCCCCGGCCTGAAAAACAAGACCCGGCCGTTCACAAACCCCAGCCGGGGCGGGGTTAGGCCGATCTCCTCCGGCGGCGTCTCCGCCAGAGAGCTCACCGGCGCCATGGATGCGAAAACGGCCATGGCGGCCGAGCAGATCAGGGCGACGATGGATCGCATGTCCGTGTCCTCCTCGAGCGTGTTTGTGGTTCGTTAGACGCTCAAGGTCTCCGATCCGTTTACACCGCGTGCGATCCGCAACGATCAAACCATCCGCTCCGGCCAGTGCACGGTTTACCCGGGGGAGCCATGAATCATCTCGGGATGTTTGAAGAGCTCTCCCAGCTGGCTGAGATGCGCCTTCTCCTCGCGAGCGATCTGGGTCAGCATCGTGCGGTTTTCAGCCGCAGCGGCCCGCTCGGCGGCGCGCAGGTAGAGATCCAGGGCCTGCGCCTCAATCGCCATCGCCAGTGAGACGACGTCCGCCGGGTCTTCTAAATCCGGCCGGTAGCGCGCAAGGTATTCCGCTGTCGTGAGCCCGCCTTCCATGGCGGGGATCACCCTGCCCCGGGCGAACAGCTCCCGGTCCGGCGCGGAGCCGGTGAGTCTGGCATATTCGCTCACGATCCGGTCTTGGTGCCGGGTCTCGATCGCGGCGAGTTTTTCGAACAACCGGCGGGCCCGGTCGTTTTTGATCCCGGGCGCCAGGTTTTGATAGAAGTCGCGCAGCCCCGCTTCGAGGCCATAGGCCGCCACCAAGGTCTCCTCGGGAGATTCCGCACCCGAGAAGAGCTCCAGCCCCAGGTCCTCCCGGCCGACCGCCGTCTCGTTGTCCCAGGCCTTTATACCCCCGGAAAGGTTATAGACCTCTGCGAAGCCCTTGCCGGCCAAAACCTGCGAGGCGATCCGGCTGCGGCCGCCGATGGCACAGTAGACGATCGTCGGCTTGCCGGCATCGAGTTCGGACAACCGGTCGCTCAACTCCGGAAGGGGGAGCAGTTTTGCCCCCGGCAGGTGCCCGGATTCGTACTCTTCCGGCTGGCGGACATCTAAAAGGGTGACGGCGTCGGCGGGGTTGCCGCTGAGGTATCCCTTGGCCGCGGTCGCATCCAGCGACCGCACCGGCGTAAAAAACTGTTTCCAGCGCATCGGCGTTCTCCTCAATTCGGTGTCGGAGTGAGCACACGGGCGCCCGCGGCGGCGTCAGTCGGCTATGAAATAGCCGTATTCCCGGGCATTCACATTGTGGCGTTTTTCCCATCCGATGGTGGAGGATGGGGTCGGGCCGTAGTCGTGCCCGGGCCAGACCACGGTCTCTTCGGGCAGGCGCATCAGGCGGCGGATGGAGGCCGCGAGCGTGGGGCGGTGGCCGCCGGGGAGATCGGTGCGGCCGCTGTCCCCGACGAAAAGCGTGTCGCCGGTGAAGAGCTGCCCGTTGCCGTACAGGCAGATCCCCCCCGGGGTGTGGCCGGGGGTGTGGAGCACCTCGAGCACGATTTCGCCCACGCGCAGCTCCTGATCGCCGGGGATGCGCTCGTCCACCGGGAGCGGGCCGACGGCATCGAGCGCGTGCATGATGATCCGGGCCCCGGTCAAGACCTTGAGCGCAGGGCCGGCGGCGGTGTGGTCTCCGTGCCCGTGGGTGTTGACGATGGCTTCGATCGTTAGCCCCTCCGCTTCGGCCTGCGCCAAAATTCGCTCCGGCTCGGCGCCGGGGTCGATCACGACGGCCTTGTGCGTCCGGGGGCACCCGACCAGGTAGCAGAAGTTGTCCATCGCCCCGACCCTGATTTGCTTGATGATCATCCGACGGCTCCTCCTTCCAAACGTTGAACACCCCTTGAGACCGACACCCGGCCCGGGCAGCGTGCATTGCCGTTGCCTGGGGCGCCGAAGCACGGTAAGAGGCGTGTCCGGGATGCACCCGGCCCCCGCTCACCGAGCTTGGCGATCAACCTATCCGCTCCCGGGGGCAAAATCAAACACCTCCCCGGCGGGGGAATTACTGCGGTTGAATTTATTTGCTTGCGTTCCGGTCAACAAGGGGTTATAGTGCGACCATTTTAGAAGTCCGCTGAACAGTGCGGATCAACTTCCCTCTGAAGGCGTGCTCCATTTGTCGCGATGACAACCTCCAGTTTGGGAACGAGAGAAAATCAAGGAAAGGAGGATGTCAGCATGGCAACTGGAACTGTCAAGTGGTTCAACAGCGCTAAAGGTTACGGCTTCATCGCGCAGGAAAACGGCCCCGATGTGTTCGTTCATCACAGCGGGATCAATGCCACCGGATTCAAAAGCCTGAACGAAGGCGACAAAGTGACCTTCGACATTCAGCAGGGCCCCAAAGGCCCCTCGGCTGTGAATGTCGTCGTGTCATAAGAACCCGATGTGAGGGCATTCTTTCAACCAGCGAAAGAATGCCCTTTTTTTTTCGCACAAACTGCAGGCCACCCGGACCGACAGCCCGTGCGCAGGCCCTGAGCACTGCCGGAGGGGTCGGCTTCAAGAAGCGAGGTCTCATTGGCACGAATCAACTACAAGTTCAACAAGCGGCAAAAAGAGCTTGAAAAGAAAAAAAAGAAGGAAGAGAAGCTGCAGCGCAAACGGGAGCGCAACGAGGCTCCCTCCACCGAAGCTCCCGACCCGCCCGCGGATGCGCCCGAACAGCCCTGACAGATCGGAACAACCCCGACGGGTAGGAAAACCCCTCCCGGTCCGGGCAATACTCCGTCCGGCGCTGCCGCCAAGCGATTTGATCCAACCGATCGGTTCCGCCGCGCTTTCCGCTGCAGCCGTTTTCCCGTCATGCCCGGACCTGCCGCGCAGGCCCTCGGCCCTCTTCGGCGCGCGGGCCGAGGCTGCGGCCGGGGCGGAGTGAGGCGATGCATCTCGAACATCTTTTCTCGCCGATCCGGTTGGGGCGGATGCATGTCCGCAACCGCCTGGTCATGCCGCCCATGAGCGTTAATTTCGGGGTGGATGAACAGGGGATGGTGACGGAGCGTCACCGGGCCTACCTTGCGGCCCGCGCCCGGGCCGGCACGGGGATGATCGTCGTCGGCGGGGGGGCGGTCCATCCGGACGGCCTGGACCTGCCCAAGATGCCCCCCGCCTGGGACGATCGCTTCATCCCCGCTCTGGGGCTCCTGGCCGCTGAGGTCAAGCGGCACGGGGCCCGGATAGGTTTGCAGCTGCTGCACGGGGGCCGCCAGGCCTTCCACGACCGCCGGGTGGCCCCATCGCCCCTCCCATCGCTCGCCGTGGTCAAGGGGGTGCCGCGGGAGCTGCGGCGGGATGAAATTTTAGAGCTGGTCGTCTGCCATGCACAGGCCGCCCGCCGCGCCCGGGACGCCGGGTTCGATTTCGTGGAGATCCATGCCGCCCACGGCTATCTCATCAGCGAATTCCTGGCCCCCAACGCCAATCTCCGGACCGACGATTACGGCGGTCCCTTCGAAAACCGCACCCGTTTTCTGCTGGAGATCCTTGCCGCCGTCAAGCACCGCTGCGGGTCCGACTTCCCGGTGGGTGTGCGCTACAACGGGACCGACCACCTCGACGGCGGCTGGACCCTCGAGGACGCCGTGCGGCTGGCGCCCCGGCTCGAGGCGGCCGGGGCCGACTGGCTGCACGTGTCGGCCGGGGTCTACGGCTCCTACCCGGTGACGATCCCGTCCATGTACGAGCCGTTCGGGCTCTTCGTCCACCTGGCCGAAGCAGTCAAACGGACGGTCGCCATCCCCGTCATCGCTGTGGGTCGGATCAAGGATCCGGTTATGGCCGACCGGCTCATTGCCGAGGGCCGGGCCGATATGGTGGCCATGGGCCGCGCCCACATCGCGGACCCGGAGCTCGCCGCCAAGGCGGCCCAGGGGCGGCTGCACGAACTGAGACCCTGCATCGGGTGCTGCCGGGGCTGCATCGAAAGCGTACTCGCTCTCGGGGAGGCGACGTGCGTGATGAACCCGGAAGTCGGCCGGGAGTATCTTCTCGAGCAGTCGCCACCGGCCGCAGCGCCCAGGAAAATCCTGGTAGTGGGGGCCGGGCCGGCGGGGTTGTCCTGTGCGCGGCTGCTGGCGCTGCGCGGCCACCGGGTGGTCGTTTTAGAGGAGCGGAACCGGGCCGGCGGCGCCCTGTTCTTCGCTGCGAAAGCCCCCGGGCGCTCCGAGTTGTGGGAATTGGTGGCGTATTTCCTGGCGGAACTCGAGCGCCTTGAGGTGGAGATCCGGTTCGATACGGCCCTCACGCCGGCCCTGGTGGGCGAGCTGAAGCCCGATGCGGCGGTGGTGGCCACCGGGGCGGCCCCCAGGTTTCCCGAAATCACCGGCCTGTTCGATTCGGGGTTGGAGCTTTCAACGGCTGCGGATGTGCTCTGCGGCGCGGTGGTCCCGGGCGCGCGCGTGGCCGTGCTCGGTTCCGACCAGGCGGCCATGGTGACCGCGGATTTCCTGGCCCAGGGCGGGCGAGAGGTGTCGGTGCTGGGCGGCGCCCACGTTGCCCCCGAACTGGCCCCCAACGACCGCACCTCCCTGCGACGGCGGCTGTCCGCCGCCGGGGTGAGGCTCTACAAACGGGCTTTCATAAGGCAATTCGGGGTTGACGGCATCCGGATCGACCACGCGGGCGGGCGGGAGACCTTGTGCGGAATCCGCGATCTGGTCATCGCCGACGGGTTCCGCTCCGAACGCAAGGCGGCCGAAATGCTCAGCCGCATGGGTGTCGAAACCCACATCCTGGGCGACGCCAAATCGCCCCGAACCCTCCTCGAAGCCATGGCCGAGGCCGACGAGACGGGGCGAGCGCTTTAGCACGAACGGTCCGCTCCCCGCTCCATTTTCAGCTGCGGGCACCTCGGCTCTTCAAACGCCGGGTTCCGGCGCAACCCGCTGCGAACACGCCCTTCAAAATGACGAGACCCGGACGAATCGTATTATCGCTCACGCTCCTCGCGCTGGGGGTGACGGCCATCCTGGCGCTGTCCCTCATATGGCTCTATCACCACCCCGCAACCGTCAAGTCCCTGCTTGAAGCCTGGCTGTCCTCCAGGCTCGAGGCGCGGGTGGCCATCGATGAGCTGAGCTACGGCTTCGCCCCCTTCGAACTGCGTGCGGCGAAGATCGCCGTCCTCGAAGGGGGTGGCGGCCGCGCATTGGACGCACGCATCGCACGCCTTGAGGTGCGCTGCCGGCTGGAGGGAGGGGTCGGGCAGCGGACCCTGGTTGTCGAGCGCCTCGAGCTTTTCGGACTATCCGTGAAGGCCGAGGGCGGGGCGGCTCGGCAGAAGCCGGAACCCGCAGCCGGGCCGCCATCGGTGCTGAACCGCCTGGTCGGCCGCCTCGCAAACACGCTGCTCTTCAGGGAGCTGCGGCTCGAGCAAGTCGTGCTGAGCGCCGGTGACCTCGACTGGGATACGGTGGAAATCCGGGTGGCGCTGCACGGGATCAGCGCCCAGACGACACCGGGCGGGATCGAGGTGGTCGGTTCGGCCCGGGTCGATCGGCCTGCAACCGGCGGCGTTTTCGAGGCCGATCGTCTGCGGGCGCTTTTAAACCCGGCTTGGTCCGCGGAACGGGAGAAGCTGAGCGGCCGCATAGAGGTGCCCGATGCCCGCTACACGGGCCCGCAGGCGACGGTTGTCGCCATCGGGGCCGATGCCCAGCTTGAGATCGAGTTTCGCCCGGACCACATTGCGCTCGAGACCGGGCAGCTGGGGTGCGAGCTGCTCCAGTTGAGCGGCGAGGGCTTCCCCGAAATCCGGGTGAACGGCCCCCGTTTGAGCCTCAGCGCAGATTACAAGCGAAACGAGCGCCTCTTCTCCCTGACGCGCTGGAACGCGGTTGCCGACGAAGCGGCCGCCGGGGCACTCCGCATCAAGCAACTCCTCTTCGATGCCGTTGCGGAAGTCGCCTACCCCGTCATTTCAATTCCGCGGGCAGAGGTCCGGACGCCGTCTGCATTCGTGGCCGTCGCGGGTGAGAGCTACCCCATCCGGGACCTCGCGCTGAGCCTGAAAAATGCAAGCTTCAATGCGGACGCGGCCACGGTGTCCATCCCCGAGATTTCGCTTTCATCGGAGCCCCTCCGCAACCTGAAGGGGTCGATCCGCGGCGGCAGCAGCCAATTGACGGTCGATGCGGCGGCAAGCGGGATGGGGGTCGTTGCGGCAGCTGCGGGATACGGTCTCCTGCCGCCGGGGTGGCGCATCAGCGCCGCGGACCGTTTGCAAGCCAAGGCCGTCTGGCGGCGGGACGGGGAGAGCACGCTATCAACGCGGGTCGATTTGAGCCGGGGCCTGTTTTCGAACCCCTCCGGCAGCTGCGTCGGCGAAGGCCTCTCGCTCAGGGCCGATATCGGCGTCCGGGTGCATCCCCGCGAGAATGCGGCTGCGGTCTCCGCGACGGCGAGGACCACCGCGGGCGAACTCCTGTGGGAGGGAATCTACCTGGACCTGGGCGTCGACCAGGTGGCGCTCTCCGGCGAACTCCAGTACGCCCGCGACCGGCAGCGGCTCCGGATCGAAAGTGCAGCCCTCGAGCTCGGGGCTCTTCTAAATTTGGAGGCCCGCGGCAGCATGGATCTCAGTGCCCGGCAGCCCTCCTACGATCTCGCCCTGCACATGCCGGCGGCCCCGCTTGCAGCACTTTTCGCCGCGTTGATCGCCGAACCGCTGCGATACCGAAACCCGGCGCTACTAAGCCTGCGGGTCGGCGGGCTGGTTTCAGCCGACCTCAACCTGACCGCCCAGGCCGGGCGTCGAACCGCCCGGGGCCGACTGAACTGGAACGCGGGCACTCTCTCCACGCCGGATGAGGCGGTGCGCCTGGAGGGCATCGAACTCGACCTGCCGCTCTGGCATGAAAGCGGCAGCCCCGGCCGCGCGGAAGCGCCCATGGTCGGCGAACTCGCGGTCCGCAGCCTCTCACTGCCCTCTCTGCCGGCCCAGGAGTTGAGGCTGCCCCTCGACGCCGGCCCCGGACGACTGACCGCAGGCCCGGGCATGCGGTTTCGCTTCCCCTCCGGGCAGGTCCGTTTCGACCCTGTCGTCTTCACCGATATCTTCAGCGGCCTGCCGAAAGCCAGCACGCGGATGACGGCCGATCGTGTGCATATCGGGCATCTATTGAAGGAGATCTGGCCGGCACCGGTCGCGGCCGTTCTGAACGGCAGCCTCGAGGAGATCCGCTTCGACGGCCGAGACCTGCGCTCCCGGGGGCGGCTGACGGCCGACATCTTCGGCGGCAAAGTCGCGGTGGACAACCCTGGCGTAAACGGCGCCCTCGGCGCCGCGCCCGCTGTCGGCGCGGACATTTCGATCGAGGGCCTGGATCTGTCCGAACTGACCCGGGGCACCGCCTTCGGCCGCGTTCAAGGCGTGCTGAGCGGATCCATCAATCAGCTGGAAATCGTCGAACGGCAGCCGCAGCGCTTCGCCCTGCAGCTGGAAACGGTTCGCCGCAAGGGGGTCCCCCAGCGCATCACGGTCGCGGCGGTGGAAAACATCGCGCGCATCGGCGGCGGCCAGAGCCCCTTCGTCGGGCTGGCCGGCAATCTTGCGTCTTTATTCAAGGAGTTCCTCTATGATAAGATCGGGGTCCGCGCGGTGTTGGAGAACGACCGGTTCAGGATCAACGGCACCGTCACGGAGGGCGGGGTGGAATACCTGGTGCGCAAAGGCGGGATCCCGGGTGTGGATGTCGTCAATTTGAACCCGAACAATCAGATCAGCTTCAGAGACATGGTCAAACGGGTGCAGCGGGTCGCCGATTCCGAAAGCGGCCCCGTCGTGCGCTGAACAAGGAGGGGTAGATGAAACGATCCGTCGGGTGGCTGCAGTCAATCTTGGTTTTGTCGCTTCTGGCAGTGGGGGCCTGCGTCACCATCAACATCTACTTTCCGGCCGAAAAGGTCGAATCGGTGGCCGGTGAAATCGTGCAGGATATCCGGGGGGTGCGGCCTCAGAACGAGCCGGAGGCGGCGCCCCTCAAAAAGAGCTCGTCGCTGGCGCACCCGGTCCGTCTGGCTTCCCTGGTCGGTACGGCCTGGGCCGATGAGGCGACAACGGTGTCAAACCCGGCCATCCGGACCCTCAAGCAGCAGATGAAGGAGCGTTACCCGGTGCTCAAACCCCATTTGCAGAGCGGAGTTCTCCAGGAGGGGACGGACGGCTACCTGGCGGTCGCGGATGCGGGTGCCCTGAGCCTGAAAGACCGGCGCGATCTGGGCGGCCTGGTCGAAGCCGAAAACCGGGACCGCCGAGCCCTGTACCAGGAGGTGGCGAAAGCCCTCAAGATCGATCTTTCGCAAACGGGCCAGGTGGCGGCGATTTTTGCAAAAGAGTGGCAAAAGTCACTGAAGTGAGACGCGCCGGGGCCTCAAAATTGAAAGCCGTAGCGTAAACCCAGAGTGTCCAGCCCCTCGTTCGGGCTCGCCAGGTAGGCGTTCGACACGTGGTCGAACATCAGCGAGAGCCGATGCCGGCCGCTCCACGACACGCCGACCTCGAGTGGGACGCGGAACAGCAGGCGCGAACCGAGCTGCTTTCTGTCCGGGTCTTCCCGCTCCAGGTCGCCGTCGTGAAGGGCCAGGCCGGCCCCGGTGTTGAAGAAAAACATGCCGCCGAACATCGCTTCCCATAGAAACCCGCCGTAGATCTTGCTGGTGTCGCCCCGGCTGTTGACGCTCGCGCCGATGTTGGCGAGCACCATGCCGGCGCCGAACGCCCAGCCCGGCCTGCCGAAAACAAGCTCGGCGTTCCAGTCGACTCCGCCCTCCGCGCGTTTACGGCTCCAGAGGTGGTTGACGTCGTGGGCCAGGACCCCCGCCCGGAAGCCATACAGCAAAGGCGCTGGAGGGGGACCCGGGCCGGCCTCCCCGGCGGCGGCGGGTGAAGCCCCAAAAAAACTCCCCCAGAACAGCAAGAGGGCGATGACCGTTCGCGCGTGTGGGGCTCTCATCTCATCTCCTAACCTCCCAGCTGTGAAATGGATTTCCCATTTTGGGGCCTCTTTACGACCACGGCCAGGAAACCCGGCCCATGGTGCACTTGAGAAACATCGGCAGCCGGCCGGCAGGAGAGTGAGGGGGGCCGTCCACGAATGACCCCGGAGGGCGGGCGCGCCGCTGCTCAGGCCGGCAACGCCAGTTTTTTCCCCAGCGCGGCCGCCTGCTGCATCAGGTCTTTGCGCTTGCGGATCTCCCCGGCCTCGCCGGCGCTGCCGTAGACCATCCCCGCGATCGATCCCCCCAGATAACCGATGGCATCCTGAAACGTGCGCAGCGCGTTCACCGCGCCGGAGCTGAATGCGTCCGCGTCGGCAAAGGCCAGGAGGATCCCGAAGCGCTTGCCCCGCAGCCCCCGGTAGTCGTTGTCCCCGCCCAACGCATACCAGCGGTCCATGAAGAGCTTGGTTTGGGCCGAAACGGTGAACCAGTAGACCGGGCCGGCGAGCACGAGGGCGTCGGCGG
>JAWOHH010000161.1:0-57033 GCA_046496215.1 Desulfobacterales bacterium
CTGACCGGGACCATCCAGTGCTGGGCTGATTCGTGCGGCAGGTAGGTGAACCGTTTTTGGGACAACACCAGCGTGCCGCCATCGCGGGCGGCCGTGATGACCGGCAGCCCACCCTGCTCGACCCAGCTCTGCATGATGGCCGAAACCGGCTGATCCGAAACCGCTTCAAAGGCCTCCCACAGCTGCCGACTCTCGGCACAGCCATAGGCGTGGGCCGTCAGGTAGCGCTGCAGGCCCCTCTGGAAGCTCTCCGGCCCGATGGCGTCTTCGATCTGCCGCAGGATGCTTCCGCCCTTGTTGTAGATGATCGGAGCAGTGCTCGTGTTGATCACGAGATGCTCGCCGCCCGGGATCTCGATCGGGAAATTTTCGATCAGCCCGTCACGGGCCATGGCGGAGCCGGTCGTGCCGTTTAAAAACTGCTGCCAGATCTCCCACTCCGGGTGGTAGTGGGCGACGACGCCGTAGCCGAAGTAGGTCGCAAAGCTCTCGTTCAGCCAGAGGTATTTCCAGTCCGCGGGGGTGACGAGATTGCCGAACCACTGGTGGGCGATCTCGTGGGCGATGACCTCGCAGATGCGCTCCTCGCCGGACTGGGAGGTGATCCCCGGCACGTGCAGCAGCAGGTTCTCCCGAAACGTGATCGCCCCCCAGTTTTCCATGGCTCCGAAGGCGAAATCCGGGACGGCGATCAGGTCCATCTTGGAAAGCGGGTAGGCGATGCCGTAATAGGCCTCGCTGAACTGCAACGCCTTGCGGCCGAACTCGAGGCCGTAGCCGGCGTACGGCTGCTGGCCGGGCAGGGTCAGCACGCGCACCCGGCTGTCGAGGCGGTCCTGCAGGGTTTCGAACGGTCCCACCGCAAAAAAGACGAGGTAGGTGGACATTTTCGGTGTGGTCTCGAAGATCACGCGCTTGCGCCCGTTATCGAGAAGCTCTTGGGCGCGGATGTCGGTGTTCGAGACGGCCGCCAGGCAGCGGTCGACCTCGAGCTCGATGTCGAAGACGGCTTTCTGTGCGGGATGGTCCAGGCAGGGGAAGGCCCGGCGGGCGTCGCTCTCCTGGAACTGGGTGACGGCGATGGTTTTGGTGGCTCCGTTCGCTGCATAGCGGCTGCGGTAGAAGCCCGCCATGGAGTCGTTGATGCGGCCCGTGAAGTCGACGCTCAGTAGGATGTCGCCGCAGGCGGCGTGGGGCAGAAGGATGCACAGCTCCTCGGCCACGGGGTCCACCCGGAAGGGGCAAAAAAGCACTCGTTTCTGATCCTGGACGGCGCATCCCCAGACAGCGAGATCGGCGGCGTCTATCCGGATCTCGTTCACCGGGGTCGAAGATCGAAGGGTGATCTCGACGTGCCCGTCGAAGGTGAAGCGCTCCAGGTCGGGGGTGAGCCGTATGGTGTAGTGAACGGCCGTCAGGTCGGGCATGACCCCTCCTCTGAATTGAAATAAGGATTAAAAGTCACTATATGGAATTAAAATCCGGTATGTCAAACGCCACGGGGCGTTCAACGGATCGACGGCCCGCCGCGGCGTTCCACCCAAAGGAGGCAGCGCGAATGAGCGTCATCGTGGACTTTTCGATGTACCCATTGGACAAGGGCGAGAGCCTCAGGCCTTACGTGGCCCGGTCTATCAAAATTATCCGCGACAGCGGTCTGCCCTACGAGTTCCGCGCCATGGGCACGAGCATCGAGGGCGAGTGGGACGAGGTCATGGGGGTGGTCAAGTGCTGCTTCGAGGCGATGAGCCGGGACTGCGGCCGCGTGAGTCTCTCCCTGAAGGCCGATTATCGCAAAGGGCCGGGGGGGCGCATGCAGCGTAAGGTGGACTCGGTCAACGCAAAATTATAAATGCGGTCTCCGGTCGGATAGTCGCCCGTGACCGACAGGTCCTCGGAGCGCACCCTTGAACCCTTGGCCTCTCGAACCCTATCTTCTCGCCCTATGAAACAGATTACGGCCTGCACCTACGACTGCCCGGACGCCTGTTCGCTCGTGGCGGAGACCGTTGCCGACGGCTCGGTTGCGCTGCGCGGCAATCCGGAGAGCCCGTTCACGCGTGGGTTCATGTGCGCCAAGACCCGGGGCCAGTACCGGCGGCTGCGCAGCCCCAACCGTATCCTCACCCCGCTGCTCAAGACGGACGGCGGCTGGCAGTCCATCGGCTGGGATGCCGCCCTCGATCTCTGCGCAGAAAAGATCCAGGCGCTGCGTGCAGAGCCTACCGCGGTGCTTCACATCCACAGCGACGGCGCCAAAGGCGTGCTGAAGGAGGCCGTCAACCTGTTCTTCTCACGCCTCGGGTCGAGCCGGATCATGGGTTCGCTTTGCGACGCCGCCGGCTACGTTGCTGGGGTGGAGGATTTCGGTTCGCGGGAGAACCACGACATCGAGGACCTCGCCCATGCCGCCGCCATCGTGAACTGGGGCAAGGATTTTCCCCGCAGCTCGGTTCATACGGCGGCGATCGTCCGGCAGGCCAGGAAACGCGGCGCACGGGTGCTGACCCTGTCGCCGGGCGGGGACGGCAGTGAATCGTTTTCCGACCGCCACATTCGCATCCGCCCGGGGTCGGACCGGTTCCTGGCGGCAGCATTGATCCGCCTCCTGTTCGAAGAAAACAGGGTCGCCGCCGATGTGCTCGGGTGCACCCACCAGCCGCAGCGGTTTCAGGAGCTGATCCTGAAGCAGCCTCTTGACGGCCTGCTGGCTGCCTGCGAAGTGGCCCCGGCCGACTTCGAGGCGCTCTTCGATCTCTACGCCCGCACCCGTCCGGTGGCGACCTTCATCGGGGCGGGGCTCCAGCGCTACCGTTTCGGCGGCGAGACCGTGCGGTTCATCAATGCCCTGGCGCTGCTTTCCGGAAACATCGGCGTGCCCGGCGGGGGGGCCTACTTCCACCTGCACTCTTTCCGCAATCTCGACCTCGGGTGGACCCGGGGACCCGGGCACAAGGGGCGACGCGGGTTTCCGATCGCGACCATCGGCAACAGCATCCTGGCCGCCCGCGAGCCGTCCGTGCGGCTGATCTGGGTGAACGGGATCAATGTGGTCAACCAGGCCCCCAACGCCCTGGAAACCGCGCGGGCCTTCGAGCAGGTGGAGTTCACGGTGGTGGTGGACGCCTTCATGACCGACACCGCCCGGCGCGCGGACCTGGTGCTGCCCTGCGCGCTCATGCTCGAGCAGGAGGATGTGATCGGCTCCTTCCTGCACGAGTACGTGCAGATGGCAAGTGCCGTCTGCCGGCCGCCGGGGGGGGTGCGCAGCGATTACTGGATCGTGTCCGAACTGGGGCGGCGCCTGGACCCGCCGATTCTCATGCCGGATGCGGAATCCTGTTTGCGGGCGGCGCTGAAATCCCCGCATCTCGACACCACTCTCGAAGAGCTGCGCCGGCGGGGATTCGTGCGCTCGAAGCGGCCGCGGGTCGCCTACGAGGGGATGGTGTTCCACCACGCCGACGGAAAGTATCGGTTTCCGGCCGGATTGCATGCGGAGCCCCCGTCTCCGGAAGGCTATCCCCTGCGGCTGCTCACTTTAGTCCGCCGCTCCGCCATCCACTCCCAGATTCTGCCGGAGGACCAGGCCGCACCCCCCACGGTCTGGGTCTCCCCGGAAAGCCCCGCGCTCACGGGGTTGGATCTCTCGCGGCCCGTAGCCCTGGTTTCGCCGCTGGGGAGGCTGCCGGTGGCGGTCGCGTTCGCGCCCGGCCTCCATCCGGGTGCGGTCATTTATCGGCGGGGGGACTGGATGAGCCAGGGCGGCGGAGCCAACCAGTTGATCGCCTCCGGTGTGACGGACATAGGCGGCGGAGCGCCGTTCTACGAGCAGCACGTGCGGCTGGAAAATCACCGCGGCTGACGCCGCGGTGATTTTCCAAAGGGAAGATTGGGACGCATCACGTTTGGGGCGGCCACCTTTTGTCTGGCAGATCATACCCCGCGGGGAGCGTTGCCGGATGAGCTATCGGAAACACCATCACAATCATCCAACACCATGACATGACGCTTTCCAATCCAAAAGAAAAAATTCAGGCGCTTTGCCGGAGATGGGCGGCGGGCGTGGCGGGCATCAGCGAGCGTGCAGGCCGGATCGGTTTCTTTCAGGAGGAGCTGCCGGCGCTGCTCTGCGACCGCGGGCTTTTCGAGGGGCTTTTCAAAATGATCCTGAGGGGTGAGCCCTATCCCGACCTGCGCCAGGAAACCATGTTTGCCAACGAACTGATCCTCTACCGCGACCCCGGGCGCCTCTTCTCACTGCGGCTTTACATCTTCGGCTCGGGCGAGTACACCGCCTTGCATGACCACACCTCCTGGGGCGTTTCCGGTCCGGCCTACGGACGCCTCGAGGTGGTCCGATACCTGCGGCAGGATAGCGGCGCCGACCCCGACCGGGCGCAGCTCGTGGTGTCCGAAAGGCGTGTGGTGCAGCCGGGGGAAACCGAAACGACCCTGCCGCTCGACGAGGGGATCCACCGCACGGGCAATCCCGATGACGGAGCGACTCTGATGGTCAGCGTCTACGGCACCCCCCTGCGGCGGCTTTTCATCCAGCGCTTCAACCTCGAAACCGGCCGCGTGCAACGGGTTTTCCCCCCACGGGTCAAGAAACGCATGCTGGCGGAAGAGGCGCTGAAGGCGATGGAGTCCGGGGGCTGAACGCTTGGCCCCGGAGGCCCCGCAGACACCACTGGCACAAGGAGAGAGCACATGACGAAAAAGAAGTCCTACGACGTCGTCATCCTGGGGACCGGTCCGGCCGGACTGCAGGCGGCGATCCATGCGGCGCGCAAGAAAGTATCCGTCCTGGTATTGGGCAAGGAGAGCAAGAGCAGCATCTATCATCACCCCGTCGAAAACTACTGCTGCATCCTGCAGACGACGGGCGAGGACATTATCAAGGCCGGCCGGCACCAGGCCGCATCCTTCGGTGCCGAACTCGCGGACGAGGACGTGCTCTCCATCGCCGAGAATCCTCCCGGCTTCCGCATCAAGCTCGAGAGCGGCCGCGAGATCGATACCGCGGCCGTGATCATCGCCACCGGAACCGCCCGCAACCGGTTGGGGGTGCCCGGCGAGAAGGAGCTGCTCGGACGGGGGGTCAGCTACTGCGTGGAGTGCGACTGCAACTTCTACAAGGGAAGCGACGTCGCCGTGGTGGGCGACGGGAGCGCTGCCGCCAGCGGCGCCCTGACCATGCTGGACTACGCCCGCACGGTGCATCTCGTCTGCGGGCGGCTCGAGGTCGGCTCGGCCCTGGCGGCCGAGGTGCGCCAGAGCCGCATCGCGCTGCGGGAAAACAGCCGGGTGAAAGAGATCAGCGGCCGGGACGGCGTGGAGGCGGTTGTGCTCGAAGACGGGACGCGGCTTGCGGTCCAGGGGGTGTTCATCGAGCTGGGCGCCAAGGGCGTCATGGGGTTGGCCGGGCTGCTCGGGGTACGGCTGGACGATGAGATGAAATACATCCAGACGAACAAGAAAATGGAGACCAATGTCCCCGGGGTCTATGCGGCCGGGGACATCACCGGTCCGCCCTGGCAGGTGGCCAAGGCCGTGGGGGAGGGCTGCGTGGCCGGCTTGGAGGCCGCCGGCTACGCGAAACGGAAAAGGGCTTAGGCCGACTGCAGACGTGTATGCAGGGCGTCGAGCGCTTTCCGGGCGGCCGACGCGTGCGGGCTCTTGCCGTCGGCAAAGCGGTTCAAAAACTCCTCGGCGCGCTGCGAGCCGAGAGCGCCCAACGCCCCGATGGCCGCCCCCAGTACTGCGGAGCCGTCGGGTTCCTCCGACCGGCGCAGCCGCCCGAGGATGGTTTTCTTCTGCCCCGTCGCATTTTCAGCGATTTCCAACAGTGCTTGCTCAACTTGCGCCGGCTCCCGCAGGCGCTTCATGCCGCCGACGGTTTTGATGATCTGGGCCACCTTGCGGTAATGGCGCTCGGCCAGGCCCTTTTCCGCGGGGGGCTCGCTGCGCATGCTGGACAGGAGGCGGCCCATGGTTGCGGGCGACAGTGGGGAGAGCTCCGCCAGAGCGTTGGCGGCCCGCCAGCGGATTCTCTCATCCGGGTCGTCCAGCGCCTTCACGCTCAGGGCTTCGGCCTCGGGCGCCTTAAGCGCTATCAGGGTGTCCAGGGCCTCGTTGCGGACCCGGGCGTGGATGTGGTTCAGCAACGGGCGCACGATCTCGATGTCCGCAGCCCCAGCGGCCACATTGCGCAGCAGCATCAGTGCATTGCGCTTCAAAAACCATTTCTGGGTCGGGTCCTCCAGGACCGAGACAACCCACTCGCGGGCCAGAGGGCCGGTGCGGCCCAGGGCGTCCATCGCCGCCTTGCGGGCGCTGCGCTTCTGGCTGTCGGACAACACCCGGCAGAGCGCCTCGATCCCCATGGGTCCCAACAGGCTCAAAGTTCCTTCCAGGACCTGGCGCTCTTTCTCCTCGGCGCGCTCGAAGGCGATCAAAATCTCCCCGCTCCGCCCTTCAAAAAGAAAGCGCAGGGGATCGCCGCCCGGATCGGGCGTCGCGCCGGTCAGCGCACCCTCGGCCGCAGCTTTTTTTGCGGCGCGCGCGACCCACAGGACTGCCTGGAAGTCGCCCTGGTCGAGAAACCCCGGAATCACCCTACGAAAGCATTTGAGCAGAGCCGCGGCATCGCCGGGAGATGAGGGCCGCAGAAGCCGCTGGGCGTAGTTGCGGATGTGGGCGGCCACGTCCGCGGCCATCCGCTGCGTGTTCACGAAGTACTGGACGTCGGGCGGCAGCTCTTCGAAAGCGAGCACGCCCTGGGTGTAGAGCGATTCGAGAAAGCCCTGGGCGCCGCGAATGTCCGCGAGCACCACGCGGCGGGAGACCCATTTCAGGATTCGTTTCACCCCCGCAAAACGCCGCTTGACGAACGGGTTTTCCGGGTCCCCGGCACCGATTGCCCTGAGCCGGTTGAGCTCCGCAAAAATGAAGTGCGACGTCGGCAGCAGGGCGTCCAGCGGGAAGGCCTCGATGATGACTTTTTCGATGTCCTCCTCCCGGATGGCCTTGACGTGCTGGGCGATGACGTAGCAGTTGACGATGAGGTCTTTCAGGAACTCGGGGTGTTTGAGGGGCCGCAGGATATCCTGAATGATCTGCATTTTCAGGCGCTTGATCCCATCGTCCGACTCTGCCTGGAACATGGGCAGGACCTTGAGGTCCTTGGCCAGGCGCTGAATCGCCATCTCGACTCGCCAGGGCAGGTTTTTCTCGAGGACGATGATGTCGTCCAAGAACACGCACGAGATTTCGGTTATGCCTCGTTCCAGGAGGGTGCGCGTCAGCATGACGCCCACCTTGTCGTTCTGTCCCCGGTCGGCCGTTGGGTCGCTCATCACGTCGATGAACCCGTTGAAATGGGCCGGTGTGATGGAGCGCTTGATGGCAACGCTGACGAGGGCCTTGCGGTTGAGGCACTCGCTCAATTTCGGCACGAAAAGCTCCGCCATGCCGGCCCCCACCACCGTGCGCACGTTGACGGGCTCATCGAGGATGCCGGTTATCAGGATCTCGCTCTTCTCGCGCGCCTGCTGGTGGGTGATGACGATTTCGGGCGATTCGCCCAGGCTCCGCTGCAGGGCATCGTAGAGGCCATGCTTGGCGGTGTGGGCACTGGGGTGGTCGGCGGCATAGTAGCCCGAGCGCATCATAGCCTTTGTCAGGTCCATGACGAAATCGCCGACCGGCTTGATGCGCTCCCGCTCGGCCGGGGTGAGCTCCTTTTTTGTGCGCGCGGCCGGCTCCGGGGTCCCCTCTTGGGGCGCCTCGCGCGCGGCCTCGGCCTGGTCGACGGCCGAGCGGATCCACTCCATGGAGAGGGCGGGGTCCTCCCGTGCCGGGCTGCTTTTCGAGGCAGTTGCTACGCGGGTTGGTAAACCGGAATGCAACATTCTGGTATAATTGAGTTTAGTTGCAAAATGGGGAGGTGTTGGCGGGGGGGCGGCTGAAGGGCCCCCCCGTTCGTTCAGCAGGGACTCCAGTGCTGGAACGGACCTCATCTGCTGCTCGAGGTCCTTGATCGCCGCGTGGAGATCGCCCCTGACGCCCAGCAGCATCCCGCAGGGCTTTTCCATCTTCGCCGTCGCCTTGCGATCGTCGGATTCGAGCACTTTCATCTCGAGTGAAAGCGGGTGGGAGCTGTCCGGGATCACAAGCGCCAATCGCAGCGGAGTCTCGGCCGGCAGCGGCATCTCGGTCGCGATGAAGACGCGCCCCGACCGCAGTTGCCGGTAATGCCCCGCAAACTGCTCTATGGACCGGTAGCGCAATTTCAGTGCGGTCGGCTCAACCACGGCTTCACCGGGAGAGGGGTGATAGGGCGATTGCCATATTTCAAGTATATCCCGAACCGGCAGAATTGTCCAAAATTCAGGGTTGGTTAACCTCATCTGAACATTGCGGGTGACGGTCAATAAAATGACAGTGCCTGCTGTGCCGCCGGCGTTTCAGCCTTGGTCTCTGCGCACTTCAAACAAAATCTAATTTTAATTCAATATGTTGAAATGTAATCCGTTTCGACTGCGGTGGCATGGTTTATGCTGTTACCCCGATTCGAATGGGCAGGCGTTTCTGGTGAACGCCTGCCCGGCGATCCCCTTGGGTGGAGAAACGGCAAACCCGTGAGAGAGCCAAATGGCCACAGACGCGCAGCAGGCCCGAATTGAGCCGGTTTCAAGCGGCTTCCTCGGCGTCGGCCCCGATGCCGGCCGTAAGGCATTCAGCGAAATCGAGCAAACCGCGCACGCGCTCCTGAACGCCGCGCCCACCGCCGCCTTCCTGGTCGACGTGACGGGCGTCATCCTGGCCGTCAACCACCTGGCCGCAGCGCGCATCGACATCCCGGTTGAGATGATGATCGGCCGTTCGCTGGCTGAATTCTTTCCGCCTGACGTGGCCGAATTCAGAAAGCAGAAGGGCATGGAGGTCATCCGCGAGCGGAAGCCTGTCTTTTTCGAGGACACTTGCGAGGGCCGGGTCTTCTCCAACTCGGTTCACCCCATCTGCGATGAGCACGGCCGGATCGTCAAGCTGGCGATCCACAGCAAGGACATCACGGAAGAGCGGCGCTCGGAGGAAGAGCGGCGCAAGCTCACCATCCAGCTCCAGCAGGCACAGAAGATGGAAGCGATCGGCACGCTTGCCGGCGGCATCGCGCATGACTTCAACAACCTGCTGATGGCCATCCAGGGCAACGTGTCCCTCATGCTCTTCGACACGCCGGCTTCGCAGGCCCACCACCGGGCGCTCATCAATATCGAAAAGCTGGTGCGCAGCGGGGCGGACCTCACGTCAAAGCTTCTGGGATACGCCCGCAAGGGGAAATACGAATCCCGGCCGATCCTGCTCAACGATCTGGCTGCGGAGACGGCGGAAACCTTCGGCCGCATGCGCAAGGAGATCCGCATCGAGTGCCGGTTCGCTTCGGACCTCAAAGGCATCATCGCCGACCGTGGACAGATCGAGCAGGTGCTGCTCAACATGTTCGTCAACGCGGCCGACGCCATGCCGGCGGGCGGTAGGCTTCTGCTGCAGACCGACAACGTGACCCACCGCGAGATCCCCCCCAAGGGGTACACCGTGCGCCCGGGGGAGTATGTCCGCCTGCGCGTCGTCGACTCGGGGGTGGGGATCGACCCGCTGATCATCGATCGCATCTTCGACCCGTTTTTCACCACCAAAAAGATGGGGCACGGAACCGGTCTGGGGCTCGCATCGGCCTACGGCATCGTCAAGGGCCACAACGGATACATCGACGTTGAGTCAAAGCCGGGCGCCGGGGCCGTCTTTTTCGTCTATTTCCCGGCCACCGTGATGAGACCCGGTCCGTCGGCCGACCGCCCGTGCCAACCGCTGGACGGTTCCGGCTCGGTGCTGCTGGTGGACGACGAGCAGACCGTGCTGGAAGTGACGGCCGAATTGATCCGCAAACTCGGATACACCGTTTTCTGCGCCTCCAGCGGCCGGGAAGCTCTTGGAATTTTCGCTCGGGAGGGGGATCGGATCGACGTTGTGATTCTGGACATGATCATGCCGGAGATGGGCGGAGGGGAGGTTTTCGATCAGCTCAGGCGGACCCATCCCCGCGTGAAGGTGCTCCTGGCCTCAGGCTACAGCCTGCAGGGCCAGGCCCGTGAAATCATGAACCGCGGCTGCGACGGGTTCCTGCAAAAGCCGTTCACCTTGGACGACCTTTCGGTTCGCCTGCGCTCAATCATCCCTGCCGCACCCCCCGCGCCGGGCATATAGGCTGCCCTTTCCGCCTGGTACGGCCATCGCCGGGCAAAGCCGCCGCCGGCCTCGCGGGCGGTTCAGCATCCTGCCGCTCTGGACTTTTGCTTCAGGTTTTGCTACGGGCGATTCGGGGTGACGCCTATTTTTTTTGTCCCATCGCTTTTCCGCGGGTTAATCCGGTCTGCGCCGCCGTTAAGATCACCCCTCCTCGGACGCCATCGAAAACGCCCAACGCCAGCGGCGCCGCCGGCCCTGAAAGGATGCCGAGAATCCCATGACGGACATGTGGGCCATTCTGTCCAAGCTTGTTCTGCTGCTGACCGTGGCCTTTTCGTTGGGCGTTCTCGCCAAGCACCTGAAGCAGAGCCCCATCATCGGCTATCTGGTGGCGGGCACCCTGCTCGGGCCGACCCTTTTCGACCGCGACGCCCTCATGCACTGGGGGGAGTTGGGCGTCTCCCTGCTGCTCTTCTCGATCGGCCTGGAGTTTTCCTTCGGCCGGCTGAAGCGCATGGGAAGAGTGGTCCTGCTGGGCGGCATCCTGCAGGTCACGATCACCCTGGCGCTTTTTGCGCTGATCTTTTCCGTGAACGGCACGGCGGGGTCCTCCGTTGCCTGGGGGGAGATGGTGGCGGTCAGCTCGACGGCCATCGTCTTGAGGGTCCTCATGGATCGGGCCGAAATGGACTCCGTTTCAGGGCGGGCGGCGCTGGGTATTCTTTTGATTCAGGACATCGCGGTGGTGCCCCTGGTGCTTTCCCTTACGGTGATGAGCCAGGGGGGCAGTGCGCTCGACGTCAGCCTGAATCTCGGTAAAACAATGGCCGCCGCGGGCGGGCTGGTGGCGGTGTTCTACGGGCTGTTCTTTCACCTCATCCCGCGGTTGTTGATGCGCCGAGGTTTGTTCGCCGACCGCGAACTGGTGGTGTTGCTGGCCATCATCCTGGCGTTCGGGTCGGCCTGGGCGGCGCACTCCCTCGGGCTCTCCCCCGCCCTGGGGGCGTTTTTGGCGGGGATGCTGCTGGCCGAATCCCCCTTTTCGTCTCAGGTCCGCTCGGATGTCGGGTCGCTGCGGACGCTTTTTGTGACCCTGTTTTTCACGTCCGTGGGCATGCTGGCCGACCCCGCCTGGTTCATCGCGAACTGGGGCGAGGTGCTCCTCTGGCTGGCAGTGGTTTTCGTCGGCAAGGCATTGATCGTTTTCGGCATCGGGGTGGTGCTCAAAATGAACCCCTTTTACGCCCTCGCCACAGGGATCACTCTCGCCCAGATCGGCGAGTTCAGCCTCGTTTTGGCCACCGAGGCCAGCCGGGGCGGGCTGATCGATCAGCATGTTTTTTCGCTGGCCGTGTCGGTGACGATCCTCTCCATGTTTCTGGCCCCTTACATGGTGGTATACGCGCGGCCGCTCGCCCGGTGGGTGATCGGATTGGTTTCACCGTCCCGTCGAGGCCAGACGGCGCCGGGGGCCTCGCCTTCCTCCGTGCCGGGTGGCGGCGTGTTCATCATCGGCTTCGGCCCCTCCGGCCGCAAGGTTGCCAAGGCCCTGCTGGAATACGGGTTGAAACCGGAGGTGATCGAACTCAACCCGGCCTCCGTCTCGGCCGCGCGCGCGATGGGGTTGAAAATTCACCTGGGGGAGGCCTCCAACACGGACATTCTGGCACACGCCGGAGTGACCGCATCCTGTGTAATTGTCATCACGGTGCCGGACCCCCGCACGGCAAAGAGGATTCTGCAGGGTGTCCACGCCCTGTCGCCGGCCGCGAGTGTCATTGTCAGAAGCCGCTACAACATTTCCACCATGGACTTCTGGGAGCTGGGAGCGTCGTTCGTGGTGGACGAGGAGCAAGTCGTGGGCCAGGAACTGGCCCGGCAGGTGATCGAATTCTTGAAGGAGGCAGATCCGGAAAAAATCGCCTGCGCACTCCCGGTCGATCAAAAAACCTCAGCACTCCCCCCGGCATCTTGACGGCACGCACAGCCCAGCAAACCCCAAAAAAACGGGGCCCGATCAATGGGCCTGGCAGCACGCCTCCGCCTGCCGCCGGATTTGATCGAGCATCCGGACCGTGAGGCGGTGCAGCCGCTTGGGGACGCCGACGAGGCGGCCTATGACCAGCAGCGGCCCCTTGAAGGTTTCCACGCTTTTCAGCACCACCCTCCCGGGATGCTCCTCGAAGCGCCAGGTATGCACGGCCCGGATCCCGAGCCGTTCGCCCTCCCAGACCACCTTTCGGCCTGGCTCACAGCTGACCACCCGCGGCTCCACCCGCACCGGGAAGATGATCGGCTTGACGACGAAGGTGAAGCAGGCTCCTTCGACCAACTCCTCGCCGGCTGTGAACCGGCAGCTGTCGCAGGCCGTGTTCCACTCCCGCCACTGCTCCAGGTGCGAGAAAACCCTCCAAACCACGGGCAGGGGCGCTTGGATGGTCACTTCGGCTTGAATGATCACAGAGGGCCTCCTCGGCTGCGCTTGTCATTGCGATGCGGCATCTTATGGTGTACTTATAACACCGCCCTCGTTGATCGCAAACCCGTCCAGCATGCGGAGCAGGAGATCGCCCCACGCGCGGACGGGGTTCCACCCCAACGCTCGAGAGGAGGCCGCCATGGCCGCTGAAATCGCCTACACGTCGCGCGTCAAGATCGAAAGGGTCAAAGGCCCTCTGCGGCGCGCCTACCTGCCGCATGTCGCCGCCCCGGTGTTTTTCGGGGTGCACTCGGAGATTGCCCAGCACTACGGTGTGGACACCAATGTCCACGAACCGCACGCGGCCACGCTGGACTACCTGGTCGCCGCCGCCGCCGGCTGACTGACCGGGACATTCGGCGGCGCGCTGGAAGCGCGCAAAATTCCCGCCGGCTACGGCCGGTTGATCTGCGATGCCCGGGGAGAGATCGAGAAGGAGGGGCGAGTCCTCGTCGTGAAGCGCATTCACGTGGATTACCACCTGAAGCTGGCCCCCGAGAACCGCGAAGCGGCCCTGCGGGCGCACGACCTGCACGCCGACTCCTGCCCCGTGGCCCTCACGCTCAAGGGCTGCGTGCAAATCACGACCCAACTGATGATGGAAGACCTTTAGCGTTCAGCCACGACGCGGGGGGCCAATGGTTTCCGTTTATCGGCAGGCCGCCGACCTGATCCTGGCGCATCAGCCGTGCGCGGCGCTCACCGGTGCCGGGATTTCGGCCGAAAGCGGGATCCCCACCTTTCGTTCGAAAGGCGGGCTTTGGGAGAAATTCGACCCGACCGTATATGCCTCCATCGATGTTTTTCGCCGGGACCCGTCGAAATACTGGAGCATCCGCGGCGAGTTCATCCGAAACTGCGATGCCTACCGGCCCAATCCCGGCCACCTTGCGCTGGCCGAGATGGAGACGCTGGGGCTCCTGCGCCACGTGATCACCCAGAACATCGACGGCCTGCACCGCAAAGCGGGCAGCCGGAACGTGACGGAGATCCACGGCAGCTTGCGAGAGATCCGGTGTCTGGCGTGCGGGAAGGAATACGGAGCGCCTCACGTTCCCGCGGGCAGCCCGCCCCTTTGCAGCTGCGGCGGAGTGCTCAAGCCGAACACGGTGCTCTTCGGCGAGCCGCTGCAACCCGTGGACCTGGAGAGCGCCTGGCGCGAGGCGGAAAGCTGCGGGGTCATGCTCGTCATCGGCACCTCGGCCGTGGTCCAGCCGGCGGCTTCCCTGCCATTCGTCGCCCGCGATCGGGGCGCCCGGATCGTGGAGATCAACCCCGAGCGCGCATTTCCCGGTGCCGATGTCTCCATCCCGGAAAACGCCGGGATCGCCCTGCCGAAGATCATGGCCGAGTTGAGAGAACTCCGGTAATGCCTGCAGGCCGGAGGAGCCTCCGGCCGTGAAGGTTGAAACCACGTTGATGCGAGGGAAGGGTGTCTATGAAGAACGTCGTGCTTGAAGACCAGGGCGCCATTGCCGTCATGCGATTGACCAGCGGGGTCACCAACGCTATCGGGCCGGAGATGGTTGAAGATCTCGCGGCGGCGCTCCAGGAGGTGCAAGGCCGCTTTCGGGGCATGGTGCTGGCCGGGGGGAGCAAGTTTTTCAGCATCGGCCTGGACCTGCCGGCCTTGCTCAAATTGGATCGTGCGGGCATGAGGGAGTTCTGGGTCAAATTCGAGGATGCGGTCCTGGGCCTTTACACTCTTCCGGTCCCCACAGCCGCCGCCATCACCGGCCACGCCCCTGCGGCCGGAACCATTCTGGCGCTGACGTGCGATTTCCGCCTGATCTCAGCGGGGAAAAGCGTGACCGGGCTGAATGAAATCCGGATCGGGCTGCCCGTCCCCTTTCTGGCCGACCTGATGCTGCGTCAAATTGCAGGAGACCGGGCAGCGACCGAGATCGAATATACGGGGGAGCTGCTTGCGCCTCAAAAAGCCCAGGCCCTCAACCTGGTTGACAGCGTGCTCCCGCAAGAGGAGGTCGAGGCCAAGGCGATCGCCCAGGTTTCCGAAATCTTAAAACACCCCCCGTTCGGGTTCGCACTGACCAAGCAGCTCCGCACGCGGGATATCCGCGCCCAGTTTCTGGCAGGCAGGGAGTCCGTCAATCGGGCGTTTATGGACTGTTGGTTTTCCGACCCCGTTCAGCGCATCCTGAAGGAGGCTTCCAAGAAATTTTAAGCGATGGGGGTTTTCAGTCCCAGCCGGCCTGGCTCTTGATGGACTTGAGGGTGAGAACGAGGGCCGCCTTTAGGGTGTCGTTGACCCCCGTGCCGGTGGCTGCGCTGGCGGCAAAGGCGGGAGCCCTGAGCTGGCGATTGTAAAAGGTGTGCATCTCCTCGACCGACATCAGCGGAACGCCGGCGTCGGCGAGGTCGCGCTTGTTCCATTGCAGGACCAGCGGGAACTTCAAGATGTTCAGGCCGTAATCCTTCAAGTTCTGCGCCAGGTCCTTGATCGACTCGATGTTCTGTTCGTGGCGCACGCGCATCGAGTCCGCAACGAACACGACCGTGTCCGCGCCCTTGAGCACCAGCTTGCGGGTCGAGGCGTATTTGACCTGGCCCGGGACCGTGTAGAGCTGAACCCTCACGTCGCACCCCTTGATCTTGCCCAGCCCCATGGGCACGAAGTCGAAGAAGAGGGTCAGGTCGCCCTTGGTCTTGATGGAAACCATGTCATCGATCATGTGGCGGCGGCTGTTCTGGAAAATGTACTGCAGGTTGGTGGTTTTGCCGCAGCGGCCGGGACCGTAGTAGACGATCTTGCATTCCACCTCGCGTTTCTTCAGGTTGATCGTAGCCATAAGCCGTCGTAATTGGGTCCGAAGGGATAGTCGTATCTTATCTCAAGCCGTCATCGGCGGGCATGCCCCTCCGGCCGGCCGTTCGTTTGCCCGCGATCATAATAGAGAACCGTCGGTGGGGAGTCAAGGCATCCAAAACGGCCCTTGTTCCCATACCATCGGCAGGCCTTCGAAAACATTTAGAAAAATTTTAAAAAGGCCGGATGCGGAAGCGACGGGCGGCAGGGGCGGCCGGGCCGGGGCGGATGCCCCGGCCCGGGATCACCTTCAAGAGGATCACGGCCGGATGCACCGTTTTACAACCCCCGGTCGGGGTACTCGGTGCTGCGCGAGGCAGGGGTGCCGGTGTCGACGGCTTCCCGGTCGGCGATCTCGAGGGCCGCGTCCAGGGCCGCAAGGGCCTCGTCCACCTGCGCCTCGGTGATGATCAGCGGCGGGGCGATCACCAGCGTGTCGTACCAGGGGCTGATGTAAACCCCTCGCTGCATGGCCTCGGCCGCGACCCTTCCGGTCATGAGCGCCTTGGTGCTGAATTTTTCGGCCTTGACGTCGAAGGGCTCCTTGGTTTTGCGGTTCTTGACCAGCTCGAGCCCCCAGAAGTGCCCGATGCCGCGCACGTCCCCGACGCTGACGTGCCGTTCCGCCAGCCGGTGGAGCCGGTCCTTGAGGTGGGCGGCCACGCGCTGGGGCAGCCCGGAGGCCATCAGTCTCTTGAGTTCGCCGATGGCGGCCGGGATGGCTGCGGCCGAAAGCGGGTGAAAGGCATAGGTGTGGCCGTGGCAGAACACCTCGTCCTCGAAGAACTCGGCCACCTTGGCGGAGGTCGCCGTGATAGCCAGCGGCGTGTAGGCGGCGCTGGCGCCCTTGGCGGTGGTGATCAAATCCGGGATCACCTTCCAGTGTTCCATGGCGAAGGCCGTCCCGGTCCGGAACCAGCCGGACATGACCTCGTCGGCGATCAACAGGACTTTGTGCTCGTCGCAGATCTTGCGCAGCATGGGGTAGTATTCCGGTGGCGGGATCAGCCGGCCGTTGGTACCCACGATGGGCTCGACGATAATGGCGGCCACGTTGCCCTCCTCGCGCACCATGTAATCGAGGTACGCGGCGCATTGCACCCCGCATCCCGGGTAGGTCAGCGCGAAGGGGCAGCGGTAGCAGTAGCTGTCCGGCGCGAAGCGCACCCCCGGAACGGTGAAGCGCGCCTGCTCGGCGTACCAGCGGCGCGGGTCGCCGGTCAAAGAGATGCTGGCGGCCGTTGAACCGTGGTAGGATTTGTAGCGGGCGATTACCTTGTAGGCCGGCGCGCAGGCCTGCCGGACCATCTTGATGGCGGCTTCGTTGGCCTCGGTGCCGCTGGTGGAGATGAAGAATTTGCTCAGTTGCTCCGGCATGACGCTGCGCAGGGCCTCGACCGCCTCCAGGGCCGCCTGGGTGGCGAAGCCGGGGGCGATGTAGGGCAGCTTTTCGGCCTGCCGGACGATGGCCTCGATCACAACCTTGTTTTTGTGCCCCAGGTTGGAGCACATCAGCTGGGAAGAGAAGTCGAGGTAGCGCTTGCCCTTGTCGTCGGTGAAGTAAACGCCCTCGGCATCGGTGATGAGCATGGGGGCCTTCCACCCCTTCTGCCGGCTCCAGGTGTGGTAGCTGTGGGCGGCATACTCCGCCACCCGTTTGGCTGTGTCGCTCATGGCGCTCTCCTTGTGCTGGAAAAAGTTAAGGGCTCTCCGGCGCACGGCGGCCGCGCACCGTGGTTCGATCCATGACGCCCGGTTTTACAGGGCGGAAAGCTTGGCCAGCCGGGCTTTGCGGAGCTTCCCCAGCCCCTTGAGCGCCCGCGCCACCTCCGGCAACGCCTTGATCTTCTCCGCGGCTTCGGCGTAGTAGCGATCCGCGCGCGTCTCGAGCCGGCGGGCTGTGGCCAGCACCTCGGCTGCGCTTTGAGCCGCCGCCCCCTCGCAGGCTTCGCAGAACGGAGCGCGAACGAAGTCCCGGATCGGCTCCAGGATCATCTCGGTCACGTTTTCACGCCGCGCGCGCTGGACGAACTTGACGCTGCGGCCGGCCTCGGCCGCCAGTTCCCTGAAAAGGGCGGCGTGAGCACCGCACGCGGGGTTTGCGGCCGCGGTTTCGTAGAACTGCTGGTCCTGGCTCTCCAGCTCTTCGGCGAAATTCAGAATGCTTCCGAAATTCTCAAGCGGCATGGTCCACTCCAAATGCAGTAAGGGTTCGGGGGGTGAGGGGGCCAAGGGGTCGAAAACACCCGGTTTCCTGCCGGCGGTGCTCTCCACCCCCTGCGCCCGTCAGCGCCTACAGCCAGCGCTGGATTACCACTTTCGTGTCGGTGAAGAACTGGAAGATCTCCTGGCCGTGGCCTTTGATGTCGCCAAACATGGACTGGCCGGCCCCGCCGAAGGGGAAGAAGGACATCGGCGCGGCAATGCCGATGTTAATCCCGATCATGCTCGGTTTGACCTTGTATTTGAACTCGCGGGCCGCGGCCCCGCTGCCGGTGTAGAGGCAGGCGGCGTTGGCGAACCCGCGCGTGTTGATCAGCTCGATCGCGTCGTTGAGGCTCTTGCAGCGCACGATGCCCACCACCGGCCCGAAGATCTCCTCGCGGGCGATGGTCATATCGGGCGTGACGTTGTCGAAGATCGTCGGGCCCACGAAGAACCCGTTCGGGAAGTCTTTGACCTTGCAGTCGCGGCCGTCGAGGACGAGCTTGGCCCCCTCGGCGATGCCCTTTTCGATGTAGCCGAGCACCCGCTTCCGGTGGGCCGCGCTCACCACCGGGCCCATCGAGGTCTTCTCGTCCAGGCCGTCGCCGACCCGAATTTGCTTGGCCGCCGCCGTGAACTGTTCGATCAGCTTGTCGGCCACATCCCCGACCGGGGAGAGGATCGACCCCGAGAGACAGCGCTGGCCGCTGCAGCCGTAGAACGAGGTGATCAGGGACGGCATGGCCGCGGAGAGGTTCGCATCCGGCATGACGGCCACGATGTTTTTCGCGCCGCCCAGGGCCTGCACGCGCTTGCCGGTCGCGCCGCAACGCTCGTAGATGTACTTTGCCGTCGGGGAGGAGCCTACGAAGGAGATCCCGTTGATGTCCGGATGCTCCAGGATCGCATTGACCACATCGCGCGAGCCGTGCACCATGTTGACGACGCCTTCCGGCAGCCCGATCTGGTCGAGGATCTCGAAGATCTTGGTCTGGGTCATGGGCACCTGCTCGGAGGGCTTGACGATGAAGGTGTTGCCGGTGACGATGGCATAGGGCAGAAACCACCAAGCCACCATGGCCGGGAAATTGTAGGGCACGATGGCCGCAAACACGCCAACCGGCTGGCGGTGGCCCATGCAGTCGATGTCCTTGGCGATGTCTTCCAACGTGTAGCCGCACTGCAGGGTGGTCACCCCGGTGGCGTGCTCGACGTTTTCGATCATGCGCCGCACCTCGCCGCGCGACTCGTCGATAACTTTGCCCTGCTCGGTGGTCAGGGTCCGTGCGATCTCCTCGAAGTTCTCCTCGAAGGCGTCTTTGAGCCGGAACAGGTAGCGCGCCCGGGTCAGCGGCGGGGTCGTGCGCCACTCCCAGAAAGCCGCCCGGGCCGACTTGACGGCCTTGTCGATGTCTGCGGCGGTGCCGTAAGGCACCTGGGCGATCTTCTCGCCCTTGACCGGGTTCCACACATCGCCGAAGGTGGTAGTGTCCGATCCCACCCACTCGCCGTTGATGTAGTTCTTCATGATCGGCAGTGCCATGCTGACTCCTCCTTGGTTTTGTTAATCCGTTGCGTTAATGAACAGTCATCGTCCATTATTGATTGAATCCAGAAAAAATGTCCGTTAAAACATACAGGGTTTTTACTTCGAAATCAACAAAAAAAATATTTATAAAGATCGATTTACAACAATTAATAAGCTCATATTTGTTTGAAATAACCAATCTGCCTCATCCTCAGCCCATCTCGGCACCAAGGTGCTCGGAAACGAGCTGCGGATCTGCAAGCATAAGAAAACCGGAAGGGTCCCCCATTTCGGCGGCCAACCCGGTGGTGCGCCTAAAGAAACCCCGATTGCCGGTCAGGCGCTTTTTCTTCGATGCAACCGGATGGCGAATTTATCCACCAGGCTCCAGATCCCGCCGCGCGCGAAAAGCACGAAGAACACAAAGAGGACGCCCATCAGGAACATCCAGCGATCCCAAAATGCACTCGCCAGGTCGGAAGCCAGTACAATAATAAAGGCGCCCACAATAGGGCCGAACAGCGTTCCCATTCCGCCAGTGAGAACCATCATCACGATGTTGCCCGACACCTCGAAGTGCACGTAGTGGATGTGTGCGAAGCTGATGTACATGCAGTAAAGAGCACCGGCAAGTCCCATGAAAAAGCCGCCGATGACGAATACGGCCGTTTTGTAAAGGCGCGTGTTGTACCCAATGGCCTGGGCCCGCTGTTCGTTTTCTCTGACGGCCATGAGTATTTTGCCGAAGGGAGACAGGGTGATGCGGCGGATGATATAGACGGCGGCCATGAAGAAAACAAAAGAAAAGAAATAGTACGCCAAGGATGACTGCAGATCCACAGAGAAGAGACCCGGGATGTCGAAGTTCGGACGCTTGATGCCTGTAAGGCCGTTGTCGCCTCCTGTGAGCCCGATCCACTGAAAGGCGATGAAGTAAATCATTTCGGCAAAAGCCAGGGTCAGAAGCACCGAGTAGCTCCCGCTGCGCGAGGATGCCATGAACCCGATGACCAGCGCCAGGAGAGCGGCCGCCAGGACCCCCATCCCGATGGCGGCGAAGAGATTGGGTGTCAGGTGCAGTAGCGTCAAGGCAGCCGCATAAACACCCACGCCAAAGAAGGAAGCCTGGCAAAACATCATGACACCGGTGTACCCGAGGCACAGATCGAAGGCCACCGCCGCCAGTGCGAAGAGCATGATTTCATTGGCCAGCGCCGTGTAGGGCAGCACAAACGGAAAAACAGCGAAGGCGAGCGCCAGGACAAACATCGAGCGGTTGCCGGGCCACCAGCCGCGGGTTGAGCTGGATTCCGCGCGGGTTGACATGTTCGATCGGTCCTTTCCTTTAATCGCGAATACCCATCAGGCCACGCGGCCGAATCAACAGGATGACGGCCATGACCATGAAGATGATGATCACCGAGGCGCTTGGCATGATGAGTGTTACCATGCTTTGGCTTACCCCCACGATCAGGCCGCCGATCACTGCTCCGGCGAAGCTCCCCATTCCACCGATTACCACGGTGGCAAAACAGATACCCAAAATAAGATCCCCCATGAAGGGCTCGATGCCGCGCATGGGGGCTGCCAGAACGCCACTCAGGCCGGCGATGGCCATTGCCACGCCGAAGGTCAGCGTGAATACCCCGGAAATGTTGATGCCGAGGCAGCTGACCATTCTAAGGTTTTCCGTGCCGGCACGGACGATGGATCCCCAGCGGGTTTTTTCGATCACAAACCACATGCCGGCGGTAAGGAGCCCGGTTAGGGCGAAAACGAACACCCGGTAGATCGGAAAGTATATTCCGGCAATCGGGATCACGCCCGCCAGCAGATCCGGCTGGTCGAAACTCTTGCCGACCGGCCCGTAGAGCATAACGATGAGTTCCCTGCCGGCGATAGCAATCCCATAGGTCATCAAAATCTGATACAGGATGTTTTGCCCGTAAAGGCGTCTTAGGAGGGTCACCTCCAGCAGCATGCCGATTGCGGCAGTGACCAGGGGTACCACCAGCAGGCAGATGAAGAAGCTTCCTGTCAGGGACGCAAAGGTAAACGCTAAGTATGCCCCTATTGCGAAAAACAATCCATGGGCGAAATTGATGATATCCATCATTCCCCAGACGATGGAAAGCCCCATGGCAAGAAGCACGTAAATCATCCCCAAAACCAGTCCGTTGAACGCCTGTGCAATTATCAGATCAGTCATTCCGAGAATCCATTCTGAAAGGTTGCCCCTGCAGACCCCGACCGGTATCGGCCCCGCCCCACCGGAACGGGTGCCGGCAGGGCGGGGTGAAGAGTCGCGACAGCCATGGGCCAATCAGCTGAATTTGCAGCCGGTATCACCACACGGCGGAATATTGGTCGACGAACCGATGATATCGGCAAAGTCGTCCGCATCTTTCATGGCGCTCGCAGCCTTGCACTTAAGAGTATAATAAGGCTTCACCGCCTGGTGGTCACAGGCCCTGAATTTCTCGATTCCTGTCAGGCCCTCGTGCTCAAAGTCCTCGATGGCCTTCATCACCTTGACCGGGTCGTCGGATTTAGCGCGCTCGATGGACTCCAGCAGAAGCTTGATGTCAATGTATGGGTTGGCAGCCAAATAGTTGGGCGTCTCATTGAATTTTTTGCGGAAGGCCTCAACGAACTTCTTGTTGCCGGGAGAGTCGATCTTGTAAAAGTACTGAAGGCCCATGATGACGTCTTCGAGTATCTTAGGGCCGATGGCCTTCATTTGAGTCAACCCGGAGCCCCACACACAGGCAATGCGGGAGACCTTGTTCAGCCCGAAGCTGTTGGCTTGCTTGAGGGCGTTGACCGTGTCACCGCCGAAATTGAGGAACAACACGCAGTCGGCCTTGGCCGCCATGGCCTTGGTCAGATGCGAGCTGAAGTCGGATTCGCCCATGGGATGATCAGAGTTTCCGAGAAGCTTCAGACCCTTCGCGTTCAGGACGTCCTGAGTGTTTCGCAGCAGGTCTTCTCCAAATACGTATTTCGGTGTGATGGCGTAAAAAGTCTTGGCCTTGTATACATCGATGATTCGGGGCACCACCTCACGAATAGCGCTCCAAGTGGCCACCGGCCAGCGGAAGGTGAACTGGTTGCAGCTCTTCCCTGTGATTTCGTCGGCGCCGGCTGATGCGAACAGAAGCGCCTTCTGCTTGGCGACATACTCCATTACCGCAAGCACCGTTGCGCTGGACGGCGATACGAACATGAACTTGGCACCGAGCTTTTCAACCGCCTCTTGGGCTTTCTTAACGCCTTCGGAGGGATTCGGCACGTCACGCTCGATGATCTCGACGGGTCGGCCCAGCACCTTGCCCCCGTGCATTTCGATTGCGAGTTGGATGCCCTTGCGCACGTAGTCTCCGGTTTCGGCATAGGCTCCCGAGAAGGTGGTGCCCACCATGATTCTAAGCGGATCAGCACCCCATGCGCGCAGCGGCATAATCCCTCCGACAGCCAGACCCAAGCCAGCCCCAGCGATTGCGGAGTTTTTTAAGAATGTCCTTCGGTTGATTTTTTTTCCCATAAATCCTCCTTTTTCGGTTGGTCACGATCGTGACGGGTTTGAGGATTGGTTGATGATCCCCTTGAAGGGGAACCGGGGAGAGCGTTTACACCCCGAGATACATTTCTTGCAATTCGGGCTGAGACCAGAAGTCTTTATGGTTGCTTTGATGGACCAACAAACCCTGTTGCAGGATGCAATATCGATCCGCCACATGGCTGGTGGCTTCGACGTCCTGTTCAACCAGAACGATGGTCAGGCCGGTGTTTTTCAAATCCAGGATGATTTCAAGCAGTTTTTCAACAATCAAGGGTGCCAGACCTTCGGTTGGTTCGTCGAGCAGCAGCAGGTCGGGGTTGGTCATCAGGGCCCGAGCAATCGAGAGCATCTGTTGCTCTCCGCCGCTCAGTTGATTGCCACGGTTATTTCGGCGTTCGGCCAGAATCGGAAATAAGTCGAAGATCTTTTCGAGGTTCCACGGCCCGTCGGAGCGGCCCTTCTGCATGCTGATGGTGAGATTTTCCTGAATCGTGAGGGCTGAGAATATCTGGCGGTCTTCGGGCACATACCCGATTCCCAAGCGGGAGATCTGAAAAGGCTGCAAGCCGTTGATCGGTCTGTCATTGAGTTCGATCCGACCGGTGCGCGGCGGAACCAGCCCGATGATACTCCGGAGGGTCGTGGTTTTGCCGGCCCCATTGCGCCCCAAAAGTGCCATGCACTCCCTGACTCGGATGTCGAAGGAAATCCCCTGAAGGATATGGCTCTTGCCGTAGAAGGTGTGAATGTCATCCACTTTGAGCATCATTCGGTTTACGTCCATATCTGTTTGCCACCCCCCAGATAGGCGCGTCGCACATCCTCGTTTTTCTGGATTTCCTCCGGGGAGCCTTTGGCGATGATCTGGCCCTGGCTGAGCACGGTGATGGTGTCGGAGATGGACATGACAACCTTCATGTGATGCTCGATCAGGGCAATCGTGTATTTCTCTGAAATTCGCTCCACCAGCCGCATCATCTTGATGGTGTCCTCAGGCGACATGCCGCTGGTAGGTTCGTCCAGCAACAGCAGCTTGGGGTCGGTGGCCAAGGCAATGGCAACGTCCAGGGAGCGCTGGCTGCCATACGGGATGGTGCTCGCGACTTGATCGCGGAACTGGGTGAGACCCATTTGCTCCAAGATGGCATCCGCACCCTCCGTGATCTCCTTCAGGCTGGCCGCAGCGCGGAACAGAGAAAAGCCGCAAGGAAACCGCGATTGAACCGCCAGTCTAACGTTTTCGTGCACGGTCAACTCCGGAAAAATGCTGGTGACCTGATAGGAGCGCCCAATGCCTATACGGGCTCGCTCATGCAGCTTGAGCCCGGAGATATCTTTGCCCTCGAAGAAAATACTGCCGGAGGTCGGTGGGAAAACGCCGGCCAGCAAATTGAAAAAAGTGGTCTTCCCGGCCCCGTTGGGGCCGATAATGGAATGCACTTTGCCGGTTTCGACCGCTAGGCAGGCTTGCGATACCGCTGTCAAAGCGCCAAAATTCTTGGTAACATTGAGGGTTTCCAAAAGTGGCACGTTTGGGTTCCTCTTGGTGGAATCCTTGAGTGAATACAAGTGGTTTTACTATGCGGTTGCCCTGCCCGCTTCGCGGCGTTCATCCGGGCGATCTCAAACCCGGCCGTGGACTATTCGCCCTCCTACTATCGTCAGCCGGATTCCAATCCGGCTGATTTCCTCGGGCGGTGTCTCCCATGGGTCTTTGTCCAGGGCCACCAAGTCGGCCAGGTATCCCGGTTTCAATTGCCCTTTTAGGTGCTCCTCACCGGAAGCATAGGCCGCGTAAACCGTGTACATCCGGCAGGCTTCTTCCAGGGAGATCCGTTCCGCTGGCCCGATCAGTTGCCCCGACGCTGTCCTGCGGGTAACCATGGATTGGATGCCCAGCAGAGGGGGGTGTAGGCCGGCCGGATGGTCCGACGAGCCGGCCACTTTGACACCGGCATTTAGGAAACTGTTGTGGGCAAACATCCTCGCCGCCCGCGAACCATAAAACCGCTCCAGTTTTTCACCGTGCTGGTAGAGGTAGGAGCCAAACGGGAGCGCCATCACCTCAAGCCGGGCCATCCAAGCCAGAAGCGCATCATCGACCATCGTGCAGTGTTCCAGCCGATGCCGCGGCTCTCGGCGGGGGTGTTCGGTTTGAGCATGTTCGATCGCCTTGAGGGCCATCTCAATGGCGCGATCGCCGTTGGCGTGAACACAGGCCTGATATCCGGCACGGTGGATCCGAGCGATGATAGCGTTCAACTCCTCCTGGTCCTCGATCAGCAGCACGCCGTGATCGTGGGGGGCATCGGCATATCCATTCTTCATCGCTGCCGTGCGACCGGCGATAGCGCCGTCGATGATGACCTTGATACCGGCACACCGTGTCCACTCGTTTCCCCAGGGGCCCAACAACCCTATCTGCTCGAGATAAGGCAAGAAAATGTATGGGATCATCATGTTGACCCGCAGCGAGAGCAGCATGTCCGCCGCTAAGTCGCGGTAGGTGGCAACGTAGCTGGGGGCGGTGAGCGCATCCCCTACTCCGCATATACCGGCAGCATTGAGGGTTCGGGCGGCTTCCTGCAGCGCTCGGCGGCGCACTTCAGCCGGAAACGGCGGCACCACCGTGGGCTCAACGGCCAAGCTCTCGAAGGCAAAATTGAACATGGCCATCTCGATCAACCGGCCGTCAAGCCGGCCGGTCTCCGTCTCGCGGCCGAGCGCACCGCCTTTAGGATCAAGCGATTGATCGCTTAGCCCCCCCAGTCTTAAAGCAACCGAATTGACCACTGCCCAGTGGGCACTGACATGGATGATGATGACCGGGTTTTCCGGGGCGGCGGAATCAAGGTCGTCACGAGTCAATACGCGCCCCTCGGCCATCTTCGTGTCGTCGTAAAGCGTTCCGCGGATCCAATCGCCCGGGGCGAGTTGTGCGGTCTTGTTCCTGACGCGGCTCAGCAACTCAGCAAGGCTGCCGACTTTATCCGGCGAGCAGTCCAACTTCAGCGGTTCTTCGGCGAACCACGACAGGTGTTCGTGAGCATCGATAAATCCCGGGAGCACCGTGCGGCCTGAAAGGTCTATTCTTTTTGTTTGCGATGAACCCAGGGGCTCTATCTCGCTCTCTGTGCCCACCGCGAAAATGAACCCTTTCCAGATGGCTATGGCTTGGGCGATGGGCCGCTCCGGGTCCATTGTCCGAACCCTCGCGTTGCGGATGATCAGATCTACTCCTGGGGCCATAAACAGCCTTCTCTAGTACCGGGTTTGAAGTGGTTTGACAGGCGACCTCGAAATGCCTGACAACATCAGGCGGCAGGATTGTTGAGCTTTAAGAGATCACAGGCGGCCGCGGCCGATCACAATCAGCGGATAGAGAGCGTTCGAATTTTCGGCACGCCGTTCAATTGCTGAATTTGCCCTAAACGAGAAAACCTCGTTTGTCAAGAAAGAAAATCCAGAAAACAACGAATTAAAAAACCGATTTGACAAAAAAATGCGAATTAAGATAAGAATGGGCTAGTTATATTTTAAGATTGGTTTCGCCGGCAGAGGCGGGGACAGAGAACCCGACGACAGTTCTTTGAACCAAGCATTCGCTGCGGCAGCTGAGGGTGGGAGGGGAATGAAAAAAAACGACGGGCACAACCGCCGAAAAGCGATCGGTCCGCTCGATTGCCGGATGATCGAATTGCTGCAGAAAGACGGTCGGGTTTCGAACACCGAAATCGCCAAGCGGATAGGGATCTCCGAGGCCACGGTGCGCACGCGGCTTTCGCGGCTGATCGAAGCGGGGGTGATTCAAATCGTGGCTGTGAGCAACCCGCTCAAACTGGGTTTCGAGGTGGTGGGCACGATCCGGATCCACGTCGAGGTGCGCAAAATGGACAGGATCGTGCGCGAGTTAAAGACCATCAAGTCCCTGTGGCACATCGTGCAGACCACCGGCGGAAGCGGAATCGACACGGAGTTCGTCCTCAAGGACTTGAGCGAACTGAGCGAGCTGGTCTTCGAAAAGATCAACAAGATCGACGGCGTGCTCCGAACGGAGCCCACCCTCTTTCTCAACTATATCAAGCGCTCCTACGACTGGGGCACGGCGCTGGAGTGAGGCGGGCGCGACGAGTCGGAAACACGCCTCTGCATGTGCTTGCGACCCCGGGCTTCCCCGGCGTTTCGGGCTATGCCCCTCCGATCCCGTACTCCTCCTCGCCCATGGCACCCCAGACTCTCTTCCAGGCGCCCTGCATCTCGCCCATTTTCGCCTTGATGGCGTCGCGCTCGGCACCGAACTGCCCCGGGCACTCCCGCGACAGGCGATCTAGTCGCACCTCGAGGTCGTCGATCACGGCGTTCAGGTCCCCGATCACGGGGGCAACCTTCTTCTGCTGCTTGGCGGGCAGCTTCTCAGATCTGGCGATCACATCGTAGATCTTCGCTTTCCAGGCGGTGAGTTCGTGCGTCACGGTGCTGCAGTAGGATTTTGCATCCATGTGGGCCTCCGGATGGTGCAGGGTTGCAGGTCGCCGGTACTTCAAACGGCGCTCTTGGTCATTATCGTATGGCCGAAATGACTCCTGTCAACGCCAAGCACCGGCTGCTGGGCGGAAATCCCAAGGAGCCTTTCATTTGATGCTGCGGCAGATCTCCCCGTACATCTCCGGGCGCAGGTCGCGGAAAAACTGCCAGCCGTCGCGCACCTCGCGGATCTGCTCCAAATCGAGGTCGGCGACGACCACCTCGTCCCGATCTTCGCTGCCCTGGACCAGGATCTGGCCGCGCGGGTTGACGAAGTAGCTCGAACCGTAGAACCGACCCATGTCCCAGGGTTTCTCAACGCCGACGCGGTTGTTGGCGCCGATGAAGACCCCGTTCGCCACGGCCTGGGCCGGCTGCTCAAGCAGCCAGAGGTACTGGGACTTGCCGGACACGGTGGCCGAGGGGTTGAAGAGAATCTCGGCCCCCTTCAGGGCCAGCACCCGTGCGCACTCGGGGAAGTGGCGGTCGTAGCAGATGTAGATCCCGATCTTGGCATAGGCCGTCTGGAAGACGGGAAACCCCAGGTTGCCGGGCTTGAAGTAGAACTTCTCCCAGAACCCGGGCCATGTGTGCGGGATGTGAACCTTGCGGAACTTGCCGAGGTAGCTCCCGTCGGCGTCGATCACGGCAGCCGTGTTGAAATAGACCCCGGTGATCTCCTCCTCGTAGACCGGGATTATCGTGACCATGCGGTATTTGCGGGCATACTCGGACAGCCGCTCGGTGGTTGGGCCCGGCACGCGCTCGGCGGTCTGGTACCACTTGATGTCCTGCTCGGCGCAGAAATAGGGCCCAAAAAAAATCTCTTGCAGGCAGAGGATCTGGACCCCGGACTTCCCGGCCTGTTCGATCAGCGGGATATGCTTGGCGATCATGGCCTCCTTGATCTGGGCCGGTGTTCCCTCGTGCGTGGCGTTGGTGGCCTGGACAAGGCCGCATTTGATGATTCGCGACATGACGATGATCCCCCTTCCTCGGTCGGAGTTGAGCTTTTGTGTCTTTATAGGCCCAGGCGCCGCGGCCGTCAAGGCGCCCCAGGCGCCTTCCACGACTCGGATGGCCCCCAAATTGACAACGGACTTTGAAAGGCGTAAAAAAATTTCCAGGCATGGCCCTGCATGCCTGATGTTGACCCGTCCATCTAAAAACCGCCGGCAAACGAGGAGAGCCATCGTGAACACCGCCAAGAATTTCAAAATCATGCGCCGGGGGATGGATCTGCCCCAGGCCATTGCCGAGGCCGACCGCTGTCTTCTCTGTCACGACGCGCCGTGCTCCAAGGGCTGTCCGGCGGACACCCGGCCGGCCGAGTTCATCCGCAAGTTGCGTTTTCGCAACATTACAGGCGCCATCCGCACGATCAAGGAGAACAACATTCTGGGGGGGGCCTGCGGCGAGCTTTGCCCGACGCACCGGCTCTGCGAAAACGAGTGCAGCGCCCGCTTCGCCTCCCAGGCTCGTCCTGAAGGCGCCGACCGGCCGATCCAGATCGGAAGGATCCAGCGATTTCTGGTCGAGCACGGCTGGGAGACCGGCTTCAGGCCCCTGAGCAGGGGTGCGCCGCGGCCGGAGAAGATCGCAGTGGTCGGCTCCGGACCCGCCGGGCTGAGCTGCGCGGCGGAGCTTGCCCGAAACGGCTTCTCGGTGACGGTCTTCGAAGCCCGGCCCGAGCCCGGGGGCGTGCTGCGCTACGGGGTGGTCGCCTACCGCCTGGGACTGGATTTCCTCAAGAACGAGTTGAAGGACATCGAGGACCTCGGGGTCGAGTTCCGGTGCGGCCACCCGGTTCAGGGGCCGGCTGCTGCCGAAAACCTCCTGCAGGAGGGATACCGCGCCGTTTTCCTGGCCCCGGGGCTCTGGCAGGCCGAAGCGCTCAAATGCAGGACCCGGCCGGCTTCCGGCCTATATTCCTCGGTGGAGTATCTTTCGGCACTGCGCGACGGCCGGTTCAAGGAGGTGGCCGCGCAGGTCGCAGGCAAGAGCGTTGCCGTGATCGGCGGCGGGTCGGTGGCGATGGACTGCATCGAGTCCGCCGCGCGGCTCGGGGCCCGGGACGTCTACCTCGTCTATCGGCGCTCCTACGCTCAGATGCCGGCCGAGCCGGACGAGCGGGTCGAGGCCCTGGAGGCCAGCGTCCATTTTCTGCTGCTCAACCAGCCCGTGGACTATGTGTGCGACCGGCGCCGGCGGCTGAAGGGAATCCGGCTCGTCCGTACGCGACTGGGGGACGCCGACCCCTCCGGTCGCCGCAGCCCCAAACCGGTCAAGGGCTCGGAGTGGACGCTCGATTGCAACATCGCGATCGAGGCCATCGGCAACCGCGCTGACCCGGACTCCCCGCGCTGGTACCCGCGGGTGAAAATCTCCGGCGACCGGCTCATAGCGATCAAACCGAAATCCGGCCAGACCTCGGTCAAGGGGATTTACGCCGGCGGTGATATCGTGCGCGGGCCCTCCCTGGTGGTCCAGGCGGTCAACGACGGTAAAACGGCCGCCCGCGCCATTATGCAGTCCTTTTCCCGATAGGAGGTGACAGGTGTCTTTCAACGTCGACCTTTCCGTTGAGTTTTGCGGGCGCAGGTTCAGAAACCCGTTTTTGCTCTCCTCCTCGCCGGTCTCCAACAGCGCCGAAATGGTGGAGTGCGCTTTTGAGGCCGGCTGGGGCGGAGTGGTGTTCAAGACGCTGAACTCCGACCGGCTGCCGATCACGCACCCTTCCCCACGCATGCATTACGTCAACTACGGCGGCAAGCGGGCCATGGCCTACCAGAACGTCGAGCAGATATCCGACCGGCCCCTCAAGCACAACCTGCTCGAGTTTCTCTACCTGAAGAAGCGTTTTCCCGACCGTCCGATCGTCGCGAGCATCATGGGCTTTTTCGAGGACGAGTGGGTCTACCTGGCCAAGGCCTGCGAGGACAACGGGGCGGACATCTTGGAACTCAACTTCTCCTGCCCCCACATGTGTATCGAGGGCTCGGGGCACAAGGTGGGACAGGCGTTCCACCTGCTCGAGCGGTTTACCGCCGCCGTCAAGAAGGCCGTCTCCATCCCCGTAATGGCCAAGATGACCCCCAACATCACCGACATGACCGAACCGGCGCTCTACGCCAAGCAGGGCGGGGCCGACGCGATTTCGGCGATCAACACCGTGCGGGGGATCTCCGAGATCGGGCTCGCGGACTGGGTGCCGCGGCCGAACGTCTTCGGCGTGGGCGCGATCAGCGGGACCTCCGGACCGGCGGTCAAGCCAATCGGCCTGAACTTCATCGCCAGCATGGCCAAGTGCAAAGAACTCGGCCTGCCACTCTCCGGCATGGGCGGGATCGAGACCTGGGTCGACGCCCTGGAGTACCTGCTGGTCGGGGCGAGCACGTTGCAGGTGACCTCCGGCATCATGCACTACGGCTACCGGATTATCGACGATCTGGTCGAGGGGCTCTCCGATTACATGACGCAAAAAGGGGTCGGCCGGGTGGCCGACCTGGTCGGAGGGGCGCTGCCCCATCTTCAGGAGACCGACGCGTTCGACCTCAACCGACAGGGCATCGTCCAATACGACCTGGATGCCTGCATCGGCTGCGGCCAGTGCTACATCGTCTGCAACGATGCCGCCGGCCAGGCGATCGAGTGGGACGGCCGCAAGCGCCGGCCGCGGCTGGTCGAGGACAAATGCCTGAGCTGCATGCTCTGCCAGGTTGTCTGCCCGGTGCCGGGGCTGATCCGTTATCAGGAGATGCCCGCCGGCTGGAAACGCCGCGAAACCGAGGTGCGGGACGCGAGCCTGGAATCCCAACTAAACCTTGAGCCATTCACAAAGGAGGGTCCCCATGAGTGTGTTGTTTAAAAACGGCACCATCGTCACCACCACCGGGCGCACCACGGCCGATGTTTTCGCCGACGGCGAAAAGATCAAGGTTATCGGCACGGGCCTCGAGCAGAGAGCCGACGAGGTCGTCAACTGCAAGGGCAAGTACATCCTGCCGGGCGCGATCGACCCCCACACCCATCTCGCCATGCCCTTCATGGGGACCTACTCCCAGGACGACTTCGAGACCGGCACCATCGCCGCTGCCTGCGGCGGGGTCACCAGCCTGATCGACTTCGACCTGCAGCAGAAGGGCGAGTCGCTCAAGGAGGCGATCGAGCGGCAGATCGGAATCGCCGGCAAGGCGTGCATCGACTACGCCCTGCACCCGGCGGTGATGGACCCCCGGCCGGAGGTGATTGCCGAGGTCAAAAAGTGCTGCCAGGAATACGGCACGCCGAGCTTCAAGATTTTCATGGTCTACGACTTCCGCGTCGACGACGGCACCATGATCCAGCTGCTGGAGGAGACCAAGCGACACGGCGGTCTGGTCCAGGTGCACGCCGAAAACTTCTTCATGATCCAGCATATGAACGCCGTGCTGGCCCGGGAGAAGAAACTGGCGCCCTACTACCACGCCGTCAGCCGGCCGAACATCGCCGAGGAGGAGGCCATCCAGCGCGCCGCCAAAATGGTCGAGATGACCGGCTCGCGGATCTACATCGTGCACCTCTCCTCCAAGGAGGGGCTCTGGAAGGTCAAGGAAGCGCGCGATCGCGGGGTCCAGGTCTTTGCCGAAACCTGCCCGCAGTACCTGGTGCTGGACGAATCGCGCTACAAGGAGCCCAGATGGAACGGCGCCAAGTACGTGATGAGCCCGCCCTTGCGAACGACCGAAAGCAACGCCGCCCTGTGGGAAGGCCTGCGCGGGGGAGACCTGCAGGTGGTGGCAACCGACCATTGCCCATTCGATTTCAAGGGCAAAAAGGACATGTTCGGCAAGGACGACTACAAAAAAATCCCCAACGGCGCTCCGGGCATCGAGACCCTGCTCATGCTGCTGCATACCGAAGGGGTAGTGAAGGGCCGGATCAGCCTCGAGCGGATGGTGGAGGTGCTTTCGACCGGCACGGCCCGCATGTTCGGCCTCAAGGACAAGGGCGAGATCGCGGTCGGCAAGGACGCCGACATCGTGGTGTTCGACCCCAAGCAGAAGTTCACGATCACCCAGAAAAAACTGCACATGAACGTTGACTATACCCCCTACGAAGGCATGACCATGACCGGCATGCCATGGCAGGTCTACTCGCGCGGCCGGAAAGTCGCCGAGTGGAAAAAGGACCGCATGCACTTCGTCGGCAAGCTCGGCCACGGCCGCTTCGTCAAGCGCGAGCCTTTCGAGGGTTTTTAAACTTCAGAGTGTCGGCGGTTTCGCGATGGGCCGCGGCGGCACATCGCCGACAACCAGCACGACCCGCATCCCGCCGTGCACGAAGGGTCGGGCCTCATGCGGGAAGGGAAGTGGCGGCGCCCAGGCGTCCTGCGGGACCACCAGCGCCAGCCGCCAGCCCCGATAGTGCGTCGACAGCCGTTCGACGATGCGCCGCAAGAATTCGCGTCCGGTCTCTGGCGTGCCGAGGCGCCGGCCGTAGGGCGGGTTGAGTACAACGGTGCCGGGGTTTGCGACGAGCGTGGCCGGGTCGAGGCTGAAAAAATCCTTACAGCGCACGGCCACCGCATCGCCGAGCCCCGATGTCACGACGCAGGCTTCGAGCCGGCGGCAGGCTTCCGGATCGATGTCTGAGGACAGAATGGGGGGCGTTTTCAGCGTCACCATCCCTTGGGCCGCAGCGCGTTTCATGTGGGCCCAGCGCGGGCTGGAGAAAGCTGGCCAGCGGGTGAAGGCGAAATCGCGGAACCAGCCCGGCGGGATTCGCTTGGCCCACAAAGCGGCCTCCAGCGAAAAGGTACCGGCGCCGCACATCGGGTCCAAAAGGGGCCCACCGGCGGTGTAACCGCACCACATGAGCGCCGCCGAAGCCTGTGTTTCCCGCAGCGGAGCCGGCCCACCGTGGGTCTTGACCCCGCGCCGGTAGAGATTGACACCGCTGCTGTCGATTGACACCACGAAACGGTCATCGGCCCCGCGGATGAAAATCTGCTGCAGGTCGGGCGATGATCCTGGCGGCCCTGCGGCCGGCGACCCCAGGTGTTCCTGGACGCCCCGTAGCAGCCTTTCCGCGATGGCGCCCGTGTGATGAAGCCGGCAGTGACGGGTTGCGACCTGGATCCGGGGGGCCTCCGCCTGCGGCAGGTAAAGCTCCCAGGGGAATTGCCGTGCCTCCCGCTCGAGCGCTGAAAAGGAGGTTGCGTGGAAGGAGTGGATGCGCATCAGGATGCGGCCGGCGGTGCGCAGGTGCAGATTCGCGCAGTAGCACTCGTGCAGGCGGCCGTTGAACTCCACCCCGCCGGGGACTTCGCGGCCGGCAACCCCCAGTGCCGCCAACTCCTTCAGGCAGAGGGGCTCGATGCCGGGGGCCGTGGCGGCGAAAAAATCGTGCGGCTTGCCCACGACGTGGCGCCGGATGCGTTTTTGAAATGGATGGCTCATGATCCGCTGCCGGGGGCGCCCGCGCTCAGGGCCTGCGCCGTTTCATGCGGATCACCGCCGGCGCTTTCTCGTCGTGCTCCTGCTTGGCCTGAAGGACGATGATGGCACCGATCACCATGATTCCCCCGGCAATCTGAAGCGGCGCCATCACTTCGCCGAGAAATACGAATGCAAACGCGCCGGCCGCAATCGGCTCTAAAGTCGAGGTGATGCTGGCGCGGGTGGCCCGAATGCGGTTGATCCCCTCGTAGTAGAGCCCGAAGGGCAGGATCGTGCCGCCCACCGCGATGTAGAGCACCCAGACCCACGCCGCCGGTGGATAGGGGTGCAAGAAGGAGGCGAGCGGCGGTTCGAGCAGGTTCCACACGATCCCGGCAACCACCAGAGCATAAAAGAGCACCGTCCAGGGGTTGTAGCGGTGCATCCCGTACTCGCCGTGCACCGACCACCATGCGAACGCAAGTGCGGCCCCCAGGCCGCTCAGGATCCCGGACAAGTTCAACTGCAACAGGCTCAGGTTGTAGGCCCCGACGACCAGATAACAGCCGACGATTGCCGCGGCGATGGCTACGGCGGTCCAGCGGCTGACCCGTTCGCGCTGGACGCAGGCGGTGTAGACGGCAATGAAGACCGGCGCCAAATACTCGAGGACCAGGGCGGCGGCAACGTTGAGCCGGCTGATGGCGTAGAGATAGGCGATGTTGACGGCGGCCATCCCCAGTGTGCCGAGAAGCAGGAAATAGCCCATGTCTTTGCGGTCGATTCGAAGCAGGCGGCGGTGCCGGCAGAAAAGCCAGACAAAGAGTATCGCGGCTGCTGTGGTGATGCGCAGCTGCACCAATTGAAACGGTGTGACGCCGGTATTGAAAAGAAACTTGGATGCCGATGCCCCGGACGCCCAGAGCGTGGCGGCCAGCACGACGAACAGGTACCCGGTCCGCAGCGATGAGGGTTGCATGATCAAACGGGCGTTGCCTTTCAGATGGGTCCGGATTACAGAAACCGGACGCCCACCACCTCCTTAAGTGAAAAGCCCCAAGGGATCAAGGGACAATGCGGCATGACGACCCCGGTGGTTTTCTCGAAATGCGAATACGACCTGCACACTCTGAGAGCGGCGGTGCGCGAAACGCTCGAGCGGATCGGCGGTCTGCGCATCGGAATCGGGACCCGGGTATTGATCAAGCCCAATTTCCTCGCCCCGGCCAGGCCGGAACGGGCCATGACGACGCACCCGCTCGTTTTGCGTGCTGTGGCCGAATATATGCTTGCGCACGGCGGCCGGGTGCTCATCGCCGACAGTCCGGGCATGGGGAGCTTCGATCGGTTGCTGCGCGACGGAGGCTACGCCGATGCGCTGAACGGCCTTGATGTGGAATTGCGTCCGTTCAAAGAATCCGTTGCCGTGGACATCGGGGAGCCCTTCGGGCGCATCGAGATCGCCCGGGAGGCCATCGAGGCGGAGGTGGTGGTCAATCTGCCCAAGCTGAAGACCCATGCTCAAATGCTCCTCACGCTCGGGGTGAAAAATCTCTTCGGCTGCATTGTCGGGCTGAAAAAGCCGGAATGGCACATGCGCAGCGGGGTTGACCGGCGGCTTTTTGCCAGGCTCCTGGTCCAGATTCACCGGGCGGTGGACCCCGCGGCCACCCTGGTCGACGGGATCGTGGGCATGGAAGGCCACGGCCCCGGTCGAAGCGGCACCCCCCGGCACTTCGGTGTGTTGGTGGGAAGCACCAGCGCAATGGCCGTGGATGAGGCGATATGCCGGTTCTTGGGCCTGCCGCCGGAGCAGCTTCCCACCCATCGGGCGGCGGCCGAACTCGGCCTGGCGCCAAAGGGGTTGAAGGTGGTCGGGGATTTTGCGCCGGTGAGCGGGATGCGCCTGCCGGTTTTGGCCCCGCTGACCTTTGGGCCCCGACGGATGCACCGGCTGATGCGCAAGCACCTGGCCCAGCGACCCGAGGCCGACCCGCGCTCGTGTAGGATGTGCGGAGAGTGCTGGCGTGTCTGTCCGGCCCAGGCGATCACACCCGATACCATGCGGATCGTCTTCGATTATGACCGTTGCATCCGATGCTACTGCTGCGTGGAGATGTGCCCCCACGGTGCGCTCAGGGCCATTGAAACTATGCCTGGCCGGCTCGTTCGGAAGATAGCCGGCCTCAGAGACCATGTCGCCGTGCGGATCGGTAAGCGCCGCTCTTCTACCCTGCTCTGACGGGGAAGAACCATTGGTTGCAAGGCGCGCCTCGCCGACAGGGTCGATTTGATTTTTTCTCTCCGGCCCAGTATAGTTTCGCCGGATTTTGATCAGCTTGACGCAGCCCCAAAAACAGGAGGTTATTCATGGCCGGGATCAACAAGGTGATCATCGTCGGCAATCTTGGGCGCGACCCGGAAGTCAGCTACGTTCCGAGCGGAGCCGCCGTCGCCAAATTCAGTGTCGCTACCTCCGAAACCTGGAAGGACAAGAGCACTGGCGAAAAGAAGGAGCGCACGGAGTGGCATCGGATCGTCGCTTGGGACAAGCTGGGCGAAATCTGCGGGAAATACCTGGCCAAGGGCCGGCAGGTATACGTCGAGGGCAAGCTGCAAACCCGCAGTTACGACGACAAGGACGGCGTGAAGCGCTACGTTACCGAAATTGTCGCCCAGGATGTCCAGTTTCTTGGGGGAAACCGCGACGCCCAGGATTCGGGGCGGCCCGGCGGCCCGCCATCCTTCCGTGAACCCTCTGCCGGCCCGGGGGGCCCCGGGGTGGAGGACGACATCCCCTTTTGAGGTGTCAAGAGCCGATACAGCTGCACGGTTACGGATCGGCGGCCCTGTTCAGCATCTTGGCGGCTGTCGCGACACAGACCCAAGCGTCGGAGGGTTGCTTTTCGGTGCGGGTGTCTGAAGGTGGTGGGATCGGAGGAGCCGTCGTGCGGGTGGAATCGGGGATGACGCCGGGCCAAAAAAGAGATGTGCCCCAACACGGTGAGAGTTTTTTTTTCAAATCCGGGGCGCGGGTGGGGCGCCCCGGATTTGAATATCAGCTTTTCTTGTCCCCCTCGATCTTGTCAGCCCCCTTGTCCTTCTTCTCCTCCTCGTCGGCGGCGCCCTTGAAGTTCTTGATGGCTTTGCCTATTCCGGAACCGATTTCCGGCAGCTTGCCGGCCCCGAAAATAATGAGGATGATCACCAGGATGATGATGAGCTCCGGCATGCCGATTCCAAACATGATACCTCCTCCGACTCAGGGCTGCTTCAACTCCTGAATCAGCCGTAAAAATTCTTTCGATTTCACGTAGCGGTCGACGCTTCCCTGGTAGTCGATCCACTTGCGCCAGGAGTCGATCCACTCATCGTTGTGCCAGTAGCAGTCCGGGTCGCCCCTGCCCTGCAGCCGTTCGATGTAGTCCAGGTACTCCTCCTGGCAGGCTTCGCAGAACCGGTAGGGAACCCGCGAATGCGGGCAGCGGCCCTGGGTGCAGTTCGGCTCCGGTTCGACCTGGGTGCCGCACTTTTCGCACTTGAGGGAGCAGCCGGCGCACTGGACCGAGCGCCTGACGGCGAGGGCCTTATCCTTGAGTCTCAAGGCCGCTTTTTTCCCGCGGGCCAGTTCGATCTTGTCGTCGAGTGGAATGATATCGGCCAATGAGCACCTTATTCGAAATGAAGCGCTGACGGCGCCGGCCGAAGCCTGCTGAGGCTTTTCTATAGCATCGGCCCTGCCGGGTGTCAATTCACGCCCGGTTGCTTGCGGGCGGCCACAGATTGACACCCCTCGGCGATTCATCTATAGCAACTGAAAAAAAACGGAGGGCGCCATGCCGCTGCACATTGTTCGACACCCGTTGATCAGCCACAAGATTGCCCTGGCCCGTGAGGTCAATGTGACGACCAAGGACTTCCGGGAGTTGGCCTCGGAGATTGCGACCCTGCTGACCTACGAAGCCACCAAGGACCTGGAGACTGAAAAAGAGACCATCCAAGGGTGGGCCGGTTCCGTCGAGGTGGAAAAGATCAAGGGCAAGAAGATCACCGTGGTGCCCATCCTGCGGGCCGGGCTGGGCATGATGCCGGGTGTGCTCAACCTCATCCCCTCCGCCAAGGTCAGCATCGTGGGCCTTTACCGCAACGAGGAGACCCTGGCGCCGGTGCGCTATTACGTAAAGCTCGCCAAGTCCATGGAGGAGCGGATGGCCCTGATCCTGGATCCCATGCTCGCCACCGGAGGGTCCACGCTGGCGGCGATCGAACTGCTCAAGGAATCCGGCTGCCCGCAGATCAAGGGGATTTTCATGGTGGCCGCACCCGAGGGAATTCGCCGCGTGGAGGCTTTGCACCCGGATGTTGACATGTACGTAGCGGCCGTGGACGAAAAGTTGAATGACGTGGGTTACATCCTGCCGGGGCTGGGGGATGCCGGCGACAAAATTTTCGGCACGAAATAGCGCCCATGATATCAAGTTTCAAGGCAAACGGCATGCCATGCCTGATCGGCAGCCTGCCGCTCACCGATTACGCCGAGGCGGCCCGCTTGGTGTGGGAGCACACGCCGGAGATCCCGTTGTGGGTCCAGCTGCCCAAGATGCCCGGCGAGAGCATCACCCGCCAGTTCGCTGCCGGCATGCCGGGGCTGACGGAAGAGGGCGGGCGGGCGCTCATCGACACGGGGGCCCCTGATTTCGAAGAGGGTCTGCTGAGCTTTTACGAAGAGGCCCTGGCCGCGGAGAGTGGGTCAGCGGGTCTGGACCGCTCGCGCTTTGCCCTGACCGCTGCTTCCGCCGCAGGCTTCTTTGAGCTGATCCGTCAGGCGATGGTGCGGACGCCGCCGCCCCTGGCTGTCAAGGGACAGATCGTCGGCCCGTTGACCTTCGGCACCAGTCTCTGCGGCCGGGACGGGAAGGCGATTTTTTACGACGCCCAGCTGCGGGACGTCTCCGTCAGGCTGTTGGCCCTCCGGGCCCGCTGGCAGGTGCGGCGCCTATCAGCTCTCGGCCGCCCGGTTTTGCTGTTCATCGACGATCCGGCCGTTACCGGGTTCGGCTCCTCGCTTTACATCGGCCTGGGGCGAGAGGAGATCACCGAGAGCCTCGGGGCGTTGATCGACGGCATCCACCAGGAAGGGGGGCTGGCGGGGGTGCACATCTGCGCCAACGCCGATTGGTCCCTGATCCTGGATTCGGCGGCCGACATCCTCAGTTTCGACGCCTACGCCTTTTTCGATCAGTTCGTGATCTACCGAGACGCCATCCGCCGCTTCGTCGAACGCGGCGGCATCATTGCCTGGGGCCTGATCCCAACCCTCAGCCCGGAGGATTTGGAGCGCGAGACCCCCGCGTCCCTGTATGCACAGTGGGCAGACAAGTCCGAGCAGGTCGCAAGGCTCGGGATCGATCGGCGGCAATTGACGGCCCAGTCGCTGATCACCCCGGCCTGCGGCATGGGGACGCTGAGCGAGGCCCTGGCATTAAAGGCCTTGAAGCTCACGCGCGAGCTATCGGACAGAATACGAGCAAGCATCGAGTGAACAACGGTCGTGAGCCGCAGTGATGCATCGGAGCAAAATGAAAGGCTGCGAGCAGCGAGAAACGGCACCTGATGAGATGCCGATAACGAGAAACTCCAATTGCCTGGCCGAGGGATCATGACTCAACCCAACGAAACCAAACGTTTTGCCGGCGCCTCCCGCTATGTCCTGGATGAGGAGCTCGCCAAAATCGTCAATATTTCCATGGCGCTGGAAATGCCGTTGCTGCTCAAAGGCGAGCCGGGCACCGGCAAGACCATGTTGGCCTATGCCATCGCCGAGGCATTGAAGATGCCGCTGATCGTGCTGAACGTGAAATCCAGCATGAAACTGGTGGAGGCGCTCTACCAGTACGACACGCTCACACGCCTGAACGACAGCCGCTTCGGAGACTCCAAGCGCGACGTCAGCCGGATCGAGGATTACATCCGCATGGGCAAGATCGGGCAGGCCTTCACAGCGGAGAACCGCACGGTCCTGCTCATCGACGAGATCGACAAGGCCGACACCGACTTTCAGGACGACATGCTCGACGTGCTCGACCAGATGGAGTTCGACATCATCGAGATCGACAAGACGATGGCGGCCCGACACCGCCCCGTCATCGTCATCACCTCCAACGCCAAGAAGGATCTCTCCGACCCATTTTTGGGGCGCTGCAACTTCCACCACATTGCCTTTCCGGATCCGGACATGATGCGCCGCATTATCGGGGTGCACTTCCCGAATATCCAGGCGGAGCTTATGGAGAACAGCATCGGCGCCTTTTACCGGGTGCGCCAGATCGAGGGGGTGGAGAAGCGGCCGGCCACACGGGAGCTGATCAACTGGGTCCGCGCGCTCCAGTCCGACCCGGACTTCAACCCGCGGCAGCTGGCCAAGGGCGAGCTGCCCTATCTGGGGGTGCTGTTCAAAAAAAGCCAGGACTACCAGCGCGCACGCGAGGCCTTCAGCAGAAGGCGCTTGTAAGGCGCAAGGTAGAGGGCAAAGAGCATAACGCATGTTCGTCGACTTCTTTTATAAGCTGCGGCAGGTGGGCATCCCGGCGAGCCCCACGGCGTTCCTCACGCTGCACCGGGCGCTCGCCGCAGGACTGGTGGGATCGCTCGAGGATTTTTACACCGCGGCACGCTCCATCATCGTCAAGAGCGAGCGCTACTTCGATCTGTTCGACCAGGTCTTCGCCCACCACTTCCAAGGGGCGGACATGCCCGACCCCAAGGGGCTCGAGCTGGACGCACTGGCGCGCTCCATGCTCGAGATGTGGCTTCAGAAGCCGGAGGAGTTGGCGTGCCTGCTCGGCATGGACGAAAAGGCGCTGCTCGATCTCAGCCCCGAGCAGCTGATCGAGTACTTCAAGGAGCGCCTGAAGGAGCAGACCGAGGCCCATCATGGGGGCGGCAAGTGGATCGGCACCGGCGGCTATTCACCGGTCGGCCACTCCGGCTATCACCCCGGCGGCATGCGGGTCGGGGGGGTCTCCGGCGGAAAATCGGCCGTGAAGGTGGCCCTGGAAAGGCGCTACCGGGACTATTCCCAGGAGGGCCCCCTGACCGAGGCGCTGATGGGCGAGGCGCTCAAGCGCCTGCGGCACTTGACGCCCCATGGCCCGAAAGACCGGGTCAACGTCGAGGAGACCATCTACCGCATGACCAAAAACGGCGGGGAGATCGAAATCGTCTTCGACCGCGCGCTGAAGGACAAGCTCAAGGTGATTCTGGCCATCGACAACGGCGGGTGGTCCATGGACCCCTACATCCCCCTCGTCCAGACGCTGTTCGACTATGCCCGCGCCCAGTTCAAGGAGCTCAAGACGTTTTTTTTCCACAACACGATTTACGGCACCCTCTGGGGCGACCCGGCGCGCTACAAGAAACCGCAGCCGATCGCCGAGTTTGCACGCTTCGACCCCGAAACGCGGCTGGTCATCATCGGAGACGCCAGCATGGCGCCCTATGAGCTGATGGCGGTGGACGGCTCGATTTATGCCGAAGAGCGCAGCGGCCGCCCGAGCCTGGAGTGCCTGACCTTCCTTGCCAAGACTTACCGGCATGCGGCCTGGCTGAATCCCAAGCCGCTCGCCTCGTGGAACTACACCCGCACCATTCTCACCATCCAGAAGATCTTCCCCATGTTCGAGCTCACCATCGACGGCCTGGAGCAGGCGGTGGGCCACCTGATGAAGAAATAAACCGGCTGAAGCCGGTGGGGTCAGCGAGGATCGAGGCCGAGGGTTCGACTAAGGAGCGTCTCAGTCCATTTTCATTCCACAAGACTGCAGAGGGAGGCTGTCGATGCGGATGTCAGGCAAAACAATCGCTGTCCTGGCGTGCGGGTGGTGGCCAATATCCCGGCCTTCTGCCGTGAAATGGTCGCCGCGCTGGCTGCCGCTCAACTGTCGCAGTAAAATCGGGGCTATTTTAGGTCGACGGCGCGAATAACCCCGTTTTTAAAGTAGAATCGATGATAGGTTGGACCGAGGGGATCGCCCTTGAACCCCTGGGTGATCGCAACGGACTCCCACACCGGATCGCCCTTCTCCAGGTCCTTCTCCGGGACCGAGGTCTCCAGGATTTTCAACCTCGGCGCCTCGATCGACAAGACCCTGACCTTGTCCGGGTCGTCGGAGTTCATTCTCAGCCATGAGATGATCCGTATTTCGTAATCCGAAGGGGCCGGCTCCACGCCGACGTGCGTCGGGTCAGGCTTCGGTGGCTGATCCTTCGTCTGCGGGGGCGCTGATGCACATCCGACCAGCCAGACAACCGTGAGGAGAACGACCAGGATCTTCATAGAGCCCATCCGGTTTGCAGACCTTCGTGCGGCGGCACTTCCGTCAGTTGAATCATAATAACGCTTCGTCTCCCCTAAGTCGAGGGGCTCGCAGCAAGAGCAGCTTTGTCAGCGTGTCGACAGCGGGCGGTTCAGATCGTGGACGCGGCGTTACTTGATTCCAGAGCGCATGAAGCTTTGCACGAACTGGCGCTGGAACAGCAGAAAGGCGATCAGCAGCGGCGATACCGCCAGCAGCGTCCCGGCCGATATGACCGAGAAGTTGACCCCGGACTCCGGCGCGCCGAAGATGGACAGGCCCACGGTGAGCGGGCGGGTGTTGGTCGAGTTGGTGATGACCACCGGCCATAGGAAGTTGTTCCAGTGGTAGCTCACCGAAACCAAGCCGTAGGCCAGGTAGGTCGGCCGCGCCAACGGGACATAGACCTTGAGCAAGATCGCCAGCCGGCCGGCGCCTTCCACTCGGGCGGCGTCTTCCAATTCGCGGGGGACCTGCTTGAACGCCTGGCGCAGGAGGAATATCCCGAACGCCGAGCCCATGTAGGGCAGCCCGATCCCCAATATCGTATCCACCAGGCCGAGCTTGCTCGTCGTCAGGTAATTCTGGACGATGAGCACATCGGGCATGATCATGATCTGGACCAGGACCAGAATGAAGGCGATCTCCTTGCCCGGAAACTCGAAGCGGGCGAACGCGTAAGCCGCGAGCGTGCAGAGAACCAGCTGCCCGGCCAGGGTCATGCACACCAACAGGACGGTGTTCAAGAAATAGCGGGCAAAGGGTGCGACCTTCCAGGCCGAGCGGAAATTGTCAAGGGTGAGCGGCGCCGCCAGGTCGAAACGGCTCACGAAATCCATGGGGTGAAAGGCCGCCCAGGCGGCATAGAGCAGGGGTGCGGCCCACAGAAAGGCCAGGAACCAGGCTGCGATCTCCTCCAGGCGGTGCCCCCAGTTTTTGCCGCGGGTCATTGGTAGTGAACCCTTTTTTCGATATAGGCGAACTGCGTAATGGCCAAGCCTCCCAGAATCACCAACAGGACCACGGTCAGTGTCGAGGCATAGGCCGTGTCCCAGAAACTGAAAGCGACTTCATAGATGTAGTAGAGCAGCAGCGAAGAGGCATTGTCCGGCCCGCCTTTGGTCAGAATGAAGATGTGATCCACAAGCTTGAAAGAGTTGATGGTGGCATTGACGACGACAAAGAGCGTCGTCGGCATCAGCAGCGGCAGCGTCACGCGCCGGAAAAAATACCACCGGCCGGCGCCCTCGAGGGTGGCGGCCTCCTCAAGCTCGGGGGGGATGCCCTGCAGGGCCGCCAGGTAAAAAATCATGAAAAACCCTGCGTCCTTCCAGATGGCCAGCACCATCAGGCACCCCAGTGCGGTGTTGGGGTCGCCCAGCCAGTTGTGGCTGGCCATCCCGAAAAGGCTGCGCACATTGTCGAGCAGGCCGATCTGGGGCGTATAAAAAAAGAGCCAGATGTTGGCCACGGCGATCATCGGCAGGATGGTCGGTGTGAAGTAGGCGGCCCGGACGAAGGCCCGCCCGGCCAATTTGCCGTTGACCCACACCGCCATCAGCAGGGCAAGGCTGACGCTGACGGGGATGGTCCCCAAGGAATAGACTAAATTGTTGCCCAGTACCTGCCAGAAGACGGGGTCGTTCGCCATCTCGGTGTAGTTGTCCAACCCGACAAACCGACTGGGCCGCCCCTGGCGCGGCGTTGAGAAAAAACTCAAAAAGAAACTGCCCACGATCGGGAAGTGGGTGAAGGCGACCATCAAGACCGATGCCGGCAGCAGCAGCAGCCACGCATACACCCAGCGTGCGGTCTTGGGATTCAAACGCATCGTTGCCACAGCTTTCAGCTCCGGCATCCGTTTATCTCTCTCCCCATCGGGAAAGAGGAAAAGGTTCGGCAGACCCGTCTGGTTGGGGAGAAGGGGGGCGTCGGTTCACCCCCCCCTCTGGGTCTTTCCATTCATCAGGACATCGGCGCACGTCGATGTCTTCAGCGGTAGGGTTTGAGCACGCGCTCCGCCTGTTGCTGGGCTGCCCCCAGAGCCTCCTTGGGAGGTTTGGCGCCGGTGAGCACGCTCTGGATGGCGTCGTCCAGGAGCTTCTTAACCCGGGCGTTTTCGTGCACGGAAAGCTCGGCCACGGAATACTGGAACTGATCGCGAGCCACAGCCGCAGCCGGGAACTCGGACACGTATTTCTTCAAGGTCGCTGTTTCGTAGGCGGCCGGAGAGGTGGCGACGTAGCCGGTTGCCATCGACCAACGGGCGGTGAGCTCGGGCGAGGTCATGAACTTGATGAATTTGAGCGCCGCCTGCCGCTCCGCCGCAGAGGCCTTCTTGAAAATATAAAAATTACCCCCACCGGTCGGTGAGCCGCGGCGCTTGCTGGACGGCAGCATGCTCACGCCGAAGTCGAACTTGGCGCCGTCGCGCACCGCGGTGAGATTGCCGGTGGTGTGCCACATGATGGCCGTGGCCCCCTCCAGGAATTTTTGGCGCAGCGTGCCCCAGTCGATGGTGCCTTCGGGCATCGCCTGGTGCGTTGCCGCCAGGTCGCGCCAGTATTGAAGCGCTTCGACGACCTCGGGCTTGTCAAAGTAAGTCAGGTTTCCATCGGGGTTCATCAGCTCCAGGCCGTTTTGAATGCAGAGGGCCTGGAACATCCAGTAGGGATAGCCGGTGGACGGGATGTGAACGCCCCAGCGGGTGACGTTGCCGGCCGCGTCCTTCTTGGTGAGCCTCTGTGCCATGGCGGCCATCTCCTGCCACGTGGCCGGCGGCTTGTTCGGGTCGAGGCCGGCCTCCTTGAAGGCCTCCTTGTTGTGATACATGACGATGGTCGAGCGCTGGAACGGCACCCCCCAGATTTTGCCTTTAACCTTGGAGTTTTGCATCAGGGCGGGGTAAAAAGAGGCCAGCCATTGCTTGTCTTCAGCCGAGGTGGCGACCTCCTCGAACGGGACGATGGCGTCCTGGTTCATGAGCTCAAACAAGTCGATTGAAAACAACACACTCAACTGAACCGGCTGGTTGGCCTTGAGCGCCGCCAGAGCTTTTACGCGCGTGTCGTCGTAGTTGCCGGCGTACACCGCCTTGACCGTTATGTCCGGGTTGGCCTTTTCGAACTCGGCAATCATGTCGTCGATGACCTTGGTGATCGGTCCGCCCACGGCCACCGGGTAATACATGTTGAGTTCGACCGCGGCCTGTGCCGCAGCCCCGCCCAGGATGACAGCCAGCACAAGTCCGCATAATGCCCTGAACCACAGCTTTTTCATGGCGTTCCTCCTCCGTTTGTTGCCGGTTGGTCCGGCCTGCACGATTGCCTGCAGCCCGGAACTTGGTATACGTTCAGGCGCCCCGGCGAATGCCGCTCACGGCGTCGAACCAGTGGTTTTCAGCCGCAGGCCAGTTCAGGTGGATGCGGTCGCCGGCGCTCGTCTTTATTTTACCATCCTGCCGCACGATCCACTCGCGTGCCCCGACCTTGCAGGCGATGAGGCTGTCGGCACCCAGGTACTCCAGGCTGAGCACTTCTGCCGGCAGACCTGAATCAGCCAGCCGGATCCTTTCGGGGCGCACCCCTAAAACCAGCTTGTCGATCGCCTCTCCTGGCACTCCTCCGGGCAGGTTCCTCTGCGCCCAGCGGGCCGTTTCGGGTTCTTTCAGAGGTAGCAGGTTCATCGGCGGCGTGCCGATAAACCCGGCGGCGAACAACGTGGCCGGCCGGGCGTAGAGTTCCTCCGGCGGGGCGAACTGTTCGATGTGGCCGGCTTCCAGCAGCACGATCTTATCGGCCATCGTCATGGCCTCGACCTGGTCGTGGGTGACGTAGATCATGGTGATCCCCAGGCGCTGCTGAAGCATGCGGATCTCGCGGCGCATTTCGTGGCGTAGCTTGGCGTCGAGGTTGGAGAGCGGCTCGTCCATGAGGCAGACCGGAGCCTCACTGACGATCGCACGGCCCAGCGCAACCCGCTGGCGTTGGCCGCCGGAGAGTTCGGCCGGCTTTCGCTCCAGCAGACCTTGCAGCCCCAGCAGCTCCATCGCCCGCTCCAGCCTGCGCTGGCGTTCAGCGGAATTCAGCTTGCGGACCTTGAGGCCGAAGACGATGTTTTCAGCCACGTTGAGATGCGGGAAGAGGGCGTAGGACTGAAAAACCATGGAGATGTTGCGTTTGGCGGGCGGCAGCTCCGTGACATCCTTGCCGGCAATTCGGATCGTGCCGGTGCTGATGGATTCCAACCCGGCGATGAGCCTGAGAATGGTGGACTTGCCGCAGCCGGAGGGGCCGAGCACCACCAACAGTTCACCGGCCTTTGCGGTGAAGCTGACCTGATCCACCGCGCAAACATCACCCCACGATTTGGATATTTTTTCGAGCTCGATCTGCATCCGCTCAGGCCCCTCTGGTATGCCGGGATAGGCGCTGCAGGCGGCCTCCCATCGCTAATAATTCCCTAACAATTCCCTAACATTCGGGGCTCTCTTCGTCAAGCCGGTTCGCTTCGGCGAACTCGTGCCCTGCGAGGCGGGAGGCCGCCCGGATCGCGTCTGCGGGTCTCGAATTCTCCCGGCGGCAAGCCAAACCGAAACATTTCAGTAAACTTTCCAGGTTAGCGGCCGATGATGGTTGCATGAGATTTCTGTTTGTCTTGATCCTGTGCGTATGGTCCTGGGGAGTTCCTTCGACCGCGGCTCCCGAAAGCCTTTCAGAACCGGGGGTCCCGATCCTGCTCTACCATCGCTTCGGGCCGGTGGTGGCCGACAGCATGACGGTAACCACGGCCGTCTTCGAATCCCACCTGAAGTTCCTGCACGAAAACGGCTACACCGTCATCACTCTAAAAGAGCTGATGGGCATGGTGCTCGGCAAGGGCATCCCGGCAAATTCCCGCTGCGTGGTGCTGGCCGCCGACGACGCCCATCGATCTGTCCATACCGAGGCGTTCCCGCTGCTCAAAAAGTACGGTGTGCCGATGACGATTTTCGCCTACCCCTCTGCTGTCTCCAACGCCTCCTACGCCATGACCTGGGAGCAGCTGCGCGAGCTGATGGCCAGCGGGCTCTGCGACGTGCAGTCTCACACCTACTGGCATCCCAACTTCAAGAAGGAGCGGGAGAAGCTGCCGCCGGCGGAGTTCGAAAAGCTGGTCCACCTCCAACTCACCAAGTCCAAGCAGAGGCTTGAAAAGGAGCTGAGCGGAAAGGTCGATCTGTTGGCTTGGCCCTTCGGCATTTTCGACCCCTGGTTGATGGACAAAGCCGCTGAGGCCGGATATGCCGCCGCCTTTTCGATCGAGCGCCGCCCGGTGACCCGCCGTGATCATCTCATGGCCCTTCCGCGTTACCTTTTGACCGACCGGGACCGGGGGAGAGCCTTTGAAATTATCGTGAATGGACCGACTCCAATCGCCCGAAGGGACAACCGCCATGCCGAAGACCGTTTCTAAAATGCTGCTTTTGCTTTGTGCCGCTCTCATTCCTTTTGCAGGGGCAGGCAACGCCGACGGGGCAGCCGCCCTGCGGGTGGTCGACCCCGAGACCGGGCAGCTCATCCCGGGCGTCGTGGTCACGCTGGACGGGGCCACACTCGCCGCCGGCCCCGAAGGCCTTTTCCCCCTCCCCCAGGCGGCGGGCACCGTCAGGGTGAGGGCGCACGGATACCAGCGTGCCGAGCAGTCGCTGGCCGTCTCTCCCGGCGCCGAGCCGGTCGAAATCAAACTGAGCCCCCTGGCTCCCCGGGCGCTTTATTTGTCTTTTTACGGAGTGGGATCCAAAGCCCTGCGGGGGCCGGCCTTGAAGCTGATCGAGGAGACCGAGTTGAACGCACTCGTCGTCGACGTTAAGGGGGACCGGGGGATGATCCCCTATCGGAGCTCGGTTGCCCTGGCCGCGGAGATCGGGGCGCAGAAAATCATCACGGTGCGCGACCCCGAGGGGCTTTTCGCCTCGTTCAAGGAGAAAGGAATTTACACTATCGCCCGCATCGTGGTTTTCAAGGACGATCTTTTGGCCGCGGCGCGGCCGGAGCTCGCCGTCAAAACCCCGGCCGGGGAGATCTGGCGGGACCGCGAAAATTTGGCCTGGGTGGACCCGTTCCGAAAGGAAGTCTGGGAGTACAACATCCGGATCGCTGAGGAGGCGGCCCGGCTGGGATTTGACGAAATCCAGTTCGATTACGTGCGCTTTCCGGACTCGCGCTCGCCGCGCTTCTCCCAGCCCAGCACCGAAGAGGGCCGCGTGGCAGCCATCGCCGGGTTCCTGCAGGAGGCCCGGACGCGGCTCTCACCTTACAACGTCTTCACCGCCGCCGACATTTTCGGCTATGTGTGCTGGAATACCAACGACACCGACATCGGCCAGAAACTCGAGCCCATTGCATCAGCGGTGGACTATCTCTGCCCCATGCTGTACCCATCGGGCTTTCAGTTCGGGATCCCGGGCTATCGCAACCCCGTCCAACGGCCCCACGAAATCGTATTCCTCTCCCTGAAAAAGGCCCAGGAGCGCACCGGGATTGCAGCGGTGAGGTTTCGCCCCTGGCTGCAGTCCTTCAGGGATTATGCCTTTGACCGGCGGCCCTTCAGCGGCAAGGAGATCCACGACCAGATCAGCGCCGCAGAAAAGTTCGGCTCGCAGGGCTGGATGCTATGGAACCCCGCCAATGTCTACACGGCGGAGGCGCTGAAAAAAGAAATCCGGACGGCGAGCATCAGTGCAGTTGCGCCGAGCCCCTAAAATCCATAGAATGACCCCCCAATGCCACTGAGGGTGCCTTTTTCCAGGTGGGCGCGGTCGCTTGCCGCTCCCACAAAGCCTCCTCGCAAGCTCTGATTGCACAACGCTGAACACTGCAGCCTGCCGGTTGGTCAATGGTCTCAGGGCCCACGCCGATAAACGGGAGAACGAGGCGCAGGGCCGGCCTCGTGCCGGCCGTGGCAGCGGTCATCCTGCTGTGGGCTGCAACCGCTGCCGCAGCGTTGCTGCCCGAGCCGCTGGCCGCAATTCCCAAAACGGTCGAGGAGGCCATCCGCGACGGGGAAACCCCCGGCGCGGTCATCCTGATCGGCCACGAGGGCCGGGTGGTCCTGCGCCAGGCCTTCGGCCATCGCAGCCTGACGCCGCCGCTGCCCATGACGCCCGATGACCTCTTCGATGTGGCCTCGCTCACCAAGGTCGTGGCCACGACCCCTGCCGTCCTCAAGCTTGTCGAGAATGGCCGACTGGAGCTGGATGCCCCGGTTGCCCGCTACTGGCCGGAGTTCAAAAGCCGCGGCAAAGAGCGCATCCGCCTGCGCCAGCTCCTAACGCACTATTCCGGCCTGAGGCCCGGCCTGGCGCCCAAGCCGGCATGGTCGGGCTACGACAGCGCCCTGAAACAAATCCTCATGGACACCCCCACCCAGCCACCCGACTCCCGCTTCATCTACAGCGATCTCAACTTTACCATCCTGGGCGAGTTGGTCCGACGAGCCTCCAGCGAACCCCTGGAGGTCTACTGTCGCCGGCACATCTTTGAGCCTCTGGGGATGAGGGACACCGGATACAAGCCCCCAAAGTCTTTAGGCGAGCGCCTGGTGCCCACCATGGCGGGCAGCTCCGGAGTGGTGCACGACCCGGACACCCGGCGCATGGGAGGCATCTCAGGCGCGGCGGGGATCTTCTCCACGGCCGACGATCTGTCCGCTTTCGCGCAGATGATCCTAAACCAGGGCCGCCATGCCACCGGCCGGATCCTCGGCCCCGCCGCCATCCGGAGCATGGCGCAGCCCCAATCGCCCGCGGGCAAACTGCCTGCCAGGGGCCTGGGGTGGGCGATCCACTCGGGCTCGGGCAACTGGAGCGAAATGCTTCCTTCGGGCTCTTTCGGCCACAAGGGCTACACGGGCACGCTGCTCTGGATCGACCCGGGAACCGGCACCTATCTCATCGTCTTGAGCAATCGCGTCTATCCCGACGGCGAGGCCCGGGAGGAAACCCTGCGGGATAAGGTCTTTTCGCTGACGGTGCAGGCCACCGGCCGTCCCGCACCGGTTTCGCCGGTGGATGCGTTTGCACACGCTCCGGACGGCATCCCGGCGGGCAGGCTTCTCACGGGAGTGGATGTTTTGGCCGCCTGCAAGTTCGCCGCCCTTGCAGGCAAACGGGTTGGGCTGATCACCAACCACACCGGCCTGGACGCTGCCGGGAACAGGTCGATCGATCTGTTGGCCGGGGCGCCCGGAGTGAAACTGCGCGCGCTCTTTAGCCCCGAGCACGGGCTTTCGGGCAAGGCGGATTGGAAGGTGGCCTCGGGCCGGGATGTGTCGACGGGGTTGCCGGTCCACAGCCTTTACGGGGAGACCCGGCGGCCGAAACCCGAAACGCTGAAGGGCCTGGACGCCCTGGTCTTCGATCTCCAGGATGCGGGCGCCCGCTTCTATACCTACATGACCACGATGGGCTACGCCATGGAGGCGGCTGCACAGCAGGGGTTGGAATTCATCGTGCTCGACCGTCCCAACCCCATCACGGCCACACGCATGGAAGGACCCGTGCTGGACCCGGACCTGAAATCCTTCACCGGCTATTTCCCGCTTCCGGTTCGCCACGGCATGACCATCGGAGAGCTGGCGCGGATGTTCAACGGCGAGAAGCGGATGGGGGTTCGGCTGAAGGTGATCCCCATGCGGGGCTATCGCCGGGAGATGTGGTTCGACGAGACCGGACTGCCCTGGTTGAACCCCTCGCCGAACCTGCGTTCCCTCACCCAGGCGGTCCTCTACCCCGGGGTGGCCCTGTGCGAAGCCTCCAACGTCAGCGTCGGCCGGGGGACCAACACCCCGTTCGAACTGCTGGGCGCGCCGTGGGTCGGTGCCGAAGAACTGGCGGCCTATCTGCGCAATCGCTCCATCCCCGGGGTCGACTTCACGGCCGCCCGCTTCGTTCCTTCGACGGGCCTTTTCAATGGGGATGAGTGCCGCGGCGTTCGACTCGATTTAAAGGATCGGGACCGGCTGGACGCGGTTGCCCTGGGGATCGAACTGCTGTGCGCCCTGCAGCGGCTCTACCCCGGGGCCTTTAAACTCCAACCGGCGCTGCACCTGGTGGGCTCGCGCGCCGTGCTGCAGGCGATTGCAGACGGCCTGGGCCCGGACTCGATCGCAGCCTCCTGGCAGCCTCAGCTGGAAGAGTTCGGCCGCACCCGTGCACGCTATCTCCTCTATTAATGGAAAAGCCCTTATAACGGAACAAACCCCATCGCCGGCGGCACTCTACCCCTTGCCGATCGACCCGTCCCTCCACCTCGAAAAACGCCCCTGTCTGCGATTGCAGGTCACGGCAGGCGCTTGCCGTCCGGGGATTGAGCACCGTGCAGGCGCGGCGGCATGATGAACACCCTTCGCAGGCCCTCTTTCAACGAAATGGCCCCCTCCGGGCAAAAACGCGAGCAGACCCCGCAGCCGATACACGCAGTTTCATCCCTCTGCGCAACCCCCTTCTCGTTCAGGACGATGGCGTCTGTGGGGCATCGCTCCACACAGGTGCCGCAGCCCGTGCAGGCCTCCTCATCGATCACGGCAAGGTAGTAGGTGGAATTTATCAGCGGCAGAGTGCCGTTGCGCCAGAGTCCGAATGTGTCACAGCAATCTTTGCAGCAATTGCAGATGCTCGTTTCCGGGCTGGACTCCTTGGATCCCGGGTGAAACGCCTTGTGAATGAGCCCGGCCTGCTCCGCCTCTTTCATGATCTTGAGCGCTTCCGCCTTGGTCACTTTCTTTGCAAATCCCTGTGCCGTCGTGTGCCGCGCAGACTTGCCGAAGGTAAAGCAGTTCCATGTGGGCGCCTGGGTGTCGCATGTTTTTCCCAGGAGTCGTCCGCGTTGCCGGCAAAAACAATGTCCCACCGCAATATCTTCGAATTTATTGATGATATCCTCCACACTCTGGCTGGGCAGGACGAATTCTTCGGGCGCCTTCAACGCTTTGTCGACCGGTATGGTCTTGACCGGCTTGCCCGTTGTCGAAGGGACGGTCCGGTCCACGGCCGGGGCATTTTTAAACAGGGGCGAGATTGAATCATAGTTGCCCTGGATCTGGTCTCGAAGGTCGTGCAATAGCTTTTCGAACAGCCGGGCGAGGTGCTTGTCCTCTTCGCTTCCGGCCAGGTCCACCATGAATTTGTACTCCATCAAGCCGACCAGCATGAGCGGCAGAAGCCTGTACACCATGATGCCCGCAGAATTCGGCTGATTGAAAATGAGCCCCTTTTTCGCGATGCCCGCAGCCAGTTGCTCCACCTTCTCCTTTGGAAATCCGCTCGATTCGACAAGCTGCTCCAAGGTTTGGGAGGCTTTATCCCGGAATGCGCAGATCAGGTCGAGCTCCTCCTCGTTGTCCCCTATCACGGCGGCGACGATGGCGATCGCCGTATCACTTACCGGGAATTGGATCATCCCCTGTTTGCAGATCACACCGGTTGCTCTCTTGCGCTTTTCGTCCGTGCTTGGCTGCTGCATACCCTCTCCGTTTTTATGTCAGTCTGTGCAGGCAAAACCCCAATGACGCCCCTGTCCTCTATACACCTGTCCTTGGTTGCTGGCTCGCCATCGCGTGTGGACCCTCCGCTGGCGTGGTGCATACGCTAATCCGTGCCGCTTTTCAACAAGCCGGATTAGGGTCCCGTATCGGGATAAGCGGTGTGTCGGAGCCGAATAATCTCTGCCCTCAAGGAATGCAGAGCAGGGCTTTGACCTTTTCGATTTTTTTGTCCATGTCGGCCTGCCTTCTGATCATGATGCGCTGGGCTGTGGGCGGGCCGGCGCCGTGCATGGACTCGATGAGATAACCAACCGCCCCGGCGCCCGCCACCAGGTTTTCAATCAGCCGTAGGACTTTCATGCGGTCGATGGTTGCGAAATCCGGGTTGGCGGCGAGGTATTTGCGGATATACCCGCCGACCAACGGGTCCTCTAAGTCGGCCGCCGCGGGCATGGTTCCGAGCAGGCCGCCCGCCACATCGGTCGCCAACCGGGCGAGTTCGTAGGGGAAGCGGGTGACGTTGAGCTTGCACACGTTGGCAAGTAGCATGTTGACCTGGAAGTTGCCCGCGGCCGTCCTCTCACCGGTGGCCGAGCAGGCGATTCCGCAGGAGTAGATCGTCTCGTTGAGGTGAATCATCTCTACCAGCTTGTCGTTGATGTGCCCCGCCTTTTCGACGCCGTTCATGCGCGCGATCAGCGCCGCGGCGCCGATCAAGATATCGCCGACGCCCACCTTGCAGCCGCCGTAGCTCTGGCGGTGATAGGAGGCGAAGCGCTCGACGAGGATCCCCGAGAAATCGACCTCGCCGTTCATGAAGACGCGCTCGCGCGGCACGAAGACATCCTCGAAGACCGTCATCACTTCCTGTCCGCCGTAAACCGGGTTGCCCACGTCCAGCTTGGATTTCTCCAGCTTGCGGGTGTCGCTCGTCTGCCGGCCGTAGATGTAGTGCACGCCCCGGGTGTCGGTCGGCACGGCACAGCAGACGGCCCACGGCTCCTCGCCGGGGCGCATCGTGAGCGTCGGCATAATCAGGATCTCGTGCGAGTTGAGCATCCCGGTTTGATGCAGCTTGGCGCCGGAGATGACGACCCCGCCCGCCCGCTGCTCCTTGACCCGCAGATAGAGGTCGGGGTCCTTTTGCTCCGCCGGGCGCCGGCCGCGGTCCCCTTTCGGGTCGGTCATGGCGCCGTCGACGACCAGGTCCTCGCGCTGGATCCAACTCCAGTATTCCTTGAAGCGTTCATGGTAATCCGTGCCGTGCCGGCGGTCGCACTCGTAGGTCGTGCTGAAGATGGCGTTGGCGGCATCGAGGCCGACGCAGCGCTGAAAGCAACAGCCCGTCTTCACGCCGCAGTAGCGCTGCATCTTCACCTTGTTGACCAGGTCCTCGGTGCTCTGATGCAGGTGGGTGAAGCGGTTCACCACCTCCCCGCACAGCGGGGACTCCACGCAGAACAGGCCTCTGGTTTCCTTGTCCCCGGCGGCATCGAAGGTGAAGGCGACCGCATTCTGGGACGGCTCGACCAATCCGTGCTCGGGCAGTGCCTCCGTTGCCCGCCCCATGACGTTGGCTTTCAAATTGAGCTTGCGGATCGACTCCTTGTATTCCTTGCCGCTTTTGATGGCCATTCGGTCTCCTGCAATTGTATCATTCTGTAAAATCTCTCAAAATCAAGTTCTTCATCATCCGGCCGACCATGGCCCCAACCCGGTCGGGCGAACCTGCCGGCCTTCATTCCGGCCGACAGGTGCCGGTCTCGGAAACGGCGTGCACCTCTGCCGGAAAGGAGCCTGCGGCGGTGTGCGCGAAGCGGCCACTGCGCGTGTCGATGACAATGGTGTCCACACTGACGCTGACCGTCGCCACCAGTTGGATGACGAGGGTGGCGTCAGATTCGAAAAGCCTGACCATGGAGGAGCGGATGTGGTTCTCAAAAACCGCCATGGGTGCCTCCGTCGACAGGCCGGAGAGGACGATTGTTTTACCGATGTCATCCGGTATGGTCGATTTTTCGATCGTGCAGACGAGCGTATCGGCCATGTGAAACCCCGGGCCGGCAAGGGCCGGATTCGGCTGAGGTCGAAGCAGCAGTGCGGTGAGGAGCAACAGGCCGCAGGCCGCGCCCGCAGATCTTTTTCCGCGCCGGGCATCAAGATGGGGTCGGGTGGTCATGGGTTCCCCCCTTGTCGTTCTCGAGCCGGTATAAGCGGCAGGTGTTGGCATACACTTGCTGGGCCAGCGCCAGCGGGTTCTCGCGCCGCACCGCGGCCAGACTGAGCAGCACCGAGCGCACGAAAGCGGGTTCGTTGCGGCGATGGCGACGCCGTTCGGGCTCGGGGGTGAGGTAGGGGGCGTCGGTCTCCACGAGGATCCGATCGGAGGGAATCTCAAGGGCCATTCGCCGCAGCGTCTCCCCCCGCTCCTTGAGGGTCAGGACCCCGGTGATGCCGATATAATAGCCTAGATCGAGGTAGTTCGAGAGATCGGAACGGCTTCCACTGAAACAGTGTACGACGGCCGCTCCGGCCGGAGGCGGGCAGGTGCGGACCAGCTCCAGGAAGCGGCCGTTACTGTCCCGCTCATGAAAAATCAGTGGCAGCCCGAGTTCGGAGGCAGCTTCGAGCTGGCGGACAAACCATTTTTCCTGGGCGTCCTGCGGGGAATACATGCGATTGAAGTCCAGGCCGATCTCCCCCCACGCACGGACGGCGGGGTCTCTGGCTAGGTTCGCCAGCGCCTCCAGGACGCTTTCACTGCACCCCTGGGCGTCGTGGGGGTGGACACCCACCGATGCAAAAATCCCCGGCAAGGCATTGGCCAGGCCCACCGCCCTGCGTGAGGTTTCGAGCGTGACGCCGATGGTCATCGTGCGCACGACCCCGGCGGCCCGGGCGCGTTCGAGCACACCATCCAGGTCCTCCGTGAAGGAGGGATCGTCCAGGTGGCAGTGGCTGTCGAAAAGATGCATTCTGAGTGTCCTATTACCCTGGATGAGGGGTTTCAACAAGGCCCCGGGCTCGCGTGATACCACACGACCATGATTCATATGAGATCCGTATGTTATGGTGCTTCTTTTTTGCCCCGACCGCTCTTTTTGCCTTGATTTGATTCTTCTGATTTGAGAATATCCGCAATCTCGGAGATGGTTGCTTTTCGAATTCACCACATGGAGGGACCCCATGTTCAAAATCGTCAAACGCGAGGAGATGTCGCAAGGCACTGTGGTTCTGAATGAAATCGAGGCCCCCCTGATCGCCAGGAAGGCCAAGCCCGGCCAGTTCGTAATCCTCAAGGCCAACGACACCGGCGAGCGCATCCCGCTCACCATGGCCTACACGGACGCCGAGAAGGGCATCATCGCCGTGATCTACCAGGTGGTGGGCAAATCCACCGCGCTGTTCAAGACCTTGAAGGTCGGCGAGGGCTACCAGGACGTGATCGGCCCGCTCGGCAAGCCCACCCACGTCGAGAAGCTCGGCAAGGTCGTCTGCGTCGGCGGCGGCACCGGGGTGGCCGTGCTGCACCCGATCACCCGGGCCATGAAACAGGCCGGCAACCATGTGACGGCCATCATCGGCGCCCGGACCAAGGAGCTGCTCATTCTGGAGGAGTTCATGAAGACGGCCTCCAACGAGCTGCACGTGTGCACCGACGACGGCTCTTACGGCCGCCATGGCTTCGTCACCCATGCGCTCAAAGACATTCTGGACAAGGAGAAAATAGACCTCGTGGTGGCCATCGGCCCCGTGCCGATGATGAAGTTCGTTTCCAAGCTGACCAAGGAATACAACGTGCCCACGCTGGTCAGTCTGAACCCCATCATGGTGGACGGGACCGGCATGTGCGGGGGCTGCCGCGTGTCGGTCGGCGGCAATAACCAGTTCGCCTGTGTGGACGGCCCCGAGTTCGACGGCCACCAGGTGGACTTCGACGAGCTCATGCTGCGGTTGCAGGCCTACTGCGAGGAAGAAAAGATGTGCCACAACGAATTCTGCATGCTGGAGGAGTCCTGGCACAAAAAGTAAACGGCACGACGCCGCCAAACACATAGCCTGCCACAACGGGTTAGCGAGCTGGAGGGAAAACATGTCGGTCGACACTACGACGAAGGAAAAAAAGCAGAAAAAAAGTCGCATGCAGATGCCGGAGCAGGCTCCCAAGGTCAGGGCCCGGAACTTTCTCGAGGTGCCCACCGGTTACACGCCGGAGATGGCACGCGAGGAGGCGTCGCGCTGCCTGCAGTGCAAGAACCCCGGGTGTGTCGATGGCTGCCCGGTCGGCGTCGACATCCCGGGCTTCATCAAGCTCGTCCATGAGGGCGAGTTCACCCAGGCCATTCGCCACATCTGG
>JAWOHH010000017.1:0-33858 GCA_046496215.1 Desulfobacterales bacterium
CAAATGCCATAAGGGGCTGATAGCGATCTATTCTCTTCTCTTGGTAAGTTCTGAAAAGAATCTGATTTGGGTGTTTAAATGAAACACGAAAGGCTTTGCCGAACCGCATCAAGCTTCAGCAAAGGAGGTCGACAGTGAAATTCATGTATCTTTGCGTTGCCGCCATAGCTGTTTTGATAATGGGAGGCGCAGCAAGCGGAGATCGTGGCCTTGACCAAGCTTCTGGTTTGCCAGATCTCAGTGGCATGACTTGGGTAGAGGGTGATTGCTTTCTTGCGGTTCACGATGCCAAAATTGCCGAATCTGGAAACCCCCGGGTCAGTCTGGTTTATTTACCTTCCGATTCTAAAGGAATTATCTGGAAGCCGCAGACAGTTGAGTTTCCCGGTGAGGAAAGCAATGATCTTGAGAGCGCAGCTCGCATTCCTGGAACGAATGACATATTACTCGTGGAGAGCGGAGACAGCTCGAATGATTCTAAGTATCAGCGTATCTTCAGAGCGCGAGTGGAAAATGACACCGTTCATATCATCGATAAAACCCCGTGGCCTGTTCCCGTCTACAACGTAGAAGCTTCTGCCGTCGCCGCGATTGGAGAACGGTATGTGTTCCTCTATGCGGAACGGGCTCAGAACCAGCCGCACACCGAATTGCGGTGGGCCATGTTCGAACCCGAAACTCTCATTTTTGGGCAGTTCCAGTCGGCGAAATTTAAGAATCCCGACCCCTTGGCTTTCAATAGACCTCTGGTCGCAATGGATCTTGATAGTAGCGGGCTGATCCATATCGCCTCGGCTTTTGATGCGGAAGCAGCCGGGCTGCCTGACCCTGATAACGGCCCATTTACGAGTGCGGTCTACTGTATTGGAAAACTGATCCTCGAAAATGGCATGCCAAAGGTCACTGTTTTTAAAAAGCCCAAGCTTGAGGGGTTTCTTCAAGGGTTCAAAGTAGAATCCGTTGCGATTCGTGAGAGCGAAGAGTATGGTTTTCAAATATTTGTTGGAACGGATGACGAAAACTATGGTGCTACCATGCGGCTTCTTGCGCCTCCACCGGCGAAATAGATTAAAAAATCCCTGATGGATGTATTTGCCATGATCCCAACATTCAATCCATGGCTGACTGTCACAAATTAGCACACCATACCTGTCATTAGAGCTGCGTCTCGTTCCTGCCAAGAAACGGGCCTGTCTTATACAGACAGGAATAAAGAAATAAACATATTGTGCGGGTCAATCTAATTGCTGTTATGCACTCCAAGATAAAAAAGGAGGGAATGATGAGACGACCAACCATTTCCGCGATTCGTGCAATGGAGATTCTCGACTCCCGGGGAAATCCAACCGTGCGTGTTTACGTGCAGCTTGGCGACGGAACGGAATCCTGCGCCTCTGTTCCCTCCGGTGCAAGCACGGGTGAGAATGAAGCTGTTGAATTGCGTGACGGAGACAGCTCCCGATATGCAGGCAAGGGGGTCCTCAATGCGGTATCCAATGTGAGGCAAGTCATTGCTCCAGCCCTGATTGGAATGGACCCAGCCGACCAGGCTCTCATCGACCGGCGAATGATCGAGATGGATGGGACGGAGAATAAGTCGAAGCTGGGTGCCAATGCCATACTCGGGGTTTCCATGGCCGTTACCCGGGCGGCCGCTCAATCCGCTCAGATCCCACTTTACCGATACCTTGGTGGTGCTGGGGCAAGAAGATTGCCGGTTCCCTGCATGAACATCGTCAATGGCGGCCAACACGCCGATAACAGTGTGGACTTCCAAGAGTTCATGGCTGTTCCAATTGGCGCGCCTTCTTTCGGGGAAGGCCTCCGTTACGTTGCCGAAACATTCCATACACTCAAGAGAATTTTAAAAGATCGGGGGCTGGCGACAAGCGTTGGTGACGAGGGGGGCTTTGCGCCGAATTTCTCAAGCAACGAGGACGCCATCGAAACGATCCTGCAGGCAATTGAAAAGGCGGGATATAAACCCGGGGATCAGATTGCGATTGCATTAGACAGCGCCGCGAGTTCCTTTGCACTCGATCGGGTCGGCGAGTATGACCTGAATCGCTCGCAAGTCGGGAAAAAGAGTAGCAGCGAGCTTATTGCTCTGGCTGGTGATTGGATCGAGAAATACCCAATCGTTCTCTGGGAAGACCCCTTGGCGGAAGGGGACTGGGAAGGTTTTAAGCAGTTTACAGCCAAATATGGCAAGAAAATTGAAGTGGTCGGCGACGACATATTTGTCACCAACACCCAATACATAGCCAAGGGGATCAAAGAACGCACAGCGAATTCGGCGTTAATCAAACTAAACCAGATCGGAACAGTATCTGAAACTATCGAAGCCGTTCGCATGTGTCGTGATGCAGGTTGGCGCTATTTCCTTTCACATCGTTCCGGGGAGACGGAAGATACATTCCTGGCCGATTTTGCCGTAGCTATGGATGGGGGACACCTAAAGGCAGGATCGGCAAGTCGCAGCGAGCGGATCGCCAAATACAATCGCCTGTTGGAAATCGAGCAAGAGGTTGGAGAAGGAGCTTTGTTTTACTGGTGATCGCCCTGTTCAGGATGCATAACAAATCGGTACATAGGACGCCTATATAGCACAGATTGCCGAGAGGCCGGTGATCTAATCCGGCATCCCGGCAAGTTCGAAAAATTTGATATAGTCTCAGTTGGTCGGATCGAATCTGCAACATATTGCATGCAATCGTCTTTCTAAAGTTGGGCGTCGCAGCGACCCTCACCATATCGCCTTTCGGTAAACGTGAGGTTAAAGAAGATACTCTGCTATGATTCTGGTTTGTTTAGCAGATGACGGTTCATCCGACGTATCACCGATATGCCAAACCTTTGATATATTGCTGCAAAAGGATCTTATACAGAAACTATATATCAATCCAAATTGCGCGCAACAGAATCCCCAACATGCCGAAATAAAACGGTGCTACACATGTCACAAGAAAGGACTTTCGACGCGAAGTCGGTGAGACTGAACTACCTCGACTATGGATCTTCGTCGGACCAACCTCTGGTCATGCTGCATGGTGGCGCTTGGCGCTGGCAAGAATACATCTCCCTCATTCCAAGTCTGGCGCCACGATGGCACACCTATGCGTTAGATCTGCGAGGCAATGGGCGATCGGGATGGGTTCCGGATACGTATTGTCTGCAGGACTTCGCACAAGACAACGCGGAATTCGTCGAACGATTGAACGCACCCGCGGCGCTGGTGGGACATTCGATCGGAGGTGTAATCGCGCTCATGGTCGCCGCGCGATGCCCGCACAAGGTGAAGGCCCTAATCATCGAGGATTCGCCTCTGACTTTGGATAACTACAGGAATATTGTCAATTCGAGTCGCGACATGTTTGGTCTTTGGCTGAACCTCAAGAAATCGGCACAATCGGAACAAGAACTATCGTTGGCGCTGGCCGACGCCTACATGAATTATCCGGGCGTGACCAGCGCATGGATCTTGTTCTTCGCCGGCTGTCTGTGGCAGCTCGATCCCACCTACTTCAATGCGTTGCTACACGATTTCGACGGCTTCACCGAGGGTTATGATTACCAGAATATTCTGGCTAAGATCGACTGTCCTGTGCTGTTCCTGCGAGGTGAGACCAAGCTCGGTGCGGTAATGACGGATGACGAAATCTCCTGGTTGCAACAGAATTTCGGCAATGCGCAATGCTCCCGGATAGACGGAGTTGGTCACCTCTTGCATCTCCAGGACGAAGGTCAGACACCGGTCCTGACTGCGATGAGGACTTTTCTTGATCGCGTCTAGTGCAGCGGCCGCTCGCCCCTTATGAACCATTGCCTTCGGTCGATGTCATTCTCCCTTGCTGCCTCTCATTAACGCCCAACCGTTTGTTGGAACAGACCGAGCACCAGCGGCGCTTCGCTTGCTGTTGTCCGGCTGCTCAACACGGTCGTTGAAAGTATCACTGTCACCAAGAAACTCTATAAATCTGCGTTTGTGACAGCTTACCCACACCCTCTATCAACATAAAAAACCTAAAAATTTACAAACCCAATCTTCGACCCCTTCCAATCTACAACTACGAACTGCGGTTCAATCCTCCTAAATTTCTCAATCTCACCCGTATCAACGAATTTGAATATCAACTCATCCGCCACTACTGTGACATTCGCATCAATAATCTCGATGTTAGACTCTTTATGCTGTATTTCGAGCCGAATGTTGCCCTGACCATCAAGATTGCATTTTCCGCCAACCTGATTCCCATATTGTCCACAGTGCTAAAGGTGTGATCCTCTCTGAATTCAAAAAACGCTCTTAGGGGTAAGTCGGGATCAGTCCTGCCATTCGTATTTCTCAACGCGAAGGGAACCGACCGGATCAAGCAGTTTGTTAAGTCCTGAAGGACAGCCTGCAAGAATGCCAAGATCGGCAAGCGGCTGTTCCACGATTTCCGGCGAAGTGCAGTTCGCAACATGGTGCGTGCCGGTGTCCCGGAGAGAGTGGCCATGACGATCTCGGGCCACAAAACCAGAAGCGTCTTCGAGCGCTACAACGTCGTCAGCGAAGAGGACTTGAGACATGCTGCCCAGAAGCAATCTGACTATCTCGATTCGCGTTTGGGCACAATTTCGGGCACAATCGTCAATCTCAAAGAAAAAGGGGCTAACCGTTGCACCGGCTAACCCCTTTTCCCGATTGACAATTACTGGTGCCGAGGGACAGAATCGAACTGCCGACACGGGGATTTTCAGTCCCCTGCTCTACCGACTGAGCTACCTCGGCACGCACCGGAGAAACTGATTTTGAGCCTGTTGTATTTAGGCGAGGGCTGAATTTTTGTCAAGATTTTTTTGCCCGGGCCCGAGGTCGCCGAACAGGTACTGGACGACCGCGCAGGCGGCGACGGCGGCGGTTTCCGCGCGCATGACCCGGGGGCCCAGACCCGCCACCCGGAACCCCGCCGCCTCGGCGGACCTGGCCTCCTCCGGCGTGAAGCCCCCTTCGGGCCCGATCACGAGCAGGACCGAGGCCGGCCCGTCGGGGAGGGCGGAAGCGACTCCCGCCGCCAGCGGCTCGGAGGCCTCCTCCCAGAAAAGGATGGAGAGGTCGTGGGCGGCCGAGAGTGCCAGCACACGGTCGAACTCCGCCACCGCGTCGATCTGCATCAGATTGCCGCGCCGGCACTGCTTGAGCGCCTCCACCGCAATCTTGCGCCAGCGCTTGCCCCGGGCCTGCGCCCGGCCGGCTTCGGGCCGTGCGACCGAGCGGCTGCTTAAAAGGGGAACCCAGCGGTCTACCCCCATTTCGGAGAGCTGGTGCACCAGCCGGTCCATCTTCTTTTCTTTCAGGAAGCCCTGGGCCACGCTGATGCGGACCGAGGAGCGCCCCGCCGCGGGACGGGAGCCGGTGACGTCGACCTCGACCCGGCCGGGCGCCAGAGCGGCAATCACCGCCGCGTATTCGCGGCCGGCCCCGTCGAGCAGTCCGATCTCATCGCCCGGCCGCAGCCGCAGCACGTTCTTGATGTGCCGCGCCTCATCGCCCTCGATGCAGGCGCGGGCGCCGGTCAATTTCGAAGGGTCCACGTAAAAAAATCGCATGGGCGCATCCCCGATTCACCCGGTATTACTTTAACCGAAGCATTCCTGCTCTCTATACGCAAAACCGCTGCGGCGCAAGTCGACGGCCGGTCCTGTTCAACACGCAGCGGCACGCTTGACCGAGCAAGGCGGGCTGTGATAGTTTTACAAAAATTTACGGGATTTTAACAGGGCCGCAACGACCCGCAGAGGAGATCATGGACGATCCCAGGAAGAGCACGAATAATCGGCCTCCGATCCAGCCGGTGGACGATGAGCCGATCATCGACCTGATCGACGAGGTCCCCGAGGGCGGGCAGGCGCTCGGCCTTTCGGATCTGGAGAAAAACCTGCTCGAGTTCGAGCGCCGCTTCGGAGCGAGCCCAGCCCCCCAGCCCGCCGGGGAGCGCGCGGCGGATGGCAGACTGCCGGATCTGGGCGAATTGGAGGACCTGGATTTCGAAGAAGCGGACGAGGCCCCGCTGCTCGAAGCGGACTCGCCCGCCACCACCGGCGAAGATCCGACCCTGACCAACCTTGAACAGCACCTCGACTGGCTCTTTGCCGAGGACTCCCCCCCGCCGGCCGCAGGCGCACCGCAGGCAAACGCCCTAAAAGGCACCGAGGTCATTGAAATCACCGAGTTCGACGAGCAGTTCCCGGACGCCGAGGAGCCCCCCTTGGAGCCGGCGGCGGCGACGCGCGAGCCTGAACCCGAGGAGGACGAGACGCTGGAGTTGTTGGACATCGAGGAGGACGAACCGGACGACGAACTGATCTGGTTCGACACCCCCGAGACACCGGATGCGGCACCGCCGGGCCTCGGATCGAAGTCTCCCGAGACCCAAGCCGCCGCGGCCGCTCCCCCGGCACCCGCGGCCGAGGCGATTCCCGCCGCTGCGGCGGCCTTGGCCCGCACCGCCGAGGGCGCCGCACCCAAAGCGCCGGCGGCGGTCGACATCGACGCCCTCCCCACGGACCGGATCGAAGCCGCGGTGGCAAACGTCATCGCGCGCTCCTACTCGAGCCGCATCGAGGCCATCATCCTGCAGGCCATCGAAAAGGCCGTCGCCCGCGAGATCGAGCGGCTCAGAAACGAGCTGCTCGAAAGCGAACCGGGCGACAGGCTTTTCTGACGCCGCCGCACCCCGCGGGGGCCGGCCCGCCCGGCCCGCTCCCTGAGCGCCGGCCCCGAAAACACATCGAAAGAATGAGGACGATCGCTGCATGAGTTCCGACACGCTTGAAAAAGGCTATGAACCGCACGAGGTCGAACGCCGCTGGTATGCGTTCTGGGAGGCGAACGGCCTCTTCGCAGCCAGGGAGAACGACGCCCGCCGCGGCTACTCCATCGTCATCCCCCCGCCCAACGTCACCGGCGTGCTGCACATGGGGCACGCCCTCAACAACACCCTCCAGGACATCCTCTGCCGCTACCGCAGGCTCAGGGGCGACAACGTGCTGTGGATGCCCGGCACCGACCACGCCGGGATCGCCACCCAGAACGTGGTCGAGCGCAAGCTCGCGCAGGAGGGCACGGACCGCCACGCGCTCGGCCGGGAGCGGTTCATCGCGGAGGTCTGGGCCTGGCGCGAGAAATTCGGCGGGGCCATCATCCACCAGCTGAAGCGGCTGGGCGCCTCGTGCGACTGGGCGCGCGAGCGCTTCACGATGGACGAGGGGCTCTCGCGCGCGGTGCGCAGGGTGTTCGTCGATCTTTACCGGCAGGGCTTGATCTACCGCGGGCTTTACATCATCAACTGGTGCCCGCGCTGCCGCACGGCGCTGGCCGACCTGGAGGTCGAGCACGAGGAGGTCGACGGCCACCTCTACCACATCCGCTACCCCTTCCCGCAGGGCGGCGGCGGCATCACGGTGGCCACCACCCGCCCGGAAACGATGCTGGGCGACACGGCCGTGGCCGTGAACCCGGAAGACGAGCGCTACCGCGGGCTTGCCGCCGAATCCGTGATCCTGCCGCTCATGAACCGCGCGATCCCGATCATCCGCGACGGCTACGTCGACATGGGCTTCGGCACCGGCGGGCTCAAGGTCACCCCGGCCCACGACCCGAACGACTTCGAGATTGCACGGCGGCACGACCTGCCGAGCGTCAAGGTCATCGGAGACGACGGGCGCATGAGCGCGGCGGCGGGCCGCTTCGCCGGCCTGGACCGGTTCGAGTGCCGCAGGCACGTGGTCCGGGATCTCTCGGAGGCCGGGCTGCTCGAGAAAACGGTGCCCTACCGCCATGGGGTGGGCCACTGCTACCGCTGCAAGGCGGCGGTCGAGCCCAATCTCTCGCGCCAGTGGTTCGTGCGCGCCAAGCCGCTGGCGGAGAAGGCCATCGCCGCCGTGAAGGAAGGCAAAACCCGCATCATCCCGGAAACTTGGGCGGCCACCTACTTCGACTGGCTCGAGAACATCCGCGACTGGTGCATCTCGCGCCAGATCTGGTGGGGCCACCAGATCCCGGCCTGGACCTGCGAGGCGTGCGGGGAGGTGGCCGTGGCCGTGGAGGCGCCGGACGCCTGCCCGCAGTGCGGGGAGAAGCGGCTGGTGCAGGAGGAGGACGTCCTCGACACGTGGTTCAGCTCGGCCCTCTGGCCCTTTTCCACCATGGGCTGGCCCGATGAGACCGCCCTGCTCAAAAAATTCTACCCGACCGCGGTGCTCGTGACCGGCTTCGACATCCTCTTTTTCTGGGTGGCCCGCATGATGATGATGGGGCTGCACTTCATGCAGGCCGTGCCCTTTCGGGACGTCTACGTGCACGCACTGGTGCGCGACGAAGACGGCCAGAAAATGAGCAAGTCCAAAGGCAACGTCATCGACCCGCTGGAGGTCATCGACCGCCACGGCACCGACGCTTTCCGCTTCACCCTGGCGGCCTTCGCCGCCCAGGGCCGCGACGTGAAGATGTCCGAAAAGCGCGTGGAGGGCTACCGGCATTTCATCAACAAGCTCTGGAACGCGGCGCGCTTTGCGCTGATGCACGTGGACCGCCGCCGCGAGCTGCCGGGGCTGCGGGAGCTCGGCCTGGCCGACCGCTGGATCCTGGCGCGGCTGAACCGCGCGAGCGCGGAGACGGCCCGCGCGCTGGATGCCTACCGCTTCAACGACGCCGCGGCCGCCCTCTACAGCTTCGTTTGGCACGAGGTCTGCGACTGGTATCTGGAGGCGGTCAAGCCCGCCCTGCACGGCAAACTGGACGAGGCGGCCCGGGAGCGCGCCCTGGCCGTTTTGTGGCGCGTGCTGCACGACACCCTCATCCTGCTGCACCCCTTCATCCCCTTCGTGACCGAGGAGCTCTGGCACAAGCTGCCCGGCACTGAAGGCTCCATCATGCAGACGGCCTTCCCGGCCGACGGCCTCTCAGCGCCCGCGGACCCAACGGCCGAGGCCGAGATGGGGGTCCTGATCGATGTCATCTCCGGCATCCGCAACATCCGGGGGGAGATGGGCATCCCGCCGGGCATGGCGTTGGAGGCGGTGGTCCACCCCGTTACCCCCGCCGCCCACGCCCTGATCGAAAGCCACCGGGACCTCGTCGCAAACCTCGCACGGCTGCGCGCGATCCGAATCACCGAAACCGCCGAGCGCCCGAAGGCCTCGGCCACCTCCGTCACACCCGGGGCCTCGGTCTTCGTACCCCTGGAGGGCATCATCGACTTTGCACGCGAAGGCGAGCGCCTGGGCAAAGAGCTGTCCAAGATCGACAAGGAGCTCGCCTCGGTGGCGAAGAAGCTCCAGAACCAGGATTTTTTGGCCAAGGCCGCGGCCGAGATCGTGGTGAAGGTCAGGGACCAGCAGCAGGAGCTGCTCGACCGACAGCGGAAACTCCGCACCCACCTGGACAAGATCAGGGAGTATGATTCCGCTTCGTGACGACATCCCGGCACGTTCCACCCCGGTCGTCAACCACCTGCTCATTGCCGTGAACGTGGCGGTGTTCCTGCTCCAGGCGGCCCAGGGGCCCCACGCGGACCGCTTCGTCTATGTCTACGGGCTGGTGCCGGCCCGCTACTTCGTGCCCCAGATCGCGGAGTATTTTTCAACCGGCCAGCAGCTCTTCGCCCTGCTCTCCTTCATGTTCCTGCACGGCGGCCTCTGGCACCTGATCGGCAACATGTGGTCGCTCTACATCTTCGGGGACAACGTGGAGGACCGTCTCGGACCCGTGCGCTATGCCGCCTTTTACCTGCTGAGCGGGTTGCTCTCCGGCGTGGCGCACATGCTGATCTACCGCCTCTCCAACATTCCCACCATCGGGGCGAGCGGGGCCATTGCCGGGGTGATGGGGGCCTATTTCCTGCTCTACCCCCGCTCGCGGGTGCTGACCTTGGTGCCGATCCTTTTCATTCCGCTCTTTTTCCACATACCCGCCGCTTTTTACCTGGGGCTCTGGTTTTTCCTGCAGTTCTGGCAGGCCGCCGGCAGCAGCGGCGCCGGCGGGATCGCCTGGTGGGCGCACATCGGCGGCTTCATTGCGGGCATGGGGCTGATCCACGGGTTTGAGCGCCTGCCGGCCGCGGGGATCTCCGACCCGCAGCGCCGGACCACGGAGCGGCTGCAGTTCATCAGCCCCTCCGCGGAAACGGGCGACCCGCACATCCATGGCACGGTGGCCGTCTCGCCGCACGAGGCGCGCCACGGCGCACGCAAGCTGGTCGGCATCCGCCAGGGGTTCTACGAAAAAATCCTGCGGGTGCAGATCCCGCCCGGCGTGCGGGACGGCATGGTGCTGCGGCTCAAGGGGCTCGGCCGGCGCACGGCCCACGGCGCAGCCGGGGACCTGCTGCTCACGATAGTGGTGGCGGAGCAGCCGGCGCACTGAGCGGCCCGGGCGGTAAACCCCAACCGCCCTCATCGCAGGCGAACCAGGGCGCGGGGTTCCATCCCATCTGCGATGAAATGCCTTTCGCAGCAAGATGCCGCTCCCACAAAAAAAATTCAGCTTGAGCGGGAGAACAGGGCGGAGAGGGGCTCAGCGGGCGGGCCCGGTGGAGGGGGTCGGGTCGGCGTGGAGGACCGAGACCCGGTTGCGGCCGCTCTGCTTGGAGAGATACATGGCGGCATCAGCCCGGTTGATGAAGGCGGTCATCTCCTCGCTCGGCTGGTACTCGGTTACGCCGATGCTGATGGTCTTCGACACGGGCCGGCTGGGTTCGGGCGAGAACACCTCCGTCTCGAGCGCCATCCGGATGCGCTGGGCCACGGTGCGGGCCTCCTCGGCCCCGGTTTCCGGTAAAATCACCGTGAACTCCTCGCCGCCGTAGCGGTAGGCGGAGTCGTTGGCCCGCAGGCAGGATTTCAGGACCTGGCTGAAGCGCGCGAGGACTTTGTCGCCCTCCAGGTGGCCGAAGGTGTCGTTGAAGTCCTTGAAATGGTCGATGTCGATCAGCAGCATGGCCAGGGGGTGGCGGTAACGGCTGGAGCGGTCCACCTCCAACTCGAGCTGGGTGTAGAAGTGGCGCGAGTTGTAGAGGCCGGTCAACCCGTCGGTGATGGCCAGCGTCTGCAGCTTCTCCATCATCCGGTTGCGCTCCTCGGTCAGCTCCCGCTCCCGGAGCACGCGCTTGACCCGCAGCAGCAGCTCTTCCAGCCGCACCGGTTTCACCACGAAATCGCTGGCGCCGATGCTGATGGCGCCTTCATAGGAAAAATTGTCGCTGTAGCCGGTCATCACGACGACGTCGGCACGGTGCTCCTTCTTGACCTGCCGCGTCAGGTCCAGCCCCCCCAGACCGGGCAGGACGATGTCGGTGATGACGATGTCGACCTCCGCGTGCTTCAGGTGCTCCAGGGCCTCCTCGGCGCTGGCGGCCGATTCGGAGGCAAACCCGGCCAGCACCATGTAGTCGCACATGGATTCGCGCACCTCGGGCTTGTCGTCGACAATGAGGATCCGGTTGCCCAAAATCGTCAGGTCCTTGACCAGCGGTGCGGCCGCCGGCGCCGTGAGGGGCCAGCGCACCTTGACACCACTCCACGATGGCTGCTAAAAGGTCTGATTCGCTGATCGGAATAATTCAACTATATCCGGAACGTGGCACAGAGTCAACTTCCGGGAGCCGGGGCTGCAGCCCCGCCGCGACGACCGGATCATGCACAACATCCGAAACTTCAGCATCATCGCCCACATCGACCACGGCAAGTCCACCCTCTCCGACCGCCTCATCCAGGCCACCCACATCGTCTCGGACCGCGACTTCCAGGACCAGATCCTGGACAGCATGGATATCGAGCGCGAACGGGGCATCACCATCAAGAGCCAGACGGTCTGCCTGCCCTACAAGGCCCGAGACGGCAAACCCTACGTCCTGAACCTGATCGACACCCCGGGCCACGTCGATTTCACCTACGAGGTCTCGCGGGCCCTCGCCGCCTGCGAGGGGGCGCTGCTGCTGATCGACGCCAGCCAGGGGGTCGAGGCCCAGACCCTGGCCAATCTCTACCTGGCCATGGAACACAACCTGGAAATCATCCCCGTCATCAACAAGATCGACCTGCCCTCGGCCGACATCGAGCGGGTCAAGCAGCAGATCGGCGCCGACCTCGGCCTGGACCCGGCGGGGGCGCTGCTGGTTTCGGCCAAGGAGGGGATCGGCATCGATGACCTCTTCGAGGCCATCGTCGCGCGCCTCCCACCGCCCTCCGGCGACCCGGAGGCCCCGTTGAAGGCCCTCATCTTCGACTCGCACTACGACGCCTACCGCGGCACGGTGGTCTATTTCCGCGTCGTGGACGGCCGCCTGCGCGCCGGCGACACGATCCGCTTCATGTCCAACGCCGCCGTGCACAAGGTCGAGGAGGTCGGGATCTTCCAGCTGCGCCAGATCCCGGCGGCCGAGCTCGCCGCCGGCCAGGTCGGCTATCTGACCGCCGGCATCAAGACGGTCAGCGACACCCGCAGCGGCGACACCATCACCCTCAACGCCCGCCCCTGCGCGGAGCCGCTGCCCGGCTTCAAGGAGGCCAAGCCGGTGGTCTTCTCCTCGATCTACCCGGTCGCCGCCGACGACTATGAGGAGCTCGCCATCGCCCTGGAGAAGCTCAAGCTGAACGACGCCGCCATCGTCTACGAAAAGGACACCTCCGTGGCGCTGGGGTTCGGTTTCCGCTGCGGGTTCCTGGGGTTGCTGCACCTGGAGGTCGTGCAGGAGCGGCTGGAGCGCGAGTACGGGCTCTCCCTCATCCTGACCGCGCCCTCGGTCCGCTTCCGGATCCGGATGCGCGACGGGGCTGAAATCACCATCGACAACCCCGCACTCTACCCCGACCCGACCCGCATCGAGACCACGCTGGAGCCCTTCATCCGCGCCACCATCATCGTTCCGGACCGCTACATGGGGGCGGTGATGAAACTCTGCCTGGAGCGCCGCGGAACCAACACCAACTACCAGTACCTCACCAGCGACCGGCTGGAGATGATCTTCGAGCTCCCCCTGGCGGAGGTCATCTACGACTTCTACGACCGGCTCAAATCCATCACCCAGGGCTACGGCTCCTTCGACTACGACCTGCTCGACTACCGCGAGACCGACCTGGTCAAGCTGGACATCCTGATCAACGGCGAACGCGTGGACGCGCTCTCCCAGCTGGTGCACCGCGACGGCGCGGTCTCCCGGGCCCGGGTCGCCTGCGAGAAGATCAAGGAGGAGATCCCGCGCCAGATGTTCAAGATCGCCGTACAGGGGGCCATCGGCGGCACCATCATCGCGCGCGAGACCGTCTCGCCCCTGCGCAAAGACGTGCTCGCCAAGTGCTACGGCGGCGACGTCACGCGCAAGCGCAAGCTGCTCGAAAAGCAAAAGAAGGGCAAAAAGCGGATGAAGATGGTGGGCAAGGTCATGATCCCGCAGTCGGCCTTTCTTGCCGTGCTGAAGACCGACACGGATTAAACATTTTTCAGCCGCCCCGGAAATGGGGCGGCTGAAAAATGCCTATTTGGGTTGAGGGTCGCCGCCGTCCCGGGATTTTCTCCCCTGCTCGAAGCAGCTCTTCCCGTACCAGTCGATCTGGCGGCAGACCCCGCGGAGGATCTGCACCTCCTTGGCACGCAGCTGCATGCGGGTGCCGAAGTGGCGCAGGTTGTTCATGAAACGGTCGGGGTTCGAGGCGTCGATGAAGCAGATGCGCGTCAGCACCTCCTTCAGGTGGGCGTACATCGCGTCGAGCTCGAAGCGGTTGGCCAGCCGCGGCGCGAATTCGCCGGGCGGGGCGGTGCTGAAGCGGAACAGCTCATAGCAGACGACCATCACCGCCTGCGCCAGGTTGAGCGAGGAGAAATCCGCGGTGGGGATGGTGACCACGGAGTGGCAAAACCGCAGGTCCTCGTTGGTCAGCCCGCGGTCCTCCGGCCCGAAGAGGACGGCCACGGGGTTCTCCGCCGCGATCGGCAGCAGGGTCTCGGCCAGCCGGGCCGGGGTGCACACCGCCTGGCGCTCCCCCCCGAGGCGCGCGGTGGTGCCGACCACGTACCCGAAGTCTTTCAGCGCCTCCGGCAGCCCCGGGTGGATCTCCATCTGCTCCACCACGTCCAGGGCGGCATGGGTGGCCATCTTGCAGACCCGGGTCAGATCGCAGCGCGGCGGGTCCACCAACACCAGGCGGCGCAGGCCCATGTTGCACATGGCGCGCGCGGCGGCGCCGATGTTTTCGGAAATGTTCGGCTGAACCAGGACGATGGCGACGTTCGTCAGGTTGATCCGGGCCGCCATCAGGCAACGATTTCAAACCGGCTGAAAAAGTAGCCGATCTCGAAGGCCGCGGTCTCCGGCGCGTCCGAACCGTGCACCACGTTCTTTTCGATGTCGCTGGCGAACTCGCGCCGGATGGTGCCCTCGGCGGCTTTGCGGTAGTCCGTGGCCCCCATGAGCTCGCGCCAGCGCGCAATCGCGTTGTCGCCCTCGAGCACCATGGCCACGGCCGGGCCCGAGCTCATGAAGGCGGTGAGGTCGTTGAAGAAGGGGCGCTCCCGGTGCACGGCGTAAAACCCCTGGGCCTGCGCCCGGCTCAGGTGCAGCATCTTCGCCGCCACGATCCTGAGCCCGCGCTCCTCGATGCGTTTGATCACCTGCCCGATCAGCCCTCGGGAGACACCGTCCGGTTTGACGATCGCCAGCGTACGCTCCATGATGGTCCTGTCCTTTCCATGAGTTCACGAGCTGCCGGTGAATACCAGAAGGCCTGAGCCAAGTCAACTTGGCTGGAGACCCGAAAGGCTTTGGGTTGACAACGAACGCGGTTGCTTTCTATAATTTCGGGGAGGTCGTAAAACGCTCGACTTTTCTACCGCAAGCGGAGTGACGCTGATGCCCATCTACGAGTTTTACTGCGAGGCGTGCAACACCCTTTTCAATTTCTTTTCGCGCGGGATCAACACCACCAAGAGGCCCACCTGCCCCCGCTGCCGCAAACGCAGGCTGTCGCGCAGGATGTCCGCCTTCGCCGTCACCGGCAAGGCCAAGGAGGAGGGCGGTATGGACGATCTGCCCTTCGACGAGGGCCGCATGGAGAAGGCCATGCAGACCCTGGCAGGCGAAGCGGAGTCCATCGGCGAGGACGACCCGCGGCAGGCGGCCAACCTCATGCGCAAGCTGACCGACATGACCGGCCTTGAACTCGGGCCGGGTATGACCGAGGCCCTGCGCCGCATGGAGCGCGGCGAGGACCCGGACCAGATCGAGGCCGAAATGGGCGACCTGCTGGAGGGCGAAGACCCGTTCCTGCTCCCCGGGAAAAAAGGGGGCAAGAACAGCCGGCGGCCGGCGCCCGCCCGGGACGAAACCCTCTACGAGCTGTAACAACACAACGGCTGCACGCGAGGGGGCAAACATGAAAAGGCGGATTCTGGATAGGATCGAAGCCCGGCAGGGGGACATCACCCGGCTCGACGTCGACGCCATCGTGAATGCGGCCAACACGTCCCTGCTGGGCGGAGGCGGCGTGGACGGTGCCATCCACCGGGCCGCGGGGCCGGAGCTGCTGGAGGAGTGCCGCCGGATCGGCGGGTGCCCCACGGGCGAGGCCCGAATCACCCGCGGCTACAACCTGCCAGCGCGCCAGGTCATCCACACCGTCGGCCCCGTTTTCCGGGGCCGGCCGCAGGACCGCGAGCTGCTCGCAAGCTGCTACCGCAACAGCCTGGCCCTGGCCCGCGAGCACCGGGTCGCCCGCCTCGCTTTCCCCGCAGTCAGCTGCGGGGTTTACGGCTACCCCATGGCGGAGGCCTGCCGGGTGGCGGTGGACACCACCCTGGCCTTTCTGGAAAAGCACCCCTTGCCGGAGAAGGTCGTTTTCATGCTCTTTTCCAGCGCCGACCTGAAGGTCTACCAGGACACCATCGCATCGCTGGGTTGATCTTCCGACCGAAGCCGGCAGGTCGATTCCGCACGGGGGTCCCCCCGCGATAGCCGGTTTCGATCGCCCCCCGCTTTTGGATTGACAAATCCGATTGCGGCCTCTATTTTAGGCCTTCAAAAACAAACCGGCCCGCTGGGAAGCGGGCCACACGACGGGAGGACAATCATGGTAGAGATCACCCCGGCGGCGCATCAGCAGATCGCCGAATATTTCAAGAACAAGGAAGTCTCGCCCATCCGCATTTTCCTGAACGAGGGGGGCTGAGGGGGGCCGTCACTGGCCATGGCTCTGGATGAGCCGCGCGAGACCGACCAGGTGTTCAGCGTGAACGGATTCAAGTTCATCGTCGACAAGGACTTTTACGAAAAGGCCAAACCCGTGAAGGTCGACTTCATGGGCTACGGCTTCCGCATCAGCTCGAACCTTCAGATGGGCGCCGGCGGGTGCGGGGGAAGCTGCTCGGGAGGCTCCTGCGAAACATCCTCCCACACGCACTGATCGAAGACGAAAGCGATGTCGCGAGGCGGCCCTTTTCCGGGGCCGCCTTTCTTTTTGGAATCGGGAAAAACCCATGCTATGCTCGGGAAAAGGCCGAACTGACGGCGCGGCGGCCTTTCGACAACCGGGTCCCGGGCCGTCCCGGGCAACCTCTCGCGGGAAGGAAAACCTCACATGTGGCTGATTGCCGGTGCGCTGCTGGCGGTGCTGATCATCTGGGCCGTGGCGCGGCGAAAGGCCGGCTCGCGCAAGCCTCCGGCAGGCGCGCCCGACCCCTATGTCTGCACGGTGTGCAACGACCGTGATTGCGAATGCGAAAAGCCCGGACGGCAGCCGCCCCCGGCCTAACCCACCCATTCCATCCAGCCGGGTGGCAAGGAGGAACCGACGCATGCAGGATTTCATGGAGATCATCCGGGGGCGCCGCAGCGTCCGCAAGTACGAAGAGCGCGACGTGCCGCCCGAAACCGTGAACAGCCTCCTGGAGGCGGTCCGCTGGGCGCCCTCCTGGGCCAACACCCAGTGCTGGGAGGTCGTCGTCGTGCGCGATCGCGGCCTCAAGGAGCAACTGCAGGCCACGCTCCCGCCGAAAGGCAACCCGGCCGTTGGGGCCATGGCCCAGGCGCCGGTCGTGTTGGTCCTGTGCGCCAAGCTCAAAAGCTCGGGCTTCTACAAGGGGGAGGTCACCACCAAATTCGGCGACTGGTTCATGTTCGACCTGGGGATCGCCTGCCAGAACCTCTGCCTCGCCGCCCATGCCCTGGGGCTGGGGACGGTCGTGGTCGGCCTCTTCGACCACGACAAGGCCGCGGACGTGCTGAAAGTGCCCGACGGCCATGAGTTGGTGGTGATGATCCCGCTGGGGTTTCCCGCCAAAATCTCCTCGGCCCCCAACCGCCGGGAGATCGGCGAGTTCAGGCACGAGAACTCGTTTTAACCGGCGGCGTGCGTGAACCCCCTGCCGGCCGAGGGCATTCTCCGCTACCACGAGGAGACCAAGCACCACCCCGAGCGCTACGCCCGCTCGCTGGGCTACATGGACTGGGAGAACCAGCCGAACCCGTTTCGCCGCTACGAGGGGGCGCCGGTCGTCGACCTGCCCCTGCTCGCACGCGACCCGCCGGGCGGCGCTTCCGCCCTTTATGAGCCCGGCCGCCCCGGCGCCCCGTTCGTCCTGGCAAATGTCGCCGCATTTCTCGAACTCTCGATGGGCCTTTCGGCCTGGAAGGCGGTCTCCGGCTCGCGCTGGGCGCTGCGCATGAACCCATCGAGCGGCAACCTGCACCCCACCGAAACCCACCTGGTCCTGCCCCGCATGCCGGGATGCGACGCCGGCGTCTATCACTACGCCCCGCTCCTGCATGCGCTCGAGCGCCGCGCCGAGCTATCCGAGGATTTGGTGCGAAAGGCACTCTCCCACCTGGGCTGCGAGGGGTTCCTGGCGGGGCTGACCAGCATTTTCTGGCGCGAGTCCTGGAAATACGGTGAACGCGCGTTCCGCTACTGCAACCACGATGTCGGGCATGCCCTGGCCGGGATGCGGGTTGCAGCCAACCTCCTGGGGTGGCGGCTCACGTGCCTCTCCGGCCTTTCCGATGATGCGGTGGAAGCGGTGTTGGGGCTGCGGCAGACCCGCTACCCCCGCCTGGACGAGGAGCACCCGGACCTGCTCTGCATCGTCCACACCGATAGAGGCAAATCGATCCTGCGGGCGCTCCCGCAAGAGTGGGTGGCGGCCTTCGAAAAGATCCGATTCGTCGGCCGGCCCAACCCCCTCAGCCGCGAGCACGTCGACTGGGAGATCATCGGCCGGGCGGCCGAGTTCAGCCGCAAACCGGACACCGCATCCGAACCGGCGGCCTTCGGGCGGGCGGAGATGATCCGGGCCGACGACCCCGCCCTCAGCGCGGCGGCGATCATCCGCCGGCGACGAAGCGCCACGGACTTCGATCGACGCCGCGGGATCCCCCGCGCGCACTTCCTGGCCATGCTCGACAAAACACGGCCCCGCGACGGGATCGCCCCGTTCGACGCCGGGTTGGGCGAACCGGCCCTGCACCTTCTGATTTTCGTCCACCAGGTCGAAACCCTGCAACCGGGCCTCTATTTCTTCTGCCGCAACGAGCGGGATCTGCCGGAGGTGCAATCGCTCAGCCGGCCGGGGTTCGCCTGGCAGCCGGCCGAGCCCGGGTTTCCGCTGTTTCTGCTCGAGCCGGGCAACCTCCGCCAGACCGCCGCCATGGTCAGCTGCCACCAGGAGATCGCCGGGGCAAGCGCCTTTTCCCTGGGCATGCTCGCACGGTTCGGGGAGATCGTGCGCCGCGAGCCACACCGCTACCGCCACCTGTTCTGGGAGAGCGGCATGATCGGCCAGGTGCTCTACCTGGAGGCCGAGGCGCACGGCGTCAGGGGCACAGGCATCGGCTGCTTCTTCGACGATGCCGTGCACGAGATTCTCGGCCTGGCCGACGATCGCTACCAGAGCCTCTACCATTTCACCGTGGGCCACCCGCTGGAAGACTCGCGGCTGACCACGCTCCCGCCCTACTCCCACCTGCGGGATCGCTGAAGACCGCCTCCCACCGCCGGTTCGCCGGGGGCTGTGGGCCCCGATGCCGCCGCCCGGATTGCCATCTGCTGTCCCGGTGCCTATGTTCGGATCATTAATAAAAGGGTCCGAGGATTCAAAAGGTCAAGGGGTCGAGGGAAATCCAGAGGTTTGGGGTTCAGATGGCCCCAAGAAAAAGTTGGCCGTGCGGCCTCCCCTGAACGCGCGTATCAACCGATGATACCATCCCTGCTCCGACTCCGACACCGACTGATCACCACTGCACCCTTTACCCTGAACCTTGCACCGTGAACCGTGAAAACTGAACCTTCCTCGAGGCTTCCCCCATGAAGGCCAACCGCCTGATAGGTGAAAAAAGCCCATACCTGCTGCAGCACGCCCACAACCCCGTGGATTGGCACCCCTGGAACGAGGAGGCCTTCGCCACGGCCGCAGCCGAAAACAAGCCGATCTTCCTCTCGATCGGCTACGCCACCTGCCACTGCTGCCACGTCATGGAGAAGGAGTCCTTCGAGAACGAGGAGGCGGCGCGGCACCTGAACGAGACCTTCGTCAGAATCAAGGAGGATGCCGACGCGGACAAGGCCGACCGGATGGTGCGCGCGTTCGCCGGCACGGTCGGCCGGCAGCCGTCGGCCTTCACCTTTTTCCTGTGCGGGCTGGACTTCGCCCTGCGCCCCGGGCAGGAACTGGTCGACCCGATATTAGGGAAAACCGATGCGCCCCGCTGACATCCCCCTTCTGCGCCGCCGCCTGCTCGAGTGGTACGAACGGCAACGGCGCCGGCTGCCGTGGCGGGAGACGCGCGACCCTTACCGCATCTGGGTTTCGGAGGTGATGCTGCAGCAGACCCAGGTCAAAACGGCCCTGCCCTACTACCGTCGGTTTCTCAAACGGTTCCCGACATTGCGGAAGCTCGCCGGCTCAGATGTGGGGGATGTTCTAAAGCTCTGGGAGGGGCTCGGCTACTATGCACGCGCCCGCAACCTGCACCGCGCCGGCGCCCTCGTCCTCGAATGCCACGGGGGGCGGGTGCCGGACCGGTGGGAGCCGTTCCGGGCCCTCCCGGGGGTGGGCGACTACATCGCCGCCGCCGTTTTGAGCATCGCCTTCAACCGGCCGCACGCGGTGGTGGACGGCAACGTCAAGCGCGTGCTCGCGCGCCTGCTGACGCTGACGGACCCCGTCAACCAATCGGCCGCCCGCGGGGTGTTCCAGGCAGAGGCCGATCGGCTGCTCGCCCGGCGCCGCCCCGGGGATTTCAACCAGGCCATGATGGAACTCGGGGCGCTGGTCTGCACCCCCGCCTCGCCGCAGTGCGCCATCTGCCCGCTGGCCCCGCTCTGCGCCGCGCACCGCGGCGGTGCGACCGCACGCTACCCGAGCCGGGCGGCCCCCCGGCCGGTCCCGGAGTTCGAGGCCGCCGCGGGGGTCGTGTTCAAGAACGGGCGGGTGCTCATCACGCGGCGGCCGGAGCAGGGGCTGCTGGGGGGGCTGTGGGAGTTCCCGGGCGGGAAGCTCCGGAGGGGCGAAAGCCCGGCCGCGGCCTGCGCGCGGGAAATCAAGGAGGAGGTCGACCTCGAGGTGGTGGTCGAAAGCGCCCTGGCTCTGGTCCGGCATGCCTATTCGCATTTTCGCATCCGGCTGCACGTCTTCCGCTGCCGGTTCGCTGCAGGCCGGGTGCGCTTAAAGGGCCCGGTAGCCCATCGCTGGGTGCGCGTTGCGGACCTCGACCGCTTCGCCTTCCCCGGGGCCAACCGCAAATTCATCCCGCTGCTGAGCCAAAGGCCGAAGGCTGAAGGCTGAAGCCATTCGGGGAAAAAGCACCGGGACCGGGTCTTGCGATTTCTTTTTGAGGATTTCGGGATGCGAGCCCGCGAAGGCGTCCTCTTTAATTGCGCCGAAGAGCAGGGGCGTCTGCGCGCCCGGAAAAGGCTTGATTCACTCCAAGGCCGGTGTTTTATAACCTTCAGCCTTCAGCCTAACCACCTAACGAGCTGTCCATATGCCCGACGTCCTGCTCGTCCAGCCGCCGATCCGCGATTTCTACCTAACGGCCAAGCGCACCATTCCCTATGGGCTGGCCTGCGTGGCCGCCGCTCTGAGCGCCAAAGGCCTTTCGGTCGAGATCCTGGACGGGCTGGCCACCGCCAAGTCCCGGCCGCTGCCGCTGCCCCCCGAGCTGAACCATCTGCAGGAGTTCTACGGCAGGCCGGACGCCTCCCCATTTGGCCTCTTCCACCGGTTCCGGCACTTCGGTTTCAGCTTCGAGCACCTGGCCCGCCGGGCTCGCGAGAGCGCGGCCCCGCTGATCGGCATCTCCGCGCTCTGCACACCCTACGCCGGGGAGGCCCTCGCCGCCGCCGCCGCCATCAAGGCGCTCCACCCGGCCTGCAACATCGTGATGGGCGGCCACCACGCCACCGTGCTGCCCGAGAGCCTGCTCGCATCGGAGGCGGTCGATTATGTGCTGCGCGGTGAAGGCGAGGTGTCCATGCCCCTTTTGGCCCACAGCCTGAGGGACGGCGAAGATGTGAGCGGGATCCCCGGCATCGGGTTTCGCCGCCCCGACGGGTCGCTGTGCATCCAGCCACCGGCCGTGATGCAGCGGCTCGAGGCGTACCCGCCGCCGGCCCTCGACCTCCTCGACCTCTCGTTCTACCGCCGCGGCGAGCGCGGCAGCGCGGTCGTCACGGCCGGCCGCGGCTGCCCCTTCGCCTGCTCCTACTGCAGTGTCGGCCGGGACTCGTGGATGCCCTATCGACGGCGTCCGGTCGCCGAGGTGATCGCCGAGCTTGAAACGGCCGTCACCCTGCAAGGCGCAGGGTTTGTCGATTTCGAAGACGAGAACCTCTCCCTGGACCACGCCTGGTTCGCGGATTTGCTGGGCCAGCTGTGCGCTCGCTTCGGCGGCAAGAGGCTCGAGCTCAGGGCCATGAACGGGATCTATCCGCCCACGCTCGACGACGAGATCGTCGGCGCCATGCGCCGGGCCGGTTTCAGGGTTCTCAACCTTGCGCTCGCAGCCACCGACCCGGAGCAGCTGGCGCGTTTCAGGCGGCCGGACGTGCGCCGGGATTTCGACCGCGCCCTCGCGCTGGCCGAGGCGAACGGGATGAGCGCCGTGGGCTACGTGATCGTCGGCGCCCCCCGCCAGGAGCCCGAGGCGTCCGTGGACGATCTGCTGTTTCTGGCGGCCCGCCGGGTGCTGGCCGGCGTTTCGGTGTTCTACCCCGCCCCGGGCAGTGCCGATTACGGACTGTGCCGGGAGCTCGCACTGCTGCCGGAGTACTTCGGCGCCATGCGCGCGAGCGCCCTGCCGATCGAGCATACAACCCGCCGGATCGATTCCATCACCCTGCTGCGGCTGGGCCGGGTGGTGAATTTCATGAAGCAGCTGCGCGACCGCGGCCTGCCGATCCCGATGCCGGCGTGCGCGGACCGGGCCCGCCTCGACCCGGCCGACCGCATCGAAACGGGCCGCCGCCTGCTGGCTCGGTTTCTCGCGGACGGCGCGATCCGCGGCGTCACCCCGGAGGGGGAGGTCTACGAGCACCACATATCGCCGCAGCTGACCCGGCGCTTCCTGGACGGGCTCGCCAAGATCCGCCTGCGGGGGACGATAAGCTGAAGTGCCGGTCTCGCTCGTGGAAAAGAGGGGCGGCGAAGGGGGTTTTCGCGGCTGGAAGCCGCTCCCACAGGAATGGAGCCTGCGGAGCCTACACGACGTACCGTGAGCATTTCAGGCTGCGGAGCAACGCGGCTTGCGGGTGTGTCGGCTGCGGCTCAGAACCCCGCTTTCACAGAAGGTGCAGACGCTCGCGGTAAACGCGTATCACCGCCTCGGGGTCGCCGGTGGCTACGATGTTGTCGGTGACCCAGGCGGGGGCGCGGCCCCTGCGGACCATCTCTGCGATCTGGGCGCCGACGCCCGACCAGAACTCCCCGCCGCCCTCGGTGTCGAACAAAATCACCGGCACCGGCTCAAGCAGCGAGAGCTTCATGTTGCACAGGGTGATCCCGAGTTCTTCCAGGGACCCCAAACCGCCGACGTTGAAAATCGGGAAGGAGGCGATCTCGAACCACTTCTGGCGGCTGTGGCGGCAGGTGGACTGGAACACCTGGCAGAAATCAACGTCCGTGGTCAGCGCCTGGTCCGTGATGTCCAGAAAGTTGGCCCCGGATAGGATCCCGCGCGCACGCGCCAGGGTGTTGGCGTGCTCCATCACCCCGCTGCCCCCGCCGGTGACGATTCCGATGTTCCGCCCCCAGAACCCGATCAGCGCATCCATCAGCCGCCCCAGGCGGCGCCCGCCCTCCGGTGAGAGCTTGCGGTTGGACCCGTAAAAGGCGAACAGCATCGACTTGTGGAACTCCCCCAGCCGTTCGGGGATCACGAAGTAGCCCAACCCGTCGCGCATGGTGTGCACCATGAGCCGGCGGTTCAGCCCGGACACCCAGTACACCTCCAGCCCGAAGGCGTGGTACTCCTGGAGCCGGTTGTGGTCGAGCTGGGACAGAAACGGCCCGTGCTCGCTGGATGGCTCCAAAAAGTAGAGCGTGTCGAGCTTCCCCTCGCAGGCCAGGTTGATGATGTCCCGGTGCTCCACGATGTTGGGGAAATAGCGGGCGATCAGCGACCGCGGGCCCGAGCCCAGAACGGCCCGGATCCGGCTGGTGGCGTAGACGTGGGCGCAGGTGCTCCGGGGGGAGAAGTCGCGCCGGGCCAGGGCGCAGCGGGCGCGCGGGATCCGGCAGGGGGCTTCCGGCCCGTTGATGAAAACCTCCGGCGGACGGCGGCTGCCGGCGGTTTTTGGCATGACGGCCACCGGCCGGTCGATGAAACGGCAGGTGGAGCGGCAGCGCCGGTGAAGGCCCTTGGCGATGCGCTGCAGCTGCGCGAAAGAATAGGCCCGGGCCCTCCCGGCCTTGTGCCCGTTGGCCGCACGCTCGCGCCGGGCGGCGCGATAGACCCGGGCGGTGATCAGCGGGTTCATGATGGGATGCTCGCTCTGGTTGATGATTTCCAGGTAGATGCGAATCCCGCGGGTTTTGATCGGGTCGAGCACGGTGGCCGCCAGGTTGCGCCCCAGCGAGAAGCCGCTCTGGAGCACCACGAAATGCTCGTTCAGGTACATCGAGCAGGTGGTGATCACCCCTTCGCCCGGGGCGATCGCCACGGCCGGGACCACGTCCCGAATCTGGTGGCGGCTGAGAAGTTCGCGGCCGTCCTCGCGCAGCAGGATCCGGCTGAGCGTCTCCCGGGTCAACGGCTGCCGGAGCCGGCAGGCCACCTTGTGCGGGGCGATCACGATGCTCCCGTCGCTCGAGATGGAGGTCGAGGCCGGCAGTTTCAGCACCGACTGCTCCACGGCCTCCAGCACCTCCTCGGAGCTCAACAGGGCCTCCGGGTCGCAGTAGACGAGCCGTCCCACGGGCAGCCCGGCGGTGAAGAATTCCGATAGGTCCTTCAGCCCGGGATAGCCGGGGATCACGGCGGAGGCTTCGAGGGTCAGCGTGAGCTCGCTGCCCCGCAGCCGGGCCCGCGCCACGGGCTCGCTTTCGATCTGCACGCCCAGCCGCGCGATGCGGGAGCGCTCGCTGAACAGGAAGTGCTCGGGCTGCTCGCGCAGCAGCCGCTCCAAGCTCCCGCGCAGCCCGAAACTCGTCTCGAAGACGATCTTCCTGGCGCCGACGCTGACGACCCGGCTGATCAGGCCGTCGTCGGTCTGCATCAGGCCGCGATAGGCGTGATGATTTCGAGTGTGGTTTGCCATGTGGGAGACCCGATTGCCCGAAATCATATCCCAGAAAGAGCGCGGCGGCAACGGCGGGCTCCTGGATGGCTGCTTGAGGGCCCGACCGGCTTTGGGGCTCGACGCGCCCGCCGGCCGGGGAGGGGTGGATGGGTCGAAAACCGGTCGCGTTTTTACAGGACCTGCTTCTCGGAGAGGATGTTTTCGATGATCTTGATGAGAGACCGGCCGGGCAGCCCGTCATCCTCCAGGGCGCCCCACTTGATGCTCTTTACGATCGATTTGTCAACGACCCACCCGAACCCCAGCTTGTCGAAAAAGATGATCGCTTCCTTCCCCATGTCCCCGTTCCAACCTCCGTTGTCAGCCCGGCGGCCTCACTCCCCTCCCGCAACCCGGCCGCAGCGGGCTGTAATTTTTATATCGCCCTTTCCCCGCGCGACTTTAGCCGAACGTTTCGTTTGACTTGCCTCGCGGGCTTCCATAGTATGTCGGCCTTATGGCGATCATCCTCGAGAGCTCCGGTTTCACAGACGAACGCCCGGCGGCGGGCCTTTTCATCACCGACCTGGACGGCACCCTCCTGAACACCGAGCGGGAACTGCCCGCCGCCGCCCGATCCGCGCTGCAGCGGCTGGGCGGCAGCGGCGTCGTGCGCGTGGTGGCCACCGGCCGCTCGCTCTACTCCTTCAACACGGTCGCTTCGGCCGGGTGGCCCGTCGATTTCGTGATTTTTTCGACCGGGGCGGGCGTGCTCCAGCACCCCGGCGGGCGGATCCTGCGCCGCGTCAGCCTCGAAAACGCAGAGGTCTGCACCGCGTTCGACGCGCTCTGCGCGCTCGGCCTCGATGTCATGGTCCAGCGCCCGATCCCCGACAGCCACGAGTTCGGCTTTAAGGTGCAAAACGCCTCCAATCCGGATTTCGAGCGGCGCCTCGCCCTCTACCACCCCTTCGCCTTTCCCTTGGACGGCGGCATCGGGGGCTTCGGGCCGGCCACCCAGCTGGTGGCCATCGTGCCCGCCGACGAAGGCCGCCGTGCGCTCGCCGCCGTGCGCAGCAGGCTTGCGGGCTTCACCGTGGTCCAGACCACCTCGCCGCTGGACGGCCGCTCGACGTGGATCGAGGTCTTCCCGGCCGAGGTGTCCAAAAGCCTCACCGCCGCGTGGCTGGCCGCAAAGTTGGGGGTCCCGCGCGAGCGGACCGTTTCGGTGGGCAACGACTACAACGACCTCGATCTGCTCGAATGGACCGGAACCCGTTTTGTGGTGGCCAACGCGCCCGGGGACCTCGGTCCGCGGTTTCCGAGAGTCGCCTCGAACAACGAGGGGGGGGTGGCGGAAGCGGTCGACATCTGGCTTGCGGGAACAGCGGACGCGAAGAGCAGCGCGCAGTGAGCCGCGGGTGTGAGACACGAGAGGCGAGGAGGAGAAAATGGCCGCCACGGTCAACCGCCGCTCCCAGATCTACCGGGGCCGGGTGTTTCAGCTGGTGAGAGAAAACGTCACCCTGGACAACGGGGTGAACGCCGACCTGGACTTCATCGAACACCCGGGGGCGGCGGCCATCGTCCCGCTCGTGAGCCCCGGGGAGGTGGTCCTGGTGCGCCAGTACCGCCATGCGCTGAAGCGTTTTATCTGGGAGATACCGGCCGGCACGCTGGACCCGGGGGAATCCGGGCTGGAGTGCGCCCGCAGGGAGCTTGCGGAGGAGACCGGGTACGGCGCCGCCGAGTGGCACCCCCTGGGGGAGATCACGCCGGTGCCGGGCTATTCCGACGAGCGGGTCTTCCTGTTCCTGGCGACGGCGCTCAGCGCGGCGCAGCAGGGTCTCGACCCCGACGAGGTGCTCGCCGTCCACCGCCTGCCCCTGGAAAAGTCCCTGGAGATGATCGCGACGGGGGAGATCCAGGATGCCAAGAGCATCTGCGGGCTGATGCTGGCAGAGAGGCATCTATCCGCGGGTGGATGATCCTACCAAATTCTCCTGCTCTCAGCGCAACGCGATTTCGCGGAAGGGGAGATTCAGGGCCTGGGCCATGGCTTTCAGCTCCTCCTCGAGCGTGATCGTTCTCCCGTCGGGCTTTTGCACCGGGATGGTCTTGTCCGCCACGACGTGTATCTGGAGCTTGCCCGGATCGAACAGCCGTCGGGCGATCTCCACCAGCTCCTGCCGGCCGGCGGTGAAAAACGCCTCCTGGATGCGCCCCAGGGTGTCGAGCGGCTCCCCGCGCAGCCGGTAGCGGCCGTAAGCCTGGACCAGATCGCTTTTGGTGTCCAGGTTGAAGACGAAGCTGTTCAGGGCATCCAGGCGCTTGCGTTCCAGTTCGCGCTCCGGCACCGACCGCCGCAGGGACTCCATGATCCGAAGGGTTTCCAGGGCGGCCTCGGCCGCTTTGTCGCCCTGGCAGTTGATCGAGCCCACCAGCAGCCCGGCCTGCCACTTGAAGGTCTGGTAGAACCCCGCCGCGTAGACGTATCCGAGATCGTCCCGCAAACGCGTGTACATGAGCGAGTCCGACCCCCCGAAGACGCTCATCAGCAGGTTGAGCTTCCAGTACTCCGGGTCGGTTCGAAGCGGCCCGGGCAGCTTCAGCGTCACCTGGGATTGGGCCTGTCCGGGCTTGTGAATCAGGGTCACCACCGGCGGGGTCGGCGAGGGCGGCGGCAGCGTGCGCCCCGGTGCGGGTCCCGCGGGCAGGCTGCCGAGGAGGCGTGTGAGGTCGGCCTCGGCCTGATCGCGGCCGATGTCGCCCGCGATGGCCACGACCATGTTGGCCGGCACGAAATAGGTGGAGACGAACCGCCTGAGGTCATCGCGCGTGATCGTCGGGATGGTTTCCTTGGCGGCCAGGGAATCGCGGCCGTAGGGGTGGCCCTTGAAATGCCAGATCTGCGCCTCGCGCATGGCCACCGCCCGCGCGTTCTCCCCCTCCCGCTTGAGGGAGACGATCTCCTGCTGCTTGGCCACATCGAGCACCTGCGGGTCGAACCGCGGCCGCGTGAGGAGATCCCCCAAAATCTCCAGCCCCCGGCCCCAATCCGAGCTCAGAACGGAGAGCCGCACCTCGGTCTCCTCCTCCCCGACGTGGACGCCCACCTGGATGGCGTTGTCGTCGATGAGAACCGCCAGCTCGTCGGGCGGCAGGGCCTCGGTCCCGCCGCGGACGATGGCGGCGCTCAAGAGATCGGTCAGACCGGCCTCGGAATCCTTCAAATCGACCGCGCCGGCCTTGATGAAGATGCTCATCTCGACCAGGGGCAGCTCCGGGTCCGGGAGGTAGTAAACGGGGGCCCCGGCCGCGGTGAAGGCCTCGGCCGCCGGGTATTCGACGCGGTGAGGTTTGCGGTCGAAGGACAAGGGGTGCTTCCAGCCTTTGGGGGTCGGGTAGATCGAGACGTTTTCCAGGCTCGCGCCCCGCAGGTCGGCCCGGTCGGCGGCCGAACCGCCGATCGAGCGCACCTCGCTGTAGGCTTCGACGGGCCGGCGCGACTCGCCGCCCGGCAGGATGTAGACCGAGGTGCGCTTCTCCGGCTGCAGGTAGGTCCGTGCCGCCTGCCGGATCTCCTCGGCCGTGACGGCGTCCATGCGCTCCAGGTATTCGGTCAGGTAACGCCACCCGACCTGGACTTCCAGCGTGGCCAGCGTGCCCGCGACACTTTCGTTGCTGCGCAGCCGGTCGATGAAATCGCGCCGGTTGAGCTTTTTGACGCGCGCCAGTTCGGCATCGGAGACCAGTTCGGTCTGCAGGCGGCCGATCTCCTCCAGGAGCAGCTTCTCCAGCGCCTCGCAGGCTTCCGCGTAGGCTTTGCGCCTCTGCGCCTCGCTCCGGCCGGGTTCCTGAAAGCCTTCGGGCTCGTTGGGGGAGCCGCCCAGCACGAACAGGCTGCCGTAGCGGCTGTCGGGGTTGCCGGCCCACGCCTCCACGGCGAGGCCCCGGTTGACGATGTCCCGGGTGAGCCGGGCGCTGCGGCCCTGGCTGAGGACCATGGAGAGCGCATCCAGGGCGAAAAAGTCAGGGGTGTTCATGACCGCGCCGTGAAAGCCGATTCTCACGACGGGGGTGCGGGCCCCTTCCAGGAAACGCACGCTCTTGCGGGGGCCCTGCTGGACGGGCTCGGCCGTCACGATTTCGGGCGAGCGCTCCCCGGCCGGGTAGCGCTCGAAGTAGATTTGCGCCAGCCGCTGCGCCTGGGCGAGAGTCAGGTCGCCCACCAGGACGCAGACGGCGTTGGAGGGGTTGTAGAACCGGCGGTGAAACTGCCTGGCGTCGGCCGTGCGGTAGCGCTCCATGTCGGACTTCCAGCCGATGACCGGGTTGCGGTAGGGGTGGGCGGTGTAGGCCGTCGCGTAGAGATCCAGCCAGGCGGCCCCCTGCGGGTTGTTGACGTAGCGGAAAGCCCACTCGCGCTGGACCACCTCTTTTTCGACGTAGAACTCGCGCCACGAAGGCTCGAAGAGCTGCTCGCTGATGATTGAAAACCACTGCTCGAGCATGTCGGCGGGCACCGAGGCCAGGTACTGGGTCTGGTCGTGGCTGGTGAACGCGTTCACCCCCACGGCGCCGTTTCTGCCGAGCTGGGAGGAGAAGGCCTGGGGTACATAAAGCGCCTGGGCCTCGAGCCGCAGGGTCTCCATCTCGGCGAGCTTGGCCTTGATGAGCGCCGGATCGGGCGTGCGTTTGGCCTGCTCCGCTATGACGACGGCGTAGGCCGCGTCGATCTTCTCCTGGAGCGCCTCGTCCCTTTGGGGGTCGGTCGAACCGAAGTTCTTGGTGCCCTTGAACATCATGTGCTCGAGCATGTGGGCGATCCCCGTGCGGCCGGTCTCCTCCAGGGCCGATCCCGCGCGGACGGCCAGGCGCACCGCCACCTGGGGCGTGGCCGGCCGTTCCACAACGAGAAAGAGCATCCCGTTCTCGAGCTCAAACTGCTTGACATCCAGGTGGATGTTCGGTTCACGCTGTGCCGCTGTCGCGACGGTAGATGAAAGCAGAGAGATGGCAACAGTTCCGATGAGCAAAATGCGGCGGATGTGCATCGAGGGTCCTCCAGTGGCGTGAGGAGAGGTGTCGGGGGATGTTTCGCTGACGCTGGCTTTTTCCGGTTATCAGCCCGCCCGTCGAATTTCAAAAGACAATATTGTGTCCGAGGGGCTGTTTTTCAAGGGCAGGGGCGACCCCGCTCGTGCGGCGGCGAGAGGCTGGACGGCGATCGCGGAAGGAGGCCGGGTTCAGTGCGATGGCCGGCAAACCAGTGCCGCGAGCTTGGGGTCCCGGGGGCCGCTTTTCATGACCTGCCCGGGAAGTGTGCGCCCGAGGATCGTCTCCAGCCGCCGGGCGGCGGCGATGAGCTTCAACAGATCGATGCCGGTGGCGCAGCCCGTCTCCTCCAGCATGAAAACCGCATCTTCGGTGGCGAGGTTCCCGGCGGCCTGGGGCACGTAGGGGCAGCCGCCGATCCCGCCCAGCGCGGTGTCGAACGCGGCCGCCCCGGCCTCCAGGGCGGCATACAGGTTGGCCATGGCGGTGCCGCGGTTGTTGTGCAGATGCAGTGAGAAGGGCGTCCCGGGAAACCGCCGGGCGAAACCCTTCACCAGTCTGACCACCCGGGGGGGGGTGGCCATGCCGGTGGTGTCCGCCAGGATGGCCGAAGCCGCGCCGCAGGAGAGGCAAGCCTCGACCAGCCGGTAGACGTCCCCCTCGGGCACATCCCCCTGGTAGGGGCACCCGAAGGCCACGGCGATGGCGCCCGCCACGGGCTTGTCCCGCTCGCGCGCCAGCGCCAAAATGGGCTTGAGGTCGGAGAGTGACTCCTCGACGCTCCGGCGGACGTTGGCCCGGTTGTGGGCCTCGCTCGCCGAAATCACCACGACCAGCTTGTCTGCGCCGCTCTCCAGCGCAAGCCGCGCCCCTTTGAGGTTGGGCACCAGCGGGCTGTGGGTACAGCCGTCGCGCGGCACCCGGGCCATCAGCTCGGCCGCATCCCGCATCTGGGGTATGGCTTTCGGGCTGACAAACGAGGTGGTCTCCATCTCCCGGACCCCGGCCTCCACCAGCAGGCGGATCACCTCCAGCTTCCGTTCCGTAGGCACGAATTCCGGCCAGGACTGAAAGCCGTCGCGCGGCGCCACCTCCCGTATCAGGATCTGTTTTGCCTCCGCCATCCTTTCCTCCCCGGCCCCCAATGCTTGACCCCCGGCTGCGGGTCAACCCGCAGCTATATACCCGGCGACCAAGTCCCCCACCTCCGTGGTGCTCCTGCCCATCTCGCCGGAGGCCAAGCTGCGGATCTCACCGGCCACCACCTTCCTGACGGCCGCCTCGATGCGCGCCGCACCCGCAGGCTGCCCCAGGTGGTCGAGCATCATCGCCGCCGCACCGATGCAGGCCAGGGGGTTGATGACGTTTTGGCCGGTGTACTTGGGCGCCGAACCGCCGATGGGCTCGAACATCGAGACCCCCTCGGGGTTGATGTTCGCGCCGGCGGCGATGCCGAGCCCGCCCTGGATGATGGCGCCGATGTCCGAGATGATGTCCCCGAACAGGTTGTCGGTGACGATCACGTCGAACCACTCGGGGTTCTTGATCATCCACATGCTGACCGCATCCACGTGGCCGTAGTCGGTCGCGACATCCGGGTATCCGGCGGCCAGAAGGCGGAAGACCCGCTCCCAGAGATCGAAGGCGTAGGTCAGGACGTTGGTCTTGCCGCACAGGGTCAGCTTTTTGCGCCGGTTGCGGCGCCGGCAGTAATCGAAGGCGAAGCGCAGGCAGCGCTCGACCCCGTGGCGGGTGTTGATCGACTCCTGGATCGCCACCTCCTGGTCGGTGCCCTTGCGCAGGAACCCGCCGCCGCCGGTGTAGAGCCCCTCGGTGTTCTCGCGCACGACCACGAAGTCGATCTCGGCCGGGCCCTTGTTTTTCAGGGGCGTTTCCACGCCGGGGTAGAGGACCACCGGCCTCAGGTTGATGTACTGGTCCAGGCGGAAGCGCAGCTCTAAAAGCAGCCCCTTTTCCAGGATCCCGGGCTTGACCTCCGGGTGCCCGATGGCGCCCAGTAGAATGGCGTCCATCCGGCTGATCTCGGCAAAGGCGGTTTCAGGCAGGATCTCGCCGGTCTTGAGGTAGCGCTCCCCGCCGAGGTCGTAGTGCTGAAGGTCGAAGCGGAGGTTTTCGCGCCCCCCGGCCGCTTCCAGCGCCTTGAGGGCTTCCCGGGCGACCTCCGGGCCGGTCCCGTCGCCGGGGATGACGGCGATGCGATAGGATGAAGATCGGGTCATGACGGGTCTCGCTTTCCGTAGCAAAAATCAGCCGGCGGCCGGCCGGAGCAGGCGGCGCACGTAGGGGACCAGCCCGCCGGCCGCCAGCAGCTCGCGCATGAAGGGCGGGATGGGCGTAGCCTGGTAGCGTCTGCCGCTGGTGTGGTCGACGATCCGGCCCGATTCGATGTCCACCTCCACATCGTCCCCCGGGCCGATCTCCGCTGCGGCCCGGGGGGACTCGAGAATGGGCAGGCCGATGTTGAACGCGTTGCGGTAAAAGATGCGGGCAAAGGAGTCGGCAATCACCAGGCCGACCCGGGCCCCCTTGATGGCGACCGGGGCGTGCTCGCGCGACGAGCCGCAGCCGAAGTTCTTGCCCGCCAGGATGATGTCGCCGGGCTTCACCCTGCCGGCGAAGGCCGGGTCGGCATCCTCCATGCAGTGGCGCGCCAGCTCCTGCGGGTCGGAGGTGTTGAGATAGCGCGCGGGGATGATGGCGTCGGTGTCGACGTCGTTGCCGAATTTCCAGATGGTCCCTCGGATGGTCATGGCCGGCCTCGTCGCCTCCTCAAGCCACAATTTCGTCCGGGTGGGCGATGCGCCCGGCCACGGCGCTCGCGGCGGCCACCGCCGGGGAGGCGAGGTAGACCTCGCTCGCCGCATGGCCCATCCGGCCGGCAAAATTGCGATTGGTGGTGGAGACGGCCCGCTCGCCGGCCGCCAGGACCCCCATGTAGCCGCCCAGGCAGGGCCCGCAGGTCGGGGTGGAGACGACCGCCTCCGCATCCATGAAAATCCCGTAGAGCCCTTCGTCCAGGGCCCGGCGGCAGACCTCGGGCGTTCCGGGGATGACGATGCAGCGGACGTGCGGCGCCACTTTGCGGCCTTTCAGGATGCGCGCCGCGATCCGCAGGTCCTCCAGCCGGCCGTTGGTGCAGGAACCGATGACGGACTGGTCGATGCGGACCCCCCGCAGCTCGCCGACGGCCTTCACGTTTTCCGGCAGATGGGGGCAAGCCACCTGGGGCTCGAGCCCGGTGACGTCCCATGCGTACACCGCTTCGTAGGCCGCGTCGTCGTCGGAGCGGTAGAACGTGTAGTCACGCTTGGCGCGGCCGCGGACGTAGGCGTCGGTCACGGCATCGGGGGCGATGATCCCGACCTTGGCCCCGGCCTCGATTGCCATGTTGGACATGGTGAAGCGATCGCTCATGGGCAGGCGCTCGATCGCCGGGCCGGTGAACTCCATCGCCTTGTAGCGCGCCCCGTCCACCCCGATCCGGCCGATGGTGTAAAGAATCAGGTCCTTGCCGCCGACCCAGGCCCCCGGCTCACCGCAGTAGACGAACCGGATCGAGGCGGGCACGCGGAACCAGGTCCGGCCGGTGACCATGGCCGCCCCCAGGTCGGTCGAACCGACGCCGGTGGCGAAGGCGCCCAGGGCCCCGTAGGTGCAGGTGTGGCTGTCCGCGCCGATGATGACCTCCCCGGGCAGCACCAGGCCCTGCTCGGGCAGCAGGACGTGTTCGATCCCCATGCGCCCCACCTCGAAGTAGTGGGGCAAATGCTGGGCCAGCGCGAATTCGCGCAGCTCCTTGGCCTGGACCGCGGAGGCGATGTCCTTGTTGGGCACGAAGTGGTCCGGGATCATGGCCACGCGCTGCGGGTCGAAAACCCGCTCACCGCCCGCCGCCTTGAAGACGCGGATCGCCATGGGCCCGGTGATGTCGTTGGCAAAGACGAAGTCCAGGCGCGCCTCGACGAGTTCCCCGGGCCTGACCTCTTTTTGGTCGCAGTGTGCGGCCAGGATTTTTTCACTGATGGTCATCGGCAT
>JAWOHH010000045.1:0-38049 GCA_046496215.1 Desulfobacterales bacterium
GGAAAATCGGGGCCGACCTGGTGAGCTTCGCCGCCAACACCTTTTATGGCCCGACCGGCGTCGGCGGGCTCTACATCCGGCGCGGCTTAATGTCGCGGGCGGCGATCTCGGCCGCGACCCCCATCCCGATGATGCCGATCAGGTTCTCGGTGCCGGCACGCTTGTTGTTCTCCTGCACCCCCCCATCGAACAGTGGGAAAATCTTGACGCCGCGCCGGATGTAGAGCCCGCCGACGCCGGTCGGGCCATAAAAGGTGTTGGCGGCGAAGCTCACCAGGTCGGCCCCGATTTTCCTGACGTCGAACGGGACGATGCCCACGGAGTCCACGGCGTCGGTGTGGAAGAGAACCTTTTTGTCGCAGGCGATCCGGGCGATCTCGTCGACAGGCTGGATCGTGCCGGTTTCGTTGTTGCTGTGCATGACGGAAACCAGGATGGTCTCCTTCGTGATGGCCTCGGCCACGGCGCGGGGGTCCACCCGCCCCTTGTCGTCCACGGAGAGGCTGGTGACCGTGAAGCCGTCGGATTTGAGGCGCCGCAGGCTTCGGATAACGGCGTTGTGCTCGACGTTGGTGGTGACGATGTGCTTGCCCTTGTCGGCGTTGGCCATGGCCACGCCCTTGACGGCGTGGTTGACGGACTCGGTGCCGCCCGAGGTGAAGACGATCTCCTTCGGGGTTTCGGCGTTGAGCAGGCCGGCCACCTGCCCGCGCGCCTTCTCGAGCGCCGCCGCGGCCTCCTCGCCGGCCCGGTGCTGGGAGGAGGGGTTGTGGTAGTCGTGGTTGATCGCGGCGATCATCGCCTGCTTGACTTCCGGCAGGAGCGGGTTGGAGGAGATGTGATCCAGGTTGACGTAGGTCATGCGCGCGCCCCTTTCCGCTTCGTCCGGCATCAGTGTTCTTCTTTGAGGTCGTGCTGGCAAGCCTCGCAGAAAGTCACGCCATCGTCGATTTCCACATCGCAGTAGGGGCAGTAGCACTTGTCGCCGTGGGAGTGCTCGTGCTCGTCCTTGCGCTTGGGTTCGGGCCGGGTGATGCCGGCCTTGCGGTCCTCGTAGTCCCGGATGGCCATCTGCAGGGCGTCGGCCCCCAGGTTGGAGCAGTGCAGCTTGTTTTTCGGCAACCCCTCGAGCGCGGCCGCCACGTCCTTGTTCGTTATTTTTTTGGCCTCGACCAGGCTCTTGCCCTTGGCGATCTCGGTCAACATGCTCGAGACGGCGATGGCCGACCCGCAGCCGAAGGTCTGAAACTTGATGTCGTCGATGCGCTCGTCCCGGATCTTGAGGTAGATGGTCATCATGTCACCGCACAGCGGGTTGCCCACCTCCCCGACCCCGTCGGCACCCTCGATCGTGCCCACGTTGCGGGGGTTGCGAAAGTGATCCATCACCACCTTGTTATACATCATGCCGGCCTCCCCTCCCTATTGATGTTTTTGGCGAGAAGAATAACCACGGTGCCGCCCGAGTAAAGGGTCGGGCCGTCGCGGCGCCCGTGGAACTCGCTCCGCCCATCTCATACTCCGATTGCCGGCCCGCTGCAACACTCTCGTGCCCTTTCGGGCCCCGTCGTCTGCGTTTGACACCGGGGCGAGGGGAAAATAGAATGCCGCACGATGAGCGATCCAAAACCCAACCGCCGGAGGACCCGCGCCGCTCTTCTGAGTGCGCTGGTCTTGCTCGTGGCGCTGTTCGCGGCCTTGCTGGTCCTGACCCCCATCGAACTGCCGCCCGGATGGGCCAGGAATCTCATCGAGCCCCGGGTGAGTGCGGCGGCCGGCGGCCGCTTCTCCTACGAAGCGCTGCAGCTCTCCATCCTCCCGCGCCCCGGGATCATCGTCACAAACCCAACCCTCGACCGGGAGGACCTCGTTGCGGCGGCCGGGGCGGTAACGGTCTTCCCGAAGCTCTGGCCGCTGCTGCGCGGGGCGTTCGAACCGGCGGCGATCCGGGTGCACGCCCCCGAGCTGCGCCTCAGCGGAACGTCTTTCAACCGGAAGCCCCCCGCAACGCCGATCGATTTTTCCCGCTGGGCGGACCCGGCGGCGGCCGCGCTGCTGCGGCGCCTGCCGCAGGTCGACATCGAGATCAGCGGCGGCCGCGTGTTGATCGCAGGCCCGGGCGATTTCGGTTTGGATGTCACGGGCATCCAGGCCGAAGCGGATGTGCGCCCGGGGCGTTTGACCGTTTCGGTTCCGCGCCTGGTTGCCGGATCGCCCCAACTCGAGGCGTCCGTGAACTTCGTTTACGACGAGACGCTTGCCCCGCGGGTCGTTATCGACCTCGAAGGGCGCTCGGTCGATGTGGCCGGTGTGCGCCGGGCGGCGCTCGCGCTGCTCTCGGACTCCGAGGATGTGCGCGCCGTCTTCAACGTGCTGCGCGGGGGGTCCGTGCCGTGGATTGCGGTGAAACTGCAGGGCGATCGCCTGGAGGAGCTGGGCCGGCTCGGCCACATCGACATCCGCGGCCGAATGGAGGGAGGCCGCCTGTTCATCCCGGGCGTCGAGCTGGACCTGGACGGGGTCTGCGGCGATGCCATTATCGTTGACGGGGTATTGGAGGGCAGCGGCCTTGCCGCCCATTACCGGGGGTCACAGGGCGAAAACGGCGCCCTGCGGCTTGGGTTGTCCGGGAGCGACCCGCTCTTGGCCCTCGACATCCAGGTGAGCGCCGATCTAAAACCGTTGCCGCAGATCCTCGCGCGGGTGGTGAAAAACAAGGGGTTTCTCGAAAACCTCAGAGCCGTCGAGCATTTTTCAGGCAGCGCCCGAGGGCGGCTCGAAATCGCGCGCTCTCTCGCCGACACCCAGGTCAAGGTCGCCGCCGCGGACCTCGACATCCGCGCGCGGCATCAGGCCATCCCCCTGCCGCTGGCGTTCAACGGGGGCCGGGTGCACTACGACGGAAACACCCTGGTGCTGGAGGATGTCGACCTCCGGGTCGGCGAATCCACGCTGGCGCGGATGCGCTCGGTTTTGGGAATTGACGGGCCGCACCGCCTGCACGCATCCTCGCCGTCGGCCGAGATCGATCTGGCTCAATTCTTCCTGCTCATGGGCGGCACGGAATCCCTGGACTGGCTGCAATCCCTGGAGGGCTCGGCCAGCCTTCTGCCCTGGGAGATATCCGGAGACCTTGCCGGCTTTCAGGGCTTTGAATTTTTCGGCGCCGGCCAAGTGCGCAACCTCCGGCTGGCTTCCGGCCACTTGCCGGATGCGGTGAGCGTCGCCTCCGCCGAGTGGGCCTGCCGCGGCAAGCGCTTGCAGGCCGAGACCCGGTCCATGTCCATGGGGTTGACCCGCGTGGATGCCCTCTCGGGGGTGTTCGACTGGTCGGGTCTGCCCCGGCTTGAGCTCTCCCAGGGCGTCATCTCCGTCGCTGTAGACCATCTGTATTGGCTTCTGGACCCGCACCTCGGCCTGCGCGACCACCTCGGGCCGCTCGCGCCCGTGTCGGGCACGCTTGCCATCGAGGGGCTGCGGGGCGGGCTGAGCTTTGCGCCCACAGGCGCCGTCGAGCCGAATTTGAGCGCGACCCTCGCCTCCGGGTTCATCCGGTCCGAGCGGCTGCCGGCCGACCTGGCGCTTGACTCCGGCGAGATCACCTGGGGCGGCAGCGCGCTCGATATCCGGAACCTCGGCGCCCACATGGAGGAATCTTCGGCGCGCGGTGTGGCGCTCGGCATCGACTGGGGGCCGCGCGCGGCCGTCCTGATCCAGGCCGAATCCCTCCTGCTCGAATGCGGCGAAATCTACCCCTGGCTGTCGCGCCTGCCGGCGGCCGCCGCACTGCGCCGCGAGATTGCCGGAGTTGACGGCACCATCGCCGTTTCCGGGCTCAGGCTGAGCGGCGGGATGCGCGACCCGCACCGCTGGAGGCTCACGGCCCAAGCGACGCTGAACCACCTGGACATCGCCACGGTTTTTTTGGAAAAGCCGGTCCACGTGCGCGACGGCAGGCTGAAAATCGAGGAAGACCCGGCGAGTGCCGGCGGGGGCGGCGCCGTCCGCCTGGAGGCCTTTCAGATCGCCACGGAAAGCAGCCGGGCGATGGCCTCGGGGGATATCCGCTGGGGGCCCGATGCCATTTCCCTGGAACTCGCCCTGACCGCCGAATCCATCGTGTGGGATGAAATCCAGGCCTTGGCCGAGCGCTTCGCGCGGCGCGACCCGGAGGCCCGGCGCCCGGCGACCGGCCGGATCGAGGTGCGGGTGGACGAGCTCACCCTGGGACGCTACCAGTTTCAACCGGTCGAGGCCCATGTGATCCTCAACCCGGGGGCAACGACCGTGGAAATCGAACGGGCCGGGTTGTGCGGCATCGTTACGATCGGGCGGCTCGAGTTCTCGGAAGGGCAGCTCGAAGTTTTCCTCGTCCCGATCGCCGACAACACCCTGCTCGACCGGAGCCTCAACTGCTTGACCGGCGAAAAAACTCTCGCCACCGGGCAGTTCCACATCGACGGAACGATCCAGGCCCGCTCCGCCCCGCCCGATATCCTGCGGGCGCTGACCGGGAAGATCGAATTCATCTCGGAAAACGGCCGGGTCCTCAGATCGAACCTGCTCGCAAAGGTTCTGTCGCTGATCAACATCACCGAGGTCTACCGGGGAAGGCTGCCCGACATGAGCGGGGAGGGTGTCGGCTACAGCCGCTCGCGGATCTCGGCCGAATTGTCGGGCGGGGAACTGCTCATCCACAGCTGGACCCTCGACGGCCCCAGCCTCTGGCTGGGCGCGCGCGGCAAGCTCGATCTGGTTGAAGAGACCCTGCAGCTCTTCATCGTGGTCTCGCCGTTCAAGACCTTCGACCGCATCATCCGCTCGATCCCCCTGCTGGGCTATCTTCTCGGCGGCCGCCTAGTGGCCGTCCCCGTCCAGGCCAGCGGCGCCATCGCCGACCCCGATGTCCTCCCGATGCACCCGGCCGCCGTGGGGGAGAGCCTGCTTGAGATGGTGGGGCGCGCGCTGCTTTTGCCCGTGCACATCGTTCAGCCGCTGATCCCCGATCTCAAAGAGGGCGTCGACGTGAAGGGGTTATTTTTGAAGCGGGACTGACCCGCCGTCCTGACGTGCTTGACTTTCGCACGTCCGGCATAAGAATAGTTTTACGCATCCATCAAGGCGTGTTTTTATCGAACTCCCCAAAATTAAGGAGAAACCGTCATGGCTTACACCTGCAAAACCTGCGGCGCGGTCGCCAAGGAGCCCGGTCACCTGTGCAACCCCTGCGGGGAAAAATCCAAGTGCAGTTTCTGCGGATCCCCCTCAGTTGACGCCAAGCACGTCTGCAAGGACAAGCTGGCGGCCATGAAATACACGTGCAGCGGCTGCGGGCGCGTGGCGATGGAAAGCGAACACCTGTGCAAACCGGTCCCGATCCCGTGACCCTCCCCGGCGGGCGGAGCCCCGCCCGCCGGCCATTCCCATAAAAATTCGCCATGCACAGCCACACCCTCAGTTTTGAACAGGGACCGATCCGCCCGCCCAACGAGGCCCAGAGCCTGCTCTTGCGTTTTACCCGCAACTGCCCGTGGAACCAATGCCTCTTCTGCCCGGTCTACAAAGGGCGCAAGTTTGCGCTCCGACCGGTGGAGGAGATCAAGGCCGACATCCGGGCGGCGCGCGCCATCGCCGATGAGATCCGGGAAGCATCGATGCGGCTGGGCTTTGACGGCGCGGTCTCGGATGCGGTCGCCGGCACGGTCCTGGCCGACCCGCAGCTCTCCAGCAGCTACCGCAGCGTCGTTGTCTGGCTCTATTACGGGACGGGCGCCTGTTTCCTGCAGGACGCCGACAACCTCATCATGCGCGCCGACGAACTGGTCGAGGCGCTCTCCTTTCTGCGGCAGACCTTTCCCGAAGTCCGGCGTGTGACCACCTACTCGCGCTCGCGCACGGTCTTTCGCAAATCGCCCGACGCGCTGCGCCGCATTCGCGCTGCCGGCCTCGACCGGGTGCACATCGGACTCGAATCCGGGAGCGATGCCGTCCTGAAGCTGGTAAAGAAGGGGGTGACGGCGGAGCAGCAGGTGGAGGCCGGGCGCCGGCTGGTGGAGGCCGGGCTGGAGGTCTCGGAATATGTGATGCCGGGGCTGGGGGGCCAGGGCCTGTGGCGGGAGCACGCCGAGGAGACAGCGCGGGTGCTGAACCGGATCAACCCGCACTTCATCCGGCTGCGCAGCCTAAGGGTGCCCTCCCGCGTGCCCCTGCACGAACTCCTGGCGGCCGGCGCGTTCCGGATGCAGACCGACGACATGCTGGCCGAAGAGATCCGCGTCTTCATCGAGTCGCTCGACGGCATCACGAGCACGGTCGCAAGCGATCACATCATGAATCTGCTGGAGGAGGTGTCCGGCAGCCTGCCGGCGGACAAGCCCCGGATGCTCGCGGCCGTCAAGGCCTACCAGGACCTCACGGACGCCGATCGGCTCATCTTCCGGATCGGCCGCCGCGGCGGCGCGTTCCGTTCGGTCGACGACCTGGCGCAACAGCCGGAGACCGCCCGCAAGATCAAGACGCTCATAGACGAGGTCCGCCTGCGCGAGGGCCCCGAAGGGGTCGAACGCATGATTGCCGAAATGGTCGATCAGTACATCTGAGCCTATCGCCGGACCCCAAACCGTCGGAGCACAGCCGCATGCGAGTTCACGGGGCGGAGCCGGGACCCCCGGCCCGAGGGCGCCCTGTGCCCAAAGCACGCAATGCCACCTGCGCAGCATCCGTAATTTCAATAACCTTAAAAATACGGCCGGCCAGCAGCATCAGCGCCAGGAACGCGGTGCCCACCAGCAGCGTGACGGCCAGGCTGCCGAACAGGCCGGAGGCGTCGATCACCGCCAGCGCCAGGCTGCGGCATCCGGCCAGGATCGGAGTCAGGACCAGACCCAGGAGCGTCATCTTCAGGTAAAAACGGAAGACATCGCCCTGACCCCGGTTGCCGCTGCGCCGGTTCCACAGGATGTAGAGGACCACCGCCTGCAGAACGCCCGAGGCCGAAACCGCCAGGGCGATCCCCTGCACGCCCATCAGCACAAGCCCGGCCAGATAGAGCGGGAGGCCGGCCAGGACAGCCAGGGTCCCGAAGAGAGCGGGGGTGAGCGTGTCGCGGGTGGCGTAGAACCCGCGCACGACCACGGTGTTAGCCGCAAAGGCGACCGACCCGATCAAAAAAAAGGTCAGCGCCTCGGAGGTGAGGTTCGTTGCGGCCGGAGCGAAGCGCCCGCGTTCGAAGAGGATACGCACCACCTCGGTGCTCAGCACCATGAGCAGACAGGAGACCGGGATGACCAGGGCCAGGTAGCGCAGGGTGCGGTTCAACAGGCGGTTCAACTCCGCCATGTTCTTCTCCTCGGCCAGCCGCGCCATGAAGGGATACGATGCCGTCCCCACGGCCTGGCCGAACACCCCCACCAGGATGAGCATGACCCGCAGGCTGAAGTTCAGCACCGCGATGCCCCCGGCCGGCAGATAGGAACCGAAGAACCGGAAAAGAAACTCGGTGGAAAAGGTCATGCTGAGCCCCACCATGAGCGGCAGGGTCAAGCGCAGGTATTCACGCACATCCGGGTGCCGCCAGGCCCAGGCGAGCCTCAGACGCATGCCGACCCGGCGCGCCCCGGCGATCTGCAGCCCCAGGCTGCCGGCTAGGGCGCCGGCCAGAACACCCCACGCGAACCCCTCCATCCCCAGCCACGGCCCCAGCAGAATGCCGCCGAGGATGATGCCCAGGTTGTACACCAGGGGCGCTAGCGCCGGCAGGAGAAACCGTCCGTGGGCAAACTGAACCGCCATGAAAAGCCCGCCTGCGAAAAAGGCCATTTGGGCCGGCAGGATGATGCGGGTCATCCGGGTGGCGGCCTCCAGCACGTCCGGCTCCCGGACACCGGGCGCAGCAATCGCCACCAGCTCGGGCGCAAACGCCACGGCGACCGCGGTGGCGGCCGCGGCAAGGGCGCCGAAGACGCAGAGGATCACGGAAAACACCCGCCAGGCCTCCTCGTCGCTGCCGCGCAGCAGGTAGCGGGTGAAGATCGGGATGAAGGTGACGGAGAGAAACCCGCTGGCCAGCACGTGGTTGAGGATCTCCGGGATTGCAAACGCGATCTGATAGGCGTCCACATCCATCCCGGCCCCGCCGACGTAGGCGACGCTCATCTCGCGCACCAGGCCGATGACGCGGCTCAAAAACACCGACCCCATCATGATCAGCGAGGCGACCCCTATTTTCCGGCCTGTGGATGCATGCATGGGCGGACACTAACTGATATTGCCTCCAATAATCAACCGTGACCGGGGCCGCGGCCCCCGGGCATTTCTTGACTTCGCAAGCCCGATTCTCTATAGGTGAAATGGCGCTCCAACAGCGGGGGACGGGTTCCATGGCGGCAGAGAGAACCGGCATTTCGCAGAAGATCACGGCCGTCCTGGTCTACGGGCGCCTGCCGCTCGTGTTCGGGGGGTTGCTCTGCGCCGTGGCCGTGATGTGGAGCCGCGACCCGATCCTCTACACGATCGGGGTCATCCTCCTCTTCATCTCCATGAGTTTCGACCTGGTCGACGGCTGGTTCGCCGCCCGTTTCTACCCCCACCCGCAGATGGCTCAGCTCGCCGACCGCATCCTCGACAAGCTCGTCTACTCGATCATCTTCCCGCTGGTGTCGGTGGGTGCCATGTGGCGGCTGCTCTACGTCGTGCCGGACCCCAAGAAAACAGAGCTGCTGCACGCCATGCTGGTGCTGTTCTTGACCGTGACCGTGCTGGTGCGCGACAACTTCGCCCACTTCATGCGCGGCGTCGCCCAGCGCTTCGACCAGGATATCGAGTACCGGGAGTTCATCCGGCTGCGCACCGTCGTCGCCGCCCCGGTCGGGGCGCTGCTGTATGCCTATGTCTTTCATGTGCCCGACGGCCCGCCCTCCTTCCTCTACAGCTGGATCTCCAGGCTCGCGCAGCCCCCCCTGCGCACGCTATTCTTCATCGAAATCGTCTTTCTGATCGTCAATGCCGGCTCGATGGCGAGCCTCGTCCGCCGCTACGGATCGCTCTGCCTGCAGGAGATGTGCCTCGGCAACGAGACCCTGCGCCGCGGCATCCTGATTTGGTTCCCGAACGCCCTGACGGTGATGAACGCCATGATGGGCCTGCTGGCGGTGTTTTTCGCCGCTCAGGGACGGGTGCGGGAGGCCTCCCTGTTCCTGCTCGGGGCCGCGCTGTTCGACAAGCTGGACGGCGCCGTCGCCCGGCGGCTGGGCCTGACCGAGCCGCTGCCCGGAGCCGAGCCCCGATCGGTGAGCATGGGCGGTCTGCTGGACGACATCGCCGATGCCGTCAGCTTCTGCATCGCCCCGGCCTGGATTTTTTTCATCCTGATGTCCGATTACCCGGACGCCGCCATGCAGGAGCTCCCCTACGGCTGGGTGGCCCTGGCCTATGCCCTGGCCGGCGTGGGCCGGCTGGTCTATTTCACGCTGGACAAGGCCCCCATCCCCGGGTTCTTCAAAGGCATGCCCACCCCGGCCGGGGCGCTCCTGGTCATCGCGCCGATGGTCATCTTCAACCATGTCCCGGGCGGAACGCCCGGCCTGGAGCGGTTCTGGGCCCTTTTCTCGTTCGGCCTGCTGATCGCCACCGCGCTGATCATGAACGCCTACCCCATCCGCTACCTTCACATCGGCCGGTTCATGAGCCGCCACCCCTGGGTGACCCGCTCCTGCCTGCTGCTGCTGCTCTGCTCGCTGCTGACGCCGTTTTACGGCCACGTGCTCCTGATTCTGATGCTGCTCTACGCCCTCTCCCCGCTCGTCACCGGCAGAATCGACCCCCAGGACGCCGCGCGCGAAACCCGCAGCACCCCCGCCTGAACTCGCCTGGGCGAGCGGCGCACAAACCGCAACCCGGGCCGGGCATCACCTTGCCAAGTCGCCCGGTTTGCTCTATTAGTATCCTTTAACAAAAACTGCTGACCTAACCCCGCAAACTGCCGTTGCGCACGCTTCACGCATGAGCCGCACATGAGCGAGACACTGAAATCGTTGGGGATCTGTTTGGGGGCGTCGACCATCTCCCTGTGCCAGGTGGAAGCGGGCGGGGCGGTCGGGGGACGCCCGGCGCGCATCATCGGCCACGCGCTCTACCCCCACGAGGGCGACCCCAAGCGCACGCTGGTCCGCGCGCTGGAGTCGCTGCCGATCGGTCAGTTCGACCGCATCGCCGCCACCGGCCGCAAATTCCGGAAGTTCGTCAACCTCTCCTCGATCCCGGAGCCCGAGGCGGTTGAGCACGCCTACCCCTTCGTCAAGCCCGAGGGGGTAGACTGCCCGGCCGTGGTCTCCGCGGGCGGGGAGACGTTCATGGTCTACGCCCTAGACCGTTCGGGCCGCATCGCCAACGTCATCACCGGCAACAAATGCGCCTCCGGCACCGGAGAGTTCTTCCTGCAGCAGCTGCGGCGCATGAACGTGAGCCTGGAGGAAGCCGCGCAGTTTGCGATGGTGGCGGAGCCGCACCACGTGTCGGGACGCTGCTCGGTTTTCTGCAAGTCGGACTGCACCCATGCCACCAACAAGGGGATCCCCAAGTCCCGGGTCACCGCCGGCCTGTGCAAGATGATGGCCAACAAGATCCTGGAGCTGCTCAAGCGGGTCGAACGGCGCCGGATCATGATCGCCGGCGGCACGGCCCGCAACCGCATGATGATCGACTACCTGCGCCAGGAGATCCCGGGGCTGGTCGTGCCGCAGGAGGGGCCCTACCTGGAGGCGCTGGGGGCCGCCCTCTGGGCGCTCTCCCACGACACCGCGCCGTTTCCCGGGATGAAGCGCCTGTTCGTCGAGGGCTCGAGCGCTTTCGCCCGCCTGGCCCCGCTCTGCGACTTCGAGCGCATGGTCGAGTTCAAATCCATCGAGCGCGGCAGGCTCCGCCCCGGGGATGACTGCATCCTCGGGCTCGACGTGGGATCCACCACGACCAAGGCCGTTCTCCTGCGCCGGCCCGACAACGCCCTGCTGACCTCGGTTTACCTGCGCACCAGCGGAGACCCGGTCGGGGCCTCGCGCCAGTGCTACGGGTCGCTCCTCGAGCAGGTGAAACGCCAGGTCCCGCCGGAGTCCATCCGCATCGTGGGCCTCGGGGTGACCGGCTCGGGCCGGCAGATCGCCGGGCTGCACGCGCTCACCGACGGGGTCATCAACGAGATCATCGCCCACGCCACGGCCGCCGTCCATTTCGACCCCCAGGTGGACACGATTTTCGAGATCGGCGGCCAGGACGCCAAGTACACCTACATCACCAACTCCGTGCCCTCGGACTACGCCATGAACGAGGCCTGCTCGGCGGGCACGGGCTCCTTCCTGGAGGAGTCGGCCCTGGAGACGTTGGGCGTGGGCATGGAGGAGATCGCGGCGATCGCGCTCAACGGCAAGCGCCCCCCGAACTTCAACGACCAGTGTGCGGCCTTCATCGCCTCGGACATCAAGAACGCGATCCACGAGAGCGTGGCGCACGAGGACATCGTCGCCGGCCTGGTCTACTCGATCTGCATGAACTACTCCAACCGCGTCAAGGGCAACCGGCCGGTGGGGGAAAAAGTCTTCATGCAGGGCGGGGTCTGCTACAACCGCGCCGTGCCCCTGGCGATGGCGGCGCTGGTGGGCAAACCCATCGTGGTGCCGCCGGAGCCCGGGCTGATGGGCGCCTTCGGCGTGGCCCTCGAGGTCGGCAAACGCATCGAGCGCGGGCTTTTGGCGGAGGCCCGTTTCGACCTCGCGGCCCTATCCGGCCGGGAGGTCGGCTACGGCCGGAGCTTCGTCTGCCGCGGCGGCAGGGAAAAATGCGACCGACGCTGCCCGGTTGCGGTCATCGAGGTGGAAGGCCGCAAGTACCCCTTCGGCGGGGCCTGCAACCGCTATTACAACCTGCGGCACAACGTCAAGGTGGAGGTCGAGAAGCTCGACCTGGTCAGCCGGCGCCAGAAACTGGTCTTCGAAACCTTCGGCCGGCCCCCGGCCGGCGGGCCGGCTACGGGGGCCAGGGGCCGCGTAGGCCTCAACCGCAGCTTCCTGGTCAACACCTACTACCCGCTTTACTCGAATTTCTTCGGACAACTGGGGTTTGAGATCGTTCTGCCGGAACGCGCCGCCCAGGAGGGCATCGATCAGCGCGGCGCCGCCTTTTGCTACCCCGTCGAGCTGGCCCACGGGTTCTTCCACGCGTTGATCGAACGCGGCGACCCGCCCGACTACCTGTTCCTGCCGCATTTCAAGGCCGTGCCGAACCTGCAAAACGAGAACAGCGGCCAGTCCCAGGTCTGCCCGCTGGTGCAGGGGGAGACCTATTACCTCCAAACCGCTTTTCGACAGACCCTGGAGCGCCTGGAGCGCCGCGGCACCCGCCTGCTGACCCCCTTGATCGATCTGTCCGGCGGCATCCACGGCGCGCGAAGGCCGCTGGTCGAGGCCGCGCGCGCGATGGGAGTCGGCGACCGCACGGCTCGGGAGGCCTTCGAATTCGCCGTGCAGCGGCAGCTCGAGTGCGTCGCGGCCATGAAGGCCGAGGGCCGGCGCCTGCTTACCGAACTGGAGGCGAACCCGGACAAAACGGGGGTGATCATCCTCTCGCGGCCCTACAGCGGCTTTGCCGAAGAGGCGCACATGGGCATCCCCCACAAGTTCGCCTCCCGCGGGGTGCCGGTGATCCCGCTGGACTTCCTGGATCTCGACGCGCAGCGCTCCAAGCGGCACATGTACTGGGGCATGGGGAAGCTCATCGTCAAGGCCGCCCGGATGGTGGAAAAGCACCCCCAGCTGTTTGCGACCTTCATTACCAACTTCTCCTGCGGCCCGGACTCCTTTTTGATCGGCTATGTGCGCGACATCATGGGACGCAAACCCTCCCTCACGCTGGAGCTCGACAGCCACACCGCCGATGCCGGCCTCGAGACCCGGGTGGAGGCGTTTCTGGACATCGTGCAGGCCTATCGCCAGCTGGCTGCCAGGCGGCTCATCCCCCCGCCCGCAGCGCAGTTCACCCCGGCCAGCACCGTGCTCGAGACCGGCCGGGCCCAGGTCCGGACCTCCTCCGGCGAACTGCTGCCGCTGACCGACCCGCGGGTCACCATCCTGATCCCGTCGATGGGCCGGCTGGGGACCGAGGCGTTTTCCGCCTTCATGCGCGGCTACGGCCTCAACGCCAAGGCCCACCGTGAGAACGACGAGGCCATTCTCAAAATCGGCCGCGCCAACACCTCCTGCAAGGAGTGCCTGCCGCTGATCCTGACCACCGGGACCCTGCTCAGCTACGTTCAAAACGGCCGGCGCCCCGAGGAGATCGTGGTCTACTTCATGCCGACCGGCTCCGGCCCGTGCCGCTTCGGCCAGTACTCGATCTTCATGGAGGACCTGGTCCGGCGGATGCGCATCCCCGACGTGGCCCTGCTGGCCCTCTCCTCGGACAATTCCTACGTCGGCATGGACAAGAATTTCGAGCGCCACGCCTGGTGGGCGGTCGTCGTCTCGGACGTCATGGAGGACATCCGCTCCATGCTGCTGGCGGCCGCGGTGGACCCGGCCGGCGCCATGGCTGTTTTCGAGGAGGAGTGGCGCCGCGTCATCGCCGCCATGGAACAGGCGGACTTCAAGGTGCTGACGGCCCAGCTCTCCCGCTCCGCCGAGCGCCTGAAGGCCGTTGCCCTGCGGCGGCCGGCCCGGACCGTCCCGACGATCACCCTGTCCGGGGAGATTTTCGTGAGGCGGGACGCGCTCTCGCGCCAGTACCTCACCGAGCGGCTGGCCCGGCGCGGGTTCGCCACGGTGTGCGCCCCCGTGGCCGAGTGGGTGCACTACTGCAACTACCTGGTGGAGAGCGGGTTCAACCAGGACCCCCTCTCCGCGCTGCAGAAGTTCAAGCTCAAACTGCGCAACTTTTTCCAGGGTCGCTATGAGCAGACGATCAAGGAGATCCTGGCCCGCACCGGGCTGGTCCAGGCCGAAAGCCCCGACGTGGAGAAGCTGCTCGCCAACGCCCGGCCCTACATTTCCGCCGACCTCCCGGGGGAAGCCGTGCTGACGGTGGGCGGCTCGCTGACCGACATCGTGCGCCACGCCTGCGGGGTGATTGCCATCGGACCTTTCGGGTGCATGCCCAACCGGATCTCGGAGGCCATTTTAAGCGAGGCCATGACCGCCCGCGGCAAGCTGGCCGCCGACCCGTCCGCCCCCAACGTGCGGACCATCCTGGCCGACATCGACAACCTGCCCTTCCTGGCAATCGAAAGCGACGGCTCGCCGTTCCCCCAGGTGATCATGGCCAAGCTGGAAACCTTCATGCTCAGGGCCGAACGCCTTCACCAGCGCATGATGGCCGCGGCGCACCCCTGAAAATCACTTTCCCGCGGGATGCCGCCATGACGAAGCCGCACGCGATGAGACTGCCCCAGCCCGACTTCGCGGGCGAGGTTTCGGTCGAGCAGGCCCTCCTGGGGCGTCGCTCGGAGCGCGCCTTTTCCCGGCGGGCCGTCTATCTGGCCGAGCTTTCGCAGCTGCTGTGGGCGGCCCAGGGCGTCACCAGCCCCCGGGGCTATCGCACCGCCCCCTCGGCCGGCGCGAGCTACCCGCTCGAAATCCGTGCGGCCGCCGGCCTGGTGGCGGAGCTCCCGGCCGGGATCTACCGCTATCGCAGCCCCGATCACACCCTGACCCTCTCCGCGGCCGGGGACCCAAGGGAGGATCTGGCCCAAGCCGCCCTGGGCCAGCGGTGCGTGGCCAGAGCCTCGGTCGTGCTGGTGGTCTCCGCGGTCTATGCGCGGGTGTGCGCCGCTTACGGCCGGCGCGGCGTGCGCTACGCCGACATGGAGGCCGGCCACGCCGCGCAAAACGTCAGCCTGCAGGCGGTCGCGTTGGGGCTGGGCACGGTGGTGATCGGGGCGTTCGACGATGCCCGCGTACGCGGGGTTGCCGCGCTCTCCCCGGACGAGGAGCCGCTCTACCTGATCCCGGTCGGGAGGTAGGGGAGCCAACGAGGGACGAGGAAAAAATGGCGGAACAAACGGCGATGGGGTAAAAAGATTAAGGGCAGCCACGCGTGAGGTGTGACGCGCAGCGCGTGAAATCAAAAAATCGGTCGTGGCGGAGGAGGATCGTACCCGGTGACAAAAGACCAAAAAGCCGTCTGGGGCTGGGCGTTGTATGATTGGGCGAACTCCGCCTTCGCCACCACGGTCATCGCCGGGTTCTTCCCGGTCTTCTTCAAGCAGTACTGGAGCCACGGCGCGGACCCGAATCTCAGCACCGCCCAGCTCGGCTTCGGCAACGCCGTTGCCGGGCTGGTGATGGCGCTGCTGGCGCCGCTGCTCGGCGCGGTGGCCGACCGCACCTCCGCCCGCAAACGCTTCCTGATCTTTTTCGCCTACCTCGGGGCCCTGAGCACCGCCGGACTCTTCCTGGTGGGCCAGGGGAATTGGGCGCTGGCCATTTTCGTTTTCGCCATGGGGAACATCGGCTTCTCCGGGGCCAACGTCTTCTACGACGCGCTGCTGCCGCGCGTGGCCCCGCCGGAGCGAATCGATGCCGTTTCCAGCCTGGGCTACTCCCTGGGATACCTGGGCGGCGGGCTTCTGTTTGCGCTCAACGTGCTCATGACGCTGATGCCGCAGCGCTTCGGCCTGCCGGATGCCGCCACCGCCGTGCGCCTGTCGTTCGTGTCGGTCGCCCTGTGGTGGGGCGGGTTCACCCTCTTCACGATCCTCTGGGTCCCCGAGCACCGCGCGCCCGCAACGCCGCTGTCCCCGCTGGCCGCCCTCGCGGAGGGGTTCCGCCGGCTGCGCGCCACGCTGCGAAAAATCCGTCACTTCAAGCCGGCGCTGATCTTCCTGGCCGCCTACTGGTTCTACATCGACGGGGTCGACACCATCATCCGCATGGCGGTGGACTACGGGTTGTCGCTGGGGTTTCCCTCGAGCGACCTGATCACGGCGCTCTTGATCGTCCAGTTCGTCGGGTTTCCGGCCGCGCTCGTCTTTGGCCGCCTGGGGCAGCGCTGGGGCCCGCGCCGGGCGATCTTCCTGGCCATCGGGGTCTACATGGGGGTGACGGTCTGGGGCGCCCTGATGACCAACCGCATGGAGTTCTACGTGATGGCGGTGGTCATCGGCCTGGTGCAGGGCGGGATCCAGGCGCTCAGCCGCTCCTATTACTCGCGCCTGATCCCTCCGGACCAGACGGCGGAGTTCTTCGGCTTCTACAACATGCTGGGCAAGTTCGCCTCGATTCTGGGCCCCGCGCTCATGGGGGCCGTCGGGCTGCTGGTGCGCCGGGCGCTCATGCCGGTTGCGCCCAGCGCCGAGGAGCTGATCCGGGTCGGGCAGCTGGCCTCGCGCTGGAGCATCGCCTCCATCCTGCTGCTGTTTGTGGTCGGGGCGGTGCTGCTCTATTTCGCGGACCCGAAGAAGGCGCAAACGCCGCAGGCGCGGGGCTGACCCCCCCTCCGCCCGTCCCCCGCATCGATTCGGGGGAGCGGGTCGGAGCACTTATTTTCCGGGGCTGGGCCCTGAAGCGATCAACTGATTGAGCAGAGACTGCATGCGGCTCGCATGATTGGTAAACACCCAGTCCACGCCGCGGCCGGCTTCGCGCAGCATGACGCTGCGGGAGCCGGCGTAGCCGGTGCCCACTTTTCGGCCGAGGGCGTGCTGCCGCCGGATGGTGCCCCCACCGACCATTCGGTAGTGCCCGGCCACCCCGGCATACCCCGCCCGGGCGGCCATGCGGCTGAAGCCCGAAACGTTCAGCCGCGCCACCGGCAGGCAGGCCCGCGGGGGGGCGAAGGGCACACGCCGGAAAAGGCCCGGGTCGAGCGCCAGCATGTGGAAATCAACGCCGGGCGCGAGCCCGGCAAAGAGGTCGCCTAAAATGCGGTCCTGGCGCGAGGGCTCGGGGGTGGGTTCCGCCTTGATCTCCACCATCAGGTGCAGCCGGCCGCCGTAGCGGCCGATGACATCGGCCAGCTTCGGCACCCGGGGGCAGATGGCGGCCAGCTCCTCGGAGGTGCAGCGGGAAACCGCCTGGGGCAGGCCGAAGACCCGCTGCAGGCCGGCGTCGTGGATCACGACTGGCACGAGGTCCCGGGTCCAGCGGATGTCGAGCTCGACACCCCACACCCCCAGCGCCAGCGCGGCATCGAAAGCCGCCAGCGTGTTCTCCAGAACCGCGGGGCGGTCGTGCGCCCCGCGATGGGCAACGAGACGGCAGTCCTGCAGCCGGCCCGCGCCCGGCAAAGGCGCAGGCAGCCGGGCGTAAACCCGGTCCACGGCCGGCAGCAGCAGGCGTTCGAGTCGGTCCAAAAGGCTCATGGGGTCGGATCCCTCCCTCCAGCGGGCCGAGGCCATGTGTAGCGCACTTCCGATCCGCTTGTCATTCACAATTTGGCTACAAAGGAGAAACGGGTGATGGATCTCAGACGCCGGGTCCAGGTGTGCGTTCCCTTCGCCATGCTGCGCGCGGAAGTTCTCGAGCATTTCACCGAAAACGGGCTCAACCCCGAGATCGGGATCGACGCCGCCTGCCTGGAGCGGTTTTCGCTGCAGGAGTTCGCCAAGGTGGCCGAGGTGCTGCACCGACGCGGCCTGACGGTCACCTTGCATGCCCCGTTCGTGGATCTCTCGGCCGGATCCAGCGACCCAGCCATCCGGGACGTGACGCGCCGGCGCTTCGAGGCCATCCTGCGCCTGGTCCCGGTGTTCGCCCCCCGGACCGTGGTGGCCCACGCCGGCTACGACTGGCGGCGCTACGAATACTTCCGCAAAGCCTGGATGGAGCACAGCGTGGCGTTCTGGACGGACGTGGCCGAAGGCCTCACCCGGGCCGGGTCCCGGCTGATGCTCGAGAATGTCTACGAGCACGGGCCGGGCGAGATACATGAGCTCTTCGAGCGCCTGCAGCCCTGCCGCGTCGGCCTGTGTCTGGACTGCGGCCACCTGACCGCCTTCGGCCGCGCGCCCCTGGACGAGTGGCTGGAGGTCCTGGGGCCCTTCATCGGCCAGCTGCACCTGCACGACAACCACGGGGAAAAGGACGACCACCTGCCCCTGGGCCGGGGCCTGATCGATTTTTCCAAGCTCTTTGCCTATCTGAAAAACGAGGGTTGCCGGCCGCCGGTCATGACCATCGAGGCCCATCGAGCCGACGACGTGTGGGCGAGCCTTGCGGGTCTGGAACGGCTCTGGCCATGGCCCGAATCGCTCGATCCGCAGAGCGGTTGATTGGCGCCCCGGGGCGGGATGGATGACCGGGAGGGCGCTCAGCGCAGGGCGCGGCGGCAGACCGCGGCCAGCCGCTGCGCCTGGGGCTCGCGGCGGCAGTGTTCCAGCAGGCGCAGCGCCTCCCGATACCCGTTCAGGTTCATGTGGCTGACCGCCAGGCAGACCGTCAGCTGTTCATCCCCCGGGAAATGCGACAGGCCTTGCGCCAGGATCGCGACGGAGGGCTCGAAGCGGCCGGCCTTCTGCTCCAGGGTCCCCAGCCCCAGGTAGGCCCGTGCGTCGGGGTGGTAGGCGAGGGCGCGCCGGTAAAGCGCCTCGGCCAGCCCGGGCTTGTCGGGGATCAGGTCGATGCGGGCGTAGTCGCCCTGGTCGAAGGTCAACGCCAGCCGCGAGAAGAAGTCCGCGTGCAGCAGCCGGAACTCGGGATCCTCGACCGGGGAGAGGGCGTCGACGAACCCGGGCAGGCCCCGGTAGAAGCTCTCCCGCAGCACCCGGCCGAACTCCAGGACCCGGTCGGCCGAAAGCGCCGGGTCGGTTTCGAAGTACAGGATGTCTTCGACCCGCTCGAGCCACATATCGTCCGTCCATCCCAGCCGCCGCTTGACGCTCTCATAGAGTGCGGTCCCGGGAAAGAGGTCCAGGATGTAGAACACGCAGGCGAGGGGCTTGATCTCCCGCATGAGGTCGATGCTCGCCTGGATGGTTTCCCGTGTCTCTCCCGGACAGCCATAGATGAAATAGGCCCGGGCCATGATCCCGTAGCGCTGGGTCAGGTCGAAGGCCCTGCGGACCTGCGTGCTGCGGATGGTCTTGTTCAGCCGCCGGCGGATCTCCGGCGAGCCGCTCTCCACCCCGTAGCTGATCTGGATGCACCCGGCCCGGCGCATCCAGCCCAAAACCTCCTCGTCCACGGCATCCACCCGCGAAATGGCCGCCCAGTTCATGCCCAGGCGGCGGTCGACCAGCGCGCGGCAGACCTCTAACACGCGGCGCCGGTTGAGCGTGAAGGTGTCGTCGCTGACGTAGGCGAACCGCCGGCCGCGGGCCCGCAATACAGCGAGCTGCTCCACGAAATAGGCGGCCGAGTGTGATCGGACGCGGCGGCCCCAGAAGGCGGGCGAGCCGCAGAAGCGGCAGTTGGAAACGCAACCCCGGGTCAGAGAGAGGTGGGGCAGGTCGAACTCCCGGGCCGGCATGGGCAGCTCGTCCAGGTCGCAGATGGGTTCGGCCGCAGCGGTTTTCACAGGCAGGCCGCTTCGCCGTAAGGCCATCCCGGGGATGGCGCCCATGCCTGAGCCGGCATCGGCTTCCAGCGCCGCCAGCAGGAGCGGAAAGGTGCGCTCGCCTTCCCCCAATACGACATAATCGATTTCCGGAAAGTGCCGCAACAGATGCTCCCAGAGGAAGGTCGCCCCGACGCCGCCGAAAACGACGGTGACGCCCGGGTCGATGCGCTTAGCCACCCGGGCGATCTCGATCGCGCCCCAACGGTTGGCGTGCAGGATCGAAAACCCCACGACCTGCGGCCGCCAGGCTCTCAGATCCCTCTCGACAGCGGCTTCCGCCCGGCTGCGGTCATGCCAGTTCAGCACCTCGACCTCATGCCCGTGTTGCTTCAGGGCTGCGGCGACATGGTAGATCCCCATCGGCGCGAACCGGATGTCCTCGGCGTCGATGCGCGGGTCGATGAAATAGGGGTAGATCAGAAGGGTTCGCATAGATCGAAACGAAGTGTGGCGCGAGTTTGTCTGCCTGCCCCCCCCCACGCCCCGGACAGCGCCGGCGGCTCAAGGGGCCAGGGGCTCAGGCGGGCCTTGTGCGTCGCGTCATGGACAGCCCCGCGCTTCCGCGGCGAAGACGATATGGCCCCCCTTATCGCTCCGGCACCCGCTCGTGTCAAACACCGCCGCATCGGAATGCCCCGTGCCGGCCCTGCACAGGCGGCATTGACAGCCGCGGCCGAATTTGCAATGACAACATCGCAACGATCTCACACCCCGATGAGGCATGGTGAAGCCCTTTCGCATCGCAGCGGTTCTCCTGCATCTCGAAGGCACGCTGCTGCACTCGCCGCTGCGCGCGCTGAAGGCGGCCGCAGGCTGCCCGGAGGCCATGGGGCTCCCGGATTTTCTCGGGAACATCAAACGCCCCGCCCGGTTCGGGTTGATCAACGCACTGGAGCGAATCGAGCGGGAGACACCGGCTTCCGGTTGGAAGCCGAGGCCCGGGGCGCGCCGCTTGGTCGACTTCCTACGCCAACAGGGCCTGGGCATAGGCATCCTCAGCCATCACGGCGGTCCGGCGGCCCGGCGGCGGCTCGAATCCGCCTTTTCCCTGCGCCCGGCGGAGCTCGAGGTCGTCGTGTCGCGCGAGGGGCTGCTCGCCGCCGGCCGCGGGGCCAACCCGATCCGCTCGGCCTGCCGACGCATGCGCCGCCCGCCCGCCGCGGTGGCCCTGGTGTCGGCCGACCCGGCCATGCTTGCAGCCGCGCGAGCCGCCGGATGCCTCACGATCCACCTGTCCCGGGCTCCCGCTGCGGCCCCCTTCGACGCCGCCGCGGATTTCCGCACGGCCGACCCGCACCGCATCCGACGAATCCTCCGGCTCGGCGTCCCCCTGGCCGCCGGAAAGCTCCCCAACGACCTGCTGGGCGAGATGCTCGGAGAGGTCGCCGTCAAGGACCCTAGCCTTCTCATCAACCCGGGGGTCGGCGAGGACATCGCCGCCGTCGACGTGGGCGCGGAGGAGGTCCTCGTACTGAAATCCGACCCCATCACCTTCGCCACGGACGCCGTCGGCCGCTACGCGGTCCTGGTCAACGCCAACGACATCGCCACGGCCGGGGCAACACCGCGCTGGCTGCTGGCCACGCTGCTGTTTCCTCCGGGCAGCACGGCCTCTGCCGTATGGAGCGTCGTCGGCGAACTCCAGCAGAGCTGCCGCGCCTGGGGCATCACCCTGTGCGGCGGCCACACCGAAATCACCCCGGCCGTCCGCCGGCCGGTGGTCTGCGGCATGATGGCCGGCACCGTCCGCCGCCGCGACCTCATCGACAAGCGCCGCATGCGCCCCGGCGACCGGGTGCTGCTGACCAAATCCGTGGCCGTGGAGGGCACCGCCATCATCGCACGCGAGTTCGGCCCGCGACTCACGGCGCTGGGCCTCTCGGCGGCCGAGATCGATGCCTGCCGCAGCTTCCTGGATCACATCGGCATCATCCCGGAAGCCAGGATCGCCGCGGCCCTCAAAGGCACCAGCGCCATGCATGACGTGACCGAGGGCGGCCTGGCCACGGCCTTGGAGGAGCTGAGCGCTGCCGGTGGGTTCGGCATCCGGGTGAGCTTCGAAAAAATCCCCGTTTTCCCCGAGACCCGCAGGGTCTGCCGCATGCTCGGCGTCCAGCCTATGGGGCTGATCGGATCGGGCAGCCTGCTCATCAGCTGCCGGCCGGGCAGCCGCCGGCGGCTGGAAACCGCGCTAAGCCGCGCCGGCATCCGTGTCACCTGCATCGGGGAAGTTTTAAACCAAGGGCCCGGCATCGAGGCAACCCGAAACGGCCGAGCGGTGCGCTGGACTTCGTTTGAGGTGGATGAGGTTGCCAGGCTCTTCGAGCGGGAGGCGGGGCGGTGACGGGGGCTTTCGACCCAAGATAGGCTAGCCGGCCTTGACGCCCTTGTAGAACACGTCGAAGGCGACGGAGAGGGTCTCCTTGAGGAAATCCTTGCTTTCATCGATCAGCTTCTTGCTGGTCAGCCACAGGATGACGCCGGAGAAGACGGACCAGAAAGTGTCGGCGAGCGCCATGGGGTGCCGATCGATAAAAACGCCCTGATCCACGCCGTCCTTGAAAATCTGGGATATGGCCCCCATGGATTTCCCGGAAAGGTCCTTGATTTCGGACAGCAGCTGCGGAGAGAGGTTTTTCAGCGTCTCGCTCGACTGGAGATGAAACATGTTGATGATGGTGAGCGGGTCGAACTCGTACACATCGTACATCGCCTCCATCAACTGCTTGAGCTTTTGATCCGGGCCGGACCCCTTGACGGCATTCACATGCTCGATGCGCAGCAGCAGGTATTGCAGTATCCGCAGCGACAGGGAGGCATAGAGCTCCTCCTTGTTTTTAAAGTAAAGATAAAGCGTTCCCGGACTCAACTCGGCCTCCTGGGCGATGTCCTCCATGGTGGCCTTGCTGAAGCCGTTTTCCGAGAAAACCCTCTTGGCAGCAACCATGATCTGCTGTCGCCGGCGTTCTTTTTCGCGCTCTTTGCGCTCCTGGATCCCCATATGCTGCTCCTGAATTCGATTTAGTGATAGCTTGCACTTTTAGTAACTATCAAATGTTTAGTCAAGATGTTTTCATGCCCGGGGGATGCGCAGGCCCGAGATCGGGTTATGAACACAGCCGTGGCGCCCGAAGCGACAACAATCAAGGAGGGCTTTTTGCCATGAAACCTGCCTCAACGCCGATGCAATCCTCTGCACCCCTCAGCCCCTCCGCGCAGAAAGTCCAGGAGGCGCTAAAAGCGCTGGGTGTTGCTTGCACCGTCATCGAGATGAGCCGGACCACCCGCAGCGCCCAGGACGCCGCCCGGACCGTCGGATGCGAAGTGGCCCAGATCGCAAAGTCGCTGGTCTTCGAGGGGGCCTGGTCTCACCGGGCACTGCTGGTCATCACCAGCGGCGCCAACCGCGTAGACGAGACCGTGATCGGCGCCGCCGTGGCCGAACCCGTGCTCAAAGCCGAGGCCGAATTCGTTCGTTGCAAAACCGGGTTTGCCATCGGAGGGGTCCCGCCGGTGGGCCATACGGAAAACCTGACGATTTTCATCGACGAGGACCTCATGGCCCACGCCGAAATCTGGGCCGCCGCCGGCACCCCGCAGGCCGTGTTCAAACTGACCCCCCGGGAGCTGCAGAAGATCACAAGCGGCCGGGTGGTGCGGGTGAAGTGAGGCGCGTTGCGCGTGTGCTGGCGTTGCTCGGGTTGCTTGCGTTGGAAGCGTTGCTGGCGTTCTGCGCGTTACTATCGTTCAACGCGACAACCGCTAGCAACACTATTCACGCGAGCAACGCCAGCACGCGGGCAACGCCCGTGGCGCTTCACCCGATCGTCAACGCCACCAGGTCCTTGCGCGCATCGGCTTTCTGGAGGGTGACCTGGACGAGGTCCTCGGGTTTTAAATCCAGGAAGCCCGTGATCGGCAGATCGCACTCCAGCATGTAGTCGGCCAGCAGGAGCTGATACGTTTGGCGGCGCCGGACCAATACGATCGCCTCTATTTTCTGGCCGACCCGCTGCTCGAGGTGCTTGAGCAGCCAGTATCGGTGACGGCTGTTCTGCAGCTTGAACACGCGGCTCATCGGGACCGCGAGCATCTGAATGACCTCGTCGACCTCCACCGCCGAGTAGGCTTCCTCCAGCCCGAGGGCGGCCCTCACCTGGCGCTGGGTCGCCAGGTCGAAATATTTGCGGATGGGCGAGGTTGCGGTGACATAGGCGTCGAGGCCCAGGCCGGAGTGTTTTTCGGCCGAGGGGCCCAAAACGAAACGATTGATCAGCCGGCGCTGCATCCAGTTCTGGAAGAGCGTCCCCTCCTCCCCCCGGTAGAGGCGTTCGCGCGGGTCGGGCTGAGACCGGAAGACAGCCGGCACCCCGTGCTCCGCCAGAAAGCGGGCCGTCAACCAGTTGGCCAGGATCATCAGTTCCGCCACCAGCATCCGGCCGGGGCTCTCCCGGTTGACCCGGCTGACATTGACCTCCCCGTTCTCCCCCAGCCAGACGTTGATCTCCGGCACGGAGATGTGCACGGCGCCCGCCGCCAGCCGCTGAGCGCGAAATTTTTGGGCAATGCCGCGCAGGGTGATCACCTGCGGGTCCTGGTCCGCCGCCTGGTTCACATCGAAATAGGTCAGCTGTTTCCTGACGCGCACAAAGGTCGGCAGAATGGTAAAGTCCTGGACGGAGAGGTCGGGGCCGATGTCCACCATCGTGCTGATAGCCGGCCGGATCTCCCCCGCCCTGAGGCTGCACAACCCTTCGGCCAGTGCGGCCGGGAGCATCGGCACCTTGCGGTCGGCCATGTAGATGGAGCTGCCCCGCTCGCGCGCCTCCAGATCGATGGGGCCCCCTTTGCGGATGAAATGGGCCACGTCGACGATGTGAACCCCGAGCCGGTGGCCGGAGGAGGTGGCCTCCAGGCTGAGGGCGTCGTCGAAATCCAGCGTGGACTGGCCGTCGATGGTGAAGAGGTTGAGACCGGTCAGGTCCTGGCGCGGGGAGTCCGCCATTGCCCTCGCCCCCGACCGCACCAGGTGGGCGGCGCACTGTTCGGCTGCCGGTGAAAAAACCACCGGCGTCTGCAGCCGCAACAGCTCGAGGTTCTCGTTCGCGTCGAAGACCCCGAGTCCGACCAGGATCGAAAAAAGCACATCGGGGTCGCTCAGACCGGCGCGCTCCATCATGCCCCGGGCCAGCGCATGGTCCGGGTACTCCTTCCCGAACAGGTAGTAGGACTTCAGCACCTCGACAAACTCGCCGGGGGGCGTCTCCACCGGATCCTGGCCGGCCCGGCGCATCAACTGCCGCAGCCAGTCGCCACCGCTGTCCAGGATGTGCTGGCGTCGGGCCTCCTCGTTGCGCTGCGCCGTGATCCGTTGGACCTGCTCTTCGGTGTTGGGAAAGAACCGGTCCGGGTTGAACTTGAAGTAGAGGCGGTCATCGAAGAGGGCACGGATGACGGCCGCTTGGTGGTCGCCGTTGGCGCTTTCGGGGAAGCAGAAAACCGTCATGGTCTCCAGGTCGATCCATTCCTGCTCGGTGTTCAGCACTTCCCACAGGTCGCGGATCGCCACCTTGTCGATCAGCGCCTTGCGCCTGACGGCGACCGCCTTGAGCGCATCCACCATCCGGGAGCGCCCCATGGAGAGATCCAGCCGGTTCTTGTCCCGGTGCAGCAGCCGGTTGGCGGAGAGGTTGACCTCGCGGTTGGTTTCGGTCAGAAGGCGCAGCCTTTGGTTTTTGACCTCCATGACCACGGCGCAAAGGATTTTTTGGCGGTCGATATATTCAACAATATTCCCAAGTTCCATGCCAAGAGAATAACAACCCACCCCGTCAAAGTCAACGAGCACGCACGGCCGGCAGGCCGCCGATCGCCGTTGCCCCGGGAGCGCTCCTGTGGTATCCACCGGATGCCATGGTCAACCTGAACCCCCTACCGCCCGGCGGGCATGCATGAGCCCCCTTTCGATTATTGCGCCCTATTTTGCCGAGAATCGCCTCCGCATCCTAGTCGGGATGCTCAGCCTGATCGTCGTGGACGTCCTGCAGCTGATCGTCCCCCTCGTCATCAAGCGCACCATCGACGAGCTGACTTATATGAGTGCCACACCGGGCGACCTGCTGGTGTATGCCCTGGCGGTCGCCGGCATCGCCGTCCTCATCGGGCTCTTCCGCTACATTTGGCGTCTTTGCCTGCTGGGCACCTCCCGGCGGGTCGAGGAGGGTCTCCGCAACCGCCTGTTCGCGCACCTGCAGACGCTCTCCGCCGTCTATTTCGACCGCACGCGCACGGGCGACCTCATGGCGCATGCCACCAACGACATCCAGCAGATCCGCATGGCCGCCGGGATGGGGCTAGTGGCCATGAACGACGCGGTCGTGATGGGCACGGCGGCCGTCGGCTTCATGCTTTACATCGACCCGGCCCTGACCGGCATCGTCCTCATCCCCATGCCCCTGATCGCCGTCGGGACCCGCTTCTTCAGCCGCCGGATGCACCGCCGCTATCAATCGGTCCAGGCCTGCTTCTCGGACCTGACCGAGGTCGCGCGGGAGCGCATGGCCGGCATCCGCCTGATCAAAGCCCACAACCGCAAAGCCGCTGAACTCGAGCAGGTGCGCGCCTCATCGCAGGCCTACGTGGATGAAAACCTCAAGCTCGTCAAAATCACGGGCGCCTTTTTCCCTATGATGACCCTATTCACCAACATCAGCATGGCCCTGGTCCTGTTCTATGGCGGCCGGCAGACCATCCTGCTCGCGATCACACCGGGGGACTTCGTGGCCTTTATCAGCTACTTGGCCCTGCTGACCTGGCCGATGATGGCGCTCGGCTGGGTGACCAACCTCATCCAGCGTGGGCGGGCCTCGCTGGACCGGGTCCACGCCATCCTCTCCGTCCGGCCGGAAATCACCAGCCCCGCGGCGTCCGCCGCCTTCGAGCGGGGGGACACCGCCATCGTCTTCGAGGGGGTCGGTTTTTCGTACAACGGTTCAAACGGCACCCGCAGTGCCGCCGCGTTGGAAGGCATCGACCTGAAGATCGAGCCCGGCTCCGTGCTCGGCATCGTCGGGCCGCCGGGCAGCGGGAAAAGCACGCTGACCGCCCTCCTGCCCCGGCTGTATGACCCGACGGCGGGCCGCATCCTCGTCGGCGGCCGGGACGCCCGCACCCTTGGCCTGGAGGCGCTTCGCCGCACCATCTCCGTCATGCCCCAGGAGCCGTTTCTGTTCGCGGGGACCATCCGCGACAACATCGCCTTCGGCGACCCGGGCGTGGACGAGGAGCGGCTCGCCGCCGCCGCCCGCGAGGCCGCCCTGCTCGAAACGATCCGCCGCCTGCCCCAGGGTTTCGACACGGTGGTCGGCGAGCGCGGGATCATGCTCTCGGGCGGGCAAAAACAACGGGTGGCCCTGGCACGCTGCCTGCTGGCGGAAGCGCCCGTCATGGTCCTGGACGACCCCATCAGCCAGGTGGACTTCGAGACCGGCGCCGTCATCGCCGCGAGCCTGCGGCAGCGGGCGGGGGCGCAGACCATCGTCATCGTGTCGCACCGGCTCTCGGCCGTGCGATTCGCCGACCGCATCGTCGTGCTCGAAAACGGCCGCGTGACGAATGCCGGGCGCCACGAGGAGCTGCTGGCCGCCAGCCGCTATTACGCCGAGACCTGCCGGCTGCAGGAGATGGAAGAGGCCTACGGTGCCGACTGACTACGGCTATTTCGAAGAGACGCGGCTGGGAAAGCCCTACGACCTCGCCCTGCTGCGCCGGCTGGCGCCCCTGGCCCGACCGCACCGGCGGCTGCTCGGCTGGTCGGTGGCGCTGGTCCTGTTGATCACGCTGCTCGACCTCGCCCTGCCGCTGCTGACCAAGATCGCCGTCGACCGGTTCATCGTCCCCGGCCGCCAGGATCCCGCCGTAAGCCGGCCGGCCGAAGCGGCGGCCGGGCGCCGTTTGGCCGTCGATCTCGCCGACCCGGACGCAGCGGCGGCAGCCGCGCGCTACCCTGAGCTCCTGCAGGCGGAGGGCGCACGAGCGCAGATCGCCTTCGAGGACCTCTCGAAGCTCGCCGCCGAAGACCTGGAGCGGCTGCGCCGCGGCGACCTGGCCGGGCTGGCGTGGCTGACCCTGGCCTTCGTGCTCATGTCCGCCGCCGGGTTTGCCCTGAACTTCGCACAGGCGATGGTGATGGAGATCACGGGCCAGCGGATCATGCACGACCTGCGCATGCGGCTTTACGCCCACATCCAGAATCTATCGCTGGAATTTTTCACCCGCAACCCCGTCGGCCGGCTAGTGACCCGGCTGACCAGCGACGTCCAGAACATGTACGAACTGTTCACCTCCTTCGTCTCCTTTCTTTTCAAGGACCTGGTGCTTCTGGCCGGGATTGCCGCCGTGATGCTCGTGCTGAACTGGAAGCTGGCCCTGGTGAGCTTTGCGATCATCCCGGCGGTGGCGGCCGCCTCGATCGTCTTTGCACGGCGCGCCCGCGATATATTTCGCATCCTGCGCGTGCAGGTGGCCGAAATCAACTCGCGCTTCTCCGAAACGATCGGCGGCATGCGGGTGATCCAGCTCTTCCGGCGCGAGGAGGCCAACTATCGGCGGTTCAAAACGCTCAACCACGAAAATTATTTGGCCGGCATGCGCCAGATCCGGGTCCTGGCGGTGTTCATGCCCCTGGTGGAGGTCCTGGCCGTCGTGGCCGTGGCCCTCATCATCTGGTACGGCGGCGGGCGCGTCCTGGACCAGACCCTCAGCCTGGGATCCCTGGTGGCGTTCATGGCCTACATCCGGATGTTCTTCCGGCCCCTGCGGGACCTGGCGGAGAAGTACAACATCCTGCAGAACGCCATGGCCTCCGCCGAGCGCATTTTCCTGGTGATGGACAACACGACCCGGCTGCCGCCGCCCCCGGCGCCGGCCGGCGCTCCTGTGATCGAGGCGATCGAGTCGGTGAGCTTCGACCATGTCGATTTCGCCTACGTGCCGGGGGAGCGCGTGCTCAAATCGGTCTGCTTCGAGCTGCGCCGCGGGGAGACCCTGGCGGTGGTGGGGCCGACCGGCGCCGGCAAGACCTCCCTCGTCAATCTGATCCCGCGGCTTTATGACCCCACGGCCGGGTCGATCCGGCTCAACGGCCGCGACCTGCGCTCGCTTCCGAGCGGCCTCTTCCGGGACAAGATGGCGCTGGTGATGCAGGACCCGTTTCTCTTCTCCGGCAGCATCCGCCGCAACATCTTCGAAACCGACCCTCACCCGGGCCCCGACCGATTCGAGGCGATCATCGCCGCCGCCAACCTGCAGGGGCTCGTTGCCCGGCTGCCGGAGGGCCTGGACACGCCGCTGGGCGAAGGCGGCAGCCTGATCTCCAGCGGCGAACGCCAGCTGATCGCAATCGCCCGCGCCTTTGCGCGCAACCCCCAGCTGATCCTCTTCGACGAGGCCACCTCCTACATCGACTCCCAGACGGAGCTGCTCGTCCAGCAGGCCCTGGCCCGCCTGATGCAGCAGCGCACGGCCCTGGTGATCGCCCACCGTCTCTCCACGGTACGGCATGCCGACCGCATCCTGGTGATGAACCGCGGACGCATCATCGAATCCGGCTCGCACCCGGAACTGATGGCGCTCAAGGGGTTTTACTTCCGCCTGCACCAGCTCCACCCCAACGGCCCCTGACAACAAATCGCTTGCCAAACTCCGGACCGGATGCTATAGAGCAACATTTAATTTTTATGTGTTAATTGAATCGGTTGTCTATTTGCGTTCGGCCCCTGCAGGCGCCGGGCGCAGGTACCCCGTTCGGGCCTTTTCCCAACACACCACCACAACCCAAAAAGGAGGGATTCACTGATGGCGTACGATGCGACCAAGATGGCCGACTGGCAGATTTCCGAAGCTGCCGAAAAAAAGATGCCGACCCCCGAGCAATGGCGCGACAAGCTGGGACTCCAGAAGGACGAAATGCTCCCCATGGGCCGGCTGGCGAAGATGGATTTTCTGAAGATCATCAACCGGCTTAAAGACAAGCCGGACGGGAAGTACGTCGAAGTGACCGCCATCACCCCGACCCCGCTGGGAGAAGGCAAGAGCACCACCTCGGTTGGGCTCATGGAAGGCCTGGGCAAGCGCGGCAAGAATGTCGGCGGCGCCCTGCGCCAGCCCTCCGGCGGTCCCACGATGAACGTCAAAGGCACGGCCGCCGGCGGCGGCAATGCGCTTTTGATCCCGATGACCGAGTTCTCGTTAGGCCTGACCGGCGACATCAACGACATCATGAACGCCCACAACCTGGCCATGGTCGCCATGACCTCCCGCATGCAGCACGAGAGAAACTACACCGACGAGCAGCTCGCGCGGCTGACCGGCATGCGGCGGCTGCACATCGACCCCACCCGCATCGAGATGGGCTGGGTCATGGATTTCTGCGCCCAGGCGCTGCGCAACATCATCATCGGCATCGGCGGCCGCCAGGACGGCTACATGATGCAGTCCAAGTTCGGGATCGCCGTGGGCTCGGAGTGCATGGCCATTCTTTCCGTGGCCAACGACCTGGCGGATCTTAAAAACCGGCTGAACAACATCACGGTGGCCTTCGACCGCAGCGGCAAACCGGTGACCACCGGGGACCTCGAGGTCGGCAACGCCATGACGGCCTTCATGCGCAACACCATCAACCCCACCCTCATGAGCACAGCCGAGTACCAGCCCTGCATGGTCCACGCCGGCCCCTTCGCCAACATCGCCGTGGGCCAGTCCTCGATCATCGCAGACCGCGTCGGTCTGAAACTCTTCGACTACCACGTGACCGAGTCCGGCTTCGCGGCCGACATCGGGTTCGAGAAGTTCTGGAACGTGAAGTGCCGCTTCAGCGGCCTGAAGCCCCACGTGTCGGTCCTGACCGCCACCATCCGGGCGCTTAAAATGCACGGCGGCGGGCCCAAGGTGGTCGCCGGCAAAGCCCTGCCCGAAGAATACACCAAGGAGAACATCGCCCTGGTGGAGAAGGGCTGCGCCAACATGGTCCACCTGATCAACGTCATCCGCAAGTCCGGCATCAACCCGGTGGTCTGCATCAACCGCTTCCACACCGACACCGATGCCGAGGTCAAGGTGGTCAAGAAGGCGGCCGAGGCGGCCGGCGCGCGCTGCGCCGAGTCCCAGCACTGGCTGAAGGGCGGCGACGGGGCGCTGGAGCTGGCCGACGCGGTCATCGACGCCTGCAACGAAAAATCGGAATTCAAGTTCCTCTACCCGCTCGAGATGAAGCTGCGCGAGCGCGTGGCCCTGATCGCCAGAGAGGTCTACGGCGCGGACGGCGTCTCCTGGCTGCCGGAGGCAGAGGCCAAGGCCAAGATGCTCGAGTCCGACCCCAAGTACGCGGATTTCGCCACCATGATGGTCAAAACCCACCTCTCCCTCAGCCACGACCCGGTCATCAAAGGCGTGCCCAAGGGCTGGACCCTGCCCATCCGCGACGTCCTGATTTACTCCGGCGCCAAGTTCCTCTGCCCCTGCGCCGGCACCATCAGCCTGATGCCGGGCACGAGCTCCAACCCGGCTTTCCGGCGCATCGATGTGGACGTCAACACCGGTGCGGTGTCCGGGCTGTTCTAGCAGTTTTTGGGTTTACCGCATCCGAATGGGGCCTGAGCTCTCCTGGTTCAGGCCCCATCAGCTTTAATAGGACCTATAGGTCCCATTAGACCTATTTTTTTTCCGCTGGCCCCCCGGGCCTTCAAAGGTTCTCATGCGCGTTCTGCTGATCAACCCCTTCTACCCCATCTCCGAAACCCCCTCACCCCCCTTGGGACTGGCCTACCTGGCGGCCGCCCTGGAGGAGGCCAGCGCAGAGGTGCGCGTGCTGGACCTGGTGGTCCACCCGTACAGCGAAAAGATGCTCGCCGGTCTTCTCGATGAATTCCAACCGCAGATCGCCGGCATCACGGCCGTGACCATGACGGTCGACCACGCCATGGGCGTGCTGGCAGACATCAAACAGCTTGACCCGCGCATTCTGACGGTCATGGGCGGTCCCCACGTCAGCTTCAGCGTCCGGGAGACCCTGCAGGCCTGCCCGGCCCTGGACATCGCGGTGATCGGCGAGGGTGAGCGCACCATCGTCGAACTGGCCCGAGCGGCCGCAGCCGGCCGCAATTTCGATGACATCACCGGGATTGCCTTCCGGGTCGAAGACACCGTCCGCATGGCACCGCGCCGGGAGTTCATCGCCGACCTGGACAGCCTGCCGCCGCCGGCGCGGCACCTGCTGCCCCTGGGCCGCTATCGCGCCCTGGGCATGCCGATCAGCATGACCACGACCCGGGGGTGCCCGCACCAGTGCATTTTCTGCGTCGGCCGCAAAATGGTCGGCAGCCGCGTGCGCTTCCGCAGCCCGCAGCGCGTGGTGGACGAGCTCGAGGCGCTGAGCAGGCTGGGCTTCCACCAGGTCAACATCGCCGACGATCTCTTCACCGCCGACCGGCGCCACTGCACCGCCGTGTGCGACGAGATCCTGCGGCGGGGCCTGAAGGTCAAATGGACCTCGTTCGCCCGCGTGGACACGGTCTCCGAGGAGGTGCTCTCCCGCATGAAGGCCGCCGGGTGCACGGCCGTCAGCTTCGGCGTGGAGTCCGCCAACCGCGAGATCCTGAAGACGATCAAAAAACGGATCACCCCGGAGCAGGTGATCGAGGCGGTGCGAATGTGCGCCCGCACCGGGGTGACCCCGTTCGCCTCCTTCATCCTGGGGCTGCCCGGTGAGACCCCGGCAACCATCCAGGAAAGCATGGACTTCGGGCAACGGCTGAAGGAGCTGGGGCTGTCGTACGGGTTCCATCTGCTCGCGCCCTTTCCCGGAACCGAAGTGCGCGAGCGCAGCGCGGCGCTCGGGCTGCGCATTTTGACCGACGACTGGTCGCAGTACCATGCCAACCGCGCCGTCGTCGAGACGGCGGCCGTCACGCGCAGCATGTTGGACGAGGTGGCCGTCGCGTGGGAAACCAGCTTCAACCGCTATCTCGGGGAGATCCGGGATCGCATACCGCGGGGGGAGGCAACACCGGAGGAGGTCCACCAGCTGACCAATTTGGAGCGCATCGTCGCGGTGTATGATGTGATGATGCAGCGGGTCATCGAAACCCGGGGGCATTGGCGAACCAACGGCCGGATCCGCGCAGCCGAGCGCCCTCTGGAAAAGCTCCTTTCCCGGGTCCTTGCCAACGGGTTCGCAGACCGCCCGGCGGTTCGCGACGCCATCGAAAAGGCGGTCACCGATCAAACGCTGATCTGCCAGGAGCAGGGGGACAGGGTCGAGTGGCGCTGGCGGGATTACCTGTGCTGAGGGCGTTTCACGAATCGTTCGGGCCAGAGGCGGTCAGGTCAACACATTCGAAAGCCTGGTGACGTCCTGCAGTGTCTGCTCGGCCAATTTCTCCATCCGGTCGGGCGTGAGCCCCAACCGCTCGACGACCTCCGCGGCCGGCTCAACCGGCTGACCGTTGCGACCCTTCCCGTATCCGATCATCCGGCCGATGATGTTGGCGACATGCACCACGTCGCTCAGAACGCAGCCGTTCCGGCAGCTCTCGGGGTCGTGGTGCCAGTGCACGGCGTTCACGAGCCCCAGGGGCAGTGACCAGTGCTGCAGGATGCGCGCGCCGATCTCCGCGTGATTGGTGCCGAGCACGATGTATTCGGCAACGTCGAAGGAGATGCCCTTTTCGACGATCTGCTCGATCTGCCCGATGTCCTGATTCACATAGGCCCCGAGAACGAGCTTGCCGATATCGTGCAGCAGCGCGGCTGTGAACACCTCGTCGGCTTCGGCGAGCGACAACGAGTGGACGACGGTCTCCGCCGCCACCGAGACGGCCACCGAGTGCCGCCAGAGCTCGCCGCGCGGCAGGTCGTAGCCCGGCACGGGCTTTTTCATCAGCGCGCTCATGCACATCGTCATGACCAGCTGCAGCACCCGCTTCCAGCCGAGCAGCATGACGGCTTGGCGAACCGAGCTCACCTGGGTGGGAAGGCCGAAATAGGCGGAGTTGGTCAACTTGAGGATGTTCGCCGTCAGACCGGGGTCGTATTTCATGATCTCCTCGATCTGGGCGGGGCTGGAATCCGGGTCCTGGAGCAAGGGCATCAGCTTCGCCGCGGTGGCCGGCATCCCGGGGAATGACTTGACCTGGGCCATGATTTGCTTGATTTTAGGTTCGTCCACGTGATTTCCTCAATTTTGGCGAGCGGCCCGGTTCGGTTCCTGCTGGCAATATTTCAACTATTGTTATCGCCTGCTTCGAGAAATTCTTGAAATTGCAGATGGTCAACCGTATGGTGCCGGCGGATGGCGCGTGCGCCGCCACGGCATCCGAAATTGAGTTGTTCTTATAGGCACGTTGCCCTCTGATCGGTGAAGAGCGCCTCCTGTTTGCGGAGAAGAGAGATGAAAGCGAAACGTTTCGCCTTTTTGGCAATCGCCATCGCGGCCGTCACCGGGTGTGCGGACAAACGCCCGGTGCTCTATCCGAACGCCCATTTCAACCGGGTGGGCCAGGAGGTTGCGCAGAGGGATATCGATGCCTGCATCCAGCTCGCCAGGGATGGCGGCGCCGATTCGAACAAGGGCACGGAGGTCGCGAAAAGCACCGCCGGTGGGGCCGCCGTCGGCGGCGCCGTGGGTGCGGCGACCGGCGCGGTGCTGGGAAACCTGGGCCGCGGCGCGGCGGCCGGCGCGGCCGGAGGTGCGGCCGGCGGCCTGGTGCGGGGCGGCCTGAAAGCCGGAGACCCGGACCCGGTGTTTCGAAACTTCGTCGACCGCTGCCTGCGGGAAAAGGGCTACGACCCGATCGGCTGGCGTTGACCCCTCCTCCGCACAGCCAGAGGCATTTAAAAACAAGCATTCGGTCGTCAGCCAAGGCGTGCAGCGGCCTAAGGGCGCACAACGCCGGATCACGACCCGAGGCGCCGTTTTTCCAGACCTCTACTAATCCCCGAAGCAGATCCCCAGGTCCCGCGCCGTCATGACGGTGTCGCAGTCCACCGGCACCGTTTTCATCCGCCGGATGCTGGCCGCAAGCGACACGTACTTGACCGCCGGCGGGTCCAGCGCCACCATGATGCCCGAGCGGCCCTCATCCAACGCCCGGACGGCGGCCGCCCCGAAGCGCAGCGAGATGAGCCGGTCGTGGGAGGTGGGCCGTCCCCCGCGCAGGAGATGGCCGAGCACCACGACCCGGGACTCCTTGCCGGTCAGCCTTTCGAGCTCCGCGCTCACTTTCTGGCCGACCCCGCCCAGGCGCTCCGCCCGGCCGGCGGTTTTTTCCTCCACCAGCGTGCGCCCGCCTCCCGCTTGCAGCGCGCCCTCGGCCACCACCACGATGGAGAACAAGCGGCGGTTGCGCTCGCGCTCGGCGATCTTCTCGGCGACCGTGCGGATGTCGTAGGGGATCTCCGGAATGAGGATGGCATCCGCCGAGGCCGCCACCCCGGAGTTCAGGGCGATCCAGCCCGCATATCGCCCCATCACTTCGATCACCAGGATGCGCTGGTGGGACTCGGCCGTGGAGTGCAGCCGGTCGATGCATTCGGTGGCGAAATCCACGGCGGTGTCGAAACCGAAGGTGACCACGGTCTGGTCCAGGTCGTTGTCGATCGTCTTGGGCACCCCCACCACCGTCAGCCCCTTTTGGCAGAGGGCATTGGCGATCTCGAGCGAGCCGTCCCCGCCGATGGCGACCAGGGCGTCCAGGCCCTGCCGTCGGAAAAGGGCCACGAGTTCCTCGGAGCGGTCCTTTTCCTCGAGTTTCCCGTCTTCGCCCCGCACGGGGAAGCGCAGCGGGTTTCCGCGGTTGGTGGTGCCGAGAATGGTGCCGCCCAGATGCGTGAGGCCGCGCACCGCGTTGCGGTCGAGGGGCATCAGCCCGCCTTGGGGGTAATCCTGCGGCGCAAGCAGGCCGTTGTAGCCGTCGCGGATGCCGACGCATTCCCAGCCGCGGTTCAACGCGGAGAGAACGATGGCGCGGATGACGGCGTTCAGCCCGGGGGCGTCCCCGCCGCCGGTCGAAATGGCGATTCGTCGCATGCTCATGGCTCCTCTGCGTTCGGTGGAGACGAGAGCGCCGGCGGTTTCAGCGCATCTCTTTCGGCTGGCCGGTGCTGGTCAGCACGCTGCTCCAGACCCAGCTGTTGGGGTCAACTTTTTTGCGGGCGGACACGGCCAGAGGTATGGGGACGTGGGTGAAGGTATTCATCCAATTCCCCACGACCATGTTCGTGCGGCCGGCCATGCCGGCGTGCACCGCGTTTTGCCCGAGCAGCAGGCAGAAGGCGGAGTCGTAAGCGTTGGCGGGCACGCCTCGGATGGTGTAGCTGGGGTCGATGTACTTGAGGGTCGAATCCATGCCGGTGTTTTGAAAATACGCGTTGATCCGGTCCTTCAGAAAGAGACCGATGTCCTTGAACTTGACGTTGCCGGACGCATCGCGCTGCCCGGTTTCGCCCATCAACTCCTGCCCCGCGCCCTCGGCCACCACGATCACCGCATGCCCGCTGCGCTTCAGCCGATCCCTCACGGATTCGAGCAGCTTTTCGAGGCTGAAGGGAACTTCCGGAACGAGGCAGAAATTGACATCGCTGCGGGCCAGGGAGGCGAACACGGCGATGAAGCCGGACTCGCGGCCCATGAGCTTGACGAGCCCGATCCCGTTGCGCGCGCCCTTGGCCTCGGTGTGCGCGGCATCGATCGCCTTGACGGCCTCGGACACCGCGGTCTCGAAGCCGAAGGAGCGCTCCACGAAGGAGATGTCGTTGTCGATGGTCTTGGGGATGCCAATTACGCTGATCTTCAGCCCCCGCCGCCCGATCTCCTCGGCGATGGCCTGGGCCCCGCGTAGGGTGCCGTCCCCCCCGAGGGCGAAGAGGATCCCCAGGTTCATGCGGTCCAGGGTGTCGACCATCTCGCCGATGTCCTGGTTGCCGCGCGAAGAGCCGAGGATCGTCCCGCCGTATTCGTGGATCCGGCTCACGGCTCCCGGGTTCAACTCCACGGGGGCATGGCCGTAGCGGTGGGTCAACCCCTCGTAGCCGTAGGGAAAGCCGAAGACGTTTTTGACCTTGTAGTTGTGGAAGAGGCTGAGCACGAGCGCCCGGATGACGTCGTTCAGGCCCGGGCAGAGCCCGCCGCAGGTGACGATCCCGCACTTGAGCTTGGAGGCGTCGAAGTAGATCTTCTCGCGGGGGCCGGCCTTCTCGAAGGCCAACAGCCCCTCCCCGTTTTCCAGCATACGCTTGAGCACATCCGGGTTGGAGTGCAGCACGACCTTCTCACCGTCATCCACGTAGCGCACACCGCTGACCGGGCTGTCGATCCGGCAGGGACCGAGCCGCTGGACGTCGAGATCTTCCGGTTTCACTTCCATAGAGCCCGCCTCATGTGAACAGGGTGGTGTTCTCGCCCCGCAAGTCCCTCACCGCCTGCTTTACGCGCTCCGCCATGGCCTTTTCGGCCGCGGCGAAATAGGTGCGGGGGTCGTAGAACTTCTTGTTGCCCACCTCCCCGTCGACTTTGAGCACCCCGTCGTAGTTGCGGAACATGTGGTCGGCGATCGGCCGGGTGAACGCATACTGGGTGTCGGTGTCGATGTTCATCTTGACCACGCCGTAGTCGAGCGACTCGCGGATCTCCGCCAGGCTGGACCCGGAGCCGCCGTGAAAAACCAGGGCAAAACGGGCGGCCGGGCCGAAGGCCTTCGTCACCGCATCCTGGCCCTCCTTCAGGATCGAGGGTTTGAGCGTGACGGTGCCGGGCTTGTATACCCCGTGCACGTTGCCGAAGGTGGCGGCGAAGAGATAGCGCGCCCCGCCGACCGCATTCAGGCGACGGCCCACCGCGACCATGTCCTCGGGGGTCGTGTAGAGCTTCTCGGAGGGCCCCCCGCCTTTGACCCCGTCCTCCTCGCCGCCCACCACCCCCGCCTCGATCTCGAGGATGATCTCGCTCGCACGGCAGCGCTCGAGGAGCGGCACGGCGAGGTCAAGGTTTTCCGCGAGCGGCAGGGCGCTGCCGTCGAACATGTGGCTGTTGAAGAGGTTGGGACGCCCCGCGGCCCGGCGCCGCTCGGTTTCGGCGATCAGCGGCAGCACGAACTGCTCCAGCTTGTCCGCCTGGCAGTGATCCGTGTGCAGGGCGACATAGACCGGATAGCGCTCGGCCGCGCGGTGCACGTAGTCGGCGATGGCGATCGCCCCCAGGGCCATGTCCTTCAGGGCCGATCCGGAGGCGAAGGCGCCCCCCCCGGTCGACACCTGGATGATCCCGTCGCTCTTGGAGGCCGCGAGCCCCTGCAGCACAGCGCTCGCCGTGGTCATGGAGGTGACGTTGATGGCGGGGTAGGCGAATTTTCCCGCCAGGGCCCGGTCGATCATCCGGCAATAGGTGGTGTAATCCGCAACCGGCATGGGGCAAGCTCCTTTCGCGCGGGGTTATGGCCGTGCGCGCGGCGGGCGGCCGCC
>JAWOHH010000117.1:0-63465 GCA_046496215.1 Desulfobacterales bacterium
CGAATCCCCCCGCACCCGCAAGGCGAAGAGGTTCTGCCCGCGAAAAACCTCGGCGTCCACCGTGATGCTGCCGTCCCACTGGGCCTGGGCGTACATGGGCAGTCCGGCGGCGATGCGGCCGACGATCGGCACATCGCGGCCGCGCTGCAGGGCGGCGACGTCGCGGGCGGGGTTCAGCAGATGGACCGTGCGCCCGTAGCGCCCCTCGCGCCGCACGCACTCCTTGGACTCCAGCGCCTTCAAGGTGCGGGCGACGGCCGCATGGCTCACCCGCAGGTCTGCCGCGGCTTCGCGCAGGCTGGGGGCCTGCCCGTCGGCCGCGATTTTTCGCTGCAGATAGTCGAGCAGCCGCTGCTGGGTGGGGGTCAGTTGGCGGGGCATGGCCCTATTCTCTCAAAAGAGTCTAACGAGCACCCCTTCGGGGCCGCTCATCTTATCCATAGTTTATACGGACAAATTGTAAATGTCAATGTAAACTTAAATGTGTACTTTAGCGAGGCGCTTCTCCCCGAAGCGCAGCGGCAAAACGACGGCGAGGATGCTCAGCGCAAAGGCCAGACCGAACGAACCGGCGGTCCACGCCCAGAGGGCTGCGGAGAGCGGCCGGCCATGGAGGTCGGCCATGACGATGCGGTAGACCGGACCGGCTTCGAGCAGCAGTACCAGTCCGATGAAGGCGGCGCAGGCGATCATGAAAACAAGTCCCCCGAAGCTTGTTACGGTCTGGGTCGGGTTTTCGGCCTTGAAATCCGGGTAGGCGGCGCCGAGGCCGATGCCCATGGCGACGATGCCCGGCACCAGGAAGAACACCGTGACGGTCGAGAGCGCCATCATGAACGGCGTCACACCGAGCAGCAGATTGGTGCCGACGATGAGAATCTCGGTCAGCACCAGCAGCGGCACGCAGTAGATGAGAAACTTGATCATCAGAAAGGCCCGCAGGGAGAGCGGCGAGGTTCTCACCAGCCAGAAGGCCTCCCGCTCCAGGCTCACGGCCGGGTAGGCGAACCGGGCCGTCACGGCCGTGAGCACGAAGAGGGCCAGGGCCATGTTCAGGAAGGAAAAAAGGTTCTGCAGGTAAACGGCCTGGATGGGGGAGCGCTCCAGCGGCAGCGCCTCGAAATTGTAAATGTAGATGACCACCAGGGCGGCAATGAGAAACAGCTGGGACCACTGGGCCTGGTCCCGCATAAAACTCTTGATCTCCTTGACGGTGAAAGCCCGGGCCGGGCCGGGCATGCAGCGCAAGATGCGGTCGCTGACCCCCCGGCCGCGAAAAATGCGCACCGAGGCGACCTGGGTCTGCGAAAACCCTTTAAAATAGAGGACGTCGGCGCTCACGGCCAGGAGGCAAACCAGGGCGGCGCCGCCGCTGGCGGCCAGCGCGGCGTGAAACAGACAGGATGCGACGGAGCCCGCGAGCGCCGAGCGGATGCTGTCGAACGCCCAGGTGCTCGGCAGCAGCGGCGACACCGGGGCCTGGAGGGATGCGACGTAGGCCAGCACCGTTTCGAACACCTCCGGGTTGACCAGTTGCTCCGGCCGCGAGAGGCGAATGGCCACGTAGAGCGTGACAAAAAGCAGGACCCCCAGCACCACCACGATGCTGCGCATGCGTCCGGCCGGAACCAGGACGACCCCGATCATCACCGCGAGCGCGCTCAGGGCCGAGGCGATCAGCGCCAGGGCCGCCAGTGAAAACAGCGTTGCCCCGTAATAGGCCGGGCCCGCCTCGAAAACGATGCCATAGGCCAGAAAGACCGGCAGGGTGAAGAGAACCACCATCCAGCCGCTTTCGACTGTGCTGTCGAGCCAACGTGCGATGAACAGCCGGTGGCGGGGGACCGGCAGCGAATGCACCAAGAGCAGGTCGCGGGAGAGATAGAGCCTGGAGAGCGAGGTCAGGATGCTGCTGAACAGCAGCAGGGCGAAGCAGACGATCAGTATCATCGACAGCAGCCTGAGGGCCAGGATGTCGCCGATGTCCTCGATGCCGCGGAAGTACACGAGCACCCGCCGGGCGACGGCAAACAGCCCGCACCAGAACGCCGTGCCCGCAGCGCCCAGCACCGCCAGGCGGGTTCTGCCCCCGTGCATGCTGCGGGCCAGCCCGCGTTTGAGCAGAGGCAGGACCCGCGGCCGCAGCAAAACCCCGATGTCCGCTATCCCGGATGTTTCGTGGAGCTTTCGCCGCATCGGAATTCCAATTCGCCCTTCGCCGCGAAGCGATCGGGCGGCAGGGGGTTCACGGGGAACCCGCTTCATTCGCAGTCAGGTTCAAGAAGGCGGCTTCCAGGTCCGGGGCGCCGACGTTCGCCTCCCGCTGAAGGTCGGCGGTCGTCCCGGTGGCGATGAGGCGGCCGCGGGCGATAACGCCGATGCGGTCGCAGATGTCCTCGGCCACCTTCAGGGTGTGGGTCGACATGAAGATGCTGATGCCCCGGCCGGCCAGTTCCCGGAACAGCTTCTTGACCATGATGATGGCAAGCGGGTCGAGTCCCACCATGGGCTCGTCCACGATCAGAACCTCGGGGTCGTGCAGGATGGCCGCCGCCATGATGAGGCGCTGTTTCATGCCGTGGGAATAGGACTCGATCAGTTCGTCCGCCCAGTCGGTCAGGGCGAACTGGCGCAGCACGGCCGCCGCCTTTTCGCGGAAGAGCGGGGCCGGCACATCGTAGATGTCTGCGGTGAACTTCAGAAACTCAGTCCCCGTGAGCTTCTCGTAGAGGTAGGGCCGGTCGGGGATAAAGCCGATCCGGCGCTTGGCCTCCTCCGGCTGCGCCTGCATGTCGATCCCGCAGACGGCGACGGTCCCTGCCGTGGGCGCGAGGACCCCGCCCATCATCTTGATGGTGGTGGTCTTGCCGGCCCCGTTGGGGCCGATGAACCCGAAAATTTCACCCGGGTGAACTTTCAGATTGATACGGTCCACCGCGGTGAACCTGCCGTAGGTCTTGGTGAGATCGGTCAGTTCAACCATCGTCTACCACCTCGATCTGCAGCTGCCCCATCGCCCCCATCAGATCGAACTGCTGCTGCATCGATCCGGTCACCAGGCGAAGGTGTGTGACGTCGGCCGGAAGCTGGTCAAAAAGCGGGTCGGCTGTGACCCAGCTGCCTAAGAACAACAGATTCCAGGCATGATAGTAGAATTTTCCCCGCATGTAGACGAGGCCCGCCTCCACGCGGGCCGGAATGCCGGCCGCCCGGGCCAGGGCGGCATAGAGCATGGCGTGCTCGTTGCAGTCGCCCATGCGGTTCTCGAGAGTGGAGATCGCATCCGGCATGGAGAGCACCGGGCGCTTCTCAATGTTGAGTTGGATCCAGCCCATTAGGCGGCGGGCTTTCTCGACTGCCGGCATCTGCGGGTCCTCGCCCAGGACCGAGCGAACCACGGCGCGGATCTTTTCGTGATCGGATTGGATCAGCGGCTCCGCACGTAGGTAGATTTTTTCGAGTGCGCTCAGCTTCAGAGGGTCGATGGGGCCCGGCAGGTCCTCGAGCGATTCCAGGCGGATGGTGAGGACCCCGTCGGCAAGGCTCTGGCGGCCGCCGTGCAGCCTCAGCTCCTCCGGGACCGGCCCCCGCAGGCGCAGCCGCAGCCGCTTCGCTCCCGGGGGGTCGGAAATCGGCCGGTCGGGGGTGATCGCGGCCGCCTCCGTCAGGTCCGGGATCGCCTCGAGGCCCAACGGTGCCAGGGCCTGGTCGCGGGTGGTTTTTTCCAGGCGCATGCCCAGCAGGCCGCGTTCGCGCAGAAGCTCGCCGTTGCGGTCGATCCAAGCCGTTTGGATCATTCCACGGAAGTTCAGGGTGATCCGCGTGGCGGTCACGGTTTGATCGAGCACCTGGAGATCATCCGGGCCGATGACTTCCGCCCGGACCGGCACCCGCGCGAGCGAGGCGGGGTCGAATGCCTCCAATTCGTAACGCGTCCCAGGGGTGAGGTCGGCACGGGCCAGAACCTCGGATAGGGCCGCCACGGGCCGGATCTCCGTCGCAGCCGGGATCTCGATGCGGCTGCGTGCCCCGGCGGATTCGGTTTCGATCGAAAGAAGGCCCTCGAAAACCCTGCCGCGGGCCGAAAACCGAAAGCCGCCGGATTCGATGCCGAACTCGAAATGCTCCAACGCCAGGCCGCGGTTCAGCCCGTATCGGCTCTTCAGCCGAAGGTCCTGGACCATGCCCATCGTGTTGATCCGCATCAGCACCGTCTCCTCCAGGTGATAGCCGGCCGCCGCCGGTTGCAGCCGGCGGTGGGAAAAGCCGATCTTGCGGCCGCCCTGGAAGATACTCATCCAGGACTCCCGGGAGGAATAGGTGGCGGCCGCATCGCTGTGCAAGTCCCTGGGGCGGGATGCCACAGCCTCCCAGAGATCCAACCGGACCCCCAGCAGGACGGCAAATGCGGCGGCGGCCAGCAGGCCCATCGCCCGAAACCGGTTCAGGGTAGAAGACGCCATGGCCCACTTTACCACGGTTGGGGCCCAAAAACGAAATGCCGACAATTTTTTGTTGACATTCCGGTCCGTTTTAGAAATAGTACCAACTGAAACTTTTAGTGGGTATTTGCTGCCTGTGACCATGTTGTGCTGTGCGACCCATCGAATTTCCGTCCTCACCGTTCATTCGTGTTGAGGCTTGTCAAGCAGAGCCGGTTTCGGCTCTGCTTTTTTTTGTGCACCATGATATCGATTTCGTGCACCCAGGCGTGAGAGGCAGGGCCAAAACGAGAACTGCCTTTTTGACCACCCGTCCACGACTGCAGGGACGGTCAACACCAGAAACGTGAGGAGGAGGACAGCATGGCGGAAGGGGTCGTCAAGTGGTTCAACGAGAAAAAGGGCTACGGGTTCATAAAAAAAGAAGATGGACAGGACATCTTTGTCCACTACTCGGCCATCAAGGGCAAGGGCTTCAAGTCGCTGGTGGAAGGAGACCGCGTTCACTTTGAGGTTCAACAGGGCGCCAAGGGGCCGGCGGCATCGGACGTGGAGAAAATTGAGGCCTAAGCTTCACTGTCAGCAAGAGCGATCTTTTCGTGATCCCCTATCCGTGCTCACGCCGGGTGGGGGATTTTTGTTGCCCCATCAAATTTAAACGTCAGGCACCGCACCCTGGGGATCCCCCGGCGGGGGACAGGGCCGGAGGATGATCTCACGTCCGGCTTTTATGCCTCCGGGCCAGAAGCTCCCGCGCATGCTCCAGGGTGACCCGGGTGATTTTTTCACCCCCCAGCATGCGCGCGACCTCCTGCGTGCGCTCGTCTTCCGATAGCGGCACGATGACGGTCCGGGTGCGGCCGGAGGCCACCTGCTTCGATATTTTGAAATGGTGTTCGGCGAATTTGGCGATCTGCGGCAGGTGGGTGATGCACAGCACCTGGTGGCGGCGGGACAGGGTGGCCAGCGAGCGGCCGACCACTTCCGCCACCGCCCCGCCGATCCCCGCGTCGACCTCGTCGAAGACGATGGTGGCCACGGATTCGGAGGCGGCCAGGATTGACTTCAGCGCCAGGACCACTCGCGATAGCTCGCCGCCGGAGGCGATTGCGGAGAGAGGTTTGAGCGCCTCCCCGACGTTGGGTGCAATGGTGAACACCGCGCGGTCGATGCCGCTCTCGGTCACGGCGCTGTCGCCGATCACCAGGTTCGGGTCTGTGCCGGCCGCGGCGGCGGTGGGGCTGAACGCCACCGCGAATTGCGTGCCCGCCATCTTCAGGGTGGATAACTCCGCCGCCACCTGGGCGGCGAAACGCTTGGCAGCCTGGCGGCGTTTTTGCGAAAGGGCGGTCGCTTCGGAGGCGATTGCCGCGCGCAGCGCATGCAGCCGATCGGCCGCGGCCGCTATGTCGACCTCGAGATGATCGATGGCCGCGCGTTCGGCGCGCGCGCCGGCGAGTTTGGCCAGCACGGCCTCCAGCGACCCGCCGTGTTTACGCTTCAGGCGGTTGAGCGTGTCCAGCCGCTGCTCCACCTCTTCCAGGCGACGGTCGTTGAACTCCACGGAGCGAAGGTCCTCGCGCAGGCCCTGCACGAGGTCCTCGACCCGGTAGGTGATTTCGGCGCAGGTTTCCGCCCGGACCGCCAGGACGGGGTCGATGCGGGCCGCTTTCTCCAGGCTGCGGCGCGCCTCGGCCAGCCGGTCGGTCGCAGCGCCCGATGCACCGTAGAGCAGGTCCAGGCTGCCCTGCACCGCCGCCATCAAAGCGCCGGCGTTTTTCAGCCGTGAGCGCTCCCGCTCGAGTTCGATATCTTCGCCCGGAGCGATGCCGGCCGCCGCGATCTCCCGCTCCTGGAGCTCGAGCAGCTCCGCCGCTTCGGCCTGCCGGGCTTGGCGCTGCTTCAGGTCGTTCAGCCGTTTGAGCTGCGGCAGGATCTCGTGGTAGAGGGCGGAGACGGCATCGCGCTGCGGCATCAGCCCGGCGAACTGGTCCAGGACGAGCAGGTGCTGATCCTCTTTGAGAAGACCCTGGTGGGCATGCTGACCGGATATGCTCGCCAGGTTTTCGGTGACCGCCGCCAGCACCTGCAGGGTGGCCAGACGGCCGTTGACGTAAACCCGATTGCCTTCGGCGCGCGAGATGACCCGGCGCACCAGCAGCCCGTCTCCGAGGTCGTAGCCCATGCCGCCGGCCGCACGGCCTGCCGCTGAATCCGGTCCGATCTCGAAGACCGCCTCCAGCTCCGCCGACTCCGCACCCGTGCGGATCATGTCCGCGGCGGCCCGGCTGCCCAAAATGAGGTTGACGGCGTTGATGATGATGGATTTTCCGGCGCCGGTCTCGCCGGAAAGAATCGTCAGCCCGGGGGCGAAGCGGATCTGCAGGTCGTCGATGATGGCGAAGTTGCGGATCGAGAGCTCTCTCAACATGCCGGGCGCCGTTGGTAGCGATGTGGGCGAGGATCGGACGTGGCGGCCATTATACACAGCCGCGGTTCGAAGTAAAGCGGCGGCCCGTCGGAACCCCTTGAATGATGCGCCTGGAATCTCTATGGTAGGCGGCGATCGAACCGGGAGGGAACCCGTTTGGAAAGGAGACGCCGAGACATGGTGCAACGGCCGATTCTGGTGATCGCAACGCGCAACCCCGGCAAGACGGCCGAGATCCGGGGGCTGCTGCACGGGTTTGCGGTCGACATCCGCAGCCTGTCTGATTTCGGGCCGATCCCCTTGGTCGAGGAGGACGGGGCGTCCTTCGAGGAGAACGCTTACAAGAAATCCAGCTTCACGGCGCGGGTGCTCGGGCTCCCGGCACTGGCCGACGATTCAGGACTCGTCGTGGAGGCGCTCAACGGAGCGCCGGGGGTGCACTCCGCCCGCTACGGCGGGGAAGGGCTCTCCGACGCGGACCGCTGCCGCAAGCTGCTGGCCGAGATGAAGGGCTCTGCCCGGCGCCGCGCCGCGTTCGAATGCGTGATCTCCCTGGCGGTGCCCTGGGGGCCGGCGCTGACTTACGAAGCCCGCTGCGAAGGGCTTTTGGCCGAGGCGCCGTCAGGGGAAAACGGGTTCGGCTACGACCCGGTCTTTTTCTACCCGCCCCTGGGAAAAACGTTTGCCGAGATGACCCCTGAGGAGAAAAATCGTGTCAGCCACCGGGGCAGGGCCCTGGGCGAGCTCAGAGCCGAGTTCGACAAAGTGGTTCAATGGATCCGGCGGCACATGCCGCCGGAAGACCCCTGGAACCGCATCCCGGATTGAGGGTCTCCCCCGGCCGTGTCCGCCTCAAAAAAAACCTTCCTGGCGGTTCTGTTCAGCCGCCGCATGATCGTCGCCGCCCTGATGGGGTTCTCCTGCGGGCTGCCCCTGCTGCTGACCCTGGGAGTGCTGCAGGCCTGGATGACCGAAGAGGGGGTCGACCTCGCCTGGGTGGGCATGATCACCCTGGTGCAGAGCCCCTACTCTTGGAAGTTTTTGTGGTCGCCCGTGCTGGACCGGTTCACACCGCCCTTTCTGGGCCGCCGGCGGGGCTGGCTCATGATCGTCCAGCTGGCGTTGATGGCGGCGATCATGCTGCTGGGTTTTTCCGACCCGGTGCGGCACCCGGCCTGGATGGCGGCGGCCGCGATGCTGGTGGCGTTCTTCAGCGCCACCCAGGATGCGGTCGTGGACGCCTACCGCCGGGAGGACCTCTGCGACGCGGAACTGGGGCTCGGCTCCTCCCTGTACGTCTACGGATACCGGATCGGGATGTGGGTTGCCGCGGGCGGCGGGCTGATCCTGGCCGACATCATGCCGTTTTCCCGGGTCTACCTGCTGATGGCGGCAGGCATGCTGCCCGGCGTTCTGACCACCTGGCTGGCGCCGGAGCCCCCGGCCGCTGCCGGGCGGCCGGCGTCGCTGCGGGCGGCGGCCTGGCAGCCGTTGGCTGATTTTTTTCGCCGCGACGGCGCCTTGTGGATCATGGCCTTCATCCTGCTCTACAAGATCGGCGACACCATGGCCGCCGCCATCAGCACCCCGTTCTATCTCGATCTCGGCTACTCCAAGTCCGAGATCGGCGCCGTGGTCAAGCTGCTCGGGGCCTGGGCGACCATCGCCGGGGGCATTGCGGGCGGCATCCTGATGCTCAAGACCGGCATCCACCGCAGCCTGTGGCTGTTCGGTCTGTTGCAGGCCCTCTCCACCGCGGGGTTTGCCGTGCTGGCCCGCATCGGGTACAGCCTGCCGGCGCTGTCGGTGGTGATCGCGTTCGAGAGCGTCACCGGCGGCATGGGGACCAGCGCCTTCGCGGCGTTCATGGCCAGTCAGACCAACCGCAAGTTCACCGCCACCCAGTATGCGCTGCTCACGAGCGTTATGGGCCTGCCCCGCGTGCTGGCCTCGGCCCCGACCGGTTTTGCCGCCAAGTTCATGGGCTGGGAGGGGTTTTTCATTTTCTGCACCCTTGCCGCCGTCCCGGGCCTGCTCATCCTCTTGCGGGTCGCACCGTGGCGCGGCGGCCCTGCCGGCCCGAAACCCGCCGGCTCGACAGCCCCCTGATACGGTTGCTTTCGGAATGGCATGCTGGTAAGTATTGGACCGGCAACAAAATGTGTTCAGGGGGTACGTCCGTTCCGGCCTCGCTCCCACCGGGTGATCCCGTCGACAGGGTGTTTGACGCTATCTTGGTGCCGGAGCAATAAGGCCGATCCATCATAGGGCTGAAGGATGCTCATCCATGACTGAAGATCTTCCCGACAGGGCCGTCCTGGAGCGCATCAAGGAGCTGCAGAGGAAGCGCCGCGAAATCCTCGTCCTGCCCCCCGAGCAGGCCCTGAACCGAATCCTTTCCGACCCCCAGTCGGCCGCGCTGGTGCACTCCTTCCCCGAGACCGATTTCTACCTTCTGATTCATGACATCGGCCCCGAGGACTCCCTGCCGCTGCTGGCCCTGGCCTCCGACCGGCAGTGGGACCACGTGGTCGACCTCGAGAGCTGGGAAAGAGACCGCATCGCAAACAGCCGGGTCACCCGCTGGCTCAACCTGCTGCTGGAAGCAGACCCCCAGCGCTTCATGCGCTGGTTTTTGGCCCAGAGACTCAGCTTCGTAGAGTTCTACCTCTTCCACAACATCGAGGTGCGCGTCCGCGAGCACGACCAGGACCCCTCCGACTTCGGGGATGATTTTTTCACCCTGGACAATGTGTTCTACCTGCGGTTTTTGAAAATGCCCCCCGTCTCCGAGGGTGCCTCTATCGGGGAGGAGGAGCGCCGGCAGTTCCTGAGGAACTTCATCGAGCGCCTGGCGGCGCACGACCATCTCGTTTTCCAGAACGTGCTGTTCGAGGCCACTCATGTCATCCCGGCCGAAACCGAGGAGGAGGAGTTCCGCTGGCGCAACGTGCGGCTGGCGGAAAAGGGGTTTCTGCCGTTCGACGAGGCGGTCGGGATCTACCAGCCGGTGAAACCCGGAGCGCTCAAACGCCGGGTTCCCAGCGTCCTGTCGCCCCCCCGCCCGGAGGAGGCTGCCGTGCTCCCGGTGCCGGCCGCTCCCCTGCGCGAAATCCGCGAGGACAATCACTTCAGCCGGGCCCTGGCCGCGCTCGACCCCGACGACCTGCTGCCCCACATCCAGTGGGAGTTCAGCAACCTTTGCAACCAGATCGTCGTGGCCGACCGCAGGAGCATCCGGGGGCGCGAGGAGCTGCGGGATGTCGTAAAAAAGGCCTGCGGCTACCTCAGCATCGGGTTGGAGCGGCTGAAGGGCCCCTCGGAAAAGGAGCTTCCGCCACGCCGGGCCGCGCAGGCACTGGCCCTCCACTCGCTCGGGCAGCTTTTTCGCCTTGGCTTCGGTGCCGCCCTCGAGCTCAAGTGGCAGGCTGAAAAGTGGCTAACCTCCTGCTGGTTCGGCCGTTCCGGCCTGCGGCTGACCTTCTGGGGCGAACAGTGGATGGGGGTGCTGGGGGGGATCCTGCTTAAGAAACCGCTTTTTTACGACAACTACAAGACGGGATCGCTTTATCGCGAGTTTGCCTCCCTGGAGGACATTGTCGGCGCCGGGCGCATTATAGAACAAATCCAGGCCGTCGATCACCTGTTTTCGGTCATGACCATCCGGTTGAAACCCCCGAGCCAGTACGGCTTTCTGACCTGGAAGAACCTCCTGCTCACGCTGTGGGCCCGGCAGCGGCTGGGGATGGCGGAGGGGGTGCTCAGCCCGCTGGCGGTGAAGCCCTTCAGCCGCTTTTTTGCCGAGCTTCTGCCGGGCGCCCCGTCCGAGGCCGCCCTCGGGCTACGGCGCATCCCCGACACCCTGAAGACCGATTTCGTGCGCTGGCTGGCCGCGGACACCGGGCTCAGGGACTACGAGATTTCCGAGAAACTGGGATCGATCCTGGAGGGTCTGTTCTTGGAGATCGAGAACGAATACGGCCGCGTGGCGGTCAAGGACCTGGACCCGAGGTTCGTCCAGCTCTTCCTGCTGAAGGCGGCCTCTTGAAAAGGAGTGCACCCCCGTGAATGCCAAGACCTTTTTGATCGTGGGCGGCAGTTCGGGCATCGGATGGGAAATCGTGAGCCGGCTTCACGCCATGGGCCACATCGTCTGCGTTGCGTCCAGGATGCGCGGGAAACTGGCAGAGCTGGCGGGGGTGCGCCACACGGTCCTGGACGTTACGAGACAGCCGGTCTCCGTCGAGGGCGTGCCGGAGGCGCTGGACGGCGTAGTTTACTGCCCCGGCACGATCAGGCTTAAACCTTTCCAGCGCCTCACGCTGGACGACTTCATGGAGGACCTCCAGGTCAATTTCCTGGGTGCTGTTCGAATCCTGCAAGGATGCCTGCCCCAATTGAAGGCGGCCCCGGAGGGGGCGTCGGTCGTCTTGTTCAGCACGGTGGCGGTCGGAACCGGAATGCCTTTTCATGCATCCATCGCCAGTGCCAAGGCGGCGGTCGAGGGGCTGACCCGATCGCTGGCCGCCGAGCTGGCCCCTCGGATCCGGGTCAACGCCATAGCGCCTTCTCTGACGGATACGCCCCTGGCGGAAAAGCTGCTCTCCAGCGGCGAAAAACGCCAGGCGGCCGCGGAGCGACACCCGCTCAAACGGGTGGGCTCAGCCGAGGATATCGCCGGCATGGCTCTGTTTCTGCTTTCAGACGCCGCCCGCTGGATCACAGGCCAGATCATCCGCGTGGACGGCGGGATGGGCGCGTTGAGGACCTTCAAATAGCCGCTGGGCCCCGTGGCCGGTGGGGGCTTGGCGGAGGTTGCGGCTCCCGTTCGCTCGCGGGCTTCTATCCCGTCCGAAAGCGGGCCAGGATCTGGCGTGCCTGCAGCGTGCCGGCCCGACGAATGAGAGGGAATAACCGCCGGCAATCGTCGATCGAAAGCCCTCGCGCCGCCCGTATGCAGGTGCGTTCGTCGCGAAGATGCGGAAATGTCCCGTCCTGCCCGTCCAACTCCTGTTTTTCGAGAATCTTCGAGTAGATCATCGACCGCGCCGCCAACAGCTTTTCCAGTTCCGGCTGCGAAAAGGCCGGGTGAAAGATGTAGAGCAGGGTCAACTGGTCGCCGGGTCCGTAAAAGTGCCCTTTCTCCCCCCATTTTTTAAGCGCGGCGTCTGCCAGGAAAACCGGCCGGACTTCGGCGCGGGCCCGGAGGTGGCCCCACAGAAGCCGCCAGAGCTGGTAGTGAATCAAACCGGTCTCGATGTAGGAGGACCCGTGGCGGGGGATGAGAGCGGAAAGTGCCTGCGCCCGCAGCGAATCCCTCAGACGAAATCGCGCGGCATCCGCCCGGGCGAACCGGATGACGGCCTCGGTTGCCTTTTCAAAAGAGCCGGCCGCAGCGTTTTGGTAGTAGTCCAAGAGAGTGCCCGTGGCCGCCCGTTCGGCGCGGTAGACGTGAACGTGGATGGATCCCGGGTCCAGATCGGCCGGTCGACGGCCTTCGGCGAAAAACTCGTGAATTTGAAGCAGGCTCTCGATGAACGGCTCCACCTGATAGATCATCTTCCCCGCCGCATGCAGTCCGCGCAGCATCAGACACATCTCACAGCTGAATTTCGGGTATTCCACGTCGACCGGCAGAAGGTAATCATCGACCGACAGCTCCCCGCGGATCATTTGATCGAAGCCGGGCGTGGCCGGCTCTTCCAAAAAAATGGCCTCGTGTTGCTGCATCCGCTCGGCGATCAGAGGCAGCATCTCGGGCCGATGCAGGGAAAGTGCCACGGAAACCCTTTGCATAGGATGCCTCCCTGTGGAGTCTTCCTCCGGTAGTTGACCACCTCACCACTGCACCATTTTTTAAATTCTCCCCAAGAGTGGTATCATGAAGGTCGATTCATTGACCGGCGGCTGCCGGCCGGAACTCAACCACAAAATAAGGGGAGATTGGCGTATGGACTCGAGGAAAAAATGGAAAAGTAATTGCGTCTGCATGCTTTGCGTCGTGTTGCTGGCTCTGATAACGGCCTGCGCCGGAAAAGAGGTCAAATCGGATGCAAAGGCCGAAAAAGACCGAGAACCGCTGCTCGCCAAGCCATATCGGGTGATCGTCGTGGAGGAGTTCGAGACGACCGCCGAAGTTGCCAAGGATTACCCCCACGGAACCCGGGAGTGCCAGGCCAATACCGTCTGGGCCCTGGAGGCAAAGAAACTCTACCAGGCGGTCGAAAGCGGCAGGGCCGCCGCCGCTCGCCGCGACGGCACGCTTGTGGTCAAAGCCAAAGTGACCGACATGCGCATCGTCTCCGGAGCGGCCCGTATTTGGGGCGGGGCGTTTGCCGGCAGCTCTTTCATGGAAGTCGACCTCACGCTGATCGATGCGGCAACCAACGCGACGGTTCGCACCAAAAAGCTCTCCAGCGCCAACAACCCTTGGGCCGCCGCCTGGGTCGGCGGCTCCAGCGACCACAGCCTGCCGGCGGACATGGGGAAAATCGTGGCGGAATACGTTCATTCGGTTATTCCGAAATAGCGGCATCCAGACAGCGCGAGGGCTGTTTTCGGCAGGGCGGGGGCGCTCCGGTCGGGCGCCGACCAAACCGCAGCGGGCGGGGCAGGCCGGCGGATTTCCTTTTCGTGCCGCGATGGCGAGCCGGCTCAACCGCCCTGCATCTCCGCTCGGCGGTTGAGGCGGCTGAATCGGATCCAGGCGATGGCCATGGTCGCCGCAAAGAAAGCCGCCAGCCAGAGCAGCTCGTGCCGGATGGAACCCAATGTGCCCTCGCGCACCGAGATCTCCACCAGAGCGTTGAGCCCCCAGGCCAGAGGTGAAAACCCGCTGATCGTCTGCATGGCCGGCGGCATTATGTAGACCGGGACCATGATGCCGCCCAGGGCGGCCGCGCAGACCACCGATACCGCCCCGAACATGCTCGCCTGCTCCAGGGTGCGGGCCGAGGTGCCTACCGCCAGCCCGTAGCCGCAGGCTGCCAGGGCGACCATGGTGACCGTGACGACAAGGGCCGTGGTGTCGGAGCCAAGGCTGAGTACGGGTGTCCCCATAAGCGGCAGCAGCTCTTTTCCCATCAGGACGATGAACAGAAACTGCACCCAGCAGACGGCGACAAAGGCCCCCAGTTTCCCCGCCAAAAGGGTGATGTAGGGAACCGGCAGCGTTCTCAGCCGTGAGAGGGTGCCGTCCTTGCGCTCCCGGATAATGGTTCCCCCCAACGGGAGCACGATGAAAAAGATGCCGAACACCGACCACGCCGAGACATTTTGTTGGACCGACGTGGGCAGCTTCTTCAGGCGGCTCTGCTCTGCGGCGACATCCAGCAAGCGTCGACGGCCCCAGCCCGGGTCAATGTGAATTGCGGGAATGCTCGCCGGGTCGATCGGCAGCCTCCCCAGTGCTTGCTGGAGATGGGCCGGCAATGCCTCCGCCAGAGCCCTGGCTTTCAGTTCCATTTCCATGGTCAGGAGGATCTGTTTGAGGGCGTTCAGGAGGGAGGCCTTGTAGGCCCCCTGGACCAGGGGGTCGAAGTAAACCGACACCCGGGGCACGGGCGGCGCCTCCCGCCCCGACCCGCCGGAGAATGCGTCGGAGATCTGCTCCGCCGCACGGGCGCGAACCTCTGCGGTAACCCCTGCCGGGACGACGATGCCTGCCTGGTAGCGTCCCTGGTCCACCAAGGCCCCGACCTTGTCCGTGTCGAGCGCCTGCCCGTCCAGCAAGGTCACCAACGTGACACCGTCGAGGCGCCCCAGTTGTTCGCCGATGAGCGTGCCCAGCGCCTGCCGATCCTGATCGACGAAGAGGATCTCCATGCGGGCCGCGCCCGTCGCCCTCATCACATTTTCCTGGACCAGCGCAACCACCACGACAAGCACGGCGGGCATGACGAAAAGGACGAGCAGCCCGGACCGGTCGCGGTAGAGCAGGCGCAGTTCCTTTAAAAAAGTGGCCAGGAGAGTCTGCATTCTTAATCCCGCAGCTTTTTTCCGGTCAACCGGAGAAAGAGCTGACCCAAATCAGTGCAGTCCGGATGCGCCCGGGCCAGTTCTCCCGGGCTGCCCTGTGCGATGGTGCGCCCTTCGTCGATAACGGCGATGCGCGAGCAGAGTTTCTCGGCCTCCTCGATGTAGTGCGTGGTGTAGAGCATGCCGACACCGGAGCAGCTCATCTCGGACAACCGGTCCAGGATCATGTTGCGCGATTGAGGGTCGACCCCCGCTGTGGGCTCGTCCAGGAAGAGCAGACGGGGTCGATGCAGCAGGGCGACGGCCAGGTTGGCCCGCCGTTTCATGCCTCCGGAAAAAGCGTCGATGCGGCCATGCGCGCTGTTCGAAAGGCCCACCATGTCCAGGCAGGCCTCGATGCGCTCTCTCAGTTCGCGGCCGGTGATCCGGTACATCCTGCCGAAATACGACAGGTTTTCGGCCGCCGTCAGGCTTGGGTAGAGGGCGATGTGCTGCGGGACCAGCCCGATCCATTGCCGCGCCTGCCGGGGGTGCCTGAACAGATCGGCGCCGCAAATGCTCACGCTACCTGCGTCCGGGGTCAGAAGCCCGGTCAGCAGGGAGATGGCCGTCGTTTTTCCCGCTCCGTTTGGCCCCAGCAGGCCGACGATTTCACCGGGCCCGATGGACAAGCTGAAGGCGGCGAGGGCGGGCCTTCGCGCTTGCGGATAGGTCTTGAGGAGCCCCTCGGCCCAAAGGAGCCGGGTTGAGGTAGGTGCGGCCGGTCGCTCTGGCAGGCGCTTTTCCAAAAAATTCACTTTGCAATATCCCTGCGCGGTCAATATAATCGCCCCGTTTGTCCCGACAGGGCGGCAATCGGGCCTACCTGTCTAACCTCAAAGCCTTTACGAGTCAACAAGTGCTGGGGGCGCTGCATGCGCTAATGGGAAGCGCCATGAAAATCCTGCTGGTAAACCCGCCCAATTGCGGGAGAAGCATCCCCGAAGAAGAATACGGGATCGACACGATCAAGATGATTTTCAGGGGCGAGCCCCTGGCGCTCGAGACCCTTGCCGGAAATCTGGACGGTCATGAAGTCGTCATTGCCGATCTGAAAGTCGACCCGAACGCCCTGCAGATGGCCCTCGACCAGTTCGAACCCGAACTGGTCGGTTTTACGGGGGTGGCCTGCGAAGCCAACACCGTTTTGCGGCTGGCGGCGGAGGTCAAGCGAAGCGGCAAGGCCCTGGTCGTTGTGGGCGGCCACCATGCCTCCTGCGACCCCGCGTTTTTCAACCGCAGCACCATCGACTACATCGTGCTGGGTGTAGGCAAGCTCAGCTTCAAAGAGCTGGTCGACGCTGTCGCCGGCCGGACGGTCGGCGACGGCGTCGCGGGGGTCGCCCAAACCCATCCGGGCGGGCGCCTCGATTATGTGCCGCGGGAATACTCCCGGAAAGACCTGGTCGACGACCACCCGCCCCGCTACGACCTGGTCGCCGCCCACAGAGACCGTTACGTGATGAGCGGCGTGGGCGGCAAGGTCGGTTTCGTCGCCTCCGCTTTCGGCTGCACCCACCGCTGTCTTTTCTGCTCCATCCCGAATATGACCGGCGGCCGTTACCTCACCCACCGGCCGGCCGCCGTGCTGCGCGACATGAAGCTTTTGGGCGATGTCCCGGTCATCCGCTTGGTGGATGCCAACACCTTCGGCGACCTGGAACACGCCCTCTGCCTGGGCCGGGATCTTGTTGCGTCAGGGCTTAAAAAGGCGATCGTGGCCGACGTGCGGGCGGAGACGGTGACCCGGCACCCCGAGCTGTTCGCATTGTGGAAACAGGCCGGGCTGGCGGCGGTGGTCATCGGCTTTGAGGAGATCACCGATGCCGGGCTGGCGCGGTTGAACAAGAGAAGCACGGTCGCCGTCAGCATCGAGGCGATGGGCATTCTCAAGGGGCTGGGCCTACGCGTCATAGGCGACTTTATCGTGACTTCTGACTACAGCGAGTCCGATTTCGAGGCCCTGGAGCGCTTTGTGGCGTCTCATGCCATCGACCTGCCGCTCCCGTCGATTCTGACGCCGTTGCCAGGGACGCCGCTGCACCGGCAGATGCAACCCGACATCATCATTCAGGACCTGGACTACTACACGTTCACGAATGCCGTCTGTCGCACCCGCATGGATCCCAGGCTTTTCTACCAGGCCTATGCCGCCCTGCTGAAGCGATTCCTGAAGCACATATCCCACGGGTGAGAGAGGAGAACATGGACGTATTTATCAATGATGTGGCTGCATTTCTTCCCAACCGACCGGTGTCCAATGACGCCATCGAGGATGTTTTAGGCAAAGTGCGGGGCGTGCCCTCCAAGGCCAAACGCCTGGTGCTGAAAAGCAATCAGATCACCCGGCGCTACTACGCCCTGGACCCTGAATCGGGTCGGTTGACCCACACCAATGCCCAGCTCACGGCCGAGGCGATCCGAAGGCTGCGGCCCTACGAAGGGTATGCGCCGGGCGATATCCGATGCCTGAGCTGCGGCACTACCAGCCCGGACCTGTTGTTTCCCGGTCACGCCCTCATGGTGCAGGGGGAGTTGGGGATACCCGCCTGCGAGGCGGTGACCACCTCCGGCATTTGTCTTTCCGGGATCACGGCCTTCAAATACGCGTGCATGAGCGTCGCTACCGGCCAGGCGTCGAATGCGGTGGCCACCGGCTCGGAGCTGGCCTCCTCTTTCATGCGGGAGCGATTTTTGACCCCGTTCTACGACGACGCGGCCGACCTGGAAGTGCGCCCGGTGCGAGCGTTTGACGCCGATTTTCTGAGATGGATGCTTTCGGACGGCGCCGGGGCGGTGTTCCTGTCCCCCGGAAAAAGAAAAGACGGGCTTTCCCTCAAGGTGTCGTGGGTCGATGTGATTTCCTATGCTGGCCTCCTGGAGACCTGCATGTACGGGGGCGGGATGAAGCGGGCGGACGGGGGCATCGTCGGCTGGCGGCAAACCGAAGCGTTCGAACCGGAGGCGATGCCCCACCGGTTTTCAGTCCGACAGGACATCAAGCTGCTCGACGTCGAAATCGTGCGGACGATGGGGGCGGCCCTGTCGCAGGTCGTAAAAGCGCACCGCCTGCGCCCCGAGCAGGTGGATTGGTTCCTGCCCCATTACTCATCGGCCTATTTCCGCCCGAAATTTTACGACGAGATGAAACGGATCGGATTTGAACTCCCCGAGAGCAATTGGTTTTCGAACCTTTCGGAAAAAGGCAACACCGGCAGCGCCGCCATTTTCATCATCCTGGAGGAGCTGTTCCACTCCGGCAAGCTCCAGCCGGGCCAGAACCTGCTTTGCTTCATCCCCGAAAGCGGTCGGTTTTCACACGGGTTCGCCTGGCTCACGGTCGAGGCATAGTCGTCTCCCCCCTCTTTGTTATTTGCCGACGACAACCATGCCCCAATCGCCGGTTTCTCCCTGCTTCAGGCAGCCGATACGGGGATGTGCGTTTAAGGCGGGGCCGCCTGCGAACTGCGGCACAGCTGTGTTCAGGAGCCGATCCGCTCTCAGCAGGAGCAGGGCTGCGGCAACGTCCATGCCCATGCTGGTAGGGAAGACCCCGTAGAGGTGCGTGAAATTTGCATGCATGCGGGGACGGACCGCTCCGTCGGCGTTCTCTATGGGACCGTTATGCAGGATCACTGTGGCCGGGACTGGGATCTCCACCGTCCGGCCTGTCCTTCCCAGAAGCACGTGATGGACGAAAGGACACTGGGAGCCCTGCGCGCTCGGGCGGGTCAGAACAAAAAACGCGCTTCCCTCACCGATCGGGTAGGCCAGGCGTCGGCCCGCTCCGTTTTCTGAACCCTGTCCGCTCAGGGTGGCCTCATGGAGGGCTTTGGAGAGACAGTCGACGCTGCCGACCAAAACCGTTTCGGTGCGGCCCTCCTCGAGCCAATCGATCGCGGTTTGAAGAGCGAGCGGCACCGCCATCTCGTACTGATTGATGGAGACGATGGGTCCACGGATCTTTAGCAGCATCGAAATGTACGCCGCGGCGGCATTCTGGACCGAATTCGAGAACAAAATGGGTGAGAGCGCAAGGTCGGTTGCCGCCGCGTCGGCGGGCTGCAGGTCCAGCGTGTTGGCTGTCGGCCCCATGCCGGTGGCGACGATAAGGCCAGTGTTTTCCGGCAGCCCGTTGCCCATCCGCGCATCCTCAAGGGCCATATGGCTGGCAAGAAGGGCCATGCGGGCATAGTGGTCCACCCGCCGCAGGGCTCTGGGCGGGATCAACGGGTCCAGGAGATCGGTTTCGGCCGTGAGCGTTTGGGCGGCATGGAGGGGTGCGTGCGAGCCTGCGGCCGCAGGAACCGAATCAGGGCTGGGTCGTTTGCGCATGGCGGCCTCCAGGCTTGCCAGCCCGCAGCCGAACCCTCCGACCGCCCCTGCCCCCCGGATACAAGCCTTCATGCGCCGCTTTCCGTGGTGAAAACCAGCACGCTGTTGTTCCCGCCGAAGGCGAGCGTCTGGGTAAGCGCGGTTGTGCCTCGAATTTTGGAGGGCTCCCCGGACGGGTGGGCCGGCAAGTCGGGGTCGGGGCGATCGAACCCCGCGGTGGCCGGCATCCTCCCGCGTTCGAGCGAGGCGATGGTGAACGCCGCTTCGATGGCGCCCGCGGCCCCTAGCGTGTGACCGGTAAAACCCTTGGTCGACCCGAACGGGGCCCCCGGGAACACCCGGTGGAGAAAGAAAGACTCGACCCGGTCGTTTTCGCGGGTGCCCGTCCCGTGCGCATTGACAAAAGCGATGTCAGCCGGGCGGGCCCCGGCCGCGGCGAGGGCGTCCTGCACGGCGACGTTGAGTCCACTGCCCTCCGGATGCGGCGCCGTGAGATGGTAGGCGTCGGCCGCTGTCCCGTAGCCGGCGAGAAGCGCGCGGGCTTTTTTCCCCCGGCTTGCCAGAATGGCTTCCGATTCCAGGATCATCATCGCGGCGCCCTCGCCCAGGTTCAGGCCGTTGCGGTGAAGATCGAACGGCTTGCAGGCACCGGTGTCGCTGTTCAGCAGGGCGATAAAACCGTAATACGTCACTTCGTAGAGCGCATCCGTCCCCCCGGCGATGACCACATCGCATCGCCCCGAGCGAATCCATGCGCCCGCCAGGCCGATGGCGTCCCCGCCGGCCGAGCACGCGTTGACGACCGTCACGTGGGGCCCGGATAGACCGAAATGCCGGGCGATCCGGTAAGCCGGGTTGATGGTCAGGAAACGCTCGGCCGGCGACATACGGCTGCAGTCGATCCCGCCCAGCTCCCTCTGGATGGCCCGGTTGCTCACGCCGCTGCCGACATTGGTGCCGATCACGACGCCGACCCGCTTATGCCGCAGGGCCTCCGGGTCCAACCCCGCGTCCATCAAGGCTTCGTTTGCCGCCGCCAGGGCCAGGCGCACCGCACGAACCATGGCCGGGTTGGGGGAATCGAGAGCGGGCAGAAACCGATCGGGCACCTCGAAGACCGGGTGCAGCGCCCCGGGTAGGGCGCGCGGTGGGGCGGGGGCCGGAGCCCTGTCGGAGAAAATGGCCTCCACGCAGTCGGGCAGGCTTTTTCCTGCGGCGCAGATACAGCCGATGCCGCTGACGGAAATCGGCCGTTGGCGGTTCATGCCCCCCGCCCTTTTTCGATAAACGCGGCAATGGTTTCGACACTTTGAAGAATCGAACGGCCCTCGTTCTGGTTTTTGATGGCGACCCCGAAATGCTTTTTGATTTGAAAGACCAGTTCGACCGCATCGATGGAGTCCAGCCCGAATCGGTCGCCGAACAACGGCTCTTCGTCGCCGATCTCCTCGGGAGTGAGGTCCACCAGGTTCAGCTCCTCCACGATGATCTTCTTGAGCTGGTCCTTAAGGGTCATGCCGCTGCACTTTCCGGCGGCGGATCCATGCATGCCAGCAGATCCTGGTACAGGCGGGCCTCCTTGTCCGCACACTCCCGCAGGATGGCCGCAAGAGCGGGATAGGTCTCCGTTTCAGCGGAGCGCTGCTTGCAGATGCGGGATCCAATGAGCGCGAACTCGCGCCACAGGTCGCCCACCTCCGTCATGCGCTCGGAGAGGCGCCCCAGACGATCGTCGTTCAGCAGGCCGGCCGCCTCCTGCAGGAAGGCGGCGTAGATGAAGCGGAATCCACCGCCGCCGGTCCCGATCTCCTCCTGCATCCGGATGACCTGGCCCAAACGCAGCCCGGCCTCACGTGCATCCAGCTTTTCCGGCCAGCGCTCGACGTTTTTGGCCAGGTATCGAATGCCCTTCACTCCCAGAAACGGTCCCGGCGCCTTCAGCATGGTGCGGCACGCCTCTTTGATGCCCTGGCGGACCGCTCCCGGCAGGTCCGGCTGCGAGGGCACATGCTTCATGTAATACATCCGGCCCTTGGGCGGCATCGGGCCGCGGGCAAACCGTGCTTTCATCAAGTCCTCGTGCGGGCAGAGGACGGGTTCGGGAAAAACCGGGTCGCTGATGAGGTAGCTGCCGTTCTGTCTGCCGAAAACGACCAGGTTGTGCATGTTGAAGTGGAAACGGTACCGCCGGGGGAAGTAGCTGAGCCAATAGGCCCCGGTGCGGCACCCGACCGGCACCGATTCCGCCAGCTTCCGGTCCAGGACCTTCATTGCTTTGCCGGGGTCTCGGAATTTTTCCCAGACGAGCGAAACCCCCAGGCGCTTGACGGCGCGTTTCATGATGCCGCCGGTGCGGACCCTGAATGCCGAGAGGGGCAGGTGATTGAGGCGGATGAAAGGGAAGTAGCCGAAAAAGATGCCGGAACCGATGCCGAAAACCATCGGCTCGCTGACGTTCAGCCCGTGGTGGCAAAGCAGGTTTGAAAGAACACCGGTCTCGCAGTGGGCCGATTGACGGTGGCTGAAAGAAATTTCCATGCAGGGTCTGTTCCTATGACGGGAGGTCGACATCCGCCGCGGGGATTTGTTTGAATTGCGCGAGGGTCAGTCCGAAGAGGTCTGCGTAGCGCTGCAGGATTGCCGGCGTCAGCCGGTTGAAAACCGAGGGCTTAAGATGGCGCTTCACCCGCCAGCGCGGCAGGCGGACGTAGCTGGCGGCCAAGGCCACCGTCATGAGATTTTTGGCCAAATGATAGGCCAGAGGGCTGCGCTTGCCGGCCCGGACCAGGCAAACCTGGGTGCGGATATCCTCGGCGATCACTTGCCATGCCTGGGCGTTGGCGATGTTCTTCGCCTCCCACCCCAGGCTCGGAACTCCGACGTAGCGGCCGGTTGCATCGACCGCGTAAGTGATTTCAAGCAACCCCTGGTTCAACCCACCGTCCTGAGGCACATCTTTATCCCGCATCCGCATCACTCCGGCGAATCAACGTGAACCAACCCGCGCACGCCCCGCACCCCCGCCGGTTTAGCGCTCTGCGGCGGTGACTGACGCGTTGGTTTGCCAGAATACTAACACAAAAATAGTCTGTTTGCATCCTTTTCGACAGGCGTTCTTTTGGCGGCTGTCGACGCAACCATCTCATCGTTATAAAGCCAGGTCGAAAGCGAGCCTGAGCCTTAATTGGTAATTTATCAGGCCGGCAGGAGGGCATTGACCACTTCGACGATAGCCTTTGCCGCGCGGTCGATCTGCTGCGCCGTGGTCATGCGGCCGGTGGTCAGGCGCAGGGTCCCCTTGGCCCATTCAACGGGTACGCCCATGGCGGTGAGGACATGGGAGATCTCCACGCTGTCCGCATGGCAGGCGGCGCCGGCCGAGGCGGCCACCTCCAGGCCGATGGCCTCCAGGATGCGGTTGGCTTCCAGGTTGCGGAAGGAGAGGCTCAGGGTGTTGGGCAGGCGCATGTCCGGGTGGCCGTTCAGGCGCACCTCCCGGATTCCGGCGGCGATCGCCGCGTGGAGCCGGTCGCGCATGGCTTGCAGGTGCCGGCGGTTTTCCTCCAGGTCCCGGGCGGCGATCTCGCAGGCCTTCCCCATCCCCACGATCTCAAGGGTGTTTTCCGTGCCGGCGCGCCGGCACGCCTCCTGGCCGGCGCCGTGCATGAAGGCTTCCAGCGTCACTCCCCTGCGAACATAGAGCGCCCCCACCCCCTTGGGTGCATAGAGTTTGTGCCCGGCGAGCGAGAGCAGATCCACCCCTAGCGATTCCACGTCCACCGCGATCTTTCCGGCCGATTGGGCCGCGTCGGTGTGGACGCGGATGCCCCGGGCGCGGGCCCGGGCGGCGATCTCGGTGATCGGTTGAACGGTGCCCACCTCGTTGTTGGCGTGCATGATGGTGACCAGGACGGTGTCCGGCCGCAAGGCGGCTTCGACATCGGCAACCGCCACCACGCCGTGCGCGTCTACCGGGAGTTTGGTGACCTCGAAGCCCTCATTTTCCAGAAATGCGCAAACGTTGAGCACGGCCGGGTGCTCGAAGGCCGAGGTCACGATGTGCCGCCCCCGCTCCCGCAGGGCATGGGCGGTGCCGATGACCGCCCAGTTGTTGGCCTCGGTGCCGCCGCTGGTGAAGATCACCTCCTCGGGCGAGCAGTTCAAAAGGCCGGCCACCTGCCGGCGGGCGATGTTCAGCGCCTGCCGGGGTTTGACCGCATAGAGGTGGCCGCTCGAAGGGTTGCCGAACTCCTCCTCGAGGAAGGGGCGCATGGCGGCGATGACCTCGGGGTCGTGAGGGGTGGTGCCATTGTAGTCCAGATAGATCGGCCGGTTCATGGAGTGCGCTCCTTTTTGAAGCCGTAAATCCCGGGGGTGGATCCCTCGATCAGGGCGGCCCCGACCGTTTTGGCGTAATACGCCGCCGGGCCCACGCCTCCGATGACGGCATAGGCATAGCCCTGGTCGCGCATCGCGTGCAGGCAGGAGAGCAGCAGCGCGAGGCCCACGCCGCGGCCGCGGGCGTGTTCGGCGACACCGGTCGGGCCGAAGAAATTTTTGCAGGTGCAGTCGTGGCAGGCGAACCCGATGATGACCTCGTCTTGCAGCGCCACAAAACAATTCGGCGGGGTCGCCGCAAACGCGGCCTCGCATTCCGTGCCCCACGGTTGGCTGAAGCTGCCGTTCACCCATGCGATGAGGGGGCGCCGCTCCCTGGCCAAGGGGCGGCGGATCGCGATGCCCTGCCGTTGAGCGCGCTTCAGCGGCACATCTATCGGCGGCAGTTCGTATAGCTTCACCAGCATGTCGGGCATGGGTCGACCCCCGGGCCGGCTACCGTTCGTCCCGGAACCACGCCAGTAAGGGCCTGACCGCCAGAGCGATCACGGCCGCCGCGAATAGCCAGACGAACCGCTTGGTGAAGTCGGAAAGATAGGCCCCGATGATCATGCCGAACAGGATGGAGCTCCATTTCAAACACGCCAGGTCGAGCGGCTTCCAGGCCTTGGTTCGAAACCATTTCATGATCGCCTCCTCATCGAAGCCCTGGTTCGTTTGCAGCCGCCGGGCGGCCGACCGAAGGAAACCGCCCCAAATCGGTGTGCGGTATGAACCTGGCCGCGCTGAAGCGGTTCATGAAGTCCTGGTTGACGTTGAGTTCGAGATAGGTGATGCGGTCGCGGATGCGGTCGATCTCCTCGAGGCAACTCTCGTCGGTCAGCGCCATGGCCGCCCCCTGCAGCGAGCTGTTGCCGAGCGGCACAAAGCGAGAAGGCGGCAGATCCGGGAGCATCCCGATCGTGATGGCCGAGCGCGGGTCGATGAAGCAGCCGAAGCTCCCGGCCACATAAAACGTTTCAATCTCCTCGAGGGCCACCCCGACGGTCATGGCCAGGGTCTCGAGGATGGTGTACATGGCCGCCTTGGAGCGCACCAGGCTGTCCAGGTCCGGCTGGCTGATCGTCAAATCCAGGCCGGTGGCGGACTGATCGGCCGGGACCACGACGATGTGCCGGACCCCGTCGACGATCTTCAAGCGCGGGCCGCAGCCGGTCTCTAAAATTTTGCCGCGTAGGTCGATCATGCCGGCCAGAAAGAGCTGGGCGGCGAGGTCGATCACGCCCGAGCCGCAGATGCCGCGGGGCGTCTCCCCCGCAATCGTGTGCAGGTCGAAGCGGCGCCCGGCCGGGTCGATGCGCACCCGGTCCACTACGCCCGGGCCGGCCGTCATCCCCATGCGGCTGACGCCCCCCTCGAGCGCCGGTCCGGCCGCGCCGGCGCAGCCGATGAGCCAGTCGCGATTGCCCAGCACCACCTCGGCGTTGGTGCCGACATCCACCAGGATGGCGGTTTCTTCTTTTCGGTGAATCCCGCAGCAAAGGACCCCCGCGATCAGATCCCCGCCGAAATAGCTGCCGATGTTGGGGAAGACCAGCACGCGGGCAGATCGGCCGATCTCGATCCCCAGATCGGCCGCCCGCAGCACCCCCGGGCGGTTGACCGCGGGGATATAGGGCTCGCGGATGATCGAGCGCGGGTCGAGCCCCAGGAAGAGGTGGGTCATGGTCGTGTTCCCGGCCACGGCTGCGGCGCAGATGCCCAGCGGTGAAACCCCGGCGCAGCGACACGCCTCCGCTAGCGCGGCGTTCAGGCCGTCGACGACCAGGCGTCGGAGCTGTCTCAAGCCGGCCGGGCTCTCGGCGTGGTGGATGCGCGCGAGGACATCCGGGCCGATCACGATCTGAGGGTTGTCGAAGGCGGATTCGCAAAGCGGCTTGCTTTGCGCGAGATCGACCACCCGGAAGGCCACCCGGGTGGTGCCGAGGTCCACGGCCAGGCCCAGGGCCGGCTGGAGGCTGCCTGCGCCATCGACTCCCGTTACCACCCAGCGGCTGCGGTCCCGGAACACGGTGCAGCGGAGGCGGAAATCGTGCCGCCGCAGGAGCTCCGGCAGCTCCCGGAGCAGGCCGATGTCGATCTCGACCGCGTCCGTGTTCAGCTCGGTTTTCAGGGCGGCCGCCAGGCGGTCGGCGTCGGCGGTGTTGTCCGCCAGGCTCGGCGGGGAGAGGGCGACCGATCGGACCCAGGCGGAGGCGGCCGCGGTCACAGGCGTTTTTCCAGCTGCCCGAGAATGCGGTTCATGATCTCGCCCGCCTTGCCCGGGATGAGGATGTCGCTCACGACCCCGGTCAAGGGGGTCGCCTCGGGGTTGATCTCGATCACCGCCGCACCGTTTTCCTTGGCGATGAGAGGCATCGAGGCCGCCGGCTGGACGATGGCGGACGTCCCGATGACGAGCATGACCTCGCAGGCGGCCGTGGTTTCACGCGAGCGCCACAGGGCCATGGGCGGGATCATCTCCCCGAAAAATACCGCGTCGGGGCGAAGCACGCCGCTGCAGGCGCAGCGCGGGGGCAGCACCGAGGCGTCGACATCGCGGGTTTTCACGCGGCGGCCGCAATGCATGCAGCGCTGCCAGGCGAAGCTGCCGTGGAATTCGATCACGTCCGTGTTGCCGGCCATCTGGTGCAGCCCGTCGATGTTCTGCGTGATGACCGTCTGCAGGATTCCGAGCTGCTCCAGGCGCGCCAAGCCCTTGTGCCCGTCGTTGGGGGCGGCCCGGTCCATGATCTCCTTTAAATCCTTGACGAGCACCCTCCAGACCCGGGCGGGGTCCCGCTCCAGGGCGTCGATGTGCGCGATCTCCATCGGGTCGAACCGCTCCCACAGTCCGCCCTTGCCCCGGAAGGCGGGGATGCCGCTCTCAATCGAGATGCCGGCTCCGGTGAGCGCCACGGCGCGGCGGGTGGCCGTCAGATGGTCGACGGCGGCTGCGATGAGGGCGTCCAGTGATTTCATGCGATCGAACCGCGTCCGGCCGGATTGAGACCGTATCGCCGGTTTTCCGCCGGCCGCGCCCCGGCGGGGCCGGCAGATGCGCGGCGGACTATTTCGCGGACGCGTCCGGCGAACGTTCGGCGTCCGGCAGCTGGTCGATGTACCACTGCATGGGGTCCACCAGCTCGTAGCCCATCGCGGTCAGCTTCTTCTTCACCGGGGCCACGTTCTGGGTCAGCAGATAGGGAAAGACGGCCCGCTTTTTCTCGTCCCAGTAGCGGGCGACCAGGACGCTGCCGAAGGAGACGCCCATTTCGGTGATGGCATCGACGATCTTCTTCAGCTGGCCCACTTTTTCCTCCACCAGGATGCAGAGCAGGGTCCCCGGCTGGCCGATGCCGAGCACGTTGATGAAGGCGCGCAGAAGGTCCCGCACTGAGAGGATGCCCCTCAAATGACCCTCGTCATCCACCACGGGCAGTGCGCCCACCTTGGAGTTCTGCACGACCAGCAGCGCATCCTGTATGGTATAAGAGGGTGGGATCGAGATGACCTTGCGGGTCATGACGTCGCTGGCCTTCAGGTTCTGGAACCCCTCCTTGTCCGCCGGGCTGATTCCCTCCTTGAAAAAGCGGTAGGGCAGGGCGGATCGCAGGTCCCGGTCGGTCACCATGCCGACCAGCTTGTTGGTGCCGTCGACGACGGGCAGGTGGCGAATGTTGTGCTTCGCCATCAGCTCCTGGGCCTCGAAGATCGTTGTATCCGGGTTGACGGTGACGACCTTGCGGGTCATCGATCTACTCACAAACATAATACCCCCCTCGTTGGTTCTCGCTAAAGAGTTGCGCCATCGGGTCCGGGCTCATCCGTTCAGCAGGATCTCCAGGTGGTTGCGGGCCAGCTCCGGCAGACGCTTCAGGCAATAGCCGCCCTCCAGGACGGAGACGAGGCGGCCGGCGGCATGCTGATCGGCCAATTCGACCAGCCGCGTCATGATCCAGGAATAGCACTCCGTGGAGAGCTTGATGTCGGACATGTCGTCGTCCCGGTGGCCGTCGAAGCCGGCCGAGACCAGGATAAACTCGGGCTTGAAATCGGCGAAGGCCGGGAACAGGTCCCGTTCAATCAGCCGCATCCAGTCCTCGTCGCTCAGGCCCGGCAGCACGGGCGAGTTTTTCGTGAACCCGTAGCCGGCGCCCCGGCCGTATTCGAATTCGCGCCCCGTGCCGGGGTAGGCGAAGGTCGGGTGCTGGTGAATCGAATAATAGTAGACCTCGGGGTCGTCCTCGAAAATGTGCTGGGTCCCGTTGCCGTGATGCACATCGAAGTCCACGATGCCGATCCGGTGCAAGGCCCATTGCTTCTGGAGGTAGCGCGCGGCGATGGCCACGTTGTTGAAGTAGCAGAACCCCATGGCTCGGCTGGCCTCGGCATGGTGCCCGGGCGGCCGCACCGCGCAGAACGCGTTGTCCAGCTCGCCTGCCATGACGCGGCGCATCGCCTCCAGGATCCCGCCGACGGCCAGCACGGCCACCTGGTAGGTTTCGGTGCACATCTGGTTGTCGGGCGAATCGAGGGTTTGTTGCCGGGAGCGGCAGGCGGCCTCGAAGCGCCTGACATATTCCGGGGTGTGGACTGCGTGGATCCAGCTCAAATCCGCCGGGGCGGCCGGGATGCGGGTGAGCTTGTCCATCAGCCCGGCGCCGTTGACACCCTGGAAGATCGCCTCGAGCCTTTCAGGGATTTCCGGGTGATACGGGCCGGTCTTGTGCAGCAGATAGCGTTCGTCGTAAAGAAAGCCGGTACGTTTCATCGGCGCTGAGCCTCATCGAAAGGGATGCCTGCAATCCCCGCAGCGGCACGCCGCGGATCGCCCGCGGCCGCGGTCGGAAATCAACGAACGATCCGGTCGAACACCTCGAAGGCCGCCGCCACGCAGGGGGTTTGCTCCGGCATCTGGATGGTCGGGCGGCCGGCGACGTCGTAGGCGTAGACGGTGCGGTCCTCGGGCACGGTGCCGACCAGTTCGACCCCGGCCTCCCCGATCATCCGCAACGCCTCGGCCGAAGGCGGCTCTTTGATCTGGTTGATGACCAGGCAGCTGCGGCCGACCCCGATTTTTAATTCCCGGGCCAGCTCGTCTATCCGCAGGGCCGCCTGGAGGCTGCGGCGCGACGGGTCGGAGACCAGCAGCAGCACGTCGACGTTCTTGGTGGTGAGGCGGCTGATGTGCTCCATCCCCGCCTCGTTGTCCATGACGATGTAAGGATAGTTGTTGACCAGTTTTTCAAGGAACGCCGTCAACAGCGAGTTCGCCGCGCAATAGCAGCCCGGGCCTTCGGGCCGTCCCATGACGATCAGGTCGAAGCCGTCGGATTCCACCACCGCTTCCTCGAGCTTCATGGAAATGAACACATCCTTGGTCATGCCGCTCGGCACCTGGCCCGTTTTCATGTCCTCGCGCGCATTGCCCAATGTGTCGCCTATCCCGACCCCGAGCACCTCGTTGAAATTGGAGTTGCAGTCGGCATCCACCGCCAGCACCGGGGTCTTGCCGTGTTTCAGGAGATACTTGACCAGCAGACCGGCCATGGTGGTCTTTCCGGTGCCGCCCTTGCCGGCCAAGGCTATTGAAAAAGCCATTCGGTTATACAGGCTCCTTTCCAGTTCAGTCGCCCGGCCGGCGAGTCGCACCTTCGGCCGTACGCGAATTTCTTAGGCCAGATCGGGCCAACAGTCAAGCGGGTCGTCGCGGCCCTGCCCCCGGCGGAGTGCAACGGGGCTGCGCACTGCCTCACGGGTGCCGCCGCGCCGGCATCAAACTGCTTGAATTGGTTCACCCCTTGTGCTAATTGCAGGAAATCACCGGGAAAGCCGCAAGTCGAACCATTTATCGCGGGGAGGTCCACGATGGATTTTGAACTGAGCAAGTCCCAAAAGGAAATTCAGAAAGCGGCGCGGGAGTTCGCGCGGGGGGAGTTTGACAAGGAGCTGGCCCTGGAACTCGACCGCAAGCACGAGTTCCCGCGCAAGATCTGGCAGAAAGCGGCAGAATTAGGGTTTGTCGGCGTGCACTATCCGGAGAAATACTCCGGCCAGGGCCTGGGCTGCCTGGAGAACATCTTGATCGCCGAGGAGTTCTGTGCCCGGGACTCGGGCATCGGCAGCGCCGTGATTCTGGCCAACTTCGCCTCCGAGTGCGTGCTGCGCTTCGGCAGCGATGAGCTCAAGCAGAAGTTCCTGCCGCCGGTGGCCGAAGGCAAGATGCTCTCCGCCGGTGCCTTCACCGAGCCCGGCCACGGCTCGGACATCACCTCGCTGGACACAACGGCGGTGCGCCACAACGACGAGTGGATCATCAACGGGACCAAGACCTTCATCACCAACGGCGGCCTCGCCGGTTTTTACTGCACGCTGTGCCAGACCGATGTGGCCGCCCAGCCGTCCTACCGCGGGATCAGCATGATCCTGGTGGAGGCGGACCGTCCCGGCCTGACCACCGCCGACGTCGGCGAGAAGATGGGAATTCACATGATGTCCACGGCCGAGGTCAACTACAAGGATGTCCGCGTGCCGGCCGCCAACCTGATCGGCAAGGAAGGCCGCGGGTTCTATCAAGTGCTCGAATTTTTTGACGAAAGTCGTGTCCTTGTCGCCGCCCAGGCCCTGGGCATCGCGCAGGGGGCCTTCGACCGTGCGCTGGCGTATGTGAAGGAGCGCCAGCAGTTCGGCCGGCGCCTGGCGGACTTCCAGGTGACTCAGCACAAGCTGGCCGACATGGCCACCAAGATCGAACTGGCGCGTCTGATGGTCCACAAGGCGGCGTGGAACTTCGACCAGGGGCGCATCGACCCGAAACTGACCTCCATGGCCAAAATGTACGCCGCGCGCACAGCGGTCGAGGTGGCCGACGAGGCCATCCAGCTTCTCGGCGGCTACGGCTACATGACCGAGTACGAGGTGGAGCGTTTCTACCGCGACGCCAAGATCACCGAGATTTACGAAGGCACCAAGGAGATCCAGAAGAACACCATTGCCAGCGCCGTTCTCGGAAAGTTCAAATAGAGAGCCTGCGATTTTGGCTGCGGCGCCGGAACGGATCGGGTGCCGCGGAGCAGACGGACAACCCCTGAAACCAAGGAGAGACGCATGATCGAGCAATTGAAAAAAGCGCTGACGACGGGTGTGGCCGTAGCGCTCAAGACCTGGGACGAAGTCGAGGCCCTCGGCAAGGAGATGATCAAAAAGGCCAAACTGCCGGAAAAGGAAGCCGCGCAGCTCCTGAAAAACCTCAAGCAAAGCTACGATAAAACCCAGCGGCACCTGGAGTCCCGGGTTCACGGCATCGTTCAGGACGTTTTGAAGAGGGCCGACGTGGCGACCTCGGATGATGTCAAGTCGCTCCGGCGGGAGATCCAGGGGTTGAAGAAGGAGCTCAAGGCGGCCCGGGCGTCCAAAACCGCCAAGCCCAAGGCCAAACCCAAGACCCGACCCGCATCCTGAGCCGCGCGGGTCGGCTGAGCCCGAACATGCTGAGCATCCGCAAAATCGGCGTCATCGGCCGGACGTACCGCCACCTCAACCGCTACCGGCAGATCCTCGGGGTGTTTCTCAAATACGGCTTCGGGGATCTGCTGAACACCCTCAAGATCGACCAGTACATCGAAGTCGGGCTGCAGATGATCTCCCGGAAAACCTCGGTGCGGGAGGAGCGCCTGACCCGGCCCCAACGGGTCCGCCTGGCCCTCGAAGAGCTCGGCCCCACCTACATCAAACTCGGTCAGATTCTCTCCACCCGCCCGGACCTCGTCCCGGCCGAGTTCATCGACGAACTGGCCTTTCTCCAGGACGCCGTGCCGCCGTTCGACTTCGGCGAGGCCGAGTCCCTGATCCGGCGGGAGTTCGGGGCGGAGCCCACCGAACTCTTCGAGCGCATTGCGCCTGAACCCGTCGCGTCCGCCTCCATCGGGCAGGTGCACCGGGCCGAGCTGAAAAGCGGCGAGCCGGTCGCCGTCAAGTTCCGGCGGCCGGGAATCGAGGGGCTGATCGAGGTGGACCTCGAGATCATGCTGCACCTGGCGACCCTGGCCGAACACCACGTGGAGGAGCTGGCGCCCCACCGTCCGGTTAAAATCGTCGAAGAGTTCGCCCGCACCCTCGAGAAGGAGATCGACTTCAAGATCGAGGCCGCCAACATCGAGCGCATCGCCGGGCACTTCATCGACGACCCCACGGTTTACATCCCCAAAGTTTTCCGGGACTGCACCAGCTCCAGGATCCTGACCACCGAGTACGTCGAGGGGATCAAGATCTCCAAAATCGAGGAGCTGGACGCCGCCGGCCATGACCGCCGCGCCCTCTGCAGCCGCGGGGCGGACCTGGTCCTGCGGCAGGTCTTCGACCACGGTGTTTTTCATGGAGACCCGCACCCCGGGAACATTTTCGCCCTGCCCGGGGATGTGATCGGCCTGGTCGATTTCGGGATCATCGGCGTGGTGGACCGCCGGACCCGGGACCTCTTCGTCGACCTGGTGGACGCCGTGGTGCACCGCAGCGAGTCGCGCACGGTCCTGGCCCTGCTGGCGCTCACCACCCGCGAGTCCGAACCGGACCTGCGGACGCTCGAGCGGGACGTGGCGGATTTCATCGGTCGGCATTTTTTCAAGCCGCTCAGCGGGATCGAGCTCGGCCGGATCCTGCAGGAGCTGCTCGAGCTGGCCGCGCGTTTTCAGCTGCGCATTCCGCCGGACCTCTTCCTGATGTTCAAAGCGTTGAGCGCCATCGAAAGCATCGGTCGCAGCCTCGACCCCGAATTCGACATCTTCGCCCGGGCGGCCCCCTTCATCCAGCGCGTGAAGCTGCAGCGCCTGGACCCCAACCGGATTGCGGAGGATGCCGGCGAGGCCCTCTCCCGGCTGATGCACTTCGCGAGCCAGTTCCCCGCCGACCTGCTCGAACTGGCCCGCCTCATCCGCCAGCAGCGCCTGACCGTGCAGGTGGAGAACCGCGGCCTGGAGCGGACCTTGTCCACCCACGATCAGATCAGCAACCGCATCGCCTTTGCCATCATCATTGCCGCGCTCGTCGTCGGCTCGGCGATGATCGTCATTTCCAAGACCCCGCCGCTGGCCTACGACATCTCCCTCATCGGCATCATCGGTTTCCTGGCGGCCGCCGTCATGGGCATCTGGCTGCTGGTGGCGATACTGCGCAGCGGCCGGCTTTAGCAGGTTGTTGATAAACTGCGCCTCAGGCCATGTTCCGGCGTTGTGCGTTCTTTTTCAATTGCTCACATGGTGCACCATGCTGCGCTTTTCAAAAGGCCCTACGCCTTGGCTGACGGCCTGATGCTTGTTTCTCAACAACCTGCCGGCCTGACCGACATTCCGTTGTTGGGCGGTTGAGCGCCGCGGCCGGGTATGATAGCATGCCGGCCGTTTACAAGATTCCCAGAGCTCACACCGGAGGCGATGCATGCCGCTGTATGTCTACAACACCCTGACCCGCGCCAAGGAGGAGTTCCGGCCCATCCGCCCCGGGGAGGTCGGCCTCTACACCTGCGGACCCACGGTCTACAACTTCGCCCACATCGGCAACCTGCGTACCTACCTGTTCGAGGACATCCTCAAGCGGGTGCTCGCCTACAACGGCTTCCGGGTCAGGCATGTCATGAACATCACCGACGTGGGGCATCTGGCCGGGGACCGCGACATGGGCGAGGACAAGATGGAGAAGGGCGCCCGGCGCGAGGGCAAGAGCGCCTGGGACATCGCCGAGTTCTACACCCGGGCCTTCCGGCAGGACGTCGCCCGGCTCAACATTCTCGAACCGGATATCTGGTGCAAGGCCACGGAGAGCATCCCGGAGCAGATCGATCTGATCCAGGCGCTGGAGGAGAAGGGCTTCACCTATCGCACCCGGGACGGGATCTATTTCGACACCGCCAAGTTCCCGGCCTACGCCAAGCTTTCGAGCCAGAACCTCGACGCGCTGCGCGAAGGCGCTCGGGTCGAGCGCAACCCCGAAAAGCGCAGCGCAACCGACTTTGCCCTGTGGAAGTTCTCGCCGGCAGGCGCCAACCGTCAGATGGAGTGGGACTCGCCTTGGGGGGTCGGCTTCCCGGGGTGGCACATCGAGTGTTCGGCCATGAGCATGAAATTCCTCGGGGACCAGCTGGACATCCACTGCGGCGGGGTCGATCACATCGACATCCATCACACCAACGAGATCGCCCAGTCCGAGGCGGCGACCGGCCGGCCGTTTTTCAACTACTGGATGCACGGCGCCTTCCTCAACATCCTGGGCGGGAAAAAAATGGCCAAGAGCGAGGAAAACTTTCTCACGCTGGAAAACGCTTTCTTAAAGCGCGGCATTCCGCCGTTGGCCTACCGCTTCGCCTCGTTTCAAACCCACTATAGAAAACCCATGGAATACAGCGACGCGTCCATCCAGGCCGCGAAAAACGGGCTTGAGCACCTCTGCAACCAAGTGCGCGAGATCGCCAAAGCCGGTGAGCCCACCCCCGGGGAGATCTCCCGGGGATTTCGCGAAAAATTCCTGGAGGCAGTCAACGACGATCTGAATATGCCCCGCGCCATGGCCGTGATCCAGGAGATGCTGAAGAGCGGGCTTGCGGCCGGGGACAAACACGCCGCCGTCATCGACTTCGACCGGGTGCTCGGCCTGAGCCTGGTCGAAGCGGTCATGCCCCAGGAACTTCCCGCGGTGGTGCAGGCGCTCGTGGAGGCGCGTCGCCGTGCGCGCGAATCCAAGAACTGGGCCGAGTCCGACCGGCTGCGCGATGAAATCCAGGCCCTGGGGTATACGGTCAAGGATGGGCGCGGCGGCATGGAGATATTGAAGTGCTGATATGAACGGCTACGTTCAGGTCTACACGGGAGACGGCAAGGGCAAGACCACGGCGGCCCTGGGGTTGGCGCTGCGGGCGGCGGAAACCGAGCTCGTTCTGACCGGCCGCTATGCCCACCCGGAGGTCATTGCCCGGGCCGACCTGGTCACCGAAATGAAGGCGGTCAAACGCTATTACCAAAAGGGTGTGGCGGCCCGCAACGGCATCGAGCGTTAATCCAGGCGTCTCGCTCATATTCGAGGCCCTCGCCGTCGCCCGCAGTGTAATCATTTGTTGACTTGGTACGGTGTTTCTGCTATGCATACCCGGATTTTGGCGGTGACGATCCCGGCAGCGATTCGGCGGTTATCTGCCGACAACGTTCAACCCTGGTTGTGGAGATGACGATGATGAAACAAAAGATGGTGGTGGTGGCCGTTTTTTGCCTTGTTCTGACAGTGTGCCTTGTGTACCTTTTCCAGGAGGTGGCTGAGGCCGCCCGGCTGGGCGGGGGTCGGTCGTTCGGCAGCCGTCCAAGCTACCAGAGGAGCGCGCCGGCGCCCAGCCCGACCCCGGCCCAGCCCGGCGTGGCCCAGCAGCCCCGCCAGAACCCCGCGGCTGCGCCCGGGGTCATGGGCGGCCGTTGGGGAGGGATGCTCGGCGGGCTGCTCATGGGCGGGCTGCTCGGTTCCATGCTCTTCGGCGGGGAGGGCATGGGCGGCCCCGGGCTGCTCGACATCCTCGTCATCGGCGGCGGGCTGTTCCTGTTGATGCGCTTTTTGCGGGCCCGCAGGATGGCCACGCAGTCGGCGTCGGGAGTCGCAGCCCCCTTTCTTGCCCGCACCACCCAACAGAGCTGGGGGGAGCCCGGGCAGCTTGCCGGAAATGAGCCGGGCGCGGCCGAACCCCAAGCTCCGATCCTGCCCGCGGGATTCGACTCCGAGGAGTTCATGCAGGGCGCCAAGGCCATCTACACCCGGCTGCAGGCCTCCTGGGATAAGCGCGATTTAGAGGACATCCGCTCCTTCACCTCCCCGGAGGTCTTCGCGGAAATCCGACAGCAGGCCGAGGAGGACCCGCAGCCGGGCAAAACGGAGATCCTGCTGCTGAATGCGAGCTTGCTCGAGGTCAAGCCGACCGAGGGACGTGAGATCGCCTCCGTCCTCTACGACGTCATGCTGCGCGAAGAATCGGAGGACCGGCAGGCGAAGCAGGTGCGCGAGATTTGGCACTTCAGCCGCGATGCGGCCGCCGGTTCCCACTGGGTGCTCGAAGGCATCCAGCAGGTGTAGGGCTGACCTTTAAGGTTGAAGCGGCATCGACAGCGGTCCGCGCTCCATGCAAGGACGCCAGTCGGCTCCGTGCGGAGGATCCCTTACCTCCGCACGGTTTTTTAGGTGCCGGCGTCCGTCGAGACGACGGCTGTCGCCCTGCGGTGCCCGGCCTCCCAGCGCTTGTCCAAGTAATAGAGCACCGGGACGGCCATGCGCGAGAACAGGAGGGAGGCCACTTCGCCGGCCATCAGCGAAATTGCCAGCCCCTGGAAGATGGGGTCGAAGAGGATGACCGAGGCTCCCACCACCACGGCCGCGGCCGTCAGCATCATGGGCCGGAAACGCACGGCGCCCGCATCGATCACCGCTTGGTCGAGAGGCATGCCCTGCCGCAGGCGCAGCTCGATGAAGTCCACCAGGATGATGGAGTTGCGCACCACGATCCCGGCCCCGGCGATGAACCCGATCATGGAGGTCGCCGTGAAGAAGGCTCCCATGGCCCAGTGGGCCGGCAGGATCCCGATCAGCGAAAAGGGGATGGCCGCCATGATGGTGAACGGGGTCGAGAAGGACTGAAACCAGCCCACCACCAGGACGAAAATCAGCAGCAGCACGACGCCGAAGGCGACCCCCAGGTCCCGGAACACCTCGTAGGTGATGTGCCACTCCCCGTCCCATTTCATGGCGAAGCGCCGGTCACTTTCCGGCAGGCCGGCGGTGTGCTGGGCGAGGCGGTAGCCTTCGGGCAGCGGGATGGCGTCGATTTTTTTCCAGAGTTCCAGAATGGCATAAACCGGGCTTTCCTTGGCTCCGGCCACCTCCCCGATGACGTAGACCACCGGCATCAGGTTTTTGTGGTAGATGCTGCGGTCGATCTCTGTTTTTTCGACGCTGACCAGATCTGCCAGGGACACCATCCGCCCGCCGGATCCGGGCAGGCGGATGGCCTCAAGGCGCTCCAGGCCTGCGCGCTGCTCCAGCGGCGGGCGCAGCGTTATCAGGACGTCCTCCTTTTCCTGCGGCAGGTGCAGCAGCCCGCTTTTCCGGCCGCCCACGCAGAGCGCGAGGGTCTCGGCAACCTGGGCTACGCTGATGCCGTGCAGCGCCGCCTTCTCGCGGTCGACAATGATCCGGTAACGGGTCTGGTCCTCCTCCATGTACCAGTCCACGTCGACAACACCCTCCGTTTGCGCCATGATGTCGCGGATCTGCTGCGCGATCTCCCGCTGGCGCGCATAGTTCGGCCCGTAGATCTCGGCCACCAGGGTGGCCAGCACCGGCGGGCCCGGCGGCACCTCGGCCACCTGGATGCGCGCCCCATACCGCGCAGCGATCGCCTGCAGCTGCGGCCGCACCCGCTTGGCAATGTCATGGCTCTGGTCCCGGCGCCGGTCCTTGGCGGCGAGGTTCACCTGGAGGTCTGCCATGTGCGGGCCGCGGCGCAGGTAGTAGTGACGCACCAGGCCGTTGAAGTTGAAGGGGCCGCTCGTGCCGATATGGGCTTGGTAGTCCACGACCTCGTTCACCGTGCGCAGGGCGTCGCCCATATCGAGCGCGGCGGCGGCCGTCTCCTCGAGCGTTGCGGATTCGGGCATGTCCAGGATGACCTGGAATTCGCTCTTGTTGTCGAAGGGCAGCATCTTGACCTTCACCCATCCCACCGCCACCAGTCCGCAGGCAAGCAGCAGCAGCAGCGCGAGCGCCGCCAGGAACCCCACGCGCCAGCCGGTGTGGTGGAGCAGGGGGCTCATGACGCGGCGGTAGATCCGGGTGGCCCCATTCTCCGCTGCATGCGGATCGACAGCGGGGGCCCCAGGGGCCGGCCGCAGCAGCCGCAGTGAGGCCCAGGGGGTGACGATGAACGCCACGATGATCGAGAACACCATCGCTGCCGAGGCGCCGACGGGGATGGGCCGCATGTAGGGCCCCATGAGACCGCCGACAAAGGCCATCGGCAGGATGGCGGCGATCACCGTCAGGGTTGCCAGGATGGTGGGGTTGCCGACCTCGTCCACGGCCTCGATCGTGACGGCGCCCAGGGGCCTGCCGCGGTTTTCGGGCAGCCGGAAATGGCGCGCAACGTTCTCGACCACCACGATGGCGTCGTCCACCAGGATGCCGATCGAAAAAATCAGGGCGAAGAGCGTGATGCGGTTCAACGTGTAGCCGTAGAGATAGAATACGGTCAGCGTCAGCGCGAGCGTCACCGGAATGGCGAGAGCCACCACGCCGGATTCACGGCGGCCCAGCGTGAGCCCGATGAGAACGCTCACCGAGACCACGGCGATCAGCATGTGCCACAGCAGCTCGTCGGATTTCTGCTTGGCGGTCTCCCCGTAGTTGCGGGTTACGGTGACCTGTACGTTGCGCGGGACGACCGTGCCGCCGGCATCTTCCAGCCGGGCCAGCACGCGCTGCGCGACGTGGGTGGCGTTCGTCCCCTTGCGCTTGGCCACGGTGAGGGTGACGGCGGGGTAAACGCCCTTCGGCGCCTGTTGCGCGCCAAGCCCCTTTTCGGCCGCTGCCGGGCCCTTTCCGAAAAACACGTACTGGTCGGGTTCGGCCGGCCCGTCCACTACGGCCGCCACGTCCCGCACGTACACGGCACGGCCGTCGTGTACCCCCAGGACCACGGCCGCCACATCCTCGCGGGTTAGCAACAGCCCGCCGGCATGGACGACGAGCTGCCCCTCGCGCGAGGGGATGCTGCCCGCGTCCACGGCCTGGTTGGCGGCCAGCAGGGTCGCCGCGGCCCGGGTGGCGTCAACCCCGTAGGCGGCCAGCCGCACCGGATCGAACTGCACCTCCAGGCGCCGGGGCTCGCCGCCGATCAGCTGGGTGGTCGAGACGTTCGGCTCGCGTTTGACGAGGGTTTCAGCCTCGGCCGCCACCCGCCGCAGGCTATAGTGATCGAGGCCTTCGCCCCAGAACGTAAGCGCCAGGATGGGGACGTCGTCGATATAGCGCGGCTTGATCAGGGGCGGCGACACGCCGCAGCACGGAATGCGGTCCATGTTGGCCATGAGCTTGGACTGCAGCCGCACGATGGACTTCTCCTCGTCCTCGCCCACGAAGAACCGAACGATGGCCATGGACATCCCCGGGCTGGATGTGGAGTAGACGTACTCCACCCCCGGGATCTCCCAGAGCAGCTTTTCCATGGGCTGGGTGACGCGCTGCGCGACCTCCTCGGCCGAGGCGCCGGGCATCTGGACGAAGATGTCGATCATCGGAACGATGATCTGCGGCTCCTCCTCGCGGGGCAGGACCAGGACCGCCCCCAGGCCCATCAGCACGGAGGCGATGATGACGAGCGGGGTCAGCTTGGAGTCGATGAAGAAGCGCGCGACTCGGCCGGCCGGTCCGAGCGGCGGCGTGGTCATGCGGCCTCCTCCACGCGAGCGCCGTCGGTCAACCCGGGTGGGGGGGTCACCACGAAGCGGCTGCCTTCCGGCAGCCCGGAGACCACCTCGATCCGCTCTCCCAGGCGGCGCCCCGTACGGATCAGTCGATAGCGGGCGATGTTATCGGGCGTCACCAGGAACACCCCGGTCAGCTGTCCCTCGCGGACAACCGCTGATGCGGGGACGGCGATCAACTGCTCCTCCCCGATCGCCACCGCCACGCGCGCGAACATGCCGGAGCGCGCATCCGCACCGGCGGGCAGGCGGACCTTGACGAGAAAGGTGCGGCTTTCGGGGTCGGCTGCCGGGGAGATGGCTTCGACCACCGCCCTCAGCGGGGCGGTTTCCGGTCCGCCGACATTAACCAGAACCGACCCTCCCGCTTTAAGCGCCCGAGCGAGGGCTTCCGGAAGCCGGACATCGACCCGGTGGCCGCCCTCCTGCTCGAGCGTAACCAGCGGCCGGCCCGGTGCGGCCAAGTCTCCCGCATCCACCATTTTCGCCGCCACCACCCCGTCGAACGGGGCCGTCACGGCGGCATCGGCCTCGAAAACCCGGGCCTCGGCCAGCGCAGCCTCCGCCTGACGCACCCGCTGGCCGGCCGCCCTCAGCAGGTCCTGAGCCTGCATGGATGCGGCCCGCGCCTGACGGAAGCGGGATTCGACCTCGTCGAACTCTTGGAGGCTGACCGACTCCTGAGCGAGCAGCGTTTGGTAGCGCCGGAAGGTCGTTGCCGCCAGCTCCGCCCCGGCAGCCGCGGCCTCGCGGGCGGACTCGGCCGCCTGCGAGGCTTGGCGCGCTTCGGCCAGGGCGGCTTCAGCCTGCTGCCGCCGAGCGAACACCTGGCGTTCGTCGATCGTCACCAGCAGATCGCCTCGCCGGACGCGCTGGCCTTCCCGGGCATGCACGGCGGTCACCGTTCCCATCAGCTTGGCGGCCAGCGTTCCGGACACGCCCGCCTGGACCGTCCCCGCAGCCTCGAACCACAAAGGCCAGGGTTCGAGCCGGGCGGCGGCAACCGCTGTTTTGACTGCCGGGCCGGCGGTGGACGGTGTTCGGCCGGGCTCGATCTTGTCTGCGCAGCCGAGCGCCGAGACCATCCACACCACCGTCATGAGCGACACCAGGGAGTTTCTCATATCGCATCCTCACTTCTCATCCAACACGCCCGCGGCCAGCCTCAGGCCGGTCTTGCCGACCGCATAATCGTGCAGGGCCTGGGCCCGGGTCATGCGCGCGCGCTGCAGCGCGGTCTCGGCTGCGAGAAGGTCCACGATCGTGAGCAGGCCGGCCGCGTAGCGGTCGGCAACGATCCGCAACGCTTCCTCGGCCTGCTCGACTGCCTGGCGCGAAACGGAAATCCGTTGGAAGGCGCTCGCGGTCTGGGTGTGGGCTTGCCGGACTTCAAGGGAGACCCGGCTTTCCATCTGCCGGCGGAGCGCCCGGACCTGCCGCCGGGCCGCCTGGGCCTCCGCCAGCTTGGCGGAGGGCGCCAAGCCGGAGAAGAGATCAAGGCTCACCACGGCGCCGACGCTGTAATTGTCGGCCGATCCTTCGAACTCCTCGGTGTGGATTTGATAATTGCCGATGAGGTCCAGTCTGGGCAGGTGGCCGGAGCGGGCCTTTCCGATCTCCTCCTGAGCCATGGCTTCGCGCAGATCAAGCTCCTTCAGCTCAAGCCTATGGTCCCGGGCGGCGGCCAGCCAGGTTTCGAGCGCATCTTCCGGCTCTCCGGCCCCCTCCAGGCGGCCGGAGAGGTAGAACCGCACCGGGTCGGGGACTCCCATGGCGGCGTTCAGGGTGGATCGGGCGATCTCGACCTGGCTTTCCGCCATGAGCTTCTGCTGTTCGAGATCCGCCAGCCGCACCTGGGCTTGGAGCATGTCGCTCTTGACGGCAAGCCGGCTGCCGTAGCGGGCCTCGGCCACGGTGAGATGCGCGCGAGCGGCTGCTATGGCGGACTCGATGACGGCCAGGTTCTCCCGGGCCAGCAGCACCCCGGCGTAGGCGGCCCGGGTGCGGGCGATGACCTGCTGGCGGGTCCCTTCGAGCGCCTGGCCGGCGGCATCCCGGCCCAGCTTGGCCTGCTGCCAGCCGTGATAGGAGTGACCTCCGTCGTAAAGCGGCCAGGTTGCCGTGAAATTCGTCGCGAAGTCGTTGACCGCGTTGGGTTGATTTAGCCGGTCAATGGCGAAATCCTCCGCGGCGAAGCGCTCCTGATTGAGTTTGGTCGAAAACACCTGGGGGGGATTGCTGCTGCGCTGGAAGCCTTCGCTCACGGTCAGCCGCGGCAGAAACCCGGCTCGCTCCTGGACGACCCGCTGCTCGGCGATCTCCACCTGCGACCGGGCCGCCGAGAGGTGCGGATTTTCCCTCAGGGCGATCTCGACGGCATGCGGAAGGCTCAGCGTCGAAGGATAAGGGCCAGGTTCCTGGGCGATGGCCGCACAGGCCCCCATGACCACAGCTGTCATGCAGGCGAAAACCGAAAAACCAAAGCGGCACATCCGGGCCTCCGGGTTATTGGGGCAGGATTATTTTACATAGTTGTTTTTTCCGGAGGGATCAACCTGAGAATGCTGCGCCGCAAGACCTGCAACCTCAAATAACTTCCATGAATGCGCCAAAAAGAAGCGGCACCGGCCGCACAGCGGCCGGTGCCGCTTCTTTTCAATCAAACGCCATCTCGGTCTTCCACACCTTCCAGACGTTGCCGACCAGGTCCGGTCCGGGTTTGAGGGTGATCTTGCCCGGTTTCCATCCGGAGGGGGTGGCCTCGGTGCCTTTGCTGTCACGCACGACCTGGAACGCCTGCACCTGGCGAATGGTTTCGGAGACGTTGCGGCCGACCGGCGGTGTCAGGACCTCATAGCCCTGGACGATGCCTTCGGGGTCGATGATGAAGCGGCCGCGCATCTCCACCCCGGCCTCGTCGTCGTAGACCGCGAACGCGGAACCGACCTTGCCGCCCGTGTCGGAGAGCATGGGAAAAGGTACACCGCCCTTGACCATTTTAGAAAGTTCGTGGTCGTCCCACATTTTGTGCACGAACACACTGTCGATGCTCATGGAGAGGATCTCAATCCCCAGTTTCTTATACACTTCGTATTCTTCGGCAACTGCCGAAATCTCGGTGGCTCAGACAAACGTGAAGTCGCCTGGGTAGAAGCAGAGCAGGACCCACTTGCCGAGGTACTCCGACAGTTTCACCGACACGAACTTGCCCTGGTGATAGGCAGGGGCCGAAAAATCCGGCGCTTTCTTTCCGACTTTGATCATGGCGACCGCCTCCTTTGCGGGTAATTTCGCGGGTGAAGGATCCTCAGCATCCTGCGTTTCTCCGATCAGGCCACCGGTGGTCCTGGCGCATCCGACCTTTATGTCCTCCGCCATAAATTCCTCCTTTCTGGAAGTCAAATCAGGGAATGTGACTTCGGAAAACTTAAGCAAGAAACATGCCCCTAGTCGATAGAGTGGAAGCAGCCTTCTGTCGTGAGATTTGTCTGTAATTTCAAATTGAAAAAGAGAGCTTGAAGTTTGTACCGTTCTGAACCGGGGGGCATCATTGCAACATGCAACACCTTCGGACCGGCAGGCCTGGTGCCGCCCTCATTTTACGTTCCGGCCATCGGCTGGGCGATACAACGCCACAATTGCAAAACACCGACGATTCCCCTATTAAGCCCCCGTTGGCTTCATTCAGGAAACCCTGGCATTTTAGATTGGATCGGCCCAGGCGAGCGCCCGGCTCGCTTTCAGCCGGCATTGAAAGGCGGCAAGACATGACCTCCAAGCCATTCGACTTCTGGCAGGATCACTCGGTGAAATACCTGGAAATGGCGCTCAAATCGGACCGCCTGGAACCCCTGCAGGAACCGGACGGTGTCGGACGCCACACCGGGGAGTGCGGCGACACGGTCGTGCTTTTTTTGAAGCTGCGAGGGGCGGCGATCGCGCAGGTCGGCATCCAAATCCAAGGCTGCATGAACACCGTCGCCAGCGCGAATGCGGTCGCCGAGCTGATCGAGGGGCGATCGATCGATGACGCCTGGAACGTGACTCCGGAGAAAGTTATCGGGTTCCTGGAAACCCTCCCTAAAGCCCACTATCACTGTGCCGAGCTGGCCGTGGGTGCCCTTTACCGTGCGCTTGCCGACACGCGCAGCAAGCAGCGGGATCCCTGGAAAAAGATCTATTCCAAAAGCGGATAGCCTCACCGATCTTTCAATTAATTTCGAGACTGCTGTGCAGAGCTCCAACTTCATCTTTTTCGGCCTTCGGCCGAAAAAGATTCGGCGTAGATCTCGACCGGGTGCCTGACGGCAATGCGGTCGCCGGCCTGCGAGAGCATGTCGGAGATCTGCAGCATGCAGGCCGGGCAGCCTGTGGCCACCACCGCGCAGCCCGTGGCCGCGATGTTGTCGCGTTTCAATCGGCCGATCCGGGCCGACAACCCATAGTGCTCGAGATTGAAGCTCCCGCCCATTCCGCAGCAGTCGTCGCAGGAGGCCATCTCCTTGAGGGTGTAACCGGGGTTGGCTCGTATAAGGTCCCGGGGTTCGGCGGACACCCCCAAAGACTTCTTCAGGTGGCAGGAGTCATGAAAGGTAATGATCCGGCCGTCGGCCGAGGCCGCTGCCGAAACCCCGACCCTCGCCCGCTTCACCAGAAACTGCGAAATATCCATGGTCCTGGCGGCCAGTGCTTGGGCGCGGGCGGTGAGATCGCCGTCGCATAGCGACGGCCAGATCTTCTTGATCGTGGAGGTACAGGTGGCGCAGCAGGTCACCAAGAGGTCGAAATCCGCCGAATTGAATTTCTCCAAATTGTGGCGCACCAAATCGTTGAAGGTCCGAGTGTCCCCCGAGGAGATCGCCGGGATTCCGCAGCAGCCCTGCCCCTCGGGCAGAAACACACCGACCCCATGGTGCTCCAGAACGCGCAGGGCGGCCTCGGCCACACGCGGGAAGATCTTGTCGATCAGGCAGCCGACGAAGAACCCGACTCTGAGCCCCGATGCGCCGGCCGGGGTGTCCAGGGAGGGGCAGCTGCGGTGCAGCGGCACCGCCGCCAGGGTTCGAAAATGCCGATCGGCCAGCAATGGGGAGCCAAAGCGCGCGCAGGAGGTTCCCACGATCTCGTTGACCGGCCGGGCGAACAGCTTCTGGAAAACCGTGCCGAATTCGGCCACCCGGTCCAGCGTTTTGGGGTGGGCCAGCAGTCGGCGGAAGACGGCCTTCTTGAGGGGTGGCAGGCCGAGATAGCCGGCCAGAATGGCGCGGGCCTTGAGGAAGATGTCTAGGACGTTGACACCGCTCGGGCAGTTGGCGGCGCAGCTGCCGCACAGAAGGCAGCGCTGCAGCCGCTCCCGAACCGCTGCGGGGTCGTTCAGCATTGCCTGCATGAGCCCGTCCAGCAGCACCAGCTTGCCGCGGGCGACATCCGCTTCGCGGCCCGTCTGAGCGAAGACCGGGCAGACAGCTTGGCACATCCCGCAGCGCATGCACACCACGAGCTGGTCTTCCAGCTGCCGCATCAATCGTCTGAGTTGCCTGATGTCCGCCATTTTTTGCCTTCGTCACCGTCGCAGAAATTGTATTTGTTCAGGCAGGCTGCGGTTCAGGTGGCTGGCCCGATGATCTTGCCGGGGTTCAGGATGTTGTTGGGGTCGAGCGCTTTTTTGATGCGCCGGGAATAAAGGATCGTGGCCGGACTGGTCTCCTTTTCGAGGAAGCGGGCTTTGGCAATCCCGGTGCCGTGCTCGCCGGAGAGCGTCCCGCCCAGGGCCAGGGCGCGGTCGAAGATGGCCGCGATGGCCTGCTCCACCCGCTCCCACTCGGCCTTGTCCCGTTTGTCCGTCAAAATGGTGGGGTGCAGGTTCCCGTCGCCGGCGTGGCCGAAGGTCCCGATGGACAGGCGGTATTCGCGGCTGATGTCATTCACGGCCTTGATCATGGCCGGTATCTTGCTGCGCGGCACGGTGGCGTCCTCCAGCACCAGGGTGGGCTTGAGCTTGGCCAGTGCCGAGAGCGCGCTGCGCCGCGCCTCCCAGACCTTGGTGCGTTCGGCCGCATCCCGGGCGACGCGAATGGAGGCGGCTCCGTGCTGCCGGCAGAGGGCTTCCACGCGTTCGGCGTCCTCCTGGACCTGCGCCGGGTGGCCGTCCACTTCGATCAACAGGAGTGCTGCCGCGTCGACCGGCAGCCCGACATGGCTGTAGTCCTCCACGGCTCGGATGGTGAAGTTGTCCATGAACTCCAGGGTTGCGGGCACAATGTGGCCGGCGATGATGGCCGACACCGTTTCCGATGCGCGGTCGGCCTGGTCGAAGACGGCCACCATCGCCCGCTGAGCCGCCGGCAGGGGGATGAGCTTGAGGGTGATGCGGTCGAAGACCCCCAGGGTGCCCTCCGAACCCACGAGCAGCCCGGCCAGATTGTACCCCGTGGCGCACTTGACGGTTCGGGAGCCGGTTTTGATCGGCTCGCCGTTCACGTCGAAAAAGTCCAGGCCCATCACATAGTCCCGGGTAACGCCGTACTTCAGCCCCCGCAGCCCCCCGGCGTTTTCCGCCACGTTGCCGCCGAGGGTGGAGACGGCCTGGCTGTCGGGGTCCGGCGGGTAGAACAGACTCTTTTCTTGGGCGGCGGCGGCGAATTTGGCTGTCACCACACCGGGCTCCACCACGGCATACATGTCCTCGGAGTTGATCTCGAGGATGCGGTTCAACGCGTTGGTCACGATCACCACTCCGCCGGTTAGGGGAACGGTGCCGCCGCTTAAATTGGTACCGGCGCCCCGCACCGTGAGCGGCAGACCGTTCTGGTTGCACAGGCGCACCGCACGGCTCAGCGCATCGCTGCTGGCGGGGCGCACCACGAGCGCCGGCGTCACCGGTTCCAACGGTGCAGCGTCGTAGGAGTAGGTCAACAGGTCTGCCGCGGCAGTAAAAACGGCATCCCCCCCCACCTGGGTTTTAAATTCCCTGATCAGCGCCTGAGACAGCATGGCGGCCTCCTATCGTCGCAGTTTGCTGAAATCGGCCGGGCGTCTCTCCCTCGGCAAGGCAGGTCGACGCAGAGCCCCTCTGAGAAGAAGAATTCGGCTGTTCCAAGGCCACTATAGTTATCAATCGAGCATATTGCAAAATACAGCCGACACCAGGACCACTGGAATGCCCTGAGACCACCCGGCCCCTCAGCCAACCCGGTTCTGGCACTTAAATTGCAATGTTTCTTGCCAGAGGAACTTGGCACTATCTATCTCCATTCCTCTCTCCCCTTCCTCAGGGGGCCTCGGCCCGGGTGGAGTCGCCCATCCGGGCTGAGGTTTTTTGGGCACAGTTCTTGTTTCGCCAGCCATGTTGTGAAGTGGGTTATGCAATGCCAATTTAAGAATACCAATGCGAAACGTGTGGTCAGCAATCGGCTGGAAGCAGGAAGCGCCATCGGCCGGTAAATCGACCGGTGCGACTTAAAAGAGCATTTTGCACGTCATCCGTCGAGAAATAGGGCATATTGCACTCTAATTTCAAATCGGAGGAGCGCCGATGAAAGCCCTGGTGGTTTGCTCGAGTCAAACAGGAAACACCTGCAAGCTCGCCCAGCGCGGCAGACCTGCAGGCGCTTAAAATTGCCCTTAAAACGGTGCTCGGCGTCGCTGCCGGCTGATTTCGGAGGGTTCACCCGCGATGGCACACTGCACTCATCATCCGGACCGCGAGACTCGTTTTCAGTGCCTGAAGCACAACATCTGGCTGTGCGAGGAGTGTCTCAAATGCCGGGATTCCGAACTGTATTGCAAACACCGGTCGGCTTGTCCCATCTGGTTTATCGAAAAGCGGCAGAAGCGCTTGGCAAGGGAGCAAGCGGATGCGGCGGCGCTGCAGCGCTTCCAGGTGACATTTAAGCCGGGCGCCAGGGTGATTGAAATGCCGGCCGGATGCACCCTTCTGGAAGCGGCCCAGGCAGCCGATATCCACCTGAATGCCTCCTGCAACGGCAAAGGCCTGTGCGGCAAGTGCAAGCTGGTCGTGGAATCGGGCCAGATCGAGAGCGAGCGGACGGCGCTTCTCAGCGATGCGGAAAAGCAAAAGCGCTATGTGCTCGCCTGCCAGAGCCGATTGCACGGCGATGCCGTGGTCCGCATTCCCGCGGAGGCGATCGAGCGCAAACTGAAGGTTACCGGAATGGGCCGCGACGCCACCGAGCGCCTGCAAGGGCTGGTCGCGCAGATCGACCCCATGCTGCGGGAGATTCCTCTCGAGCTTTCGCCGCCGACGATCGAGGATGCCGTCAGCGACGTGGACCGGCTGAACCGCGGCCTCAAACAGCGGGGTTGCGACATCGAAAGACTCTATGTAGGGCTCGACGTGCTGCGGCAGCTGGCCGGCGTCATGCGTGCGGGGCAATGGAAGGTGACCGCCTCGGTGGTTCGCCGCCGTCGCTTCAGCGAACTGGTGGATGTCCGCCCGGGCAACGGAGCGGAGGCCAGCCTGGGACTTGCCATCGATGTGGGCACCACGACCATCGTGGTCTACCTGGTGGACATGGCCGACGGAAACGTCCGGGCGGCCACCTCCGGCCACAACCGGCAGGCCGCGTGCGGCGACGACGTCATCAACCGCATCGTCTGCGCCGAGAAAGACGGCATCCACAAGCTGAACGCCATGGCGCTGGCGACCATCAACGGCCTGGTCGGCGAGGCGCTCGACAGCGCGGGCGTCCAGGCCTCTCAGGTGCGCAATGTGGTCGTGGCCGGCAACACGGTCATGACCCACCTGCTGCTGCAGATCGAACCGCGCTACATCCGTCGGGCGCCCTACATCCCGACGGTTGCGGAGTTCCCCATCCTCAAGGCCGGTGAAATAGGGTTCAAAACCCACCCGGCCGCGGCCGTGTTCGTGATGCCCGGTCCGGCCAGCTACGTGGGCGGTGATATCGTCGCCGGCATGCTTTTCGCCGGGTTCCAGCGCGAGGCGCCCCTGACGCTCTTCATCGACGTGGGCACCAACGGCGAGATCGTGCTGGGACACCGGGAGTGGTTGATGACGGCGGCCTGCAGCGCCGGTCCGGCCTTCGAGGGCGGCGGCATCCAGTGGGGCATGCGCGCGGAGCAGGGGGCCATCGAGAGGGTGGTCATCGACCGGGAGACGCTCGCGCCGGAAGTTGCCACGGTGGGGGGCGAGCCGCCGCGAGGCATCTGCGGCTCCGGAATGATCGACGTGATCGCAGAGCTGCTGGCCGCCGGCATCGTCGACCGCAGCGGGCGGTTTGCCCGCGATCTAAACCATCCGCGCGTTCGCAAGGTCCGGGACGAATGGAGTTACCTCCTGGTGTCGGCCGACCGCACGCCGGCGCACGAGGACATTGTTTTCACGGAGTCCGATCTTAGGAACCTCATTTACAGCAAAGGCGCCGTCTATGCCGGGTTCACCACCCTGCTCAAGGAGGCCGGGTTGGAGTTTGCGGACGTGGATCGGGTGCTGATCGCCGGCGGCTTCGGCCAGTACCTGAATGTCGACCAGGCCGTGCGCATCGGTTTGCTGCCCGACATCGATCGCGGGAAATTCAGCTACCTGGGCAACAGCTCCATCGCCGGCGCCTACCTGGCGCTGCTTTCCGACACCCACCGCCGCGAGGCCCGGGAGATTTGCCGGGCGATGACCTACGTCGACTTCTCCAGCAACCCTCGCTATATGGATGAATTCACCTCTTCATTGTTTTTGCCCCACACCCATCTGGAGAAGTTTCCGAGCGTGGTCTGAGGCGTTCATGGCCGCGGGGCGCACCGGCGGACGTCGCGGGTAGAGGTGACGTCGCGCGGCCAGGCATCCGTGGATCCACCCTGCGAGAAGGCCGGCAGAGTGCCCGGAGCTCTCAGCCAAAAACCCTGCAAGGCAGGCGCGCGGCGGCACATTGTGAAGCAAAGCATTCGCATGTTGATACGGCGAGGAGGAATGAGGCGATGACAGATGACCTGGACGATTTCGTGGAGCGGTTGCAGAATCAAATCTTCGAAGAGACCCGCGTTGCGATGAAAAGAGGGTCGTGGTAATAAGGAGGCCGGACTCCACACGCGAATGAAATTCAGGGTGGGATTTCCCGGTCGGCGCCGTTGAGGGCCGACAACACCGACCCGGTGAGCACTCCGTGACCTCATCCAAGCTCGTTTCCATTGCCGAAGCCATTGCGCGGTTTGTGCCGGACGGCAGCTCCGTGGCGGCAGGGCTGTGCCTGGAGGCGATGATCCCCTTCGCCGCCGGGCGCGAGATCATGCGCCAGGGCAGGCGCGGTCTGACGCTCATCGGGCCGATCTCCGACATCCTCTTCGACCAGCTGATCGGCGCCGGCTGCGTTGCGCGCGTTCGAGCCGCCTGGGTGGGAAACGTGATCACCGGCTCGGGCTACAATTTCAGGCGTGCGGTCGAGTCGGGTGCCCTTGCCGTCGAGGACCACTCCAACCTCAGCATGGCCATGGCGCTCAAGGCCGGAGCCATGGGCCTGCCTTTCATGCCCATGCGGTCCGCTTTGGGCAGCGATCTTTTTTCCACCAACCCCGGGCTGAAGCAGATGGCCTGCCCCTTCACCGGCGCGGCGCTGGCGGCCGTGGCGGCCATCGTGCCGGATGTCGCCCTGGTCCACGTTCAACGCGCCGATGTGTTCGGCAACTCCCATGCCTGGGGCTGCCTCGGGGTGATGCGCGATGCCTGCCTGGCCAGCCGCCACGTGCTCCTCACTGCCGAGGAGATCGTGCCGGCCGAGATCATCACCCGGGACCCCAACCGCGTGGTCGTCCCCGGGCTGAGGGTCAGCGCCGTGAGCCACGCTCCCTGGGGGGCGCACCCTTCGCCGGTGCCGGGCCACTACAACCGCGATCACCAGGCTTTTCTCGACTACCGCGACCAGAGCCGGTCGCCGGAGGAGTTCGCCCTGTGGCGCGAGCGCTGGGTGGACGATGTCGCGCAGCCGGAGGACTACCTGGGTCTTCTGGGGGAAGAGCGGATGCAGGCCCTGCGCTTGCAACACCACGCGCTGTCCGAGCCGGTGGAGTATGGATATTGAACGAAGTGGGAAGTTGAAAGTTCAGAGTTGAAAGTAAACTGACGGCGGCCTTATTAATCGACTCGTAATTATCAAGACGCTCTCCGAAAATCCCTCCTAACCTCCCTTATTCTAAAGGGAGGGATACTCCCTCTTTGGCAAAAAGGGGCAGGGGAGATTTTACAGAACGTGTAAATTCAATTTCGAGGCCGTTAATAAGTGCCAATGCGGGCTGCGTGAGCGATTTTTTGGAGACGTTTGGATTGCTCAATTCCGAATCAACGATAGCATCATGGTCAAGAGCGCATGCCGCTATATAGTGCCTCGGAACTGATGATCTGTGCCGCGGCCCGAGAGATCGCCGACGGCGAGGTCGTGTTTGTCGGCATGCGGCTGCCGCTGCTTGGGTTTTTGCTGGCCAAGGCCACCCATGCGCCGCATGCCGTGGGTGTCTACGAACTGGGGGTCGTGCGCGAGGAGCCGGCGCCGGCGCCGATCCTGACGATGGGCGACCTGCCGAACCTCCACCGCGCCGCCTGGCTGGCCGACACCGCCGACGTCATGGGGCTTCTTCAAAGCGGGCGGGTGGACGTGAGCTTCATCGGCGGGGCCCAGGTCGACCGCTTCGGCAACCTCAACACCAGCTACACGGGCGGGTCGGCCGGGGCCGCAACCCGCCTGCCGGGCAGCGGCGGCGCCTGCGACCTGGCATGTCTCGCCCGGCGGCACATCATCCTGATGGCCCACGAGCAGCGACGCTTCGTGCCGAAGGTGGATTACATCACTTCGCCGGGCTACGGGACCGGGCCCGGCTGGCGCGAGTGGGTGGGGCTACCCCGCGGTGGCCCTGCCAGCGTCATCACCACCCTCGCGGTGTTCCGCTTCGACCCGACAACCTGCGAGATGGTGCTCACCTCGCTCCACCCGGGCGTTTCAGTAGAAGCGGTTCGTTCGAAGACCGGATGGCCGCTCAGGATAAGTCCCTCCCTATCTGAAACACCGGCGCCCTCGGCCGTGGAGTTATCCATGATCGCCAAGTTCGACCCAAACCGCTTTTGGACGGGTGCGGGGGGTTGATGGCTCGGGGGCTAACTCTTCTTTTGTGCAACCCTTTTTTGCTTGACAAAGCGCGCTTTAGCTGATTTATAGCTATTAAACCAGTTTCGATAAATGAACGCGGTTTATAGTATACATCAACCCTAAAAAAGGAGGCGGCTATGCGGACGAGAAAGGCGTTGTATTTTCTTCTGACAGGTCTGGTTCTTATTTGCTTGTCTGCCGGGTCGGCCATGGCCCAGCAGAAATCCCCCCTCGATGCCTGGAAGCCGGCTTTCGACCCCTCCGGTGCCAAGTACAAGGCCGTCGTTTCCAATGTCTCCACACCCGGCCTCAAGGGCGTCTACGCAGGTTTCGCCATCCGGGACGAGCTCTGGAAGCGCACCAAGGGCCAGATCTACATCGACTACAGGCCTTTTTCGATGTTGGGCGGCGAGGTCGAAGTGCTGAATCAGCTCAAGATGGGCGCCATCCAGGGCATGGCGGTCAGCTCGGTGGCCTCCACCAACCTCGGTCCCCGCTTCGGCCTGGTCAATCTGCCCTTCCTGATCGACTCGTTCGACAAGCTCGACAAGTTCGTCGCCAACAAAAAGCTGTTCAACCATTTCCTGAACGCCATGGAGCACCAGGGGATTATGGCGCTGGACATCACCGGCTACGGCAACTACGGTTGGAACACCAAAACTCCTGTGAAGACGATCGACGACCTGAAAAAAGTGAAAATCCGGATTGCCGAGGCCGAAGTCAACCGGCTCACGTACAATGCCTGGGGCGTCAACCCGGTGGTGATGCCCTGGCCGGATGTGCCCATGGCCCTCAAGCAGGGCGTTATAGACGGCCTGGATCACACGCTGATCGTCTGCAGCCTTACCAAGAAGTTCGAGGATGCCAAGTTCTTCACCCAGATCAACTACGCCCAGGGGCTATTCATCTGGCTTTTCAACAAGTCCTGGTTCAACTCCCTGCCGGCCGATCTCCAGAAAATCTTCACTGAGACCGTGCACGAAATCGCGGCCGACATGCGCAAGCAGGGCAGGGCCCAGGAGGAGCAGGAGATCGCCAAGGCCAAGACCGCCGGTGTGGCCTTCTTTAAATTGTCCGATGCGGAGATGGCCACGCTGCGAAAAATGGGCGATCCCGTGCACTACAAGTACTCCGCGGAGATCAACCAGCTCCACCCGACCGACAGCTATAAGCCTCAGAATTTCTTAAAGGAAGTCCAGGAATTCATGGGGTATAAGCCCTAGCCGCTTCATGCGTCATAGCCGAAGGGGAGGCCGGTTTGCGCCTCCCCTTTTGTGCATTCCGAACACCTCAGATCCCCTCTGGAACGAACGATGGCGAAATTGGCGGTGCTCACAGACAAGGTGCTCACGTTTTTTGAAGAGTGGACCCTCTTCATCACGGTCATGGTGGCCATGGTCTCGCTCTTTTTCAACGTGATCCTGCGCTACGGCTTTTCCTACTCTCTCTCCTGGTCCGAGGAGCTTGTCCGGGAGGTGATCCTCTACACCACCTTCATCGGTTGCAGCGTGGCCATCCGAACCGGCTCCACGGTGCGGGTCGACGCCCTGGTGCAGCTGGTGCCCGTGCTGAAATTTCCCCTGGCGATCTTCAGCCACCTCGTCAACCTGGCCTTTGCGGTGGTGATGATCTACTTCGGCGTCCAGCTTGCCATCATGCAGGTGGAGAGCAGGCAAAGCACCCTGATTTTAGATATTCCTACCGTTTACCTCTTCTCGATCCTGCCCCTGATGGGCTCTCTGATGGTGATCCGGTTGCTGATCGTGATGCGGGAGGAGATCCTGGCCCGGCGCGCCGAGGGCCGGCCCTAGCTGAATTCGGTACCGGCGGCCCGGCTGCCGGCAAAGGAGTGAGCACGGCATGGACATCGACGTCATCATCGTTCTTCTTCTGCTGCTGGGAGCCATGGCGGCTTACGTCCCGGTCTACATATCCCTGTTCTTCACCGGCCTGCTGGGTTTCGTCTTCTTCGCCCCGGAGACCCAGACGCTCATGCTCGTGCAGGGTTTTTTCAAGAGCATGGACAACTTCGCCCTGGTCGTGGTGCTCTTTTTCATCCTCTGCGGCAACATCATGACGGCGGGCAGCATCGTCGAAAAACTGATCAAGGTCGTCAACTCCCTGGTGAGCTGGCTGCCCGGCGGGCTGGGCATGGCCGGCTGCCTCGGCTGCGGCCTGTTCGGCGCCATATCCGGCTCCACAGTGGCCACGGTGGTGGCGCTCGGCGGCTTCATGATCCCGGCGCTGATCCGAAACGGCTACTCCGAAAAATATGCCGTCGGCCTGATGACGACCTCCCCCAACCTGGGGATCATCATCCCGCCCAGCATCAGCATGATCCTCTATTGCATGATCACCAACGTCTCCCTGCAAGGGCTTTTTCTGACCGGCTTCGTCCCGGGCGTGCTCATCATGGCCGCGGTCTGCGTCTTCTCCTATTGGACCTATCGCGACAGCACCACGGTGGTGCGCATGCCCGTGCCCAATTTCAGAGAGGTGCTCGCCGTATTCCGGGAAGGTTTCTGGGCCCTGATGCTGCCGGTGATCATTTTCGTGGGCACCTTCTCCGGCATGTTCACGGCCAACGAGGCGGCGGTGGTGGCCTGCGTCTACGCCTTCATCGTGGAGCTTTTGATCCACCGGACCATGAAGTTCCGGGACGTGAAAAAGGTCGTGGTCAACTCGGCCGTCACCTCGGCCACCCTGCTCATCATTGTGGCCGGGGCCACCTGCTTCGGCCGCTATCTGACCTTTGAAAATGTCCCGGCCAAAATCGCCGAGACGGTGATCGCCAACATCGACTCCCCCCTGATGTTCCTGATCATGATCAACTTCTTCCTGCTGGTGGTGGGCATGTTCATGGACGTGATCTCCGCCACCCTGATCATCGGCCCGGTGCTGATCCCGCTGCTGCCGACCTTCAACATCGACTTCATGCACTTCGGGCTGTTGATGACGGTGAACCTGGCGATCGGCTACTGCACCCCGCCCGTGGGGGTGAGCATGTACATCGCCGGCGCCATCGCCAACAAGAATATCCTCTTTGTCACCCGGGCCGTGATGCCCTTTCTGATCATCCAGCTGGCCGTGCTTTTCGTGATGACCTACTTTCCGGACCTGGTGCTGTGGCTGCCAAAGGCCATGGGCTTCTGGGAGGCGATCGACACGAGCTTCCCGGCGTTGTAGCCGGATGTCGCAAAGCCGCTGTGCTGCATCAGGAAGCGAAAGCCCAGGCCCCCGGGTAGGCGGTGCGCTCCCCCGAGCAGATTGCGGGGCGACCACGCGGGCCTGCTCCAGGGCGTTGTGCTTGAGCTGGAACATGGCTTCCTCGCCCCTGCAGGCGTCCACCGTCTCCACGCAGTCCCCGCAGGCATAGATGCCGGGGAGATTGGTTTCCATGTCGATGCCCGCGATGGGGGTGATGAAGAGGCTGCCGCCATGGGCGAGCACCAGTCGGTCGTAGCCAAGCGTGCGGCCGCTTTCCGTCGCCACGGTCCGGGCCTCGGGGTCGATGGCCGCCGTGCGCTGCCCGGTCATCACCGTGATGTGGTGCGCGCGATAGTCCTCCCAGCTCTTGCGGAATATCGCAGAGGCGGCATCCGGTGCACTTTTCGGCGTCAACCAGGATGAGCGGGTTTCGGGTTGGCGGTATGTTGGGTCGACCCTGAATTGGCTATAAAGTAGCTGTAATATAACTTGAACTGGCCGCCGAATTTAACTAAAAAAGAGGTGCGGGTTTTCCACCTTTTCAGTTTCCATAATTACCAAAAGCGCTGATGCCATATTTTGAAAAGGAGATCGGGTCATGAAGCTGAAACAAATCGTGGTGTCCATCGAAAATGCGCCCGGGCGACTCTACGAGGTGACCGAAGCCCTGGGAAAGGCCGGGATCAATTTGAGAGCCCTCAACCTGGTGGATACCGGGGCATTCGGTCAGCTGCGCCTTCTGGTGTCCGATGTCGCCACCGCGCGGCGGGTCCTGATGGAGCTCCACATCCCGGCCTATGTGAACGATGTCGTGGCGGTCGAGATCGAGGACAAGCCGGGCAGCCTGGCCCGGCTGCTCAAACCCCTGACCGAAGCCAACATCAACGTCGTGTTCATGTACGCCCACATCCGTTTTTCTTCCGGCAATGCGGTCATGATCTTTCGCTTCAGCGACAACGACAAGGCGATCCAGGCGCTCCGGGCCAACGGGATCAGGCTGCTCGACTCTCATGATTTCGGGATTCTCGAAAACGAGAGCTGACCGCGTGCAAGGCGCCCCCATGGCTTCCCGCAAACCCCGTAAACCGGCTTCACCTCCAGGGTTGCCGCCGGCGTCCGGCCCCGGCATCCCCCCGGGTATGCCGGAGTCCTTGCAGACCCGGGAGGAGCGCTACCGGGCCCTGATCGAAGATGTGGCCGACGGGTACTACGAGGTCGACCTGCGCGGCAACTTCATGTTCTGCAACGATGCGCTCTGCCGGATCTTTGGTTTCCCGCGCGAGGCCATCCTCCACCGCAACTACTCCGATTTCATGGATGCGCAGAATGCGCGGATCGCATACGAGGCGTTCAACCGAATCTTTCGCACCGGCGACGGGGCGGACATCACCTGGGAGATCATACGCCTGGATTCGGAGCGCCGGTTTCTGGAGATCTCGGCCAAGCCGATCATCGGGGGCGACGGCCTCAAGATCGGCTTCCGGGGAATCGCGCGGGACATCACCGACAAGCATCTGGCCCAGCAGGCGCTGCAGGAGTCCCAGGCCTGCGCCCTGGAGCTCTCCGAATCCAGCCGCCGCGCGGAACAGCGCTACCGGGCCTTTCTCAATTTTCTGCCGGACCCGGTGTTCGTGTTCAATCTGGACGGCACGGTCTCCTATCTGAACCCGGCGTTCGAGAACGTCTTCGGTTGGGGCCTCGAAGAGCTGCAGGGCCGGAAAATCCCTTTCGTTCCCGAAGAGTTCAAGGCCCACACCCGCGAAGGCCTCGAGCGGCTCTACCGCGAAAAGGTCCTGCATGATTTCGAGACCAAGCGCCTGACCAAGGACGGCCGCCTGCTCGACATCATCATCGACGGGGCCATTTTCTACGATGAAGACAACCGCCCCGCCGGTCAGGTCATCACCCTGCGCGACGTGACGCAGGAGAAGCGCACGGCGCGCATCAACCAGGCGCTGTTTCGCATGGCCCAGGCCCTTTACCGGTACCGGGCCCTGGATGCACGGCTGGAATTCATCACGCGCGAGGTCCGCCAGCTGCTGGACGTCGAGGGGGCGAGCGTCATCCTGCTGGATGACGCCCGGAAGGAGTTTTTCTTCCGCGTGTCGGTCTTCGACGACCAGGACGCCGGCCAACGGATGAAGGAGGTCCGCTTCCCGGTCGACAAGGGGGTGGCCGGGGAGGTCTATCGAACCGGCAAGCCGCTCATCGTCAACGACACCTCGCAGAGCCCCTTCTATTTCGCGAAGGTGGACAAAGAGGCGGCCTACCAGACCCGCAGCATGCTCGATGTGCCTCTGGCCACCCCGGAGCGCATGATCGGGGTGCTGTGCGCCGTGAACAAAAAGGAGGGCCTGTTCACGGAGGACGACGCGGCGCTGCTGAGTGCCGTGGCGAACCTCGTGGCCCTGCCGATCGAAAATGCGAGCTTCCACGAGGCCCTGGAGCGCTCCTTCGACGAGGTGCAGCGTCTCAATCGCGCCAAGGACCGCGTGATCCATCACCTGTCCCACGAGCTGAAGACCCCCTTGTCGGTTTTATCGGCCTCACTGAACCTCCTGGCCAAGCCGCCGGCCGGGGCGGATGGCGGGCGGCGACGCGCGGAGACGCTGGGCCGGGCCCGGCGCAACCTCCAGCGGATGCTGGACATGCAATACAAGATCGAGGACATGCTGCACGAAAAGGATGAGGGCCATCACCGCATGTTGTCGATGCTGCTGGACCAGTGCTCCGACGAGTTGGAAGCTCTGGCCGCCGAGGAGTTCGGGGAGGAGAGCGCCACCGAACGGCTGCGGCGCCGGATCGACCGGCTCTTCGGGCCGCGAGAGTCCAAACCCGAAACGATCCGCCTGGCGCGCTTCACCGACCGGTACCTGGTCCTGCTGCGGCCAAAATTCGCTCACCGCCGGGTCGGCCTGCAGCCCCACCTTGCGGAGACGGCGCCGATACGGATTCCGGCGGAGGTCCTGGGCAAGGTGATCGAGGGGCTGGTGCGCAACGCGGTCGAGAACACGCCCGACGGGGGTGACGTCCATGTCAGCGTGCGGGCGGGGGGGGGCGGGCCCGAACTCGAGATCCGGGATACCGGCATCGGCATGACCCCCGAAACCCAGCGCCTCATCTTCGGCAACTATTTCTCCTCCCACGAGCCGATGCAGTACTCCACCCGCCGCCCCTACGATTTCAGGGCCGGCGGCAAGGGCCTCGACCTGCTGCGCATGCAGATCTTCGCCGAGCGCTACGGGTTCACTATCCGCTTCGACTCCCGGCGCTGCCGGCACATCCCCTCCGAATCCGACGAGTGCCCTGGAGACGCGGGGCTTTGCCGCCATCTGAGCGGCCCGGAGCAATGCGCGGAGAGCAGCGGCACCGTCGTCACCGTGGGGTTCCGCCCCGCGGAGGAGACCAATCCATGAAAAACGGCCCTGAACTTCCAAGGGCCGCGGAGGCCAAAACGCCATGAGCCCTCCCAAAGATACGGAAACGGAAAACCGGCCGGCCCGGCCCGGGTTTTTCCAGGAGATCAGCATCGAGTTCCTGATTCACGAGCTCAAGGACCCCATTGCGATCATCGAAACCGGCCTGCGCACCGTTTTGGAAAAGCAGGACAAATACGGGTCGCTGACCCCCAGGCAAGCCAACACCTTGATGCGCAGCCTGCGCAACACGCGCAAAGCATGGGGGCTTCTGAACGACCTGCTGGAGATCGGCCGCTCGGAGGCCGGGTGCCTGGTGTGCGGCCGGTTTTCACCGCTCAAGGCCGTGCAGCAGTCGCTCAAGGACGCCCTGGAGACGGTGACCGGGCCGGCCGCCGAGGAGATCGGCAAATACCAGAACGAAAACGAGCTGCTCAAGCTTTTCGCGCACAACGGGGTGGCCGTCTGCGCGTCGCCGCGAGCATCCGGCGCCCAGATCTTCCAGGATGAAACCAAATTCCGCCAGATCACGGGCAACCTCTTCAAGAACGCGCTGCACCACCGCCGGCAGCGCGTGGACGCTCAGGTGGACATCGATGGCGAGTGGCTGGCGGTCGAGGTGAAGGATGACGGCCCGGGGATCGAGCCGGACCATCACGAACTCATTTTCAAGCGCTACACCCAGGTCAAGGAGTGCATGCCGGGCGAGCGCAGGGGCCACGGCCTGGGGCTGGCCGGGGCCCTGATCCTGGCGCGATCGATCGGCGGGGACATCCGAGTGGCCAGTCGCAAGGGGCAGGGGGCAACCTTTCGCCTGACACTGCCCGTGCACCTGAAACCAGTATAATCCGTCGCGCCGGGGAATATTTCGGACCGCCCGGCCCAAAAAGGGGGTTACCGATGGCAGGCACCACATCCTACATCAAGGGGAAACACATCCTGGCGGTGGACGACGAAGAGGACATCCTCGAGACGATCGCGGACATCCTGGAGGGGGCGCATGTCGACCGAGCCCTCACCTACGCGGAGGCTTCCCGGAAGATCCGGGACGGGCGCTACGACCTGGCCATCCTGGACATCATGGGCGTCGACGGTCTGAAGCTGCTCGAGGAGACGGTTCGTCGCGGGATCCCGACCGTGATGCTCACCGCCCATGCCATCAACCCGGAAACTCTGCTGGAGTCGATCCGCAAGGGTGCGATTTCCTACCTGCCCAAGGAGACCCTGGCCGAGCTGGACCTCCTGCTGAACCAGCTGCTGGAGACCTACGAGAAGGGCGAGCCCCCCTGGAAGCTGCTCTTCGAGAAGCTGGGCGACTACTTCGACAAACGCTTCGGGCCCGAGTGGAAGTCGAAGGAGAAAGAGTTCTGGTCCGAGTTCAGCCGCACCTACCAGATCGGCAAAGGCATTCAGGAGCGGCTCAAGAATGATCCGCGGGTACTCGGCAAAGGCATCTGACAGGGTGTTGATAAACGGCGCCTCAGGCCGTGATCCGGCGTTGTGCGGCCTCTTGTAAATGCTCACATAGTGGCCACTATGCTGCGCTTTCCAAAACGCCGCACGCCTTGACTGACGGCCGGATGCTTGTTTCTCGACACCCTGCTGAGGATCATAAAAAGGGGATGGGTTTGCCGGTGCGGTAGGCCAGCGCCTGGCAGACGGCCACCAGTTGGCCGGCGGGGTCGCTGACCTTGATGTCGTAGGTGGCGGTGCGTTTGGTCTGGGCGATGCGCCGCGCCGAAGCGCTGAGGCGGTCGCCGGGCCGGGGGCTTGCCACATATGTGACACTGACCTGCATGGCCACGGCCACCGTCCCGTCGGTCTGCCCGGCCGTTTCGAAGGCCTCGTCGATCAGCCCATAAACGGCGCCGCCGTGCGCGCGGCCGTAGATGTTGTCCTGGCGCGCGGGATCGTACACCATTTCCACGCGCGAGAACCCGTCCTCCAGCTCGACCAGTTCGATGCCCAGCAGCGCGGCAAAGGGCTCGCGGCGCACGGCCGCCTCGATCGCCCGCCTGACCTTGCCATCCATGCGACCTCCTGCACTGCCTTTCTGCTTCGCGATGCAAGGATGCCAACGGCCGCAATGTTGGAATCGCCTCGGCCGATCGGCTGCGATGGCGCCCTGTTGAAGTTGCGGCTGTCGTCACCACATGTTGTGAAGACGTTCGGGATCGAACGTCTTCACGAAACGAAAAGCCCCACGCGCCGGCCGTCTTTCAGGTTGACCAGGCCCTCCTCGCAGATCCTCAAATAGGGGATCGCGGCGCCCGTCAGCGCAATCAGGGAGAGCAGGGGGTCCGGAAACGCCACGCCCAGCGATGCCAAGGCTTGTTTCAAGGCCTCCAGCCGTTCCGTCAGCTCCGCCACGGGCAGGTCGCTGGCGATCCCGAAAATGGGCATCGGGACTTCCGCCACTATACGGCCCGCCACGCACACAACGGCCCCTCCCTGCAGTTCGGCCACCCGGTTGACGGCGCGGGCCATATCGCCCTCCTCGGCGCCGAGGATGATGATGTCCGACGTGTCCCAGGCCGCGCTGCAGGCCACGGCGCCGCGGGAGAGGCCAAAGCCTTGGATGAAGCCGGTGAAGAGTTTGCCGGGGGTGTGGGTGCGGTCCACGGCGGCGATCTTGCAGAGTCCGGACCCCGGGGCCGCCTGCAGCTCCCCGTTCGATACCGGCAGATCGATGTGGTGTTCGGCTGTGACGAGGTCCGTGACCATCTTCATGGCCCGCACCCGTACCGCAGCCGCGGCGGTTTGCGCGGCGACGACGAAGTCCGAGGGGGTCAAACGGCGGGGCAGCCTGATCGTGTTCAGGCTTTGCGGCGTGAAGGCATGGCGCCGCGGGGGTGCCATCAGCCGCCCCTCCTCGAAAATCACACGGCCGTCGCAGATCACCGTCTGGGGGGTGAAGTCGGCCGGTTGCGGGATCAACACCATGTCCGCCAGGCGGCCGGGTGCAATCCCGCCCATGACGCCGTCCAGCCGGAAATGCTCGGCCACGTTCAAGGTCGTCATCTGGATCGCCTGAACCGGCGTGAACCCGCAGGCGATGGCTTTGCGGACGACGAAGTCCATGTAGCGGCCCTGCACGAGGTCCTGCGGCGAGGCGCCGTCGCTGGCCAGGATCAGCCGGCGCAGGTCGGCGCCGGTGTCCCGGATGCGGGAGATCGCCTCCAGGTCGCGCCGGATGCTTCCTTCCCGCGCCATCACGTGCACCCCCAGGCGCAGGCGCGCCAGCACCTGGTCGGCGTCGATGGGTTCATGGCAGGAGGAGACTCCGGCCGCCAAGTAGGCGGAGAGCTTCTTTTCGCTGGCGCCGGCGGTGTGGCCCTCCAGAAGCTTTCCGGCACGGTGAGCCGCTGCGAGCGCCGGAAGAAAAACTTCCGGCTTCTGCAGCACCGCCTGCCAGTAGGACTCCCCCAAACCCAAGACATCCTCCCGCGCAAGGAGGATCGAGAGATCCCCCGGGTCGATCCCGCGCGCGGTGGTGCTGATCGATGCCATGGCAGGGGCGGTCGCCAGGATCCGGATCGGCTGGCCCCTGCAGGATTCCAGGAAATCCACGACCGCCGCCAATCCGCCGACCGGGTAGGACTCCATGGTTTCGGTGACGGCCGTGGTGACGCCGGCGGCTGCCGCAAACGGGGCGAACTCGGCGGCGGTGTAGACCCATGCGAGGTGGGTGTGGCCGTCGATCAGACCGGGGGTGAGGGTGCGGCCGCCGGCGTCGATGGCGCGGGTGGCCGGGCCGATGACGTCGCGGACATCCGCGGACACACGCGCGACCCAGCGCCCCTTGACGGCCACGCTGATGCGTTTTTGAACCTCGCCGGTGTAGACATTGACGAGGTCGGCATCGAGCACGACCAGGTCCGCAGGCGCCTCGCCCAGCGCGACCTGCATCAGCGCCTGCATTTCGTCCTTGGACTTGCAAAACGGTATGCCGGTGTCACTCATGACGTTTGCTCGCTTGAAAGGGTAAGCTGCTTTGGCGCCCTAAATAGTGCCTCAGCCCGTGCGGCAGACAAAGATGTCCACAGGCACGGTGCTGATGAGCCGACCGCCGTTTTCGGTGACCTCGAATACGCTCTCGATGCCGGCGGTAAACCGGTTTTCGCAGACGAACTTGGGCTCGAGGGCCAGGACCATGCCGGCTTCGAGAAGGGTTTTCCTGCCGCGTGCGATGATCGGAGGCTCTATCAGTTCGAGCCCGATGCCGTGACCGATAAAGCTGACCTTGCGGCCCGGAGGCCCTAAAAAGGAATCTTCCAACCCCAGTGAACAGGCCATGCGTTCGAGCAGATCGAAAAGGGCGCCGACGGGGGTGCCGGGCCGGGCGTTTTCGAGCGCGGCCTGGTGCAGGTCGATGGCGGCCCGGCTGATCCGCAGGGCCGGTTCGGGCATGCGGTCGATGGCGAACATGCGGGTCTCATCCACGTGGTAGCCGTTCATCACCGATCCGAAATCCACCATGATCGGCTCATCGCTGCAGAGGCGCTTGTGGCCGGCCCCCGCGGGGAAGGCGGCCGAGGTGCCCGCCCCGCTGGCCGGCGAATCCAGCACGCCCACCAGCCCGCCACTCGCGCCGCTCAGCACGTGCCAGGCGTAGCCTTCGGTGTTGTGATGCCGCACCCGAAGCTTGCCGCCATGGCCGATGCCGCGGGCATACGCTTCGAAGAGACCGGCGAACTCCATCTCGGTCAGACCCGGGCGGATGAGATCGCGCATGTACGCAAACGTCCGGCCGGACATGGCGGCGGTCGATCGGAGCTGCTCGACCTCCCAGGCGGATTTGAGGCGTCGGCTGTGAAGGATGAAGGGCGAGGCGTCCACGCACTCCGCCGGCTGGAAAAGCTCCTGATAGAACCGAAACTCATTGACAGGCAGTACGTCCAACTCGAATCCGAGCTTCGTCGGCGGCCGCCCGCACACGTCGGCGATTCGCATCGGCACCTCCCGGATGGAGGCGATCTCGATCAGCTGCGCGATGGGCGATTCGGCGCGTGCCCTGGGAGCGGACTGCTTGATGAACAGCAGGGGCGGGCCTTCTGCCGGTAGGTACAGGCACCCGTTTTGGGCGGTGCCGGAGAGATAAAACAGGTCGACCCGCTGCAGCACGAGGATGCCGTCGATCCCCGCGGTTTGGAGTTGCACCTGAACGCACTGGATGCGCCGGTCGATCTCCCCGGCCGGGACCCTGAACGACGGCAACACGCCTGCAGAGGAATTGGAAGGGGTTGTCATTTCACTGTCCATGGCGGGACGCGCAAATTGCGGCGGGTCCCGCGGCTTTCGTCAACATGTTTACCACCATCGGTGCCGGTTGGAAAAGAGAAAAAAACCGGGTGAAACCCCTCAGGGCAACTACATGGACCGGCCATCATCCGTGTTGATTTTTCAGACGGCACATTGTAGTCATTTTCAAAACGCTCGGCCAAGGGAGGCACCTGATGACGGAATCCATTCTGAACGACAAAAAAGTTCTGGCAGTGGACGATGAACCGGATGTGTTGGACTCTCTCGAGGAGCTGATCTCCGTCGATGCGCCCCGCTGTATCCTTGCCAAGGCGACACGTTATGAAGATGCCCTTGCCCTTCTGGAGGCCAACGACTACGATCTGGTGA
>JAWOHH010000138.1:0-3746 GCA_046496215.1 Desulfobacterales bacterium
GTGACTTCAGCCTCGAAGAGGTTCTTCTCCTGGTCGAACAGGGCGGCCAAGAGCAGCAGGGCCTCGATGTTGTTCGGCTCACGCGCCAGGACCCCGTCCACGCGGGGGAGCGCCTCCTCGTATTTCTGGGCCAGCAGCAGGAAGGTAGCCAGTTTCAGCTGCACCTCGGTGTTGGCCGGGTCGAGCTCGGCTGCTGAGGAGTAGGAGCGGAAGGCCTCCTGGGCATCCCCCAGCTTGAGGCTGGTCTCAGCCAGCAGCATGTGAGCCTTTAGGAACTTGGGGTCGATCTGGATCGCGTTCTTTAGCTCGATCCGAGCCGATTTGAACTCGCCCTTGTCGAAGTACCCTTGCCCTTTGGCGAAGTGCGCCTGTTTCTTCTCCTCCTGGGAGGAGCAGCCGGGCAGCGTGAAGAGAAGGGCCATAACGAGAACAACGGGCAGCGTGAAACGTTTCATGCGCGAATCTCCTGGGTAAGATAAAAATGCCTATAATGCCTAAATTGCACTATATCGCCTAAAATTGAAAAACGGCGCACGGCAAAAGAATATTTTAGCCGCAGACTCACGCGGACAACCGCAGTTAGGTTATTATCCGTCCGGCGACCCGCCGGGCGGATGAGCCTGCCGCCCTGCGGGCAGCCACAACTAATCTTTCATCGCGCAGCGATCGGCTATTTCAGCCCCGCAGGTCGCGGGGCTGCAAAGCTTTCGCAGCAGAATGCGTCCGCATTCGGCTGCCGTCTGCGTCGGTCCGCGTGTGGCTGCGGCAAAATTGACGACTTCGTAAAAAGCCGTCTGGATCAAGGACTTTTTACGAACCCAACAAAATTTATCTTTTTGTCTTTTTCAATTTTAGGCACGTTAGCGCACTTTAGGCACTCGTTTTATCTCTCCAACACTTCCGCCAGAAAGCAGCTGAGTTCGCTGATGCCGACCGGCTTGGTGAGAACGCCCTTGACCAGCTTGCGCTCGAGCAGGTCCTTTAGCCGCGGGTCGACGGGTTCGCAGCCGGAAAGGATCACGATCCTGGCCGCGGGGTCCGCATCCAGGATCCGGCGGGCGCACTCCAGTCCGTCCATGCCGGGCATGTAGATGTCTAGCAGCACCGCCGTGGGTTTGTACTCCCGGTAGAGCGCAACGGCTTCCTCGCCGCTCTGGGCGGACGCCGACTGGTAGTTGAGTTTGTTCAGCAGGCCCTTCATCGCCAGGTTGATATCGGTCTCGTCGTCGACCAGCAGGATGCGCTGACCCCGGCCGTGGACGAGGCTGGCAGCGGGCTCCGGGGCCGGAGTCTCTTCAGGCCGGGCCGGCGGGAACTGCAGCCGGAACGAGGTGCCCGCCCCGGGCGCGGATCTGACGCCGATCGTGCCGTCGTGGCTTTTGACGATCCCGTAGGCCGTCGAGAGCCCCAGGCCGGTGCCCTTGCCGATCGGTTTGGTGGTGAAGAACGGGTCGAAGCACTTTTCCAGCGTTTCGGGGTCCATGCCCAGGCCCGTGTCCGACACCCGGACCACGATCTGGGAACCCTCCCGCCGGCCCTCGACCGTCAGTGTGCCGCCCATCGGCATGGCATCCCGGGCGTTGTTGAACAGGTTCATGAAGACCTGGCTCAGCCCGGCCGGGTCCCCCGACACCGGCAGCGGTTCAGGCAGCTCCATGCAAACCTTGATCCCGGCGTCGAAGGTCTTGGCCGCGACCCGGCCGGCTTGGCGGATGACGGGGGCCAGGTCCACGCACGTGAACTCCTTGCCGATCTGCTTTCTGGAAAAATGCAGCAGGCCGTCCACGAGCCGCGCCCCGCGCTTGACGGAGGTGTGGACGCGTTCGGTGATTTCCTGGAGCTGAGGCTCCCCCTTGAAATTGAACTGGATCAGCTGGCTGTTGACCAGGATCTCCGTCAGCGTGTTGCGGAAGTTGTGGGCCACCCCGGCGGCGATGGTGCCGATGGCCTCCATTTTCTGGGCGTGTTGGACCTGGGCCTCGAGGCGCCGGCGCTCGGTGGTGTCGGTGATCATCAGCATCACCGTCGTCTCGTCGCCCCTGACCGGGAGCTTCATCACCGTCAGCAGCCGGCCGTTCACCTCCAGCGGGGTGTTCTCGCCGATAGCCGCGGGGCCGCCGGGGTCGTTCGACAAGAGGGATTCCAATCGCTCCCGGACCGGCCCCTCGAAAAGCTCGGCCGGGCGGGCAGTCAGAAACTTTTCCGGGCCCATGCCGAGCAGGGCCGCCGCCGCTGAGTTGGCGTAGACGATCTGCCCGTTGAACAGCTCGAGAATGCCCTCCGCCATGCTCTCGAGGATGGTCTCCAGGTGGCGGTTGCGCGAGAGCAGCTCGCGCGTGAGCTGGCGGGAGTAGACGTAATCCAGTCCCACCACCGGTTTGGGGGCGTCCCGGCGGCGCGGCTCGTCGGCGGCGCGGATGGCGGCGAGGAAATTGTCCGCCATGGCGCTGAAGGGCCCCTTGGCGATGTAGTAATCCGCCCCGGTGGCCTGGAAATCGAAATCGGTCTCGGCGACGACGGCCGAGACGATCACGAGAAAGCACTCCTTGAGACGGAGCATGCCGCGGATGATCGCGATCAGCTTATCCCCGTCTATCTTGGGCATGATGAGGTCGAAGAAGATGATCTCCGGGGTAAAGTCCGAGAGCACGTTCAGGGCCTCGAACCCGTCCCCGGCGGTGAGCACCTCGTGGCCCTCGCGCTCGAGCAGCCGCCCGGCAAAAGTCAGGATCACACGGTCATCGTCGACGACAAGTATTTTTTTCTTGGCAGCCACTGGGTCTATTGAGTCTGTTGGGTCGAGAGGGAAGAATAGAGAGAATGTCTACAATGCCTAAAATTAGCAAAACAGTGCACGGCAAAAGAATATTTCAGCCGTGCGCCGTGAGCCGTTTTTCAATTTTAGACATTACTTTTCCCCAACTTGCACTGCAAACCCCTTCATCATACTCCATGCCGGCTTAAAAGGCCATGGTTTCAAACCCCGGCGGGGGCGCGGGAGAGGAGGGTGTGCAGGTGGCGCTCCAAAGAGGAAAGGTCGGCGGCCAGCGCGGCGATGAGCGGGCTTAAGCCGGAAAGCTCCCCAACCCTGCCCTTCTGCTCCAGCGCCTGGGCCTTGTCGGCGGCGGGTTCGGCCTGGAAGTTTCGCAGCATGCCCTTCAGCGAATGCGCCGCGCGCATGAAGGCCGGCGCATCCGCAGAGTCCGCCGTGCGCCTCAGGGTTTCTATCAGCTGGGGGTAGTCCTTGCAGAACACCTCGACCACTTCCCTGAAAAAGCCCCAGTCGTTGTCGAACCCCTGGAGCAGCTCGGGGAGGGCGGCGCCGGCCGGGGCAGGCCCGGGCGCAGGGGCTACCGCGGCCGGCCGCAGCAGCCGGTCGATCATCTTGCGCAGCGCGTCGGCGTCGATGGGCTTCGACAAGTAGTCGTCCATACCGGCCCCCAGGCAGCGCTCGCGGTCGCCGTGGATGGCGTGCGCCGTCATGGCGATGATGGGGGTGCGGCCGCCGCGGGCATCCTCGATCATGCGGATGGCCTGAGCCGCCTGCAGGCCGTCCATCTCCGGCATCTGCACGTCCATGAACACCAGGTCGAAATTGGCGGCCGCATAGGCCTCGACCGCCTTGCGGCCGTCTTCGGCCAGGACCGCGTCGTAACCCCAGCGCTCGAGCAGCCGCAGGATGAATTTCTGGTTGAACGGCGTGTCCTCGGCCACCAGGATCTTGAGGCGCCGATCGGCGCGGGCGG
>JAWOHH010000087.1:0-69734 GCA_046496215.1 Desulfobacterales bacterium
CGCGGCCTGCGGCGACATCCTGCTTGGCATCGACTTCACGGGCCGCATCAACGACACCATGGCGGGCTTCTACCGCAGCCGCACGGTTGCGGACGGGATCCCCCACACCATCGCCGTCACCCAGTTCCAGGAAAGCGACGCCCGCCGGGCCTTCCCGTGCCTGGATCATCCCGCGCAGAAGGCCGTCTTCGAGATCGAGCTGGAGGTCGACCGCTGCCTGACGGCCGTGTCCAATACCGACATCCGCGCCCAGGAGTTTCTCGAGAACGGCCGCAAACGGGTGATCTTCGAGCCCACCCCGAAGATGTCCACCTATCTGGTCTTTTTTGCGGTGGGCCCGTTCGAGACCCTGCAGGACCATATCGACAGCCGGGTGCGCGTGCTGACCCTGCCCGGGCAGCAGCCCTATGCCGGCTACGGGCTGGAATTCGGCCGCAAGGCCCTGCAGTTCAGCGAAGCCTACTACGGCATTGCCTACCCGCTTTCCAAGCTGGACCTGATCGCCGTTCCGGATTTCGCCTTCGGCGCCATGGAGAACTGGGGGGCGATCACGTTCCGGGAAAACCTGCTGCTGCATGTCCCGGGGGTCACCTCCCAGTCCAGCGAAGAGCGCATCTGCGAGGTGATCGCCCACGAGATCGCCCACCAGTGGTTCGGCAATCTCGTCACCCCCTCGGAGTGGAAATACCTCTGGCTGAACGAAAGCTTTGCAACCTACTTCGGCTATGGCGTCGTCGCCCACTATCACCCCGAGTGGGAAATCTGGCAGCAATTTTTGAACGGAACGACCGGCCCCGCCATGGCCCGCGACGGGCTGATCGAAAACGTCCCGATCGAAATCCCGGGCGGCGAGCATCTCGTCATCAACACGAGCACGGCCCCCATCATATACAACAAGGGCGGGAGCATCCTGCGGCAGATCGAAGACGCCATCGGGCCGCAGCGCTTCCAAAAGGGCCTGCAGCGCTATCTGACCGCCCATGCTTACGGCTGCGCCGAGAGCCGGCAGCTGTGGGAGGCATTCGAGGCCGTTTCGGACCAACCGGTCTCCGCCATCATGCAGAGCTGGGTCGAGCAGCCCGGCTTGCCGATCATCACAGCCGCACGCGAGGGCGGCACGCTGGTGCTGACCCAAAAACGGTTCACCTACCTGCCGCACGAATCCTCCCAGCACTGGATGGTCCCGGTCAGCCTCCTGGTCGCAGGCCCCGGGGAAGCGATCCGGCGGGTGGCGGTCTTGATGGACGGCCCTGCGGCACGGGTGGAGATCGGACGCGATGCGCTGGCCTACAAGCTGAACGCGGGGCAGGGCGGGTTCTACCGCACCCGCTACACCGACCTTGAGAACCTGAAACGTCTGGCGGCCATGGTCCGAGCGAAGACCCTCGCCCCGGAGGACCGCTGGGGGCTCCAGGAGGACCTTTTTGCGCAGGTGGTGTCGGCCGACGCACCACTGGCCGACTATCTCGAGTTTCTCAGCGCTTACGCCGCCGAGGACGCCTACCTGCCGCTCTCCGGCATTGCGACCCATCTCGCCCATGCCCGACTGGTCGCGCCCCCGGAGCAGGGCTCGCGGATCGCCGAGCTCGCCCGGCCCTGGTACGAGGCGGTGCTCGAGCGGATCGGTTTCGACCCCCGGCCGGCCGAACGGCAAACCACCGCCTTGCTGCGCGACCAGCTGCTGTTCGAGGCCGTTCAGGCCGGCTCGCCCCGGGCCGGGGAGTTCGCACGGCAGCGCTTCGAAGGCCTCACCCGCGGCGGGGCGGTGCACCCGGACATTTTGAAAAGCGTCCTGCAGACCGTCGCCTGGCTCGGCGCCGGCCGCGAGCGGGAGTGGCTGGAGCGCCGCTTCCAGGACTCCCCCAGCGAGCACGAGCGGCTGGTTCTCCTCTCCGCCAGCGGCTGCTTCCGGGAGCGCGCCGAGATCGAACGGGTGCTGGATTGGGTGCTTAAAACCGTGCCGCCGCGCAACAAGTTCATCCCGGTCGTGGCCATGGCCGCCAACCCCCACGCCGCCCCGCTGCTGTGGGACTGGTACCGAGCGCATCTATCCCAGCTCGAGCAGTTTCACCCGATGCTCTACGAGCGCGTCATCGCGGCGATCGTTCCGGTGGTCGGCCCGGGAGATGCCGGCGCCGTGCGCCGGTTCTTCCAGGACTACCTGCAGCGGCACGAAAAACTCGCCGACGCGATCCGACTCTCCCTCGAACGGCTGGAGATCAACCTGCGCCTTCGCGGGCGCAGCGGCCCTTGACAGCCTGAGACGCTTTTCGATATAGACCCACGGTAACGAGTGCCCATAATGAATCGACGCACGTTCCTCAAGCTGGCCGGCTGCGGCAGCGTCGCCTTCGCGGCCGGCTGCGGCCCGGAATCCCCGAAACACCTCCACAGCCCGGTGCATGCACCGGAGGACATGGTCACCGGCCAGGCGACCTGGTACGCATCCACCTGCCGGGAGTGTCCGGCGGGTTGCGGCATCCTGGCCAAAAACCGTGAAGGCCGGGCGATCAAGCTCGAAGGCAACCCGCTGCACCCGATCAACCGGGGTGCCCTGTGCATGCGCGGGCAGGCCGCCCTGCAGGCGGTGTATCACCCGGATCGGCTGAGGACCCCGCTTCTGAAGGACGGTTTAGGGTTTCGGCCGGTATCGTTTGCCGAGGCCCGGGCGCGGCTGGCCGCCGAGGCCCGGGAGGCCGCCCACCGGGGAGCGGGCCGGGTGAGCCTTGTGACCGAGGTCGTGGGCGAGGCCCAGCTGGAGCTTTTTCGGACCGCCCTGGCCAACTGGAACTCCTCCGGGCCCGTGGTCTTCGAGCCCTTTGCCTACGAGGCCTTGAAGACGGCCAACCGCGTGGTCTTCGGGGTGGACGGCCTGGTTTCTTACCGCCTCCAGGATGCCGACCTGCTGGTCTCCTTCGGCGCCGATTTCCTGGAAACGTGGCTCTCGCCGGTGGAGTATGCATGGAAGTTCAAGGCCATGCATGCGCTGCGGGGATCCGAGAAGGGGGCCTTCATCCACATCGGCCCCTGCCAGGCGCTGACGGGCGCAAACGCCGATCACTGGCTTGCCTGCGCCCCGGGCGGCGAAGCGGCAATCGCCCTGGGCCTGGTGCGGCGGATGATCGCCTCCGGCCGGGCCGCGGGGCTTGAGGCTGAATCCCGCAACGCCCTTGCCAAGGCGGTGGCGGATTACACGCCGGAGCGGGTGTCGGCGGTATCCGGCATCCCCGCCGTTCAACTGGACGTGCTGGCCGCGCGCCTCGCCGAGGCCCGCCGGCCGCTCTTGCTCGGCGCGGGAAGCGGGCATGGGGCGGCCGACGGCCTGAAGGCCGACATCGCCGTCAACCTGCTGAACGGCCTGCTCGACCCGCAGCTCAAGCGGATCGACGCCGTGGACCGCCACCGCGTGGAGACAGCCGACCGGCGCGCGGTCGTGGCAGACGAATTCAAGCGCGTTGCCGGCGGAGGGGTGGACCTGCTGCTCCTGAACAACGTCAACCCGGTCTTCTCCCTCCCGGCCGCAAGCGGCATCCGCCAAGCCGTGGAAGAATCCAAGGCCTTCGTGGTGAGCTTCGGCGCATTCATCGACGAGACCGCACAGCTTGCCGACCTGATTCTGCCCACATCCCTGCCGCTTGAAACCTGGGACGTCTACAGCGGCCGAACTTCGACGCTATCGACCCTTCAACCCGCCATGGGGCGGGTTTTCGAGACCCCGAGCTTAGGCGATGTCATCCTGGCGGCCGGGTTCGAAGAAAATAAGCGGCCGGCGGCGGATTACCGGTCTTTCGTCGCCGATCGGCTTCAGAAGGCGGGCCGGGTCCACGACGAAGTCGCCTGGCTGCGGATGCTGCAGCAGGGCGGGCTCTTTGCCGAGGCCCCCCCGGGCCCGCCGCCCAAAATGCTGCCGGGCCCCATTCCCCCGAGCCTGCTCGCACCCGGCGAGCCGCCGCCGGCCGGCCTGGCCTTCGCGGCGCTGCCCTCCCTGCGCTTCTTCGACGGCCGCGGGGCGAACCGGCCCTGGCTTTGCGAAATCCCCGATCCGGTCTCGCGGGTCGCGTGGCAATCCCCGGTTTGGGTCCACCCGCAGACGGCGCGCGCCCAGGGGCTGGCCCCAGCGGAGATCGTGCGGATCAGCACACCGGAGGGAAGCATCGAAGCCCCGGTCTACATCACCGAAACGGTGCACCCCGGCCTTGCGACCATGGGTGTAGGACAGGGCCATACCGCTTACGGCCGCTGGGCGCAAAACGTGGGTGGCAACCCCTTCGCCGTCCTGCCGGCCGGCCTGGACCCGGCGTGCGGCGGCCCGAGCTTCACCGCCCAAGGGGTGCGCATGGAAAAAACCGGCCGTCGCGTGGAACTCGCCCATACCGACGGCAGCAGAACTCAGCACGGCCGCACCTTCCTGCTGACGGTGGCGCTGGAGGAGCTGCGCCGGGGCGCGCCCCGCCCGAAGACCGGACTCACCATGGGCGATTTCCCCCTCACCCTGCCCCTGGCCGAAGGCTATGACCCCAGCCGCGATTTCTACCCGCCCCACGCGCACGACGGCTACCGCTGGGGCATGACCGTGGATCTGGACCGCTGCATCGGCTGCGGGGCCTGCGCCGCGGCCTGCTACGCCGAGAACAGCATCGGCATCGTCGGGGAGAAGTTGATCGCCCAGGGCCGCGAGATGGCATGGTTGGAAGTCGTGCGCTACCACGATGAGCGCCGCCTGGAGCGGGTGATGTTTCTGCCCATGCTCTGCCAGCACTGCGACAACGCCCCCTGCGAGTCGGTCTGCCCCGTCTACGCCCCCCATCACTCGGCCGAGGGGATCAACAACCAGATCTACAACCGCTGCATCGGGACCCGCTTCTGCTCTCAGAACTGCCCCTACAAGGTGCGGCGCTTCAACTGGTTTGACTGGGAGTGGCCTGAGCCCATGAACCTGCAGCTCAACCCGGATGTCACCGTGCGCAGCAAGGGGGTCATGGAGAAGTGCTCCTTCTGCATCCAGCGCATCAAGACCGCGCGCACCCGGGCCAAGAACGAGAAGCGGCCGATCGGCGACGGCGAGATCGTCCCGGCGTGCGTCCAGACCTGCCCGACCGGGGCCCTGGTGTTTGGCAGCCTCATGGACAAGACGAGCCGGGTGCGCCGACTGGCCGAGGACCCCCGGGCCTACCAGGCCATTGGCTACCTGAATACCAAGCCGGCGGTGATCTATCTCAAGAAAGTGCTGCACGAGATTTAAAAACAGGGTTCAAGGAGTCGAGGGTCCAAGGGGTCAGGGGTCAAGTGAAAAGCGAAACGCCTGCGGCCATCCAATTGTTTACCCTCGAACCCTTGACCCCCTACACCCTTGTACCCTGAAAAAGCCATGACCAAGCTCACCTACGCCACGATCGACCAGACGGTCCTGAAGACCCTCGAGCCGCCGCGCAAATCCTATTGGGTGGCGGTGGCGCTGATGTTCTGCGGCGTGCTGCTCGGAGCGGGCGCCTGGGCCTACCAGATCGCGACCGGCATCGGCGTGGGCGGCCAGAACATCCCGGTGGCCTGGGGCACCTACCTGATCAACTTCGTCTTTTGGGTCGGAATCGCGCACTCCGGGACCCTGATCTCGGCCATTCTGCACCTGTTCCGCGCCGGCTGGCGCAACCCCATCGCACGGGCGGCCGAAACCATGACCGTGTTTGCCGTCTGCTGCGCCGGACTGTTTCCCTTCATCCACCTGGGCCGGGTCTGGCAGGTCTACTACATGCTCCCGTTTCCCAACCAGCGGCTGCTCTGGCCGAACCTTCTCTCCCCGCTCATGTTCGACGTGGTGGCCATCAGCACCTATCTCACCGTGAGCTCGCTCTTCTGGTACACGGGGCTGCTGCCGGATTTGGCCGTCGTGCGCGACCGCTCGACGGGCATCAAGCACAGGGTCTTCCGCGCGCTCTCCCTGGGCTGGACCGGGGCCCACCACCAGTGGCTCAACTACGGCCGCGGGTATCTCTTTTTTGCCGCGCTGGCCACCCCACTGGTCATCTCGGTGCACAGCGTCGTCTCCTGGGACTTTGCGCTTGGGGTGATCCCCGGCTGGCACACGACGATCTTCGCTCCCTACTTCGTGGCCGGTGCGATCCACTCGGGCCTGGCCATGGTCTTGACCCTCATGATCCCCCTGCGGCGCATCTTCCGGTACGAGGCCATCATCACCCTGCACGTGCTGGAAAACGTGGCCAAGACCATGGTGCTGACCGGCCTGATCGTCGGCCTGGCCTACGGCACGGAGTACTTCATCGCCTGGTACAGCCATAACCCGGTCGAGTGGGAGTCCTTCCGCTGGCGGGCCATGGGCGATTATGCCTACGGGCTGTACTTCATGGCCATATGCAACGTGCTGGTCCCCCTGCTCTTGCTGATCAAGGCCGTACGGACGAACATCCCCTGGCTCTTCGCGATCTCGCTCGTGGTCAACTTCGGGATGTGGTGGGAGCGCTTCGTCATCATCATCGGCGGCGTCGCCCATGATTTCGCGCCCCATGCCTGGGGGCTGTATGCGCCTCGGTTGGTGGAGTACTGCATCATGATCGGCAGTTTCAGCCTTTTCTTCTTCCTGTTCCTGCTCTTCTGCAAGCACCTGCCCTCGGTCTCCATGACCGAAATGAAGGAGACCCTCACCCATGCCGACTGAGGCCCACGTCATGGGGCTTTTTCGCGACGAGACCCAGGCGGCAGCGGCCATCATGGAGCTGGCGGCCGCCGGTTTCCGTTTCCGGCGCGCCCACACCCCGGTCCCGAGCCACCGGATCTTGGAGGCGCTCGGGTCGAAGAAGAGCCGGGTGGGCTGGTTCACCCTGGCGGGCGGGATCGTCGGGTTCTTCGCGGGCTTTGCTCTGGCCATCTTCACCTCGACCCAGTGGAACCTCATCGTCAGCGGAAAACCGATCGTCTCCCTGATCCCCTTCTTCATCGTGGGGTTCGAGTTCACGATCCTCTTCTCGGTCTTCGGCAACGTGGTCGGGCTGCTCCTCTGTGCACGGCTGCCGGACCCCCAGGGGCTTGCGATGTACGACCCGCGCTGCTCGGGCGAGCACTTCGGGGTACTCGCCGCCTGCGAGAGCGGACGCCGGGACGACTTGATGGATTTCTTCCGGGGCAGGGGCGGGGAGGTCAGGTCTTTCGAATGAACATGCACGCCTCATCGTTCTCCGCGGCCGCCCCGGGGCGCCGTGTCTGGGTGCCGGCGGCCGTGCTGGCCGCCGCCGGGATGGCCGCCTTCCTGTTCGGCGCCGCAGGCGAGCACCCCGGCCGGGCCTGGCAGGCTTATCTCATCAACTTCCTGCTGTGGTCGTCCGTCGCCCAGGGCGCTGTGCTCTTCGCGGCCGTCACGCGCGTCACGGCCGCGCGCTGGAGCGCTCCGCTGGAGGGGCTGTCGGGCGCGTTCGCAGGCTTCTTCCCGCTCTCCTTGGTGCTGTTTATCGCCCTGGTCTTCGGCGGCTCCCACGTCTTCCCATGGGTGGCCGAAGACCTGCACGGCAAGGAGTCCTGGCTGAACGTGCCCTTTGTCCTGGCCCGCAACGGGGCCGGCCTGCTCATCCTCTACGGCGTCGGCTTCATGTTTCTGCGCCAGGCGTTGCGGCTGAGAATGGGGCCCGAACCCGCCCGATCCGGCCTGAGGCGGTTGTTGGCCGGCAGCGGACCGGGCAGTCCGGATGAAGCCGAGCGCATCCGCGGCCGCATGAACCGCTGGGCCGGGCTCTATTGCTTGCTCTTCGCGCTGGTGCTCAGCCTGATCGGCTTCGACCTCGTCATGAGCACCGACCCGCACTGGTACTCGACCCTTTTCGGCGCCTACCATTTCGTCAAGGCGTTTTACCTGGGGCTGGGCGGCCTGATCATCCTGGCCGCCGCGGTCGCGCTGCGGCACGGCCGACACTCCGGCCTCGAACCCCGTCATTTCCACGACATCGGCAAGCTCTTCTTCGCTTTCTGCCTGCTGTGGGCTGACTTTTTCTACGTCCAGCTGACGGTGATCTGGTACGGCAACATCCCGGAGGAGACCCATTACGTCATCCTGCGGACCATGCTGCCCCCCTGGCGGCCGCTGGCCTGGACCGTTTTCACCATCGTTTTCATCATCCCGTTCATCCTCCTGATCAACAAGCGCATCAAGACCGTCCCCGCAGCGGTCATGGCCCTCTGCAGCTTGGTGATCGTGGGGCTGTGGCTGGAGCTCTTGCTGCTGGTGGGACCGCCGCTGAACCACGGCGCTGCCGAGCTGCCGCTGGACGTGAGCGATGCCATCGTGTTCCTGGGGTTTTTGGGCCTGATGGTGATGGCCGTCGCCGCCATGCTGCGGACTTTCCCGGAGCTGCTCCCCACAGCCCGGTCTCCGAAAGACTAAACGGCGAGCGATGGAACCCGAAAAGAAAGATATGGCCGAACGAACCCGAGCCGGAATTCTGATCAGCCTGGGGGCCGTTGTCTCCATCGCCGCCTTTCTCTATTTTTTTTATGCCTGGCCGGAGCCGATCGGCCCGGAGCAGCCGATCCCCTTCAGCCACAACGTCCACAGCGGCGTGAAACTGATCCAGTGCCAGTACTGCCACCCCTACGTGGCCTACTCGAATTTCCCGGGCATGCCGCCGGTGGAGAAGTGCCTGCACTGCCACATCTACATCATCCCGGAGTTGCCCTGGATCCGCAAGGAGCACCAGTATTTCAACACCGGCACCCCGACCCCCTGGGTCAAGGTCAACTATGTCGCCGAACACGTGGTGTTCAACCACCAGCGGCACATCAACAGCGCCGTCGCCTGCGAGCAGTGCCACGGCGAGGTCGGCCGCTCCCAGCGCCTGCCCCAGAAGATCTGGCGCATGGGCGAGTGCCTGGGGTGCCACCACGAGAAGAAGGCCAGTGTGGACTGCTGGCTGACGTGCCACAATTGAGTCTCGCTCCGCCTGGCGGCCAACCTCTGCGTTGCGCTGCATTTTGCGGTTGCTGCGGCGTACAGGGAGTACGCCTCGCAACGCGAAATTTGCGCGCCTTGATGTTGACCTCCGGGCGAAGCGAGACAGTGTTAGGAAAGTTCCAACACCTCTCGGGGCAACCCGGTAACAGGAGTTCGAAGTGAGCACCGTGGAAGAGAGCATCGCGCACGGCAACCAGACAGCCAAGGCATTCACGCTGACCTCGGCCCTGTGGTTCGCCTTCGCCACCACCTTCGGCATGATCGCCGCCGGCTACCTGGTGGCCCCCGATTTCATGGCCAACGTCGAGTACATCCACTTCGGCCGGGTGCGGCCGATGCACGTCAACGCTGTCCTCTTCGGCTTCGTGACGCCGGGGCTCATCGCCGCCGCCTTCTACTACATCCCGCGGCTCTTGAGGACCCGGCTATACAGTGAGCGGCTGGGGGTTTTCTCGGCGGTGTTCTGGAACATCAGCGTCGCGGCCGGGATGGCGGGAGTCTCCCTCGGCTACAGCCAAGGGCGCGAATACGCCGAACTCCCGTGGCTGGTCGACCTCCTGGTAGTGATCAGCTTCGGCCTGGTCATTGTAAACTTTTTAATGACCATCCGGCGGCGCACCGAGCCGATCCTGTACGTCTCCATCTGGTACGCCGCCGCCGCCGTCGTGCTGACGGCCTGCACCTACTGCCTGGGCAACGTGATCTGGAAACCCGACACCGGCGCCCTCTCCGGGATCCCGGACGCCATCCTGCTGTGGTTCTACGGCCACAACGTGTTCGGGCTGCTGCTCTCGCCCATGGCGCTCGCGGTGGCCTACTACGTGCTGCCCATCGCCACCCGCAGCCCGCTCTACAGCCACACCCTGTCGCTGATCGGCTTCTGGTCGCTCATCATCGTCTACACCCACATCGGCACCCATCACCTGCTGCAGGTGCCGGTGCCGACCTGGCTCAAGACCATCTCCATCGTGGACAGCGTCGCCATGGTCATCCCGGTCATGGTCTTCCTGATCAACATCTGGTACACGGTCAAGGGCAAGCTCGGCGACGTCCATGCCGACATCGGCGCCAAGTTCGTCTTCACGGGCACCATCTACTATTTCTTCGTCAACATCCAGGGCTCCATGATGGCCCTGCCGGACGTGCAGCGCATCACCCATTTCAACAACTGGGTGGTCGGCCACGCCCACATGGGGGTGCTGGGGTTCGCCGGCGTGACAGCTCTGGGCGGGCTTTACTTCATTCTGCCGCGGATCACCGGGCGCCCTCTCTACAGCCGGTTCCTGGCGGATTTTCAGTACTGGCTCGTTTTGATCGGGATCACGGGCTTCTCCATCGTGCTGACCATCGTCGGCCTGATCCAGGGCCAGGCCTGGTATAATGGGGAGACGCTCTACCGGACCCTGCCGGGGATCCAGCCCTATTACATCACGCGGCTCTCCTTGGGCCTGCTCATCATGGTGGGAGCCTACACCGGCCTCTACAACGTGGCCCGGTCCCTTTATTTCAACCGCGGAGCCGACGCATGAGAATGACCCCTGCCGTCATCCTCGTCGGCGTTCTTTCGCTGCTCGCAGCCATCGCCCTGATTATGGTTTACTGGCCCTATGCGCAGCAGGACCTGACCCCCTCGGAGATTTTCCGGGCGCGCACCATCGAAGAGGAAGCCGGGCGCGCCATCTACATCCAAAACGGATGTGTCTATTGCCACAGCCAGTCGGTCCGGGCCTTCGACTGGGACATGGGCTCCGAGCGCATCGCCCAATCCGGGGACTACATCGCCGACGAACCCATTCAGCTCGGCTCGCAGCGCACCGGCGTGGACCTGTCGCAGGCCGGCGGGGAGCACCCGGACGACTGGCACATCGCCCATTTCATCAACCCGCGCTATACCCGGCCCAGCTCGATCATGCCCCCGTTCGAATGGCTGGGGATGGAGCGCATCCGGACCCTGACGCGCTATGTGCAGAGCCTGGGCCTCAAGGCCGCAGACCGGCGCATGGAGCGCCAGAACCACTGGAAAGCCGAATCGATCAACGCCTACGAGGCCGGGGTGGACGCCAACGTGCGCTGGCTGGCCGAGCAGGTGCCGGAGGGATGGCGCAGCATCCCGAACCCCTACCCGACCTCGGCCGCCGCCCTGCAGCGCGGCCACAGAATTTACCAATACTACTGCATCGGCTGCCACGGCCCGATCGGGGACGGGATGGGCCCTGCCCAGCCCTGGATCTACCCGCCGCCGCTCAACTTCACCGCTTTGAAGGGGCGCGAGATCTCAGGCGGCATCATATACTACCAGCTCATGAACGGTATCACCGGTACCGCCATGCCCTACTTCAAGCGCGACCTCGAATCCCAAAAGATCTGGGAGGTCGGGGACTACGTCGCCTATTATTTCATCAACCAGAGCGATGCCAACCATGAGCCGCGGGGCATCGATGCGGCATGGGAACCCTGACATACGAGTGATGTGTAATGAGCAACGAGTGAATGCAAACCAAAACCTGAAGTGAAGGGTGCTTGAGATGTACTTCCCGTATTTCATCGCATACATGGCGGTCGGCTTTGCGGTCAGCCTGGGCGTGTTCTTCTGGGCGCTGAACCGCGGGCAGTTCAGAGACCAGGAGCGGGCGCGCTATTTGCCCCTCGAGCGCCGGGAAAGCGCCCCGGCGGCCAGGCTGACCCGCAAGGGGCTGATCGAAACCGCCGGGTTGTTCGCACTCGCCTGCTGTGGCCTGGCCGGCAGCGCCGCGGTGATCGTGTTCGCCCTCACCCACGCCCGGTAGACATAGGAACTCTGAGACCATGCGCATTTTCGACATATTGAACATCCAGCATTTCGTCCTGTACCTGTTCCCGGCGCTGGCGTTCGTTTTCCTGTTCGCGGCCGGGCTCGGCTACACCGCCACCCGCCGCAAGGGTTCCGAGGAGCGGCTGACCCGCATCGTCGAGGAGTACCCCGGGGGCATCCAGGGCCGCAACGCACCGTTTCCGCTCTTTCTGACCCTGGTCATCGCCGGAACCATACTCTGGTCCCTGCTTTACATCATCTTAACTGGCAGGCTGGGAGTGAAAATTTGAGCATGCACCCGGAACAGAGCGCATCGTCGGCAAAAACCTGGATCCTGGTCGCAGCCATGCTGGCCGTCGTCTTTTTCCAGGGGTGGCTGGCCCACACCGTCATCGGCGACCTCGGACAGCCCGACTGGGACTACCGCCCGATCCCGGATGTCTACGGCGAGTCGGCTTACGCTATGTACCCTGCGCTGCCCTACCCTCAGCATGTCGCGGCCCCCCAGGGGGTGGAGGCCTATCCCTCCAAGATCCTGCCGATTCAGGGGGTTCCATGAAAAAGCTCCTGGGGCTGATCATCGTCCTCGTCGTTATGGTTTTGGCCGCCTACCACGCGCTGATCACCTACGACAACGAGTTCCGCTACGGCCGCATGCGCGAAACCCCGGCGGTCAAACCGCACGAGGAGCCGCTGCCGGTCATGCCCGCCGGGGTGGTGCCCGTTTCGGGCGGCGACGCCCTTTACCGCCGGACGCCGGCCGACCGGCTAACGCCCCCCGTGGCGCTTGCGGATGCTGGTGTGACCGCCCGCGGGCAGGCGGTCTATTTCACCTTCTGCGCCCAGTGCCACGGCCCGCTTCACAACGGCGAGGGTACGGTGGGCCAGAGTTTCAAGCCGCTGCCGACCGACCTGCGCAGCCAGATGGTGCAGTCGAAGCCGGCCGGCGCACTTTTTCACACCGTCAGCTATGGGATCCCCGGCGGCCGACAGCCTGCGCTCGAAACCACCATCACGGTCGAGGACCGCTGGAGCGTCGTCGCCTACGTCAAATCACTCGGGCTGCGCCCCTGATCCGAACTCTCTGCCATGCCGAAAACCCGGTCCGCCACCGACCCTGCCGCCGCCGCCCGGACCGTGTGCGACCTGTGCGGACTGCGTTTAGGCGCCGGCCGCGTCGACGCCGCGTTCTCCGACCGCTCCTATGCGTTCTGCTGCACGGGCTGCCGCCAGGTTTTCACCATCCTGATGCAGGCGGCCGGCTCGGCCGAGCCGGCCGCCTTCCGGCAAACCGACCTCTTCCGCAAGTGCCGGGATAGCGGGATCATCCCCCGCACCGAGGAGGATCTCCCGAGCCGATCCGACCCCGCCAAATTGACGGCCCGCAGCCAGCCGCATCTCGAATCACCTCCCCCGGCGGAGGCGCTCGGCCTGGCCCTAAAAATCGACGGGATGTGGTGCCCGGCCTGCGCCTGGCTGGTCGAGACCGCTATCCGCGAGAAGCCCGGGGTGATTGCCGCCTCCTGCAACTTCGCAACCGACCGGCTCAGCGTCAGCTACGACCCCGTGCGCACATCGCCGGAGAAGTTGGCCGCCGTCATCGGCAACTACGGATACCGCGTCCACGACCCGGCCGGGGAGCAACGCGGGGGCGACCGTCAACGCATGTGGATCCGCTTCGGCGTATCCGCGTTTCTCTCCATGAATGTCATGATGCTTTCCTTCTCCCTCTACTTCGGGTTTTTTTCAGAACTGCCTGCAGACTCCGTGGCCAGCATCTCCTGGCCGACGGCCGTGCTGGCGGCGGTCGTCTTGGGCTACGGCGGCTTTCCGCTCTACACCCGCGCCTGGCAAGGGCTGCGCCGCGCCGCCTTCAGCATGGAGACCCTGGTCCTGGTCGGCGCCCTGAGCGCCTTCGGTCTGAGCCTCGTCAACCTCTGGGCGGGCAGCATCCACCTTTACTTCGACACGGCGTGCATGCTGGTGACCCTGGTCCTGCTGGGGAAGCTGCTCGAGCACCAGGCGAAGCAGCGCGTGCTGGAGGGGCTGGAACGATTCCTCTCCCTGATGCCGCTGAAGGTTCGGATCGTCAGCGACGCCTTCCCGGAGGGCCGCTTCGTCCACTCCCGGCAGCTGGCCGCGGGGGATCTCTTTCGAGTGGTCGCAGACGAGATCGTCGCTGCGGATGGGGCGGTGGTCAGCGGCAGCGGAGCGGTGGAGGAGTCGGCCCTCTCCGGGGAACCCCTGCCGCTGGCCAAAAAGCCGGGCGACCCGATCCGCAGCGGCAGCCGGGTCCACACCGGCGAGTTCACGGTCTGCGCCGGTAGCGTCGGCGAGCAATCCACCCTCGGCCAGATGATTGCGATCGTCGAGAAAACCCTATCCGGGAAAACGACCGTCGAGGGGCGCACCGAAAAGTGGCTGCAGTGGTTCGTGCCGATGATTTTGAGCCTGGCTGCGGTGACCGGCCTCGTCATGATCTGGCGCGGGGCCGGTCTCGAGGAATCGGTTTTGCGGGCGGTCACCGTCACCGTGATCGCCTGCCCCTGCGCCTTGGGGGTGGCCATTCCACTGGCCCGCGCCACCGGCGTGGCGCTGGCAGCCCGCCAGGGGATGCTGGTCCGGAATTTTTCCTCCTTCGAGGCCACGGAGCACCTGGACACCGTCGTGCTGGACAAGACCGGCACCGTCACGCGCGGGGAGTGGCGCCTGCTGCGGGTCGTGCCGCTCGGCGGGATCGGCGAAAATCAGGCCCTGGCGCTCGCCTCCAGTCTCGAACAGGATGCCATCCACCCGATGGCGTTTGAAATCGTGCGCGAAGCCCGGGACCGCCTGGTGCGGCCCGAACCGTTATCGGCCGTCTACCGTGCCGAAAACGGGGTGACGGGACTCTGGCGGAGCGTTGAGGTCAAAATCGGGTCAGCCGAATTTGTGGCCGGTGAATTTTCCGGCCGGGGGGGGGTGCCCGGGGCGTCCCCGCTGAGCGAGGCTGGGAACTCCCGCGTCTATCTCGCGGCCGGCGGCAAACCGGCGGCGGTGTTTGTTTTCGGCGACGAGCTGCGCGACGGCATCGAGAGCGCCATCGACGGGCTGAAGCGGCGCGGGTACCGCCTGGCCCTGGTCTCCGGGGACGGAGCTGAAACCACGCGGGCCATCGGACAAAGGCTCGGGATCGCCGAGGCCCAGGGCGGCCAGCTGCCCGAAGACAAGGCCGCATTCGTGGCCGCGCTCCAGCGCCGCGGCCGAAAAGTGGCCATGGTGGGGGACGGGGTCAACGACGCCCCCGCTTTAGCCCAAGCCGACGTGTCGCTGGCCGTCTTCGCCGGCGGAAGCCTGGGAAAGGAGGTGGCCGACGCCACCCTGATGCGGACCGACCCGGGCCAGATACCGGCCTTCCTCGATTTCGCCCGTGAGGTCAACCGAAAGATCCGCCAGAACCTGACCCTGACCTTCATCTACAATGGCATCGGGATCCCGGTGGCCGTCAGCGGCCTGCTCTCGCCCCTGGTCGCCGTCTGTGCCATGCTCTTGAGCAGCCTGAGCGTCATCGGCAACACGCTGCGCATGGTCCGAAAGCACTCATAACCCCATCCGTCCCCGCTTTCGCCCTCGCCAAAGAGCCAACCAAGTGTCCATCAGCCTAAAATCCGACTTGGCCGACTCCTTTCAGCCCCAAAATCTGACGGGCCTCATCGGGGGTAGCGGCCTCGATTCCCAACTCCTTGGCGATTCTCACAATCTTGGCGATTTGCTCGGCGCTGCTCTTGGCCAATACGCCCTTGTTGAGGTAGAGGCTGTCCTCAAGGCCGACGCGGGCATGTCCCCCCAGGAGGAGGGAACCCGTGCACATGGGGATCTGGTGGCGGCCGGCTGCGCAGACGGAGAACTGGAATTCACCGATCTGCTTGCGAGCGGTATCGACGAGAAACACCAGGTTTTCGAGGGTGGCGGGGATTCCCCCCAGGATGCCCATGACGAACTGAAGGTAGACCGGCCTCCGGGCGATGCCTTTCTGGAGCAGGAATGCGAGGTTGTTGATCATGCCGACGTCGTAAATCTCGAACTCCGGTTTCGCGCCGTTGGCGTAGATGATCTCCAGGTACTGGCGCATGGTTTTGAAGGTGTTGGGGAAAATGAAATCCTCCGTCGACTCGAGATAGGACTTTTCCCAATCGTATTTCCACTCCTTCACCTGCCCCGCGATGTGGAAAAGGGCAAAGTTGAGGGACCCGGCGTTCAAGGAGGTCAGTTCGGGCTTTAGATTCGACGCAACCCGGACCCGGTTTTCCACCGGCTCTCCGAGCTTGCCCCCGGTGGTGAAACACAGGATGATGTCGCAGCGCCGCTTCACCTCCTCGGCGATCTGCCGGTAAATCGACTGGTCGGCGTTGGGCAGGCCCGTCTGAGGGTCTCTGACATGGATGTGCGCGACGGCGCCGCCGGCCTCGTAGACCCGCAAGGCCTCCTCGATCAACTGCTGGGGGGTGACCGGCAGGTAGGGTGACATGCTGGGGGTGTGAATGGCTCCAGTCAAAGCGGCCGTAAAGATTCGTTTGTTCATGATCGTCTCTCGTTATATTGGTAGAAGTTTCTATGTTTTTCGAATTCCGCGATAAAGTCCGCGACCATCTCATTTAGCGGGTAGGCTGTCTGCAGACCCCACTCGGATCTGGCACAATCGTCGTTGATTTTCAAGCCTTCTTTTACCGAAGGCCCAAGTCTTCGGAATCAGGCGAAAGCACACTGTGCGTAGTCATGGCCCATGCATTTCGGGGCTCACCGCTGTGGTAGGTGTCAAAAAAGGGGATCCTTTAATCAGACAACCCTGTCTTCTTTCACTTTTGACGCCATCTTCAGGAAGGAGGTGACGACGAGGAGAGCTGCCAGGGCCAGCAGAGAAGCCGATATCGGACGGGTGAAGAAGATGGTGAAATCCCCTCGGGACATTTCAAGCGATTGCCGCAGGGATCTTTCCATGAGCGGCCCTAAAATGACCGTCAAGATCATCGGGGCCAAGGGGATGTCCAGTTTTTTGAAGGCATAGCCGACGAAACCGAAGGCCAGTGTCAGGCCAACGTCGAAGACGGAGTTGTGGGCGCTGTATGAGCCGATGACGCAAAAACCAAGAATCAGGGTGTACAAAATCGGTATCGGGATTCTGAGGAAGGACACCCAAACGGGAATCATGGGAAGGTTCATCACAAGAAGGATCAGGTTGCCGACATAAAAGCTCGCGATGACCGCCCAGGCGATGTCCGGGTGCTCTTTGAACAAAAACGGCCCCGGGATCAACCCGTTCATCATGAAGGCGCTCATCAAAATCGCGATGACGGCAGAACCCGGAACCCCCAGGGTGAACAATGGGATCATGGCCGCATTACAGTAGGCGTTGTTGGCCGTCTCCGGGGCCGCCACCCCTTCGATCATGCCGGTGCCGAATTTCTCCGGGGTTTTGGATACCTTCTTCTCGACGGCATAGGAGATGAACGTGGGGACCAAAACCCCTACGCCGGGGATGAGCCCCAAAAAGAATCCAATTCCGGTGCCGCGCGTGATCGGCCAGACCGATGTCTTGAATTCCTGCCATGAGGGCCACATTTCCCGCAGCCGGGTGTGAATGACCGATGATTTCGAGCCCTCGGCCGTCAGTAGAAGTTCGCCAATCCCGAACAGTCCCATCGCGATCGGAACGATCCCGATTCCATCCAAAAGCTCTTTTTGGCCGAAAGCGAATCGGGGCACCCCCATGACCGGGTCAATGCCAATCATCGCCAGCAGCAGACCCAGCACTGCGGAAATGAGGGCCCGGACCACGGATTTGCTGGCCAAAGCCGTTGCCAGTGCAAGCCCGATCAGCATCAGGCTGAAGAACTCCGGCGGCCCGAATTTAAGGGCAACCGCTGTCAGCGGCAACGCCAGCAGCACCAATCCCAAAGTGGCGACGTTGCCGCCGATAAAGGAGCCGATTGCGGCAATCGACAGGGCCGCACCGGCGCGTCCCTTCTTGGCCATGGCGTATCCGTCCAGGCAGGTGATGGCGGAGGCTGCCTCTCCCGGCACGTTAACCAGAACCGAGGTGATGGTTCCCCCGTACATCGATCCGTAGTAGATGGCCGAGAGCATGATGATGGAGGCAATCGGCGACATGCCGAACGTCAGCGGTAGCAGCATCGCCGTTCCTGCCGCCGGGCCCACGCCCGGGAGCACTCCGATGAGAGTCCCCACCAGGCAGCCCATGATGGCAAATGCAAGATACTGCCATTGCAGGCAGATAGCGAACCCATCCATCAACGACTGAAAAGCTTCCATGCGAACCCTCTTTGCTCGAACAGGCAGCCCACTTAGAAAAGGATGTTGTCAAGAGGTCCGAAAACCCAATCAAACGGCCCCACCGGTAGAGGAGCGCTCAGAACAAGCGTGAAAAGGTAGAACGCGATCAACGCCCCCAGCAGGCTGATCAAGATGACTAGATACCATCTGACGCTTCCAAGCGTTAGCAGAAGAAAAGGGAAAAATACCAACATCGTCAGCCGGTACCCCAACCGCTCAAGCATGAAGGTCGCCCAAATCCAGGCCGCGCACATGGCGCATGCCCGCATATACCCGAGGCGGGTATCAACAAAATCAATCGGCCGTGGCGGTGCTTTTTTGAAGGTGGCCTGAATAAACATGGCGATGGCCAGAACCGCCAGCGCCAGCGACAGCCAGAAAGGGAAAAAGCCGGGGCCAGGGCCCAGCGACGTGTAGTATTTGAGCTGCAATGACTCGTAGGCGATCAGAAGGGAGAGAAGGAACAAAATCAACGCCAACAGCTGGTAGGGGCGTTTCATGGTCAGCATGACGTCACCTTGCCGGTCCACGGCGGGCCTTTCGGGAAAAAGACCCGCCGGTTTGCATCGACCCGGATGCACTCACTGCTGCTTCTTGCGGGCCTCCGTGATCAGCGGTTTGACCTGGTTTTCGAGTTGCGTCAGCCACTGCTCGCTATCCTTGGCCCCCCTGAATTTCACGTTGATTCCCAGCTGCTTCATCCGCGAGGTATACGCTTCATTGGCGACCGCCTCCTTGATCGCTTCCTCCAGGTACTGAACGATCCCGGGCGGGGTGCCCGCAGGGGCCAGTATGCCTTCGCTGTTCACCATCAAAACATTGTAACCCTGCTCGGGCATTGTTTTGACTCCAAGCAACTGCTCATTTCCTTGAGTGTCCATGATTCCGATCACACGCGCCATGTCGCCCTTAAGCGCCGGGGCGGCTTCCGACACCAGAGCGACCAGTGCGTCGGTATGACCTCCAAGGAATGCGGTGCGACCGGGCGCTGCGCCATCAAAGTGAACGGTTGCGAATTTGGCGCCTGTCTGCTTTTCAAGCTCCAGGACCGACAGGTGGGGCGGCAGCAGGATCCCGGTCACGGCCACCTTGAATTTTTCAGGGTTTGACTTGGCGTAATCGACCACTTCCTTGATGCTCTTGTAAGGGCTGTCCTTGGCCACGATAAAGGTAAAGGGTTCGGAAGAGGTGAAGGCAACCCCGACAAAGTCTTTCCGGCTGTAGGCGGTCTGGCGGGTGGGGTCGAGGTATGTGGTGACGGTGCCGGGGAAATGGCCCAGCAGGAGGGTATACCCATCGGGTTTGGCCGAGGTGAGTTCGGTCATCCCCACCTGAGTGCCGGCTCCGGGCTTGTTGACCACCTGGACGGGAATTCCCATTTTCTTCTCGAGCAGAGGGGCGATGATGCGCGCATCGGTGTCGGCCCCTCCCCCGGCGTTGTAGGGCACAATAATGGTCAGAACGCGTCCTTTCTGCGGATAATTGATCTTTTCAGCGGCAACCGACGGCTGACCAAAAAACAGTACAAATGCCAAGGACAAGAAAAACACTGCTGATTTTCTGAACATGACGGCCTCCTTTGGGTTGGTAGGTTGTTGGGTTGTTGCCGTGGCAAGGCATTTCCCCGCATTGGCTGATATCCGCTATTGTTCCAGCGGGCATTCCCGATCCAGGCAGTCCCTGTAGAGCGCTTGGATGCGCTGGGTGGTCCGACCGCGCCGGCCGTTGCCTATCTTCCGGCCGTCCGCTTCCACTGCGGGGATGATGCCGCCAAAAGTGCCGGTCACGAAAGCCTCCTCCGCGCTGTAGACTTCCACCAGGGAAAACGATTTTTGAAAAACAGAGATGCCGGCTTCACGGCAGATGTCGATCACCACCCCCCGTGTGGTGCCGTGCAGGCAGTAGTCTCCGGTGGATGTCCAGACTTCCCCCTTTCGCACAATGAAAAAATTGGTAGAGTTGCAGGTGGCGACGAAGCCGTTGGGATCGAGCATCAGCGCCTCGTCGGCAGCGGCCTGGGTCGCTTGGATCCGGGCGAGGATACAATTGAGTTTGCTCAGCGTGTGCAGCTTGGGATCCAAAACGTCGGGGCTCCCCCTGCGCACATGAACGGTGAAAAGACGGATGCCATGCTCGGCCACCTTCAGGTTGGGCGCCTTGTACTCGCCGATGATGACCATGGTCGGACCGCCCACATTGACCCGGGGGTCTTGGTAGGGTGTTTTCTTTATCCCCCGAGTGACGATCAACCGCAAGTGGGCGGTGTCGTCCAGGCGATTCGCTTGAATGGTCTTCAGCAGCGCCCGATGAATCTCCTCCACCCCGAAAGGTAAGTCCATCGCCAGCGCTTTGGCATTTTCGAGCAACCGTTCCATGTGTCGGCTGAAAAAGGCCAGCTGGCCGTTGTGGATGCGAAAGCTCTCCCAAAAGCCATCGCCGAGCAGAAAGCCGCTGTCGAAAACCGATATCTTGGCATCGCGGCGCGGGACAAGCTCCCCGTTGATGTAAATCAGGACATTTTCGTTGCGGGGGTCTTCGATAAAATCATGCGTGGCGGACATTACTATCTCCAGGTTTGAATTCGTTCATGCTTCAAGGCGCCCGGGCGAGGCGCTAAAAAAAATATATTTAAACATTATCATTATGGTCAAGTAAAACTTTACCAACTTCATTGAAAAATATTAAATATAGTATACTCATATAGTTATCTATTTTGTTGCCATGATACCGTTTAATAATGTTTGCATTTCATCACTTTTTTTAGTTTACATTTTAAAGAAAAGATGAAGGGGGGATCGGATCGATTGAAAGCAAAAACCCGGGCCGCAACTACTGTCGGCTTCATCGAGACAGCGGGTGACATCAGCCGCCTACGGAAGACACTTAAAAATCGGCTGCGTGATCTGCTCTTTTTTGAACTGGCCATCCAGACCGGCATGCACGCAAAGGATCTTTTGAACTTGAGGGTCGCCGATTTCGAGAACCTGAAACCCGGGCAGGAGTTGAGGCTACCGCGCATACCCAAGGCTTCCAACCGGATTGTCGTCAGCCGTGCAACTTACGGGCTCTTTTCAACCTACGTTCGTGAGGAAAACCTCTCCCGCGTAGATTGCCTGTTCCGCTCGCAGAAGGGCGGCGGGCCACTGACGATCGTCAGCCTTTCTCGCCTGGTCAGTAAATGGTTCAGAACAGCGGGCCTTTCGGTGACCGGCGGCGTGTTGGTATTGCGCCGCACATGGGAGCACCACCACCGCAGTGAAAAGCGCAGTGAGAAGTTGCCGGCTCACCCCGGAAAGGCAACCGGCCAACAACCGGAACAGAACATGTCTCGACGCGACGCTGTCTACGGGGAATTGCAGCGGGCCATCGTCTCGGGAAAAATCGTCCCCGGCCAGCGCTTTTTCATCGAAAACATCTCGCGCCGCATGGAGGTCAGTGCCATCCCGGTAAGGGAGGCATTGGCCATGCTCGAAGCGAGCGGCTTCGTCCACTCCGACCGGAAACGGGGGTACCTCGTTAACGAGCTTTCAGAGCCCAACCTCAGGGAAATCCTCAGGCTCAGGCTTCTTTTGGAATGCACGGCCGCCAAAGAGGCGGCAAAACGTTTTACCGAGGAAGCCCTGAGCCGGCTCGAGGAATGCCACAACCGCTACGTCATCGCACGCAGGGCGAATGATTACGAGGCGCTGTTGCGGACCAATAAAGAGTTCCACCACGCCATCTACAACGCAGCGGAGATGCCTATTTTGAAATCGCACATCGACCAGGTCTGGGATCGGGTCAGCCCCTACTACCACATCATGTTCCGCCAGGTTGAAAAACCGAACCCCATTGTCGGCATTAATTATCACCAGAAGATGATTGACGCCCTCCGGCATAGAAGTCCAAACGAAATCCAGCGCTGGGTCAAAGCAGACCTCAGCGACTCCACCCGGTTTGTCATCGAACTCTTCTGCCTGCACAAAAAGCTGCTGGATTCTTTTCGCCTCATCGGCTGATAGGTAATGCAGGCCCGCGACAACCCCCCGATGGGCACCTTTTGAAAATGACCGTCACTTGAAATCCGAGAGAATTGCGACCACCCGATCGATGTCGCTCTCGGTGTGAGCGGCGTTGACTTGGAACCGAATGGTTTCATCACCACGAGGAACCACCGGGTAGGTCAGACCGACGGCAAGAACGCCGTGGTCGAAAAAGTGTTTGACCAACCGGTGGGTTCTGGTCGTGTCGCGCACGAGCAAGGGCACGATCGGGTGCGGGCCGGGGATGGTCTGCCACCCCAGGGCTTCTACCCCGCGGCGGAAGCGGGCGGTCATGTTGCGAAGCTGTTCGAGCCGCTGCCGTCCCTCGGCGCCGTCGCAGATTGCAAGGGCCTGGATTGCGGCGGCGCAGTCGGCCACACTGAGGGGGTTGGTGTAAATGTAGGTGTCGGCTCTCTGGCGAACGGCCTCGACCACGGTCGGGCTGGCGGCGATAAACCCCCCGTTGACGCCGAAAGCCTTGCCGAAGGTGCCGATGACGACGTCCGGCCGGGCACCGGTGTGCTCTGCAGTGCCACGGCCGGTGGCGCCGTAAGCGCCGATCCCGTGGGAGTCGTCCACCACCGTGAGAACCCCTTCCCGGAATTTTTCGCCGAAGGCGGAGGAGAGCGCCGTGATGCGGTCGATGGGTGCAAAATCCCCGCGCATGCTGAAAATGCCGTCGAAGATTACCACCACCCGCTCCATAGCCGCAGGGGCATCCTCCAGGCATCTTTGCAGGTGGTCCATGTCGTTGTGGGTGTAAATGGCCTTGTTTTCGGAAGGCACATTGGCAATGCGCATGGCGCGAATGATGCTGTTGTGGTTGAGCTGGTCGCCGATCCAATAGGTCTTCGGGGTGGATATGGCCAGGGCTAGGCCGCAGTTGGCCGTGTAGGCCGAGTTGAAAATTTTAGCGGCCGGTTTACCGACAAAGCGCGCGATACGCTCCTCCAAGGCGACGTGCTGGGAAAAGGTGCCGTCGATGAAGCGCACAGCACCCGGGCCCACGCCCAGCGCGCGGGTGGCCTCTTCCGCGGCCCGGATGACCTCGGGGTGGTGGGAGAGGGAGAGGTAGCTGTTGGAGTTCATGCGGATGAACTCCTGAACAGAGCCCTTTAGCCGATAGCGCGGCCCCGTGTCGCCCGCCGGCGGAGTGTAGCCGACGATCACCCGCTCGGGCGGTTTGGCGCGCCCCTCGGCTTCCAGCGCAGCCAGTTCCCGTTCCAGTGCGTGATCCAAGGCATCCAGTGGCATGTTCGGCTCCCTTGAAAACCCGATCCGCAAAAGCGCAGAGGGTGTTGGAAAGGATGGGTTTGTTTCAACTCCCCCAGGAGAGGATGACTTTTCCCGACTGCCCCGACCGCATCACCTCGAACCCTTTTTCGAAGTCCGTGTAGTGGAACCGGTGGGTGATGACCGGCGTGATGTCCAATCCCCCCTGGATCATGACCGTCATCTTGTACCAGGTCTCGTACATCTCGCGGCCATAGATCCCCTTGAGGGTCAGGCTGTTGAAAATGACGGTGTCCCAGTCGATGGGCGTGTCGTGCGGCAGAATGCCGAGGAGCGCTATCTTGCCGCCATGGCACATGTTGGCCAGCATGTCGCGGAACGCCTGGGCGTTGCCGGACATTTCAAGCCCCACGTCGAAGCCCTCCTTCATGCCCAGTTTTTTCTGAACTTCGGCAATGGAGCCCCGGCGGACGTCGAGGGCGACGGTCGCACCCATCTTCGCGGCAATCTCCAGCCGGAACGGGTTCACGTCGGTCACGACGACGTGGCGTGCGCCGGCGTGCCGGACGATGGCGGCCGCCATGCAGCCGATCGGCCCGGCGCCGGTGATGAGGACATCCTCGCCGAGAACATCGAAGGAGAGCGCCGTGTGCGTGGCGTTGCCGAGCGGATCGAAACAGGCGAGCACGTCGCTGGGGATCGCCGGGTCGCAGTACCAGACGTTGCTGACCGGTATGCAGAGGTATTCCGCAAACGCGCCCGGCCGGCTGACACCGACCCCGCTGGTGTGCGGGCACAGGTGCCTGCGACCCGCCAGGCAGTTGCGGCAGCGGCCGCACACCAGGTGGCCCTCGCCGGAGACGAGGTCGCCGGCCTTGAAATCGTGCACGTTGCCGCCGACCGCGGCCACGCGGCCGACGAACTCGTGACCGACGTGCATGGGCACCGGGATCGTTTTCTGCGCCCATTGGTCCCAGTTGTATATGTGGATATCGGTGCCGCAGATGGAGGTCTTCTGGATTTTGATGAGCACATCGTTGATGCCCATCTCCGGAACGGGGACCTCCTGCAACCAAAGCCCCGGTGCCGGCTTTGCCTTGACCAGCGCCTTCATGGAGTTCATCAGCTGCTCCAGATCGTCATCCCCTCCGCGCCGGATCAGCCGCGGAGGTGTTTTTCGAACCAGGCCAGGCAGCGGGCCCAGGCGTCCTTGGCCTCGTTCTCCCGGTAGCTGGGACGGTAGTCCGCATGGAAGGCGTGGGGGGCGTTCTCATAGAGGACGATCTCGGCGGTTCGGCCGGCCCCCTTGAGCGCCGCCTCCAGCTGCCTTACATCGGCCACCGGGATCCCCGCGTCCGCCCCCCCGAAGAGGCCCAGCAGCGGCGCCTTTATCCGCCCCGCCACGTCGAGCGGCCCCGCGCTGCGAACCGGCGGGGTCATGGCGGGCTTGATCTGCCCATACCACACGACCGCCGCCGTCACATCAGCACTGTGCGCGGCAAACAGCATCGTGTACAACCCCCCGCGGCAGAACCCGGTCACGCCGACCCGGCCGGCCTGCGCGGATTCATGCCTTTTCGCATAAGCGACGATGGCGTCCAGGTCCGCCATGACCTGGGCATCCGGCACCGCGTTGACCACTTTCAAGAGCGCCTCCCGGTCCTCGATGTGCAGGACCCCCCCGGTGCGGGCATAGGGTTCGAAGGCGATGGCGAGAAAGCCGCGCTGCGCAAAGCGGCGCACCACGTCCTGGATGTACTCGTGCATGCCCCAGATCTCAGGGATCACAACCACCACCGGGTATCTACCCGCGGCGGCCGGCCGCGCCTCGTAGATCGGAACCTGGAACCCGCCGGAGGCCACCTGGGCCGCGGTGATTCTCAGGCCGTCGGCGGCAGTTTTGATGATCTCTCCCGCCAACGCCCTGGAGGCGATCGCAAAACCAGCGATGGCCGCTCCGGCCGCCGACATCTGTGCCAGGAACTGGCGGCGTGACATTCCCTCGTAGGCGTTCGCAATCCAATCTGTTTCTCGTTCCATGGCAACCCTCCATCGGCTGGCCTTCCGGGCAAAGCAGGCGCAGGCGTTAAGCGGACATTATTAACGGTCTCGAAATCGAATTGACACGTTCTGTAAAATCTCCCCTGCGCCTCTGTGCCAAAGAGGGGTGATCCCTCCCTTTGGCAAAGGGAGGGTAGGAGGGATTTTCGGAGGGCGTCTTGATATCGATAAGACCATTAATTAGCCCCGTTAGGTTTTATTTGTTACGTGTTTTCCGGCGCTGCGTCAATCGTGGGAAAAATGGCTGCCGGGGTCCGGCACACAGGGCCGCACGCCAAGGCACGGATGGGATGCCCCTTCTTGCGCTGTGCCGCAGATGAGTTATATTATTAGATTAAACTTGCTGATTTCATGAGCAACCGGCTGCTATGGAGCCGCTTGCGCCTTGCGTCTAAAAGGGGGAGGGCATGGAGAAACATCAAAAATTTTCCATTTGGTATGTCCTGCTGGGCATTTGGGTGGTCCTCATCATTCAGAACATGATTTTTTCATCATTTCAGGTCAAGGTCATCCCCTACAGCGAATTCTTGAATGCGCTCAACGACGGCCGGGTGACGGAGGTGGCCATCACCTCCAACCACATCCAGGGGCGGATGAAGTCATCGCCGGGTGGCAGCGATGCGGGCCAGGCCTTCCGTACGATCCGCGTCGACCCTGAGATCTCGGAAAAACTGGCCATGCAAAACGTGGTCTTCAAGGGGGAGATCGAGTCGACGTTCCTGCGCGACCTGTTCTCCTGGGTATTCCCGGTGGCGATCTTCGTCGGCATCTGGTTTTTCATGATCAAGCGCATGCAGGGCCAACAGCCGGGCTTCATGAGCCTGGGAAAAAACAAGGCCAAAATCTATATGGAGAACGAGGTCGGCGTGCGCTTCGACGATGTGGCCGGGGTGGACGAGTCTAAGCAGGAGCTGGTGGAGATCATCGAGTTTCTCAAGGAGCCCGGGCGCTTCACGTCGGTCGGCGGCAAGATGCCGCGCGGGGTGCTGCTGGTCGGGCCGCCGGGCACCGGCAAAACCCTGCTGGCCAAGGCCGTGGCGGGCGAGAGCGGGGTGCCGTTCTTCATCATGAGCGGTTCGGAGTTCGTCGAAATGTTCGTGGGGTTGGGAGCGGCCCGGGTGCGGGACCTGTTCACCCAGGCCAAGGCCAAGGCGCCCTGCATCATCTTCATCGACGAGCTCGACGCGCTGGGCAAAGCGCGCGGCATGGGCACCATGGGCGGCCACGACGAGCGCGAGCAGACCCTTAACCAGCTGCTGGTGGAGATGGACGGTTTCGACCCCCAGGTCGGGGTCATCCTGATCGCCGCCACCAACCGCCCCGAGATCCTGGACCCGGCCCTGCTGCGGCCGGGCCGCTTCGACCGCCAGGTGCTGGTGGACCGTCCCGACAAGAAGGGCCGCGAGGCCATCCTGCGCGTGCATCTGAAGAAGATCAAGTACGAGGAGGGGCTGGATATCGAGAAACTGGCCAACATGACCCCGGGCATGGTCGGGGCCGACCTCGCCAACATCGTCAACGAGGCGGCCCTGCTGGCGGTCCGCCGCGGCAAAAGCCAGGCGGGGATGCCCGAATTCCAGGAAGCGGTCGAGCGCGTGATCGCCGGCCTGGAGAAAAAGAACCGGGTCATCAACCCGCGCGAAAAAAAGATCGTTGCCTACCACGAGCTGGGCCACGCCATCGTGGCCATGTCGCTGCCGGGCACCGACCCGGTTCAAAAAATCACCGTCATCCCGCGCGGGATCGCCGCCCTGGGCTACACCATGCAGGTGCCCACCGAGGACCGGTTCCTGATGAGCAAGACTGAGCTGGAGAACAAGATCGCCACGTTTCTCGGCGGACGGGCGGCCGAGGAGATCGTCATCGGCGACATCTCCACCGGCGCCCACAGCGACCTCTCCCGGGCCACCGACATCGCGCGCAGCATGGTGCGCGAATACGGGATGAGCAAGGTGGGCCAGGTCTATTACGCCCCCAACCGCCGCGCCCAGTTCCTGCCCATGTTGCCGGAGGGCCACGGAGAGTACAGCGAAGCCACGGCCGAGGCCATCGACAAGGAGGTGAACGAAATCATCGCGGCGCAGTACCAGAAAGCCGTGGGCATCCTAAAGCAAAAACGAGACATTCTGGAGAAGTCCTTTGCCGTGCTGCTCGAGAAGGAGACGATCGAGGGCGACGAGTTGAGGCAGCTCATGGCGAACGTTGCCGGGTCCCCGGCTGCGGCCTGAGCCGTTGGAGGGGCCATGCCATTGAGCAAGCCCTTGTGGCTGGATGAGGCCGAGCGCAAGCGCCAGGCGCACGCGCCGATGGAGGAGAGCACCTATTTCGGCTACGAGCGCATCCAGGCCCGGGAAAAAACCGAGCGGGTGGTGAAGCATTTCGACTCGGTGGCCCGGGTCTACGATTGCATGAATTCCCTGCTGAGCTTCGGCATCCACCACGCCTGGAAGCGCGAGGCCGTGCGCCTGCTAAAGCTGCGGCCCGGGGAGCAGGTCCTGGACGTCTGCGGCGGAACCGGGGATCTCGCGATCCTGGCGGCGCGACGCGCCGGCCCGCAGGGGAGAGTGGTGATTTACGACATCAACCGCGCCATGATCACCGCCGGCCTGCATAAGGTGGTCGCGACCCCGCTTGAGGGCCGCATCCGGCATGTTCAAGGCGATGCCGAAGAGATTGCCTTCCCCGACCGCAGCTTCGATGCGGTCATGGTGGGCTTCGGCATCCGCAACGTGGCGCGCATGCGCCAGGGGTTCTCCGAGATGTGCCGCGTCCTCAGGCCCGGCGGCCGGCTCCTGTGCCTTGAGTTTTCTCGCCCGGTCTGGCCGGTGTTCCGCTGGCTCTACGACCTTTATTCGTTTTATGTGATGCCGTTTATCGGCGAGCTTGCGGCCGGTTCGCGCAAGGCCTACACCCACCTGCCGGAATCCATCCGCATGTTCCCGCTGCCGGAGGAGCTTTCCGGCATGCTGCGCGAGGCCGGTTTCTGCCGGGTTGCATACCGTCGTTTCACGAACGGCATCGCCGTGGCCCACCTGGCCGTCAAGGAAAGCTGAAAGCGGAATCCACGTTGCAACCCCACGATCGTCTCCCCCGATAGGGCGCGGCAGCTATTCTTTCTCGACCGGGAAGGTCATCGACGCGCCGTTCCAGCCGACCACGGTGACCATCGCCGAAAGCGAGAGCACCAGAAAAATGTAGAGCAGCCCGGACCCGCTCAGCGCATCCAGGATGTTCGGGACTTCCAACCGCCAGATGAAAAGGACGATCGAGACCGCCAGCATCGCCAGGGTGAGGGGGATCTTGATCCTCACCGGCTTGAGCGGTTTGGCCATATAGTTCAACCACCAGGTGTAAAGACCGGTAGCGATTCCGACCACGTTAAAGAAAACCCCCGCCCCCAGGCAGTGAAAGGCCGTGGTGTCGAAGGACTTCTCCCCGGTGACGAGATAGAGCAGGCTGAACACCGTTGTGGAGAACATGAACACGATCGGAAAGTGCACGGTCATGGGGTGCGGGTGGCGCCGCAGAAATGGGAAGGTGTGGATCAGGGTGGCCAGCGCCGCGGGCAAACGCGGATCTTCGGCCTCTTTTTGCACCGCGAGGACCCCCGCCTGGGGAAAGCGTTGGAGCACCTCCGGGGTGTGGGGCGCAGCCTGAATGTCCGTGGTGAGATCCCGGCCGGAGGGGTGGCGCTTCATGTGTGAGCCGGTCTTCCACATTTTGCTGGCGCTGACGTCGTAGACCTTGCCCTCATGGGCGACGTAGACCGGCTTTCCGTTTTCTCCGTTGAACTGCGCCAGCTCCTCGGCGGTGAATTCCTTCATGTCATCTCCTTTCGGTTATCGCCCGGCCATGAACCCCAACAGCACCAGCACCAGCAACACCGGCGGGTAATAGCTGGCCCGAATGAAGAGAGCCATCGCCGCAGCCCGGTCCTTTTTTTCGGACAGCCTCACACCGGGCCACGCGAGCAGCCAAACCCCGGCGGCCACGGCCGGCATCGCCAGAATGTTGGCATGCGTCATCGGGCTCAACTGGAAAACGACCACGATGAGCACCAGGGCCAGGGCCAGCGCCGATACGGCCAGGGACACGGCCCGCTCGACCCCGCAATGAACCGGGATGGTCCGGGCCTGCATGCGACGGTCCTCTTCGATGTCGGTCAGGTCGTTGGGGATATTCTGCCCGCCCACTTCCCAGAAGAAAAGCGCGAAAAACAGGGCAGCCATAAAACCGGGCGAGGGACTCGGGTCGACGGCAAACACGGCGGCCATGGACCCGGAAGTCTTGACGGCCCCGCTCACAAGGGCCCGGTAGGGGCTCACGCGCCAGAGCCGGCAATAGAGAACCTCCAGCGCGCACCCCCCCAGAAAAATGGCCGCACACACCGGGTTGAGCACGAAGGCGCCGGCAAGGGCCACGGCCGACCAGAAACCGACCCAGGCCACCCCCTCCCCAAAGCCGAGAAGCCCCTGGGCCATGGGGTGCCGGACGATCACCCCGTCGATGTCCCCACCGGCGGCCGCCAGGTCCCCGGCCGCCGCCTTTTCGCGATCGGCCCGGTAGTCCACCGTGTCGTTCAGCGCGTAGACGGCCGTGTAGCCTGCAAACGTGGTGATCAGGCCGATCACCACCACCGGCATTGCCGGAAATTCTCCCAGCCAGAGCAGGGCGGCAAATACCGGGGTGCACATGTCCAGCAGGCCGTGGGGGGTCCTGGACAAGGCCCAGAAAAGCTTCAGCCTGGAAAACCCGCTGAACGATTGATGACGCACCGGGTCCACCGCTTCATCGTTTCCGATCAGATGCCGGCTTCGCAAAATGGTGTCTGTCTAACACGTCCGGCGAAAGTGCGTCAACCTCGACTTCGAACAGAAAAATTGCACTTCTCTGGACGGTCGCAATCTGATAGGGGACTCTTCTGCGAACCGCGGCAAGGAGGCCACAGGCGTTGGACGGGGTCGATATCTGGGGGATGTTCCTGCTGGGGCTGCTCGGCACCGGCCATTGCATCGGGATGTGCGGTCCGCTCATTTTCGCCTTCCCGGGCAGAACCGGCAGATTGCTGCCGCACCTGGCATACCACCTCGGCCGAATCGCCACCTACACCGGTGTCGGGGCCGCTCTGGGGGGAATCGGCCAGATGATGGCGGGCTCCGGCGGCGACCCCGGCGGGGTCGTGGCGGTCAAGGTCGTCCTGTGGTTGGTGGCCGCTTCCCTTCTGCTGGTGCTGGGAGTGGCGCGGCTCGGGATTTTCCCTGAGCCGCGCTGGTTGAGCCTGGTCGCCCCGGACCGCATTCCCGGGTTCAAAGTCGCCCTCGAGGGCGCGACATCCGGAAGGGGGTTAGCTCCCTTTCTAGTATTGGGGCTGATCCTGGGTTTTCTGCCGTGCGGGCTCTCCTACGGCGCCTTTGCAAACGCCCTGGGGACCGCCAGCGTTCTCAAGGGCACGGCATCCACCCTGGCATTTGCGGTTGGGACCGCTCCCGGCCTCATCCTGCTGGGGACCGGGGCCTCAGCGTTGTTCAACCGCTTTCGCCGGCAGTCGGACATCCTCGCCGGCGTCCTGATGATCCTCATGGCCGTTAAAATGGCCCACAAGGCCATTTCAATGCTCGGCGCGTAACCCCCGTAAGCCACACGCCCCACTTCCGACCGAGGGCTCACTTCTTCAAGCGGCACTCTTGGTCCCACTCCGGGCAGGCCTCCTTGGCCGGCACGGAAAACTTCGCCATGCATTCCCCGCACTCCATGTCGAAGTTGGGCACGTGGCCGTAACGCACCTTGAGTTCCTCCTCGCTCAAGACGGTCGCCCCGCTGCAGCCGCACTGGGGGCAGGAGCTCTTGACGGTGTAGCGCTTCTTTTTTTGGGTCATCACGACTCTCCTTTCCTCTGAATCGTTACTTCGGTGCCCTGTCAGAACCTCAAGGCCGCATCGATTTCCTCCGGCGAGAGCACCCCCTCTTCCATCAGCACCTCACGCACGGTCTTGCCTGAATCGTAGGCCCTCTTGGCCACCGCAGCCGCGCGGTCGTAGCCGATGCGCGGTACGAGACCGGTCACCAACGCCAGGCTTTTTTCGACCGCCGCCGCGCAGACCTCCCGATCGGCTGTGATGCCGCTGACGCACTTCTGCGCGAACGTCAGCGCCGCCGCCGAAAGCAGTTCGATGGACTGCAGCAGGTTGTAGGCGATCAACGGGAGCATGGCGTTGAGCTCGAAGTTTCCGCCCATCCCGCTCAAGGCGATCGTGGCGTCGTTGCCCAGCACCTGGGCGGCGGCCTGGATCACGGCCTCGGGGATGACCGGGTTGACCTTGCCGGGCATGATCGAGGAGCCGGGCTGAAGGGCGGGGATCACGACCTCCCCTAAACCGCAGCGGGGGCCCGATCCGAGCCAGCGGATGTCGTTGGCGATCTTAGTGAGGCTGACCGCCACGGCCCGCAGCGCCCCGCTCGTCTCCACGGCCGCATCCCGCGCCCCTTGGGCTTCGAAATGGTTTTCCGCCTCGCGGAAGCCGATCCCGGTCTCCTGCGCGATGAGCGCGATGGTCTCGGCGGCAAACCGCGGGTGCGCGTTGACCCCGGTTCCGACTGCGGTCCCCCCCAATGCCAGCTCCGCCAGGCGCACCGCGGCACTTTGCACCCGCTCGACGCCAAGCTCCACCTGGCGGGCATAACCCGAGAACTCCTGCCCCAGGCTCATGGGCACGGCGTCCTGCAGATGGGTGCGGCCGATCTTGCGCACGCCGCCAAATTCTAGGGCCTTGGCCGCGAGCGCGGCGTGCAATCGTTGCAGGGCCGGGATGAGATTTTGCCGAAGGGACACCGCGGCGGAAATGTGGATTGCCGAGGGAATGGCATCGTTGCTCGACTGGCAGAGGTTGACGTGGTCGTTGGGATGAACCGGATGGCGGCCGCCCTTGCGGCCGGTCAGGATTTCATTGGCCCGGGAGGCGATGACCTCGTTGAGGTTCATGTTCGTGGAGGTCCCGGATCCGGTCTGAAACACGCCCACGATGAACTGGTCGTCCAACTTTCCCCGCATGACCTCGTCGGCGGCCGCGGCAATGGCCTCCGCCAGGTGAGCCTCCAGCAGGCCCAAACGCCGGTTCACCGACGCGGCCGAACGCTTCACCAGAGCCAGGGCCCGGATGAAATCCGACGGCGGCTTTATTTCAGGGCAGAGGGTGTTGTCCGCGGCGCGCCGGGTCTGGGCTCCGTAATAGGCCGATTCCGGCACCCGCACGACCCCCATGGGGTCTTTCTCTTCGCGAGTCGAGGCCGCGCTCATGGCGTGTCGGGTCCTGGAGCCGTTGGATATGGGGGTCAGGCTTGCTTCATGCGTTCGATGTTGGCCCTGAGCTGGGCGATTTCGATCCCCAGCCCGACGCATTTCTGGCCGAGCATGCACTTCTCGGCATCCCCGTCCTCGAGAAAAGTCTTGAGGCGGGTGGCGCCTTTCTTGAGATTGACCACCCAGGATTTCTGTTGGCTGTCGAAATCGACTTCCACGTCGATCCCGCACTCGCCGATGTCGGGGTAGATCTGTCTGATTTTGTCACAAAGCGATTTTTTGTCGATCATCGAACCGCCTCCATTCTGCGGCACAGCGCCGCCATGGGGTGTGATTAATTAATTTAAATGAACATAATGCCGAACGCTTGAAAAGCAAAGTCGGATCCGGTGATCACCGCCTCGGTTCGGGGGCCCCGCCGGCCTCCCCCCCGGCCGGCGCGGGCCGCAGCTGCTCGCGCTGAATGAAGAACAGGAGCAGAGAGGGGATCAGGAAAATGGTGAACACCGTTGACACGGTGAGTCCTCCCAGCACGACGCTGCCCACCCCGCGGTAGAACTCCGACCCCGGGCCGGGCACCAGCACGAGCGGCAGCATCGCGAACAGGCTGGTGGTCGTGCTCATGTAGATCGGCCTCAGCCGGGTGCGGGTGGATTCAAGCACGGCCTCGCGGTGCCCCATGCCGTATACGCGGATGTTGTTCAGCGTCTGGTGGACAATCAGGATCGGGTTGTTCACCACAACCCCCACCAGGATCACGAACCCGAGCATGGTCAGGATGTCCAGGGGTTGCGCGGTGATGGCCAGGTTGACGAGCTTCAGGCCCACGAGCCCGCCCACGGCCGCCAGCGGCACGGAGAACATGATGATCAGGGGGTAGAGGAAGTTCTCGAACAGGGCCGCCATAAGCAGGTAACAGATCAGGGCGGCGAGAATGAAGTCCCATTGCAGGGTTTGGCGCGCTTCGGTCAGTTTGTCGGCCACCCCGCTGAAGCCGATCTGGGTCCCCTGGAGCAGCCCCTTGGCCGCCAGGCCGGCCACCACCTTTTCCTGGATGATCTCCATAGCCTCCTGGAGCGGCACCGTGAAGGGCGGGGTCACCTGCAGGGTGATCGTTCGCTGGCGTTCGAGATGGCGGACCTGGGTGATTCCGTTGGTCCGCTTTAGGCCCGCCAGGGACGATAGCGGTACCACACGCCCCCCCGGCACGGCCACCGGTGCGCTGTAAAGCGCCTCCGGCGTGTCGATGACGGTTTCCGACCCCATCAGCCTCAGGTCGATTTTCTTCTGCCCTTCCTGCTTGTAGTCGCCGATGTCTCTGCCGTCCATGAGCACATCCACGATCAGGCCGAAATCCCGTGCGCTCATCCCAAGCGCCCGCAGCCGGTCGCGGTCGGGGATCAGCCGAACCTCCGGGAAAAGCAGCTCCAGCGAAGGGACCGGCCGGATCTGCGAACCCGGGACGGCCCCCATGATTTCCCCGAAAAGCATCCCGGCCGTCTGCACCAAGCGGTTCAGGTCCTCGCCGCTCACGTCCACCTCGATCGTGCGGCCGCGGCCGAGGCTGGTCTGAAAGACCCCCGCCTGCAGGCTCACCCCCAACATGCCGGGGATCGAGCGGATGGCGCGCTGAAACAAGGGGATGAGTTCCCCGGCGCGCTGCTCGTGGGTGCTGATGGCGCCGAAGAGCATGAAGCCTTCCGCGCCGATGTAAAACATGGTCTCAATGCCGGGCAGCCCGTCTTTTTCGACGCCGACGTGGGGCTCGATTTCCCGGTAGATGCGCTCGCCGATGGTCGTGCGTTCGTCAAAGGAGAGCCCGGGCGGGGGGATGAGCAGGTTGAGCACGAGGTTGCGGTTGCCCTGCGGCAGGTACTCCATTTTGGGGAACAACAGGATCGCAAAGCTCACCGCCGCGGTTGTGAAGAGCAGCACCGTAGCCAGGCGGGAGGCCGTGCTCCGCGTCGCCGCTCTCACGCCGGCCATGATGACGGCCGCCGCAGCCGAGCCAACGGTTCCGATCGACCGGCGGATGCGCTCCGAAAGCGCGTCCTCGCGGATGAGCCGAAAGAGCTGCCGGGAAAGCATCGGGATGACCAGCACCGACACGACCAGGCTCAAGCCGATGGCAAACGTGATGGCGATGGCGATGTCCCGGAAAAGCTGCCCGGCCTCCTCGCGCATAAAAATCACCGGCAGGAACACCGACACCGTCGTCAGCGTCGAGGTCAGCACCGCGCCCCACACCTCCCGCGCCCCCTCGTAGGCGGCCAGGAACGGGCGTTTGCCCATGCTGCGGTGCCGGTCGATGTTCTCGAGCACCACGATGGCGTTGTCGACGAGCATCCCCGCGGCGAAGGCGATGCCGGCCAGGCTCACCACGTTCAGGTTGCGGCCAAGCAGGTCCATGAAGGCGAACGTCCCGATCCCGCTGATCGGGATGGCTGCTGCGACCACGAGCGTGGAGGAGAAACGTCGCAAAAAAAGCATTAGCACGACCACCGCCAGAACCGAGCCGAGGCCGATGTTGCCCCAGGCCAGGTCGATGGCCCCGCGAATGTAAGGCCGCTGGTCGTAGGTCCAGTCGATGTAGATCTTTTCGGGCTTGAGCTTCTCCTCGTTCAGCCATTCAACGACTGTCTCCAGCCGATCGGTAAGGTCCAGGATGTTGGCGTCCGGCTCGGGCTTGACACCGATCGCAATGCCCTCCCGGCCCATGTGCAACGTCGCCGCTTCCCGTTTCTGGTAGCCGTCCCGCACCTGGGCCATCTCGCTCAGGCGCACACGGCGCTGGCCGTTGGAGAGGACGATCAGCTCTTCGATCTCCTCCTTGGAGCGGAATTCGGCCGTGGTGCGGATGCGGTAGTCGCGTCGCCCAACGCCCAGGGTGCCGGCGGAGATGTCCACGTTCTCGGAGCGAAGAATCTCGATCAACCGCGGGATCGTCAGCCCGTAAGACGCCAGACGCTCGGCGGAAACCTCGATCTGAAGCTCCTTCTCGGTACCGCCCCCGATGAAGAGCTCCGCCACCCCCGGGGTTCGTTCCAGGTACTGGCGGATGTAATTCTCGAAGAAGGTCCGGTAGGTGTAGGCGGAAGCCGGGTTCCCCTCGGTGGTTTTCAACACCATCCAGACCACCGGGGATGTGGCCGCGCCGGTGGCGGTAATTATCGGCTTGTCCACGTTTTCCGGATAGGAGGGCACCTCGTCGAGTTTGTTGGAAACCCGCAGCAGGGCGGAGTTCAGGTCCGTGCCGATGGCGAACTTGAGGGTCACCGTGCCCTGGCTGTTGGAGGAGGTGCTCTCCATCTCGAGCAGCCCGGGGATGCCCTTAAGCACCTTCTCCTGCTCTTCGATGATGTCGCGCTCGACCTCGTAGGGCGTGGCGCCCGGCCAGATGGTGGTCACCGAGATTTCAGGCTCGACGACCGTCGGGCTGAGCTGGTAGGGCATGCGCTGCAGGCCGATCCAGCCGAACAGCAGGATGAAGGTCACCCCTACTAAAACGGTGACGCGCTTTTCGATGCACAGCTGAATCAGATTCATCGGCTGAGTGCCACCTCCTGCCCGTCCCGCAACCGTTCGTTGCCCTTGACCACGACCTGCATGCCCTCGGCCAGGCCGTCCCCGGCCACGCCCGCCGTCAGCCCATCGAAACCCACCACGGAGACCGGGACCATTTGCACCTTGGCGTCCTTCACCACGAACACCACCGTCCGGCCCATGCTGGAGATCAGCGCGTCCCGCGGCACGAGAAGCGCCGGGCGGGCGGCGGCGGTCGGAAGCGTCACCGTGGCGGACTGGCCTTCGAGCAGCCCCTTGCGGTTGGCGGTCCGGACCTTGACGGGAAAAGTGCGAGTCGCCTCGTTCACGCGCGGGACAACAGCAAAAACCGTGCCGTCAAAATAGGCCTCGCCGGCCGAGACCCGGGCCGGCAGGCCGGGCCGCATCAGCCCGATGGCGGTCTCGGGGACCTCGACCACGATATCCACCACGTCGTCGCGCGCCAGGACCGCCAGGGCCTTGCCCTTGGCCAGCCACTCCCCGCGGTTGACGCTGCGGCGGATCACAACGCCGTCGTAGGGGGCTCGAATCACCGTCTTTCGAGTTTCAATCTCCAAGCGCTCCACCTCCGCCTTGAGGGAATCGGCCCGCCGCTCCAGCGCCCTCGCCTTGAAGCGGCTGTCGTCGTAGTTTCCCTCGGCGATCGAGCCTTTCCGGAACAGCGCCTCTCTGCGGGCGAGATCGAGCCGCGCCACCTCCAGTTCGGCCAAAACCTGCTGGTGGGTGGATCGGGTGGCCTCGAGCCGCTTGGTCAACAGATCGGTGTTCAACTCCACCAGCGCCTGGCCGGCCTTCACCCGCTGACCGTCCTCGATCTTCACGGCATCCACGATCCCCTCGATTTCGGAGGCGACATCGGAAACCTCGGCGAAGTAAACGGTACCGACGAAATCGGTCTGCGGCGCGATCTCCCCGGATGTAACCGCGGCCACGTTCACCATCGGTGGGGCGGAAAACGGACCGCTCTGCGCGGCGGCCTGGACCGCCGCTAAAAAAATCGCCCCGAAGAGAACCGCCGCCATGGCGGCCCGCAACGACCACCCGGAATCAAGTTTGCGTGGACATCGCTTCATGGTGCCTCCCGCTGCATCAGCGTCTGCTCTTCACCCGAGAGGAGAGCGAAAACCCGACAAGCGCCTTGGTTTAACCCGAAAGTGGTAATAATCACGTCGCGCAGCGCAAATGTCAATATACGGGAAATTCTGTTGCTCCGGCAAACACCTGTGGAACCGGGCATGGCCGCCACGAACCGGTTCGTGGCTGAATTCATGGCGGAGAGGGGGTTGCGCAGATCTAAAACGCCGGCTCGGGCCAAAAGACGCCGTTCCCGGATGGACGATGGCCCGGGTGGCTCGCGCGTTGATGCGGCTGCAGCCGCAAGGCGGCAGGCCGTGAACATGAAACGTTCGGTTAGAACAGGTGGGCGATGTCCTTGGTCACCTCTTTGACCTTCTCCTCGACTCGTCCGATGGCGTCCGCCGAGAGTCCCAGCAGCATGGCGGAAGGGAGCCCGGCCAGATCGCTGCCGTCCCACTCGAAGGAGCTGTATCCCAATTTGCGCGTGAGCAGGTTCGCCAGATGAACGACCAGTATTTCCTTGTTGGTCTGAGCGGAAAAGTTTCCACCCTCGTGCAGCGAAACCACCTTCTGGAACTCGTCGCCGAACCCCCAGCGCTTGAGGAGCAGGATGCCGATCGACTGATGGGCCTCCTGGATGGCGCTCAGGACGGTGTCGATGTGGAGGTTCTTTTCCTGGGAGAGATCGGCAAACGCCCGAAGCAGGATGACTTTGCCGACGTCGTGGGTCAACCCCATGAGGAACAAGGTCTCCGGGTCATCCAACAGCAGGGTCTGGGCGAACAGCTTTGAAGCGTATGCGCTTGCGAGCGAATGGCCCCACATCTCGTCGAGTGCCACCTTGAACTGGGGTTGCTTGGCCTCGTAGAGGCTCTTGTTGGCAATAGCCACGACGATGCTCAGGGTCTCCTTGAAACCCAGTCGCGGGATGGCCGCCTGAACGCTTTTGATGTCGCCGTATCCCCTATATACCGGGCTCTTTGCAACCGAAATCAACCGCAGGGAGATGACCGGGTCCTTTTCGAGAATCAGCGCCACGTCCTTGACCGTCGCCTCCTGGCGCTTGATGGCGCTGCGCAGTTCAAAAACAACCTGAGGCATGGCCGGCGGCTGGATCTTTCCCGCGCTGAACTTCTGCAACACGGAGGCAAAATGTTGTTTGATCAGATTCGACTGCTTTTTATGCATGAAATCCTCTCCTGCCGCCGGGGTGGATTCCATAAATTTCTTGAAGGCGGTTACGAGTTCCGGGTCGAACTCCGCTCCGGCCTTTCCCTGGATTTCGGTCAGGGCCTCGCCGGTCGGAAGCCCCTGCGGCCGCCGATAGTTCGATGCCAGGCCGTCGAAGGCGTCGGCAAGGCAAATGATCCGCGCTGCCAGCGGAATCTCCTCGCCGCGCTGGCCGTCGGGGTAGCCGCTGCCGTCCCACGCCTCGTGATGGTGCCGGACGGCGGCCAGCAGGTGTTCGAATCTTTGCACGTGGGAAAGAATGCGGACCCCGGTTACGGGGTGTTTCTTAAGCTGTTGTGCCTCTTCTTCCGTCAGGGGTAAGCTCTTTGCGGCTGGATTTCCCGGCACAGCAACGAGGCCGGCATCATGAAGCAACCCCGCGAGGTAGAGATAATGCAGGTTGTCCTCGGCCAGAATACCGGCTGATTCAGAAAAATTTGCGCAAATATTGGCCACCCGTTCACAATGCTGCCTGAGGCGCGGCTCCTTCTCCTCAAGTGCGGCCAGCATCATCCTGGCGATTTCAAGCGACTGCTCCCGATCCGCTGCGGAAAGCGTAGAAAAAGAGTCATTGGACATTTATGAAGTCTCCTGGATGGCTGCAATGAAAGCAGTCGGTTTTGAGGGCGATGCCGAACGCACCCCCCCCCTCACCTCATGGCCGTCGACCCCGGGTTGGGGGTCGAGGCAGCCGCTGCTGCCGGTTGCGTGGCTCCTGCCGGGGGGCGGTTCAGCACGGCGACATGAAACAGCCGGTCAATCACCCGAATCTAAATTTTACAACAGATTCCAGTAGGAAGCAAAATTCCCGAGGCTTTTCCAGTGGCGATTACAGTTTGACACCGATGCGCGATTTCTCTATGATCCGGCTGTTTTTCGGTCTTGCCAAAGAGATCCACCCCAGGAGCCACCCGCCATGAGTTCATTCATCGCACCCAACCTCGAGCTCATCGAGAAGCAATACAGCCTTTGGAAATCAGATCCCTCCAGGCTCTCGCCGGATTGGCGGTTTTTTTTCGAGGGGTTCGACCTGGGCGCCTCCGGTCGCTTCCAGGAGCCGGCCGACGGCGACGGCACACAGATGCCCCGGCAGGCGCGTGTCCACTCCCTGGTGAGCCGCTTCCGCGAAATCGGCCACCTGCTCGCCTGTCTCGACCCCCTGGAGTCCTGCCCGACCGAACACCCGCTGCTGAGCCTCGACGCAGTCGGCCTGGGCCTGGAGGATCTCGAGCGCCGGTTTGTCGTCCCGGACGCCGCCCCCAACGTCAAAGCGCCCCTCAAAGACATTTTGGCCGGGTTCCGCGAAACCTATTGCCGCTCCATCGGGGTCGAGTTCATGCACCTGCAGGACCCGGCCGAGCGGCGCTGGCTGATCGACCGCATGGAGCCGGTGCGCAACCGGCCCGACCTGGACCCGGCCGCCCGGCGCCGCGTTCTGGAGAAGTTGGTCCAGTGCAACGTTTTCGAACAGTTTTTAAACACCAAGTATGTCGGCGTCACGCGCTTCTCCCTCGAAGGCGGGGATGCCCTGATCCCCGGCCTCGACGCCCTGCTCGAGCGCGCCGCTGCGCTGGGGGCTCGGGAGATTATCTTGGGCATGGCCCACCGTGGGCGGCTTAACGTCCAGGTTAACATCATCGCCAAGCCGTTCACCGACATCTTCAGCGAATTCGAGAACTGCTACGACCCGGACAACCTCGTGGGGGCCGGCGATGTCAAGTACCACACGGGCTACCTGAACGACATCCAAACTCCCGGGGAGCGCACGCTGCGGGTGCTCATGATGAACAACCCCAGCCACCTCGAAGCCGTGGACCCCGTCGTTGAGGGGTTTGCCCGAGCCCGGCAGGAGATTGCGGGGGACGCCTCCGGCAAACAGGTGCTGCCGCTTCTGATCCACGGCGACGCCGCGTTCGCCGGCCAGGGCGTGGTGGCCGAAACCCTGAACCTCTCGCAGCTGGCCGGTTACAGGACCGGCGGCACCGTGCACGTCGTCATCAACAACCAGATCGGCTACACCACCCTGCCCGAGCATGCGCGCTCCACGCGCTACTCGACCGACATCGCCAAGATGCTCATGGTGCCGGTGTTTCACGTGCACGGCGAAAACCCGGAGGCCGTGGTCCACGTGATGCACCTGGCCGCCGAGTATCGCTGGCGGTTCGGCAAGGACGTGGTCGTCGACCTGGTCTGCTTCCGCCGCTACGGCCACAACGAGGGCGACGAGCCCTACTTCACCCAGCCGCTCATGTACGAGCGCATCCGCGAGCGCCCCTCTTTAGAGCAACTCTACGCCGCCGAACTCATCGACCAGGGGCTGGTGGCCGCAGCCGATGTCGAGCGCATCGCCGAGCAGATGCGTGGACGCCTGAACGCCGACTACGACTCCGCCCACGGCAGCGTCTGCGTGTTCCCAGAGCAGCGCACCTATGAGAACTGGGCCCCTTACTCCAGCGTTTATTCGCCCGTCAGCACCGATACCGGTGTGCCCCGCGACACCCTTCTCGCGCTGGCCCGCAGCCTGAACCGGGTCCCTGAGGGGTTCAATCTGAACCCAAAGCTCGCAAAGCTGCTCGCACGGCGCCTGGACGCCGTCGAAACGGGCGCCGGCATCGATTGGGCCAACGCCGAAGCCCTGGCCCTTGCCAGCCTCTTGGCCGAGGGGCATCCGGTTCGACTCAGCGGCCAGGACAGCGGCCGCGGCACCTTCAGCCAGCGCCACAGCGTGCTGATCGACACCCAAAGCGGCGCCGCCGACACCCCCCTGAACCGCGTCAAAGCGGGCCAAGCCCGCTTTTCCGTCTGGGACAGCCCGCTGTCCGAAGCCGGGGTGCTCGGCTTCGAATACGGCTACTCGCTCGCGCGGCCCGAGGGTCTGACCCTTTGGGAGGCCCAGTTCGGGGATTTTGCCAACAACGCCCAGACCGTGATCGACCTGTTCATCGCCAGCGGCGAGGCCAAGTGGCAGCGGCTGAGCGGCCTAACGCTGCTCCTGCCCCACGGCATGGAGGGGCTCGGACCGGAACACTCCAGCGCACGCCTGGAGCGCTTCCTGCAGCTGTGCGCCGACGAAAACATCCAGGTCTGCCAGCCCACCACTCCGGCCCAGTACTTTCATCTGCTGCGCCGGCAGGCGCTCGCCGGGTATCGCAAACCACTCGTCGTCATGACTCCCAAGAGCCTCCTGCGCCTTCCGGCGGTGGTTTCCACCACCGAGGAGCTCGCCAAGGGCAGCTTTCGCGGAGTGAGGGAGGACCCCGATGCCGACGCCTCCGCGGCCTTGGTCCTCTTCTGCAGCGGCAAGGTGGTTTACGAGCTGATGCAGCGGCGTAAAGACCTCCAGCGCACGGACCTCGCCGTCCTGAGACTCGAGCAGCTCTACCCGTTTCCTCAGTCGCATTTGAAGTTCGCCCTCAAGCGCTTCAAGGCGGTCAAGCGCTGGGCCTGGGTGCAGGACGAGCCGGAAAATATGGGCGCCTGGCATTTCATCCGGCCACGGCTGGAGGCCGTCACCGGCAAGCCGATCGCCTACATCGGACGCCCGGAATCCCCATCGCCGGCAACGGGTTTCCCGCACATCTACCGCCGCCGGCAGGCGGAGATCATCGACCGCGCCGTGGGCCCGAAACCCTGAGAGGTGCCTTTTCCGGCCAGCCCGGTTTGAGTTTCAATTGCCGAAATCGCACGGCACGCGGCGCAACATCGATCTCAGCAAAGGAGAGGCCATGGCATTGGTCGAAATCAAAGTCCCCGGCGTCGGCGAGTCCATCACCGAGGCGCTTCTGGCCGAGTGGTTTAAAAACGACGGGGACTTCGTGCGCAAGGACGAGGCCCTCTTCGCCTTGGAAACCGACAAAGTGACCCTTGAGGTCCTGGCCGAGGCCTCCGGAACGCTCGGCGTCACCGTGAAAGCCGGGACCACGGTCAAAGTCGGATCGGTGGTGGGCACCATCGATCCGGCCGCCGCCGCAAAGGGGCAAACCACCGCTCCAGAGCCGGCTGCGCCCCAGGCCGACCCGGCCGCCGCGACGCCCGAGGCTCACAAAGCCCCGGCTCCGGCACCCCCCAAGGCCGAACGCCCGGCGCCGGCACCCAAACCGGTGCCCGAGCCCCGTGCCGAGGCTGCACCGGAGGCGGCCCGGACCACCGACCCCGGGCGGGATCTGCCGCCCTCCGTGCGGCGCCTGGTGGCCGAACACGGCCTGAACGCGAGCCGCATCCCGGGCACGGGCCCGTCCGGGCGCATCACCAAGGGGGACGTGCTGCTTTTCATCGAAACCTCGAAAGCGGCGCCGGCGGCAACACCCGCGGCACTCGATGCCCCGGCAGCCGATGCGGCCTGCCCGCCCTGCGACGGCCCTGAGGAAGAGACCACGCGCAAACCCATGAGCCCCATCCGCAAGCGCATCGCCGAGCGGCTGCTCAAAGCGCGACAGAATACGGCCATGCTCACCACCTTCAACGACATCGACATGAGTGCTGTTATCGAGCTGCGCCAGCGCTATAAGGAGTCGTTCCAGAAAAAATACGGGGTGTCCCTGGGGTTCATGTCCTTTTTCGTCAAGGCCAGCGTAGAGGCCCTGAAAGCCGTCCCCGAGATCAACGCCTTCATCGACGGCCCGGACATCCTTTACCACAGCTACTACCACATCGGGGTCGCCGTCGGCTCCGAAAAAGGGCTGGTCGTGCCGGTCATCCGCCACGCGGACCGCCTCTCTTTCGCCCAGATCGAGCAGGCCATCGGTGCGGTCGTGGCCAGGATCAGGGAAAACAAACTCCAGCTCTCCGATCTGGAGGGCGGCACCTTTACGATCACCAACGGCGGCGTCTTCGGCTCGCTTCTGAGCACTCCCATTCTGAACACGCCCCAGAGCGGCATTCTCGGCATGCACCGCGTGGACCGCCGCCCGGTGGCGATCGACGACGCGGTGGTGATCCGGCCGATGATGTATGTGGCCCTCAGCTACGACCACCGCATCGTCGACGGCCGTGAGGCCGTCACCTTCCTCAAGCACATCAAGGAGTGCATCGAGAACCCGGAACGGATCATGATGGGGATCTGAGCATGGCCGACAGCAACGCCTACGACGTGGTCATCATCGGCAGCGGCCCGGGAGGTTATGTCGCCGCGGTGCGCGCCGCCCAACTCGGTTTGAAAACGGCCTGCGTCGAGCGATGGCCGCGCCTGGGCGGGGTGTGCCTGAACGTCGGCTGCATCCCGAGCAAGGCGCTCCTGGATTCGAGCGAGCATTTCCACCTCGCCCGCACCGCGCTGGCCGGCCACGGGATAACGACCGGCGAGGTCGGCATGGATCTGGCCAAGATGATGGCCCGCAAGGAGCTGGTGGTCAAAGAGCTGACCGACAACGTGCGCAAGCTCCTTGAAAACCACAAGGTCGCCATCGTTCAGGGCACCGCCCGGCTCGCCGGCAGCCAGCGGGTCGAGGTCGAAACCGGGGCAGGGGCCCAAACGCTTTCGGCGCCGAACATCATCCTGGCCACCGGCAGCGAGCCGGTCGCACCGGCCGGCCTGGCCTTCGACGGCAAGACCATCCTCAGCTCCACTGAAGCCCTCCGGCTCGACGCCGTCCCAAAACGACTGGGCATCGTCGGCGGCGGCTACATCGGGCTCGAGCTGGGTTCGGTCTGGATGCGGCTTGGCTCCCGGGTGACCGTCATCGAGATGCTCCCGGAGATCGCCCCCTCCCTGGACGGCCAGGTGCGGCGCCGGCTGCAGAGCCTTTTAAAAAAGCAGGGGTTCACCTTCCGGTTGGGCACCCGCGTCGCGCGTGCCACGGTCACCCGCGGCATCGCCGCGGTCGAGGTCGAATCGGAAAACACCTCCGACACTCTGGAGTTCGACACGCTCCTGGTCAGTGTGGGCCGCCGTCCGCTCACCCGTGGGCTCGGACTTGAGGCGGTCGGCGTGGAAACCGAGGCGGAGACCGGATGTGTGCGCGTGGACGCCTCGCTGCAAACGAGTGCACCCGGCATCTTCGCCATCGGGGACCTCGTGCCGGGCCCCATGCTCGCCCACAAGGCATCGGCCGAGGGCCGGGCCGCGGCGGAAATCATCGCCGGGAAACCGGGGGAGGTCAACTACGACGCCATCCCGGCCATCATCTACACCGCTCCCGAGGTCGCCGGCGTGGGCCTGACCGAGGAGCAGGTCAAAGAACGCGGGATCCCCTATGCCACGGGCGTCTACCCGTTTGCCGGAGCGGGCCGGGCCCGCTGCCTCGGCGCCACCGAGGGCTTTGTCAAGGTCATCGCACACAAATCGACCGACCGCCTGCTCGGCGTGCACGTCATCGGCGCCCGGGCCTCCGAGATGATCGCCGAGGCGGTGATCGCACTCGAGTTCGGCGCCAGCGCCGAAGACATCGCCCGGACCGTTCACGGCCACCCGACTTTTTCCGAAGCCCTGATGGAGGCCGCCGCAGCCGTGCGCGCATGAAATGCCACTCTTTGCAATCGGGGTGCTTCCGACGTGGCCAACAAGAGCTCATCCTTCGCTGAAGTCCAGGGGCGCAAGCAGCGGGCAGCGCTGATATCGGTCCTGTCCAACGCCACCCTGGTGGTAGCCAAGCTCAGCATCGGGTTTATGATCGGTTCGGTGTCGGTCATCTCCGAGGCCATCCACTCGGGCGTGGACCTAGTGGCAGCGGCCATTGCCCTTTACTCGGTTCGCACCTCGAGCATACCGGCCGACCGCGGCCACCCGTTCGGCCACGGCAAGATCGAAAACGTATCCGGCACCATCGAAGCGCTGCTTATCTTTGCGGCCGCCGGCTGGATCATTTACGAGGCCATCCACAAGCTCATCCACCCCGAACCCATGGAGGCCCCGCTGCTCGGCGTCGCCGTGATGCTGGTATCCGCAGTCGCCAACATTGCCGTGTCGCAGCTGCTTTTCAAGGTGGGGCGCGAAACCGACTCCATTGCCCTTTTGGCCGACGCCTGGCACCTTCGGACCGATGTCTACACCTCGCTGGGCGTCATGACCGGGCTCGGCATCATCTGGCTGGGGCAAGGGGTGCTGCCCGGCACCGACCTGCACTGGATCGACCCGGTCTGTGCCATCGGGGTGGCGGTTCTGATCATCAAAGCGGCCTATGACCTGACCCGGCAGGCCGCGCGCGATCTTCTGGATGCCAGCCTCCCGCCGCAGGAGGAGGAGTGGATCCAAAAAAGCGTCGAAGCCGAGCGCAGCATCGTCAACGGCTACCACGCGCTGCGCACGCGCAAGGCGGGCCACTTCCGCTTCGTGGAATTTCACATCCAGGTCGACCCGCTGATGAGTGTGGCCGAGTCCCATGCCCTGACGCAGAAGCTCAGCGAGACCATTCAAGCACGGATACCGAACGCGAGCGTCACGATCCACGTGGAGCCCTGCACCATGGAGTGCACCGAAAAGTGTTTGCAAGGTTGCCTGGTCCCGGGGACGAAGGTCGATCAGCGGTGACGGCCTGAAGGATCGAAGAGGGCAACGATCCACCCCGATTCAATTAAACGAGGAGAGCCGACATGATCACCGAGGTTAAGGCGAAAGGGCTGAACACAAAAAAATTCATAGAGGAAAGGGTTGCCGAAATCCGCAGGGCCGTGGGCGACGGATTGGCCATCAACGCGCTCTCCGGCGGCGTCGACTCGTCCACCGTCACCCTGCTCGGCCACCGTGCGTTGGGAAAGCGGCTCACGACGGTCTTCATCGAAAACGGACTGATGCGGGACGGTGAGCCCCGGCAGGTGGTGGCGCTTTTTAGAAAGCTCAAGGTGCCGGTCGAGATCGTGGAGGCACGCGCGGAGTTCTTTGCGGCGCTGCGGGGGCTCACGGACCCGGAGGAGAAGCGCGAGGCGATCACCCAGACCTTCTACCGGCATGTCTTCGGCCGCATCGTCAAACAAAGCGGCGCTCGTTTTTTGCTCCAGGGCACCATTTTGACCGACGTCGACGAGACCGTGGCCGGCATCAAGCGCCAGCACAACGTTTTTGCCCAGCTCGGCATCGACCCGCAGGAGGCCTTCGGCTATGGGATCATCGAGCCCCTGCTCCAGCTGCGCAAGGACGGGGTACGCAAAGTGGGCATGGCCCTCGGCTTGCCTGAATCGACCTGCCGGCGCATCCCGTTCCCCGGGCCGGCCCTGGCCGCCCGGGTGATCGGCGAGGCGACCCCCGATCGTATCGAGACGGTGCGCAAGGCCACGGCCGTGGTGGAAAAACACCTTAAGAGCACCCGGGCATTTCAGTACCTGGCGATCCTGCATGCAGACCGCGTGACCGGCATGCGCGCGGGCCGGCGCGAGTTCGGCCAGCAGATCGAGATCCGCTGCTGGGACAGTATCGACGCCCGCGTGGCCACCCCCACCCGGCTGCCGTTCGCCGCTTTGCAGAATATGGCGAGCGAGATCACCCAAAAGGTGCCGGGGGTCGTCAGCGTCACTTACAACATCACCCCCAAGCCGCCCTCCACGATCGAGGCGGTTTAAAAACGGCCTCGCGCTGCCCGAGGATGGCCGCCGGGATCGCAGAGATAGCCCTCGCAGTCGCTGACCCAGACGAGGCGGGCAGCCGGCAGCCGCTGTTTCAACAGACGGGCGGTATGGGCCCCAACGGCCCTGAAGCCTTGGATATGGCTTGGAGCGGGTTTTCCACGGCAAGCGTCGGAAGCGGGGAAATGATCAGCTCTTGCCGAGCAGCGGCTTCTGAATCAGCGGAACGGCAGCCGGGGCGATGTTCTGGGGATTGGATAGCAGCGAGGTCGAGAAGGCCACCAAAATCGTCACGCGCCGGTTGGAGAAGTCGTGCGGCTTTTCGGGGCTTTTCAACCGCCGGTCGGCGTAGCCGTTGACGCCGGTGATCTGGTGGTCGCGGACCCCGCCCTCCTCCAAAACCCGCCGGGCGGCATTGGCACGGTCCGAGCTCAAGTCCCAGTTGTTGTAGCCGGGCCGGACATAGGGCCGGCTGTCGGTGTGGCCTTCGATCACCACGTCGTTGGGAAAGGCCCCGATCCGCGAGGCGATCAGCTTGAGCAGCTTCACGGAATCGGCCTTGAGGTGCGAGCTGCCGATGTCGAAGAACAACCCTTCCGACTGCTCGATCAGTTCGATGCGCAACCCCTCGTTTGTGATCGTGATCTGGATCTGGTCCTTGAATTTGGCTAGATCGGGAAGCGCCGCGATGGCCTTGATCAGCTTTTCGCCCACCTCGCGCAACTGATCCACCTCGGACTGCTCGGGGAGGGTTGGTTGCACGGCCGGCACCGCCGGCCGCGGGTCTGAAAACGGTTTGATCGAGTCGATGCCGTTCAGCACGCCGGAGGCGGTCTTGTGCACCGCCCCGGGGTCCCTGAAATAGTCGGCCACGGAGCTGCGGATGGTCACGTTGTTGGCGATGATCCACAGCACGATGAAGAGCGCCATCATGGCGGTGACGAAATCGGCGTAGGCCACTTTCCAGGCCCCCCCGTGGTGTCCCTCGTGCCCGCCCCGCTTCTTGACCTTCTTGATGATGGTGTATTTTTCCGCGTCGCTCACGACTTGTCCTTCACATGGGACTCCATTTCCGAAAATTCAGGTCGGGTTTCGCTCGGGATGCTGCGCCGCGCGAACTCCACGCAGACCAGAGGGCTGAAGCCCCTGGCAAAAGCTGCGATGGCTGATTTCACCGCCTCGAACACCTGGATTTCGGTCTCACTGGCGATGTCGAGGTTCGAGGCCAGGGGCTGAACAAACCCGTAACACAAAAAGATGCCCAGAAAGGTCCCGACCAGGGCCGCAGCGACTTTTTTGCCGATCTCTCCCGCAGGGCCGTCGATCGCCTGCATGGTGATGACGATCCCGAGGACCGCCGCAACGATCCCCAGGCCCGGCAGCGTGTCGGCGATCTTCGATAGGACGATGCTCGGCTTTTTCATGTCGTTGTGGTGCGTGTCGATGTCGCCCTCCATCAGCGATTCCAGGTCATGGGAGGCGATGCCGCCGATGATGACCATGCGGAAGGTGTCGGTCATGAAGTCGATCAGCGGTTTGTGTGCGAGAATTTCTGCATACTTTGAAAAAATGGGGCTCTCGGCCGGTGCTTCGATATGCTTCTCCAGAGCGATGAGGCCTTCTTTTTGGGCCATGTAGAGCAGCTCGTAGAGGAGCTTCAACACCGAGAGGTAGGTCGTCTTGGTGACGGTCTCCCCTTTCAGGGCGCCGATCGATTTGGTCAGGATCCGTTGCAGAACATTTTTCGGCGCCGAGGCGAGCAGAGCGCCCAGCGCCGCACCTCCGATGATGATGAATTCGGCCGGCTGAACGAGGACCATGAAGGGTCCTCCAGCCTCCCAGAACCCCCCCAGAACGGACACGATGACGACTGTGAATCCGATAATGACAAACACGAGTTCCCTCAGGTTTGGTCGAATTGCTCCGGCAAAGCATGGGGCTGAAGTTTGCCGCGAATATCCTGCTAAGGGAATATCGGTTCTGAGGCCGGAAACTTTAGCAAAGCCGGAGCGCTGCGGGTGGGAAAACAGTGGATTTTGGCGGGATGGGATTTATCTGTATTAATTACAACAGGTTTTGTCTGGTCGGCGACAGAGAGTCATCGTCCGGGCGATGCGTCGCGGCAGGGTCCGGATCAATGTTCCACCTGACCGGCCGGCGGCTCGAGTACCTCGATGGGGTCTCCGCAGCGAATGGTGCCTTCTTCGATCACCCGACCGAAAACCCCTTCGCGGGGCATGATGCAATCACCGGCCTTGTAATAGATGGCGCAGCGGGTGTGGCACTCCTTGCCGATCTGGGTCACTTCGATGAGGGCCTTCGGCCCCAAACGCACACGGGTGCCGACGGGGAGGCTTTTCCAGTCGATGCCTACCGTGGCCACATTCTCTGCGAAATCGCCAAAACCCACGTCGAGGCCCTGCTGCCGCGCCGATTCGATACTCTCTGAGGCTAAAAAACTCACCTGGCGGTGCCATGCCCCGGCATGGGCGTCGCCTTCGAGGCCATGGTCTTTCGAAAGGAAGGCCTCCTCCACCGGGGTTTTGACCGTACCTTTCTTTCGGCTGACAGCGATCGAAACGATCCTCATGGGTGTCTCCTGTTCATCGGCTTTTAGCGATCATGTAGATGCCGTAGGTCGCTCTCAGGTTCGGGAAAAACCGAGTGATGCGTCCGTAGCGGTCCTGGGAGTTGGTGTTGATGGCCGCCTCCTTCAAAACCCGCAGATCGACGGCAACCGCAAATTTCCTGAAATCCTTCAGGGTGATGACCCGGATGTTGGGAGTGTCGTGCCATTGGTAAGGCAGCTGACGGGACACCGGAGCGGAGCCGGTCAACAGCAGCTGGAGCCTCAACTTCCAGTGGCTGAAGTTTGGAAAGCTCACGATCCCCCTCTGGCCCACGTGCAGCATGGAGCGGATGAGGGCGGCCGGCGCATAGACTTGCTGGAGCGTCTGGCTCAGGATGACATAATCGAAGGCGTTCTGCGGGTAATCGAGAATCTCCTGGTTGATGTCACCCTGCAGAACCGACAACCCCTTTTCGATGCAGCGGGCGACCTTCTCTTCGTTGTGCTCGATGCCGGTCCCGGCCACCCGTTTCTGTGTGATCAGGTGCTGGAGCAGGTCGCCCTCCCCGCAACCCAGGTCCAACACCCGCGACCCCGGCTCGATCCAGGAGGCAACGATCTGCAGGTCGTAGCGGATGAAGTTATGCGCGGAACTCATCGTGCACCCGCTGGAGAAATCCGTGGATCAGGCTTTTCAGGCGCGCACCGGGGAGCAGGAAGGCATCGTGCCCCCATTGGGCCTCGATTTCGCAAAAACTCACGTCCCGGCCGCATTTTTTCAGGGCTTTGACGATGCTGCGGGCCTGGTAAGTCGGGTAGAGCCAGTCCGATGTGAAGGAGATCACCAGGAATTTGGCGCGGGCTTTGGAGCAGGCTTTTACGTCCGAGCCGTCTCCGTGCTGCTTGCCCAGGTCGAAATAGTCCGCCGCCTTGGTGATGAACAGAAACGAGTTGGCATCGAAGCGGTCGACGAATTTGCGCCCCTGGTAGCGCAGGTAGCTCTCCACCTGGAAATCGGCATCGAAATTGAAGGAGAAATCGCTCTTGTCCTGAAGGCGGCGGCCGAACTTCAGGCGCATGGATTCGTCCGACAGATAGGTAATGTGCCCGATCATGCGCGCCACCGCCAGCCCCAGCGCGGGCTTCGGGCCGTTGTAATAGTCGCCGTGGTTCCAGTGGGGGTCCGCCATGATGGACTGGCGGGCGACCTCGTTGAACGCGATGGCCAGCGCCGAATGCCGCATGGTGGTGGCCAGCGGGATGGCGGAGAACACCGCCTGCGGGTAGCGCACGCACCATTCCAGGACCTGCATCCCACCGATGGACCCGCCCACGACGCACAGCAGCTGCTCGATGCCCAGGTGATCCACGAGGGCTTTCTGGGCCGCGACCATGTCGCCGATGGTCACCACCGGGAACTCCAGTCCGTAAGGCTTTCCAGTAGCCGGGTTGGTGCTGGCGGGGCCGGTGGATCCCATGCAGCTGCCGATGATGTTGGAGCAGACGACGAAATAGCGATCGGTGTCGATGCCTTTTCCGGGTCCTACCATGCAGTCCCACCAGCCGGGTTTCTCGTCCTGCGGCGTGTAGACCCCGGCAGCGTGCGAATCCCCCGAGAGGGCGTGTAGGACCAGGACGGCATTGCGCCGGTCCGGCGCCAGGGTCCCGTAGGTCTCATACGCGAGGCTCAGAGGGCCGATCCGGGCCCCGCTTTCGAGCACCATCGGGTGCGGTGGCTCGGCGAAGGTGAAGTGCTTCTTTGCGACGATGCCGACCGATATGGAATCCGGTGTGTGTTCGATGTATTCGCTCATGGGTTCTTGCACTGCGCCGCTGACGTGTCACCGCCGCCGGGCCCGTGCCGGAGTTAAGTATCTATATTCCGACAGGACCGGAAACCTGTCAATCCGGCTGCGATTGCCGCCCGGACCCCTGCTGAGCCCGATGGGGAGCGCCGCCGGCCGGCTTCAGCGTGAACGCGACGATTTCCGCCGGCGCCCCGGTGCGCATCGGCGGGCCCCAAGTGCCGACCCCGCTGGTGATGTAAATGGAGAAACCGTCTTCGCGGTGCAGCCCGTACTCATAGCCGTTGTAAATCCAGCGCGTCAGCAGGCCGAAGGGGAAGAACTGGCCCCGGTGGGTATGGCCCGAGAGCTGCAGCGAAACCCCTAGCTGCCGGGCCAGCGCGAAAGAGGTGTCCGGGCGCCAATAGGTCGCCGAGCGGCCTTCACGCATGGCTGGCCGCAGGATATTCGACGGGGTGTGAAACAGCAGGATGGAGGGCGGGCGAAGCCCGCTTTCGGCCGAGAGCAGCTCAAGACCGCGGATATCCGCTTCGCCGCCGATGCCGGGGTAGGCAATGCCCATCAGGGCGAGCCCGCCGATATCGACCACTTCGTTGGACAGCACCCGGATTCCGGCCTGCTCCACGATCTCTAAACAGCGGCGCTGGCCCGCGTAGACCTCGTGGTTGCCGGTCACGAAGAAAACGCCGTTTTTCGCCCTCAACCGGCTGAGCGGGGCGACGAACGTCGGCAACCCGTCGATCATGCCGTCGAACAGGTCCCCGGTGATCACCACCAGATCCGGGGAGAGGGCGTTGACCTGCTCGGCCAGCCGATCCATGGCGGCGGCGGTGTGGAAGTGGCCCAGGTGGACGTCGGAGAGCTGCACGATGGTCCCGTTGCGCCAGGTCTCCGGCAGGTGATCGAACGTAAGTTCGACGCGCCGGACGACGGGGTGAAACGCGCTCCAGAAGCCGTAAAGCGCCCAACCCAGGCCGAGCAGGACACACACCGCCGCGATCGTGCGGAAGCTCGTGGCGGTGAACCCCAACGCGTGCAGGAGGCCGTAAATCGACCATGTCGCCCCGACGGCCAGCGCGAGTTTGATGAACAGGGCAAACCAAACGGCCGACACCTTGTAGAGTCCGACGGTCAGCGGGTTCTCATCCCAGCGCAGGAGAAAAAACGCCGCCATGAAGCTCACGCCCAGCAGCATGAAGACAAACAGGCCCCCCCCGCGGGCAACCGGGTGGGCGACCTCCAGGCACCGAACGGCAAAGCGGTACAGCATGAAGTGCGCGCAGACGGTGATCACAAACGCCATGGATAGAAATATCATCGGGCGACCCTGCCGGCGCTCGTGCAGCGGGCTGTGCGGGGCCTTTGACCTTCCGGCGCCCGCCGTGCTAATGTGATTTGCTGTTTCTTTTCGGAAAACACTTGCGAGTTATGAGCCGCCATCCACACACCTTTGCGCTGATCCGGGAAAACGGTAAGGTCCGGCGCTGCCTGTCCTGCGGGACGACCGAAAACATGAAGCGCCGGCGATACTGTTCCATCGAGTGCCGCCAGAAACTGCGCCACAACCTCAATATCCGCACCGGCCTGCTGCAGACGCTGCAGACCCGTTATGCCACGTTCTACTTCACCGAAACCCACATCGCCCTGGATATCCTGCGCTACGGGTCCACCGAATTGCTGAGTTTCATCTTTCCCCGGTCCAACGGCAAGAAGCCGGTGGAGGATTTTTCCCGCATGCTCAACCTGCTGGGCAATGCCTGGTGGGCGGAGGTGCACCGGACCAAGAAGCGCTACCTGGCCACGCGCCACATCCTGGCCAAAGCCAGCCCGGTCGAGGGGGACATCAACTCCGTGCGGCCGTTGGAGGTGCGCGAGCCGGCGCGCATGGCTCGCTCCATGACCCATCTCAAGCTCAAGCACAAAGATTTGTACTCGCCCAACCTGCAGCAGATCATCAAGCGTGCCTTCCGCCGGCAGGCTAAGCAGCACCACCCGGACCAGGGCGGCAACCCCGCTCTGTTCCGCAAGCTGCGGGACGCCTACGAGCAGCTGATCCGCTGGTCCGAGAAACCCACCTTCACCACCCGCAGGGGGTTCCCCGACAAGTGGTTCTACGAGGGCGGCCTGGACCGCTGGACGCAACCCGCCCCGCTGCGACGGCTGCGCACCGCCGATGGACCCGGGCGTTCGGGTTCCCGCAGAGCCTGACCTATCGGGGAAACACGGCCCCTTTGTCCGCGCTGGAGACGATGGCGGCGTAGCGGGCCAGATAGCCCGTCCGGATCTTGGACTTGAACTCAGGCAGCGACGCCAGGCGCCTCTTGATCTCATCGGCTGCAAGCTTGACGTTTAGACGCTTGGCCGGGATGTCAATGGCGATGGTGTCCCCCTCCCGCAGCGCGGCGATCGGCCCGCGCGCCGCCGCCTCGGGGGAGATGTGGCCGATGGCGGCCCCGCGGCTCGCCCCCGAAAAGCGGCCGTCGGTGATCAGCGCCACATCCTTGTCCAACCCCATTCCGGCCAGGGCCGCCGTGGGCGAGAGCATCTCCTGCATGCCGGGGCCTCCCCGCGGCCCCTCGTAACGCACCACCACCACATCGCCCTTGCGGACCTTGCCGCCGACGATGGCCTTGAAGGCCTCCTCCTCCGAATTGAAGATCCGTGCCGGTCCGCTGTGTTTCAGCATCTCCTGGGAGACCGCCGCCTGCTTGACGACCGCCCCCTGCGGGGCGAGGTTGCCTTTGAGGACGGCCAGCCCCCCGGTAGGATGCACGGGGTTTTTCAGGGTCCGGATGACCTCCTTGTCCTTGCTGCCGGCCTTGATGGCGTCGAGCATCTTGCCCACCGGCTTGCCGAAGACGGTCATGGCTTTCTCGTTGATCAGGCCGCCTTTGCGCAGTTCCGCCATGACGGCCGGGACCCCGCCGGCATGGAAGAGATCCACGACATGGTGCGGTCCGGCCGGCGCAAGCGACGTCAGGTGCGGGGTTGAGTCCGTGAACCTCCCGAAGTCCGACAGGGTGATGTCCAGACCGGCGTAGTAGGCGATCGCCGGCAGGTGCAGCGCGCTGTTGGTGGAGCCGCCCAGGGCCATGTCGGTAACGATGGCGTTGTGGAATGCCGCGCGCGTCAGGATGTCCAGGGGGCGGGTCCTGGATTTAACCAGCTGCACCGCCGCCTGCCCGGTCTGCTTGGCCATCCAGACGCGTTCGGCGTAAACCGCGGGGATGCTCCCGCCCAGCGGCAGGGTCATGCCCAGGGCCTCGGAGAGGTTGCACATCGTGTTGGCGGTGAACATGCCGGCGCACGAACCAGCGCCGGGGCAGGCGGCGCACTCGTATTTTTTGAGCTCGCCGGCGCTGATCTTTCCACCCTTGTAACGGCCGACGGCCTCGAACACCTTGTCCAGCCCGGTCTCCTTGCCGTGAACGCGCCCCGGCAGCATCGGCCCGCCCGGCAGGAAGATCGAGGGGATGTTCAGCCGCGCCGCCGCGATCAGCATCCCGGGGATGATCTTGTCGCAGGAGGCCATCAGCACCAGCCCGTCGAAGGGGTGGGCCATGGCCATGATCTCGAGCGAGTCGGCAATGAGTTCGCGGCTGGGAAGCGAGTACTTCATGCCGACGTGGTTCATGGCGATCCCGTCGCAGACCCCGATGGTGTTGAAGACCACCGGTGTCCCGCCGGCGGCGTAAATCCCGGCCTTGACGGCGTCCACCAGTTTGTCCAGATGGATGTGGCCGGGGATGATCTCGTTGAAGGAGTTGGCGACGCCGATGATCGGCCGTTCCATCTCCCAGTCCGTGAAGCCCTCCGCGCGCAGCAGCGAGCGGTGGGGCGCCCGTTCAGGACCTTTGGTCATTAAATCGCTGCGTTTGGCCATGATGGCAACTCCTTTTGCTTAGTAGGTTTCAACCGTGCGGCCCGCCTCGAACCCCTGGTGGATCGCATCGAAAGCCCACCCGGGCTTACCGGCATCGCCCACCACCCTGCAGGGGATGCCCTTTTGCTTCAGAACCTCCTCCAGGGGGTTGTGGGACTGAGCGCCGACCGCCAGGACAATGGTGTCCGCCTGTATCTCCTCGGTGACCCCGTCGGACTCGATTCTCAGCCCCTTGGGGGTGATTTCCAGAACCCGGGCCGAGGTCCGCGTGCGCACCCCCGAGCGGGTGAGATCCTGGAGCATGCCCCAGCGCGTCGTGCGGCCGATGTCCTTTCCGAGTTTGTCGACCATTTCAACGAGCGTGACCGTCTTGGTCCCGCGTGTCGCCAGATCATAAAGGGTTTTGGGCTCCTCGGCCCGGTTTACCAGCAGAAACTTGACGGCTTCACCGGAGAGGGTCCCCTTTTCGGCCAGGAACAATGCCGTTTCGACGCCCACCGCGCCTCCGCCGACAACCACCACCTGCCGGCCCGTCGACACCCGGTCGCGCAGCACGTCCCAGGCCTGGACCACATGCGGCAGGTTGGCACCAGCAAGCAGCGGTTTCACGGGGACGGCGCCGGTGGCGAGGATGACGGCATCCGGCTTTTCCGTTTCGATCAGGGCCGGGTCGACGGGCCGGTTCAGGACGACCGCAACACCGCTCTGGGCAACCTGCTGCTGGAGGTTCCGGGCAAGCTCGACGAACTCTCCCCGGCCGGGAGGGGCGCCGGCCAGATGCAACTGGCCCCCAAGCCGATCCCCCTTTTCGTAAAGGGTGACCGCATGGCCCGCCTCCCAGGCCGCGAGCGCCGCGCTCATGCCCCCGGCCCCGCCGCCCACCACCATCACCTTCCGGGGAATCCGGGCCTTGCGCAACGCCGTTTTGCCTTCGCGACCCGCCCTGGGGTTGCAGAGGCATTCGACCGGCTTCAAAAGGAAGAGGTTGTCGAAGCAGCCCTGGGCACAGGCGATGCAATGCAGGATCTTCTCTTCCCGGCCCTCGGCCGCCTTGACAGGCAGAAACGGATCGGCGATCAGCGAGCGGCCCATGGCCACGAAATCGCACATGCCCTCGGCGATCATGTCGCGCGCGGTCTGCGGGTCGTTGATCCGGTGGCCGGCGGCGACCGGCACATCCACCAGCTCCTTGATCCCGCGCGCGAGGTAGGCGTACACCCCGCGGGGCACGGCGGTCACGATCTGGGGCACGCGCGCCTCGTGCCAGCCGACGTTGATGTTGAGGGCGTCCGTGCCGGCGGCGACGAGTGCCTGGGCGAACGCCTGAAGATCGGCGCGGCCGTTTCCGCCGGGCATGAAATCGTTTCCGTTCATGCGCACGAGAATCGGGTAGTCCGCGCCGACCGCGCGGCGAACGGCCTGGATCACCTCGACCCCGAAGCGCATCCGGTTCTCGCGCGACCCGCCGTAGGCGTCGGCGCGCAGGTTGGTCAGGGGCGAGAAGAACTCGCTGATGAGGTAGCCGGTTCCGGCAAGCACCTCGACCGCGTCGTATCCGGCTTGCCGAGCCCGCCGCGCCGCCGCGGCGAAACGGCCGATCACCTCGGGGATCTCGTCGAGGCCGAGCTCCCGCGGGGTTTCGCCGGTCATGCGCGAGGCGACGGCCGAGGGCGCGACGGGCTGCTTTCCGTCAATGAAGAAGGAGAAATTGTAGCGGCCGGCATGGTTGATCTGCAACACGGCGCGCGCACCGTTGTCGCGGATGGCGGAGGCAAGGCGGGTCAGGCCCGGGATGAACGCGTCCTGGTGCGCACCGATGTTGGTGGTGCCCCCGGAGAGTTCGTCCACCGTGGCGTAGCCCACGGCAATCATGCCCGCGCCGCCCCGGGCGCGTTCGGCGTAGAACTCGACCAACTGGTCGGTGACCTCGTAATCTTTCGCCATATTCATGTGCATGGCGGGCATGTAGATGCGGTTCTTGATTTCCATCCGGTTGATCCGGAGTGTCTGGAACAGCGGATCGCGCATGCTTCCTCCTTGTTTAAAAAATAAATTTCAAGGCCTTGGCCCAAAACCGGTGACCAGTAGGGATTCGACCGGCAGCCCGGCCGGGATCAGCTGCTGGGCCGCCATGATCTCGGCGGTCTGCTTCCAGGCTTCGGCGTCGATTTTCCCGAACGCGACGCCTGCGGCCGGCAGCATCACTTCGCGGGTCACCGTGAGCTGGCGGCGCACGACCGCCTCCGGCGTCTCTCGATCCATTTGCGCCAGCACCCGCACGGCCTGGTCCTCGTTGCGCGGGTCCAGGGCATCCCGCCACCCCTGGAGTAGTGCCCCAAGAAAGCGCTTGACGGTGTCGGGATGGTCTTCCACCATCTGCCGGGTGGTCACCACCGAGTTGGCCACGAACTTGACCCCGAGCCGGTCCGGGCTGACGAAGTCGAAGCTCTCGCCGGCCTGGGCCAGCTTGTCGCCGATGATGACGGCCTGGGCGTTCAGATAGAGCGGCCAAAAGGCCACCCGGCCCTCGTAGAAGGGCGTGTAGTCGTAGCGCACGCTGAAGAGATTGACCTCGGCCTCGGCGATGTTGTAGCGGGCCATGAGCGCCCGCATGATGGTCTCGTCGTTGCCGCCGAAGGTGACCCCGATCGTCATGCCTTTCCAGTCCGCCGGGGAGGTAAACGGGGTTCGGTCCGGCCGGTAGATCCAGTTGAGCGGGTTGACCTGGAACAGCTGCGCCACCACAACGATCGGCGCCCCCTTGGCCACGGCCCGAAACACCTGGTCGGCCGAAGCGACCCCGAAGTGGGCATGGCCGAGCTCCAGCTCCTTGAGCGCGTCGCGCTCGGGGCCGCCGGGCTTTACATGCACCTTTAATCCGTTGCGCTCGAAATGGCCAAGGGCATCGGCATAGAGGTCGCCCACCGTGCTGACGTTGTAGAGCCACTTGAGCCGGTAGTTGACCTCCTCTTTTTCTTTTTGCCCGCAGGCAAAAAGAAAAAATAGTGTTAAAAACATGATACTTGGAAAGGAAAAAATGAATGGTTTTCTTTCCATTCCCGGTCCCGACCGTCTGGTGATCCATTGCGGCGGCATATTGCACACATCTTCGGTTGAGCCAGTCGAGCCGCGCAGCGGGTTCAACTCCACCGGGAATTGTCCGGTTGACTCTGACCCGCCTTCTTTTCAATCCTCTTTCATGGCAAAACCATCACAAGCTCTTCAGTCTTTTCTGGAGGGCGTTGCCGAACCCCTCCAGGCTCACCAGGTAGATCGAGGTGCCGACACCGATCAAAAACAGCGCGACCAGAATCTTGGCCAGATCGCTCTGGTAGAGGGCAATGCGGATGCTGTAGCCGATGCCTGCCGTCGCGGCGATGAACTCCGCCACGATGGTGCCGACCATGGCCATGGTGGCGCTGCCCACCACCACGGTGCTGATCTTGTGGATGTTCTCGAAGGCCCGGATTTTCACCTGCAGCCGCCAGGTCATCCGCCGGGTCGACTCGTAGAAGTGCTCGATCTCGGACACCGGTTCGGAGAAAATCCCGATGAAGGAGAGCAGCAGCGGAAAATAGCAGATCATGGCGGCGATCAAAAGCCGGGAGCCTATCCCGTCGCCGAGCAGGATGAAAATGATCGGGGCCACCGCCACGATCGGGTAGGCCTGGATGTTGTAGGCCGCGGTGCGGATGAAGGAACCGACCCAGGCGGTCAGCCGGCCCAGAATCGCCACCACCGTCGCCAGGCCGATGGAAAGCAGGTGGCCGAGGATCGCCACCGCCAGGGTGTTCAACACGGCCAGAAGATAGGGGCCGGCATAGACCGCGGCGGTCCGGCCGATCTCCGCCGGGCCGGGGACGACGTAATCCGAGAGCCCCAGGCTGTATTTAAGCGCAAACAACAGCGCGATCCCCAGGGCATAGATCATGAAGAACTGGTATATGCGCCTAAGCAGCATGAACGATCTCCAGCAGGGTCCGCTCCAATCGCTCCGGTTGAGGGGCGGGGTGCTCCTGCGCCTGATCGGCGCCGCGGACACAGGCGATCTGCGGGGTCTTCGACGCTGCGCGCAGGACCAGGACCCGGCTGCAAAACCGGGCCACCTCGGCCACGTTGTGGGAGATGTATAGAAAACAGCGCTCCGGGAACACGGCCTTGATCTTCAGGATGATTCTTTCGCGGGTGGATTCATCGACGTTCGCCAGGCTCTCGTCCATGATGAGTAGGTCGAAATCCTGCAGGAGGTAGCGCACCAGGTTGGCGCGGTTCTGCTGTCCCATGGAGAGGCGGCTGAAGCGCGAGTCGACGCAGCCGTCGATCCCGAACTCGGCGATCAATTCCTCGGCATGCAGACGGCGCTCGGGCGGCGTGGTCTCCTCTATGTGGCGCCGCACGCTCGACCAGCCGGGCAGCCGCTCAAGGTTGTAGGTGTAGAGAACGCGCCGGCTTCCGTTCAAGGAGATCTGCCCGCTGAAGCCCCGGATCTCCCCGGTGAGCATCCGGGCGAGCGTGGTCTTTCCCACCCCGGAGGGCCCGAACAGTGCGTGGAATCCCGCCGCCGGCAGCTCGAAGCTCAGGTCGGAAAACAGGTTGCCGGTCGCGTTGGGATAGCGAAACGCCAGCTGGCGAACTTCCAAATTCATTCGACGCGGGCGATGGTAATAAAGTTGGGTTTGCCCTCGACGATGACGCCGACGATAACGGTCGGGGTCGGGTAGAGCGCGTTGACGCCTCCTAGTGTGCGTTTCATCGGATGCCTCCTGCACGGGCACGGCGGACCCCTCACCGGACACTCCTACCCGCGAGTTCTGGGTGCGCTTAGGTGCCGGATGAATAGCCCGATGAAAGTGTATAGCAGCAACCCGTTTGATTCTCAACCGGGACGGCGCCTTTCTTGCCAAATGGCGCCCCGCGGGGTAATGGATAAGCCGGATAGGTGATGAAAATGGCCATTCGACCCTTCAGCCTACAGGGGCGCTTTACGCTCTATCTGATCTTGCCCGTCTTGACTCTTCTGTTCGTCATAGGGCTCATCGGCTTTTTCTTCGCCCGCGACCTTTTGCTGGATCAGTGGCAGGAGTCGGCGATTCTCAAGCTCGAGCGGGCCGCTCATCAAATGGACATGCACCTGGCAGCCGTCAAGCAAGGGATCCTCCTGTTCCATGACATTTCCGGCAGCCGTCACGACGATGCGTTTCATGCGTGGGCCTTGGATCGGCTGCGGCGTCAGGAAGGCATCATCGACGCCAGGCTGAATTGGAATAGCCCCCAAGAGCAGCCCAATTCGGCCGCAGAGTCCCACCCGCCGGCGACAGGCATGGGGCACGGTGTGCGTGCCATGGGCACGGCCGGCGGCATGCGCCGCTTTCAAAGTGCGCGCATCCGCGAAATCACCGCCCCTCGTTTTGATGCCAGCGGCGCCCACGGCACCATCAGCATGGTATCGGAGCTGCTCGATGAGACCGGGGCAGACATCGGCCGGCTCGAGGTGATCGCCGACTTCGATCTGATGTTCGGCCACGTGGTGGAATCGGGCTGGTGGCAGAGCAGCAAGGCTTTTCTGGTGGACGAAAACGGGCAGATCCTCGTCTGCACGGTGCCGGGACGCCATGGAAAGATCAACGACACCGGCGACCCGCTTGAAAAAGCGACGTTTGCGGCCATGGCCGATGAAACGCGGGGCACGGTGTGGGGCGAGGGCTATCCCCCATCGGAGATCGGCGGTTTTTTCCGTCTTACCGAAGCACCGTGGTTCCTGGTGATGATCGCCCCCGGCCGCGAGATTCTATCCCCCATCATCCAGTTCCGGTGGGTCTATTCGATTGCAGTCATCGGGTTGATCCTGCTGGTCACGGCCCTGATCCGGCTGGTCACGGGGCGCGTGGCCTCCGAGATAAAAACCGTTTCCGAAGCAGCCCTACAGCTTTCGAAGGGAAACTTCGGCGATCCTCTCCAGGTCAAAAGCCGTGATGAAGTGGGCGAGTTGACCCGCAGCTTCAACCTCATGACCAGCGATCTGCGGGAGCGTCTGCAGCTGAAGCAGGCCATGGGTCTTGCCATGGAGGTCCAGCAAAACCTGCTGCCGGCCGCAGCCCCGTCGCTGGCCGGATTCGACATCGCCGGCCGCAGCGTCTACTGCCAGGAAACGGGCGGGGACTACTTCGATTACATCTTCCGGACCGGGGACGCAGGCATTCGGCATCTGTGCATAGCCGTGGGCGATGTGGTCGGCCATGGGATATCGGCCGCCCTGCTGATGACCACCGTGCGGGCCTTGCTGCGTATCCGCCTCGACGGTCCGGGCCCCATCGGCGAGGCAGTGACCGATGTGAACCGCCTGCTGTGCCGGGACACGGAGCCCAGCGGGAGCTTTGTGACGCTATTTCTGTTGCAGGTCGAAGAAGCCACGGGCCGCCTCGCATGGGTGCGGGCCGGTCACGACCCGGCGCTCTTTTTCTGCGCAGCGAGCGGGGAGATCCAGGAGTTGGGCGGCCCGGGAATGGCGCTGGGGGTCGAAGAGGCCTTCTCCTATCCGGTCGCCAGCCTCCCGGGATTGGCCTCCGGCGACATCGTGCTGATCGGCACAGACGGTATCTGGGAGACCCGGAACGCGCGCTCGGAAAAATTCGGAAAAATTCGTTCCGGCGAGATCATGCGCCGGCATCGCCAAGAGCCGTCAGCGGTGATTTTAGGGGCCGTCCTGCACTCCCTGGAGGAGTTCCGCGGAGACATGCCGCAGGAGGACGACATCACCCTGGTCGTGTTGAAGACCGCATTCCCTGAATGAGCGCCAGGTCGGCCAACACCAGAGCCGCCATGCTCTCCACGATCGGCACGGCACGGGGGACGACGCAGGGGTCGTGGCGGCCCCTGGCCTCCAGGGTAACCAGCCGCCCCTCGGTATCCAGGGTTTGCTGAGCCCGGCCGATGGTGGCCGGCGGCTTGAAAGCCACCCGGAAGAGGACGGGCTCGCCGTTGGTGATCCCGCCCTGCACCCCGCCGCTTCTGTTGGTGAGGGTCCCCAGACGCCCCTCTTTCAGCACGAACGGGTCGTTGTGTGCGCTGCCACGCATGCGGGCCCCGGCAAACCCTGAGCCGATCTCGAAGCCCTTGGTGGCCGGAATCGAGAGCATGGCCTGGGCCAGCAGGGCCTCGGCCTTGCCGAACACAGGCTCCCCCAGCCCGGCGGGCACGTTGCGGCAGACGCAAGTGACGACCCCGCCGACCGAGTCCGCCGCCTCGCGCACACGGGTGATCTCCGCGATCATGCGCTGCGCGGTTTCCGCGTGCGGGCAGCGGATATCCGTCTGGTCCACCGCCGTCCGGTCGATGCTCCGCGCATCCGTCTCCGGCGAATCGATTTCACCCACTGCGCTTACCCAGGCGACGATCTCGACTCCATATCGCATGCGCAGAAATTTTTCCGCCACCGCGCCGGCCGCCACCCGGCCGATGGTCTCGCGCGCACTCGACCGGCCCCCGCCGCTCGCCGCCCGGATGCCGTATTTCGCCTGATAGGTGAAATCGGCATGCGAGGGACGGGGGATGCGGCTCAAATTCTCGTAGTCGGCGGGCCGCTGATCCCGGTTCAGCACGAGCAGGCCGATGGGAGTCCCCAGGGTGAGGCCGTTTTCGGTGCCGCTCAGGATGACGACCCGGTCGGGCTCATCACGCTCGCTGGCAAGCCGGCTCTGGCCGGGCCGACGGCGGTCGAGCTGGCGCTGAATGTCGGCCTCGGAGAGCTCGAGCGTAGAGGGGCAGCCGTCGATGACGACCCCAACCCCCCGCGCGTGGGACTCCCCGAACGTGGTTGCCCGAAACAGGGTCCCGATCGTGCTGAACATTGGCTTGACCCCTTCCATCGCGGCAGGATGCCGCTCCCACACATGGTTTGACAGCAGTCCCCCTGATACCCCCGGTCGAGGGATTGTGGAGCTCTCGTTCAGGCTTATAGTAGGGTAAAGGGTTTTGCAAACGGTTTAGAACATCAGCAAAATTTCATCAAGTCGATAATCCAAACGCCATGAGGCTCTCGATATGAAACGTTATTTCGATATTGCGTTGTTAGCGATCGCCGGCGCGTTGGGGGCTGCCCAGCCGGCCGCCGGCCAGACTGCCGCCACGGGCGCAGTGATTCCTGCTATCGATGCGGCGGCGCCGGCCTCTTTTGAAACCGCCACCTTCGCCTTGGGCTGATTCTGGGGCCCGGACTCCAGGTTCGGAGTCCTCGACGGGGTGATCCGCACGCGGGTCGGCTATGCCGGCGGCAGGCTGGAAAACCCGACTTACCACAAGCTCGGCGACCACACCGAGACCCTGCAGTTGGACTACGATCCTTCGAAAATATCCTATGAGAGGCTATTAGAAATCTTCTGGCAGGAGCACGACCCCGCCAGCCGGTCGTGGTCCGCGCAGTACAAGGCGGCCGTGTTCTTTCAGGGGGACGAGCAGAAGCGCCTGGCGCTTGAAACCCGCGATCGAGTGGCGGCCAAGCTCGGAAAGCCGATCCGCACCGAAATAATCCCCTTCAGCCGGTTCTACCCGGCCGAGGCCTACCACCAGAAATACTACCTGAGGGGCAACAAGCGCTTTCTGAAGGAGCTCCAACGCTATTTCCCGCAGGAGGTCGACCTTATGAACTCAACCGCAGCCGCGCGGCTCAATGGATATTTGGGCCGCAGCGGCAGCACCGAAGCCCTCGAGGCCGAGATCGACCGCTATGTCCTTTCCGAGGAGGGGCGCAGCGAGCTCTTGCGCCTGGCGGGAGCCAAGCGGTAAGAAGGTATTGATGAAACCGGCCACCGACACCCCAACCGCTGCGGTGCCTTGCGGATCCTGTGCGGAGATGCCTGCAACCGCCGGGGAGATCCTGGTAGCCGGCGTTTATGCCGCCGTGGACGAGGCAGCCGGCCGTGAAATTGCCCGGTTGAAGCGCGAGGAGGGGATCGTCCCCAGCTGCAGGCGGGGCTGTTCCGGCTGCTGCTGCGGGCAGCACATCCAGACAAATGCCCTGGAAGCCCACGTTTTGGGTCGATTCATCAAGCGCACCTTCTCGCCGCGGCAGATCGAAGGACTCAAGCGGCGGACCCATGCTTGGCATCTCACCGATGAGGCTCGCCGCGGCCGGCCAGGGGATGCCATCATACACGAAGAATACCTGCCCAGTGACACCCTTTGCTGCCCAATGCTGGTCGAGCAGGTCTGCAGCGCCTACCAGGTTCGGCCGGTCATCTGCCGGACGCATTATGTCAGTTCGAACCCCTCCGCGTGCCAGCCGCCCAACGGGCGCCACCCGGCCGGTGACGCGCCGGTGACACTCACTTCCATCATCGAGGCAACCTCTCCCCTTGCGGACGCCTTGCGGGCCGGAATCGAAACCACCGGCTGCGACTATTCCCGGTCCATCATGCTCCTGCCGCATTGGTTGGCGATCGAGCTGGGATGGGATTTATCCGAACCAGGTTGACCTACCGCTTCAGCCATCGATGCAGGCTGCACAGCATCAAAGCCGATTCATTTGATAATACGGTTTTTCAAAAAGCCCCCCATATCATCCTCAACGCCACGACGGCCAGGAAAGCGGCAAACACACGCTTAAGCGCAGGCAGGGGCAGTCGGTGCGCGAGCCGGGCTCCAAGCGGCGCGGTGAACATGCTGGCCATGGCGATGCCGAAGAGCGCCGGAAGGTTGATGTACCCCAAATTGTGGGCCGGAAGGTTCGGAGCCGACCAGCCGTTGACGACATATCCGAAGGCCCCCGACACCGCGATGGGCATCCCGATGGCGGCTGAAGTGCCAATGGCATGATGCAACGGCAGGTTGCACCAGGTCATGAACGGCACCGAAAGGGTGCCCCCGCCGATCCCCACCAGACTCGAGATGATTCCGATGAACCCGCCGACGCCGAAAACCCCGGCCGGCTTCGGGAGCTGCCGGGTCGGTTTCGGTGTCAGATTCAGGATCATTTGCAACGCCACGTAGAGCAGAAAAGCGGCGAAAATGCCCTTGAGCCACAGTGCAGGGAGCCTTGTGGCCACCCAGCTGCCTGAAAAGGTCCCAAGCAGGATGCCGGGGGTGATGCGCTTGACGATATCCCAATGAACGGCCCCGTGGCGCTGATGGGCCCGCAGGCTGGAAAATGAGGTGAACATGATAGTGCCCAAGGAGGTGCCAAGCGCCATGGGCATGATGTGCTCGGGAACGACCCCCTGAGCGGTAAACAGAAACACCATGATAGGGATCACGATGACTCCGCCGCCGATGCCGAGAAGCCCGGCAAAAACGCCTGCCACGGCCCCGGCCAGCGGATAGAGAAGGTATAGCGTCATCTTTGTCCTCGAGATTGGGTGCCGCCGGTCAACTTGCGATAATTGGCGTAAAGCCGCGGGTGGATGCGGGAGAAGCGGTCGAAGTCGGCCAGGATCTCCATGCCCGGCACGATCGCCCGCACCACCGGAAGCCCCACATCCCTGCGGGTGAGATCCGCGTAGATCACGCGAAAGCCGTTTGCAAGGAGCAGTTCCTCCACAAGCTGCAGGTCCTGCGAGGCGACCCCGCTGGAGTAGTCCGGCAGGGCCTCGACCGGTACCCGCGTCAGGCCCTCCATGGCCGTCCGCGAGGCCGGCCCGCCGGGAAATGGGTACGGAGTTTCGGTTAGGGCTGAAACCAGCGCCCGGCGGGCGTTCAGATGGGCACCGGTGCCCTTGGCAACTTGACCGTCAGGGTTGACCACAAAGCACTTGCAGCAGGGCAGGCCGAAGGGCGGGGTGAGGTCCTGAAACTGGACGTGGATGCCGTTCGCCCGATACCGCTCTATCAGCGCGTTCAGGCGTTCGTCGCTGGTCTCGATCTCGAAGCAGAGTGCGGGGTCGAACGGCGTGGTCCCTTCGCAGTCCCGTTCAATGACCTCGGTCAGAGCGCTCAGCCGGGCGCCTTCCGGCGAAACCCCGGCGCCGAGCCCGGTCGACCCGAGGGCCGAGAAGAGCTTCTCCTCGTCCAGGTTGCAGAACAAAAACACGTATTGGGCCGGAACGAGTATCGACCGGATGCCGGCAGCCGTCCGCTCTTCCGCATCGATCCAATACAGGGGTACATCCCGGTATGGGGCCTCCAGGGCAAGCTCGTTGGGGTCGAGCAGCTCCAGGCCCTCCTTTTGCAGATCGGACAATCGGCCGCGGGCTAGCCGATGCTCCTTGCGGAAGCCCACCGCGCCCCGTGAATCGAAACTGGCGAAGGCCGAGCAGCGCTCCACGATCTCCATGGCGCAGGCGGCGCGTGCCGCCGCCAAATCGAGACCCCGGCCGTAGGCGGTTAGCTCGCCCGAAAGCGTATAATCATGCCGGTCGAGGCGCACCGAGCTCTTCATCCTCCACGTCCGCAGCAGGGCGATCGGGCTCAGGGAGGCGGTGTGGCGCATTTCGGCGCCAAGGACGACACCGGCGACGCGCAGCCGCTCCAGGGCCAGGGCGTGCACCTGCTCGGCGCTCATCCCAACCGCATCGCTCCGGTCCGAATCCCGGCCTGATTTCTCGAACAGCGCCTTCAATGTGCGGTGTGGTTCCAAAAAAGGGTGAGCACCCACCTGAGAGCAGGGTGCAGCCAGATCGAGATCCGTTGCCGCGGGGAGGGGCCGATGCTCGAGGACGTTGCTCCTGAAGATGGCGGCCCAGCGCTCGTGCAGGGAGCGGTCTTCCAGCAGGTGCGACCGGATGTAGACCAGCGGCGTTTGGGTGGACAGACTTGGCAGGGTTTCGGCTGGAAGGGGCAACACCCAGGAGCGTGAGCAAGCGCGAAAGAGGCAGGCCTCCCAGAGCAGCGCCAGCAGAAAAGGATCGCTGTCCGCGGTAGAGGCGATGGTTTCTCTCAGCCGTTGATCATCCCAGCCCTGGATCAGGCGCATCAGATGCCGACGCATGAACTCGTCGTTGGGGTGGGATCGCACATAATCCAGAGCGGCCGCATCGCCCGGCTCAGGCTGGGGCACGGCCCCGAAATACCCGGTAGCGGCCTCGGTGGCAACCAGCCGGAGTTCGTAGCCGATGGGTGCGTCAACGGCTTTCATGACTGCCCATTAGAAGGGGAAAGGGGTCGACCGGCCGCATGTCCTCGGCCCGCAGCAGCATCAGGTGCAGATGGGTCGGGGAGCGCTCGGCATAGGCATTGGTCCCGGTGCGGCCCAGGGTCGCGACCGCCTGGCCGCCGGCCACCCGTTGGCCCAAATCGACCTTGACCTCCTGCAGGTGGGCGTAATAGGCAAACACGTGCAGAGCCGGGTGGTAGATCCAGAGGTAATTGCCGCCGCGATTGCCGTTGCCGGGCTCCTCCGGAAGGGGCGACCACTCGGCAAAGGTCGAAAGCACGATGCCCTCAGCGATGGAGAGCACCTCGATAGGGCCTCCGGTCCGGTCATCGAATCCATCCTGGTTGCCGTCATAGATAAAAATGTCCTGGGCAGGGTGGCCGATGCGCCGCTTCGGCCCTACAAACTCGCAGCGGCTGGGCCTGAAGCCCTCCCCGCGCTTGCCGCCGATATGCCTGACCCCGTATCCTCGCAGGGGGAAGAATACCCGCTTGTCGAACTCCCGCGCCGGATAGGCGTGCTGGAGAAATCCCCACCAGCGGTCGATCTGCTTCAACCCTTCATCGCAGGGCATACGATCGTCCCGCACCTGCCGCTCGAACTGCTGCCAGTCGCCGGCGGCCGGAACGTCTCCGGCACAAACCAGATTCGGATTCTGAATCTGAGGAGCACCGACAATAATCAGGCTCGTGGCAGCAAAGAGGAGATGGAGTCTTTTCAAGAAAAAATCCGTTCAGAGAAGTCCGTACGCAACCGAGTCACCTACTGTTCTTCCTGCAGCCAAGCCGCAGCGCAGCTTGGCCATGGGCGGCCACGCTATCACCCGCCGCATCCGGGTTCAAGTACCGGGTGCAGTGTTTACATCGGAAAGGAGTGTCTGCTATAAAAGCCTCATGATCCCCGTGGAGCGAAAGCACAAAGAGATCTTGGCCTACGAACGGCAGTTTGCATTCAAGCTGGCGGGGCACGTGCTGGAGAAGCCGAAGATGAACGTCTGGATGATATTGATTCCCATCATCATCGTCTACCACATGTTCCGCTTCCAGAAATACGTCGACGGCAAGAACAAGTTCACATCCGACTACCTGAAAACCCGGGAGCAAGCGCTGGAGTCGGCCAAGGGCGTTGTTGCCGAGGGCAAAACCAAGGACGTCAATTCGATCACCGAGCAGATCCCCCTGCCGCCGGAGGCACGCGGCCCATACAACCACCTGCTCTCCGTGCTGATCGACCACTATGTTGATCTGCTGCGGGCCGAGGGGGAAGGCATCGATGCGCTTCTGCGCCGCGCCTACCGCTCCCGGACCGACTACCTGCTTTTCTTCAACCAGCTTGCCCAGGCCGAGAAACGGCTCAACGCAGCCCTCCAACCCCACATGAGCCGGGAGCACCGGGAGCAGAAGGAGATCGGAGATGCCATCAACCGGATCCAGGAGATCTCCGAAAAGATGCGGCGGGAAGAAGCCGCCCGGGTCTTTGCCTGAAGAAAGAGCCCTCATAAAAACACCGGGGGCGGCAAACCCCGCGCCGCCCCCGGAAAGGAACCATCTGCGTTTAGCCTACCACAAAAACCCCTTGCTGTTGTTCAGGTAGTTCTGCGCCTCGCTGGTCTCCTCCGCGTCGCTGTAAAACAACGCGGTGGCCTTTATGTCCAGGTTCTTGTTGCTTTGGATGATGGTCTTGAACCCTGGAAGGCCGTCGAAAGCTGGGACAATCACGAACATGAAGGCCCATATGCACATCAGGCCGATGAGGAGCTTCAGCCAGCGGCCGGCGCGGCCCGTCCCCTGAGAGGGATCCCGCGCCGTCCTCAATCTCATTCCAACTGCGGTGGCCTGCATTATCAGATCCCCGCCGTGATTTCTGGGAACACCACATAGAACATGAACCAAGCCATGGCCAGGGTCAGGATCAGGTTGAAGCTCTGGCCGCAGACATAAAGTATGACCGGCTTGCCGCCCTTGAAGTAGTGGGCCAGCTCCCGGAAGTCGGTCGCCAGCCCGATGCTGGCAAAAGCCAGGCAGAAGAACCAGCCCCGGAAATGACCGGTAAAGCCCCGGGTGACGCCGTGATCCACCAGGGTGTGGCCGGCATCGCTGCCGATAGCTTCGTAGAGCAGCGAGAAGATGATGGAGGCGGCCAGGAACCCCAGGACGAACTTGGGGAAGCGGTGCCAGATCTCCATCGGGCTCACCTTCTCGCCAGGCACGCAGTCCACCTTGGCGCACCAGTAGACCGCCACGCCGAAGGCGGTAACCCCGATCAGCACGTTCTGAATCATTTTGATGGTGGCCGCGACATAGAGCGCCTTGTCGCTCAGAACGGCGCCGGCGGCGGCGACCGC
>JAWOHH010000115.1:0-6756 GCA_046496215.1 Desulfobacterales bacterium
ACCGAGGTGACCACGACGTAGCGCAGTCGCATGCGGGCCGCCGCCTCGGCCACCCGCGCGGGCTCATCCGGGTCGAGGGGCTCGGGGCGGCCGCTTTCCACGTTGCAGAAGCCGCAGTTGCGGGTGCAGCGCCCGCCCATGATGAGGAAGGTCGCCGTGCGGTGGGAAAAGCACTCCCAGATGTTCGGGCACTTGGCCTCCTGGCAGACGGTGTGCAGCCGGCCGCCCTCGATCAGCTCCCGCACCTGGTTGAAGGCCTCCCCCGTCGGCAGCCGGCGTTTGAGCCAGTCCGGCTTGCGAACGACCGGGCGTTTGGGTGCGGCATTTGCCATCGCGTTTATCCTTGAAACCTTGTACGGCCTGCGGCTGGGGCGGGGATGCCGTTCTCGCAGGGAGTTTCTTCTTCAGGGCAACGGAAGCCCAGCAGGTCCTGCCTGTCTGCCGTCGCCAAACCGATCTGAAAGACGTCCTCGATGTGCGCCCGGACTTCCCCTTTGACCTCTGCAAGGCCGACCGGCTTCGCTGCTTCCGCAGCGATCGAGGTTACGCCTACGCCCTGAAGGCCGCAGGGCTGGATCCAGGAAAACGGCGTCAGGTCCGGGTCCACGTTGAGCGCCATGCCGTGGAAGCTCACCCCGCGGCGCACGGCGATCCCGATGGCGCCGATCTTTTTCAAGCCCACCCAGACCCCGCGGTTGATGGGGTTGCGCTCCGCCCGCACGCCCCACCCGGTGCAGGTGCGGATCATCACCTCCTCGAGCCGGTCGACCAGGTCCACGACCCCGATGCCCAAACCCGGCAGGTGCACGATCGGGTAGAGAACGAGCTGGCCTGGGCCGTGGTAGGTGATGTTGCCGCCGCGCTCGACCTGGACGACGCCGATCCCGGAGCGTTTCAACCGCCCCTCGGGCACGAGCAGGCTCTCGCGCCCCCCGCGTTTGCCGAGCGTGAACACCGGCGGGTGCTCGAGTACGAGGATCACATCGTGCGTCAGGGTCCCTACCGCGCGCGCCTCCACCAGGCGCGTTTGCAGCGCCCAGGCCTCCTCGTAGGGAACCCGCCCCAGATCGACGATCCCCCAGCGCTGTCGCTTCGAAGTCAAACCAATATCACCCGGCGCCTCTTTGCTCGGCAACTCTAAGCAGGTTAGGCTCGTTTTCGTGGGAGCGGCTTCCAGCCGTGATTCGATCGCGGCAAGATGCCGCTCCCACCTTGTCTCTACTCACTTGCTAATAAATCGTTGCCGCAGGCGGCGTGCAACGCTAATCGCTCGTTGCTCGCTACTTGGTGCTCACCTCTCACCCCGTCAGACGCGGCTTGCGTGCGGCGGCGGTCTCATCGAGCCTCCTCCGCCGGCAGCGGGTGGGGGCCTGGTGCAGAATGTCGGGCGTCTGCTCGGCCTCGGCTGCAATGGCCTGCATGGCCTCGATGAAGCGGTCCAGGGTCTCCTTGGATTCGGTCTCCGTGGGCTCGATCATGATGGCCCCAGGCACCACCAGCGGGAAGTAGATCGTGGGCGGATGGTAGCCGTAGTCCATGAGGCGTTTGGCGATGTCGAGCGTGCTGACCTTGTGGGCCTGCTGGCGCTTGTCGGAAAAGACGCACTCGTGCATGCAGGGCCGGTCGTAGGGCAGGTGATAGGTTCCCTTCAGCCGCTCCTTGATGTAGTTGGCCGCCAGCACGGCCAGCCGGCTGGCCCGTTTCAGGTCCGCCGCGCCCAACGTCAGGATGTAGCTGTAGGCGCGGACCAAAACGCCCATGTTGCCCCAGAAGGCCTGGAGTTTGCCGATGGAGAGCGGGTAGTCCTCGGAAAAGCTGTAGCCGCCGTTCGCATAGCGCACCCGCGGGACGGGCAGGAAGGGTGCGAGGTGGCGGCGCACGCACACCGGGCCGGCGCCCGGTCCGCCCCCGCCGTGGGGGGTCGAAAAGGTCTTGTGCAGGTTGAGGTGGAGCACGTCCACGCCGATCTCCCCCATGTGCACCCGGCCGAGCACGGCGTTCATGTTGGCGCCGTCGCCATAGACCAGCCCGCCCTTGCCGTGGACGATCTCAGCCACCGCCTGGATGTTCTCCTCGAACAGGCCCAGGGTGTTCGGGTTGGTGACCATGATGCCGGCGGTCTCTTCGTCCATGACGGCGGCGACCGCCTCCGGGGAGAGCACCCCGCGCGCGTTGGAGGCGACCGGCACGGCGGTGTAGCCGCAGAGCGCGGCGCTGGCCGGGTTGGTGCCGTGGGCCGTGTCGGGCACGATGATCTTGGAGCGCGGCCGGCCCTGCTGCCGGTGATAGGCGTGGAAGATCAGCATGCCCGTGAGCTCGCCCTGGGCGCCGGCCCCGGGCTGGAGCGTGACCGCATCCATCCCGGTGATCTCGGCCAGCAGGCACTCGAGTGCGGCCATCAGTTCGAGCGCCCCCTGGCAGAGGGCGACGGGCAGCAGCGGATGGGCGCCGGCAAACCCCGGCCGGGAGGCCTGGCGCTCGTTGGTCTTGGGGTTGTATTTCATGGTGCAGGAGCCCAGCGGGTAGAACCCGGCGTCCACCGAGAAATTCCACTGGGAAAGGCGGATGTAGTGGCGCACGACCTCCGCCTCGCTCAGGTCGGGAAAGTCCGGTCCCTCGCCGGCCAGCCCGGCCGGCAGGGCGGCGCGGTCGACGTCGGGGCGCGGCAGCGAATAGCCGGAGCGGCCTTTGCGGCCCTGCTCCCACAGCAGGGGTTCGTTCAGGATCAGTCCGCCGGCGCCTGGGAACTCCTTCATGACTGCACCTCCCGCACCAGGGCGTCCAGATCTTCCCGGGGCATGGTCTCGGTGACGCCGAACAGGTAGTGGCCGGAAAGTTCCGGGTAGTAGGGTTCGAGCGGCAGGCCGGCCATGATCTTCCGGTCGAGCAGGCGGCGGTGGGTCTCCCGGAAGCCGGCCGGGAACACGGCCGTGAATTCGTTGAAGGTCGGGGCGCTGAACGGCAGGCCGACGCCCGCTTGGCGCAGCCGGGCCTTGAGGTACTCGCTGCGGTCGAAGTTGAGGCGCGCGAGCTCCCGCATCCCGCTGCCGCCCAGGCAGGCCATGAAGACCGCGGCCGTCAGGGCGCACAGGCTGTTGTTGGTGCAGATGTTGGAGGTGGCCTTCTCGCGGCGGATGTGCTGCTCGCGGGTGGCGAGCGTTAGCACGTACCCGCGGCGCCCCTCGAGGTCGGAGGTCTCGCCCACGAGGCGGCCGGGCATGTGGCGCACGTGCTGCCGCCGGGTGGCGAACATCCCTAAGCCCGGGCCGCCGAAGGAGCGCGGGATCCCCAGGCTTTGGCCCTCGCCGCAGGCGATGTCGGCGCCCAGCCGGCCGGGGCTCTTGAACAGCCCGAACGCCAGGGGCTCGCTGAAGGCCGCCACGCAAAGGGCCCCGGCGGCGTGGGCAGTTTGGGCGATGGCCTGCAGCTCCTCGACGCAGCCGAAGAAATTGGGCGACTGCACGGCCACCGCGGCCAGCCCGGCGGCGTTGCCGAGAGCGGCTGCGGCGGTGGTGCCGGCCTCCCCAAAGGGCAGCTCGAGCACCTCGATCCCCGCCGGCGCGAGGTAGGTCTCAACCACGCGGCGGTAGAGCGGGTGCACGGCGCGTGCCACCGCGACCTTGGTCCGCCGGGTGACCCGCACGGCCATGAGCAGCGCTTCGGCCAGGGCCGAAGCGCCGTCGTACATGGAGGCGTTGGCGACCTCCTGCCCGAGCAGACGCGCCGCAAGGGTCTGGTACTCGAAGATGGCCTGGAGCGTGCCCTGGCTCATCTCGGGCTGGTAGGGGGTGTAGGAGGTCACGAACTCCGAGCGGGAGGTGAGGAAGGAGACGGCGGCCGGAATGTGGTGGTCGTAGCTGCCGGCGCCGACGAACACCTTGGCTTCGGGCGCCGCCGCCATGCGGCCGGCCAGCCGGTCGATGTGCGCGTCCAGCTCCCACTCGGTCAGGGGTTCGGGCAGCTTCATCTCCGCTTGCCGCCGGCACTCCGGCGGGATCACGGAAAAAAGCTCCTCCAGGGAGGCTGCGCCGACGGCCGCGAGCATCTCGGCCACATCCTCAGGGGTGTGCGGCAGGTAGCGCATGGGGCCTCATCCTTTCAGCTTCTCGCGGTAGGCTTGGCTGGTGAGCAGCCGGTCGATCTCCTCCGGGTTCGCCGGCTCGATGGCGATCATCCACCCCTCGCCGTAGGGCGACTGGTTGACCAGCTCCGGGGAGTCGGCGAGCGCGGCGTTTTTCTCCACCACCTTGCCCCCCACCGGCAGGTAGAGCTCGGAGACCGCTTTGACCGATTCCACGCTGCCGAACGGGGCCCCCTTGGCAAGGGTCTGGCCCACCTCCGGCAGCTCCACGTAGACCACATCGCCCAGCTGGTCCTGGGCATAGTCCGATATGCCGACCTTCACCGGGCCGCCGTCGGGGCTCACCCACTCGTGGCTTTCCGCATAGCGCAGGTTCTCGGGGAACGAGAGCTCCGAAATCTCTTTCATGCCAGTCCTCCTCGATGGTTGGGTTGGGCGTTCGGCGCGCGCGGCCCAGGCCGGCGGGCCGGACACGCACACTCTGCCCGCCGGGGCCGCCGACCGCCGCATCGGGCTCACGCGGATCATAGCACATCCACCGGCCCGGTTTAAGGACTTTTCCGGCCCCCCCGAAAGATGCCGGCCCTCTTGGGGCAACGTCGGCCGACAACGCCCCCCCCCCCAGGCTGTTGATTTGCAGAAGCGTTCGTGCTACGGAAGGCAACCCAGAGACGGGGGTCCCACTTTCACATTAACCGCATTTACCCAAAGGAGGAAGGCATGAAGAAGATTGTCGTCTTTGCCGTGCTGCTGCTGGCCGGGGTTCTCATGGTCACGGGGGCCGTCGCCCAGAAGACGCCCGTGCTCAAAATCGGCATCAACGCCGAGATCACGGGCGATATCCCCAAGGTGGGCGAGGCCACCAAGTTCGCCGCCCAAATGTATGTGGAAGATGTGAACAAGGCCGGCGGGATAGAGGTCGGCGGCAAGAAATACAAGCTCGAGCTCGCCGTCGAGGACAACGAGGCCAAGGCCGAGTCCGCGGCGAAGGCGGCCACCAAACTGGTCACCGTCGACGAGGTCATCGCCATCGTCGGCCCCCAGGCCTCCAAGCAGGCCGTCCCGGCGGGTGAGATCGCCAACAACTACAAGACCCCCATGATCAGCGGCTGGTCGACCAACCCCAACACCACCAAGGATCGGCCCTACGTGTTCCGCGCCTGCTTCCTCGACGACTTCCAGGGGCCGGCTCTCGCGATCTTCGCCACCGACGAGTACAAGTTCAAGAAGGCCGCCGTGCTCTACGATGTGGCCAGCGACTACCCCAAGGGGCTGGCCGAGTTCTTCAAAAAGGACTGGGAGAAGAAGCACGGGGCGGGCTCGGTCGTGGCCTACGAGAGCTTCACCACCAAGGACACCGACTTCAGCTCCCAGCTGACCAAGATCATCAACTCCGGAGCGGAGTTTCTCTTCACCCCCCAGTACTATAACGAAGTGCCCCTGATCGTGCAGCAGGCCAAGCAGCTGGGCTGGAAGAAGCCGATCCTCGGCAGCGACAGCTGGGCCTCGGACGAGCTGGTCAAGCTCTGCGGCAAGGACTGCCTGGGCTCCTTCTTCGTCTCCCACTACGCCTCGGCCGGCGCCAAGGGCGCCACCAAGGAGTTCATCGACCGCTACAAGGCCAAGTACGGCGTGATCCCCGACGACGTGGCCGCCCTCACCTGGGATGCCATCGGCCTGATCGGCCAGGGCATCAAAAACGCCGGCAAGATCACCGGCGACATCAAGAAGGACCGCGAGGCCGTGCGCAACGGCATCGGCAGCATCAAGAACTACCCGGGCATCACCGGCGCGATCAGCTTCCCGCCCGGCAGCGGCGACCCCGTCAAGTGCGCCAACATCGTCAAGATCAACGACAAGGGCGAATTCGAGTTCTACAAGCTCTCGTGCCCGTAGACACCGGCTTCGCCATCTAAAAAATCACCGCAGAGACGCCGAGAACGCAGAGAGAGATACGGATTCCCGTTGCCGGTAAAGCGGCCGGCAACGGGAATCTGACTCACCGGGCTGCCGGCCTCCTGCCTTCAGGAGGACGTTGCGTTCAGACAGCGTTACTGCCTCCCCCCACCCCCTCTCTGAAAAGCGGGGAAAAGGGGGATTTCATTGCGTACCGGACGGCACGCGACACCCTAATCCGCTTTCTTCTGAGCAGGAACCCGGCATGACCGTCTTCCTTCAAAACCTGATCAACGCCCTCCAGTGGGGCAGCTTTTACGCCCTCATCGCGATCGGCTACTCCATGGTCTACAGCATCCTCATGCTCTTCAACTTCGCGCACGGGGACGTCTTCATGACCGGGGCCTACATCGGCTTCGGCGTGGCCACCGGCCTGATCGCCCTGAGCGCCGCAGGCATCATTGCGCTCCCCAGCTGGCTGATCCTGGTGCTCACGATCCTGTTTTCGATGGTGCTCACCGCTTTTCTCGGGATGTTCATCGAGCGGGTCGGCTACCGCCCCCTGCGGGACGCGCCGCGGGCCTCGGCCGCCATCACCGGGTTGATGATCGGGATCATCCTTGAGACCGGCAACTTGATCCTGCTGGGGGCGCAGCGCATCAAGTTCCCGTCCCTGACTCAGATTCTTGACAGGTTGGGACCTTCGGAATGATCCGGTGTCCCCGGCCACGGAGTCGGGAGAACCGACATCCAACTGGAACGCGCCAGGGCCGGCATCA
>JAWOHH010000012.1:0-3389 GCA_046496215.1 Desulfobacterales bacterium
GCCTTCGGCATGACGCGCCTGCGCGCCGCCCAGCAGGGCCTGGCGAGCTTCGGTCATGTGGTGGAGAATCGCGCGCTCGGCGCGGCCTTGTGGGAGCGCATTCGCGCGGCGCCCGGGCTGACGGCCTGGTCGCCCGCGAAAGTCGTCGGCCTCGCCCAGGACGACGGGGGCGTGCGGGTGAGCATCGAGCGTGACGGCGCGGCGCCGGTGGAGGTGTGCGCGCGGCTGCTCGTCGCCGCCGATGGTACGGGCTCGCCGGCCCGCGCAATGGCCGGGATCGAGCACGCGGTGCGTGACTATGGCCAGACCGCGCTGATCGCGAACCTCACGCCGGCGATCGATCATGCCGGCACGGCCTTCGAGCGCTTCACGCCCAGCGGCCCGCTCGCGGTCCTGCCCTTGACGCAGGGTCGCGTCACGATCGTGTGGACGCTGCCGCCGGACGACGCGTCGGCGACGCTGGCGCTGGGCGATGCGGAATTCCTGGCGCGGCTGCAGGCCGCGTTCGGCTATCGCCTCGGCGCGTTCCGCAAGGTCGGCGGGCGCGCCGCCTATCCGCTGTCGCTGGTGCAGGCGCAGGCCTGGTACGCGGGGCGTGTCCTGCTGGCGGGCAACGCCGCGCACGGCATTCACCCGGTCGCGGGCCAGGGCTTCAACCTCGGCCTGCGCGACGTCGCGGCGCTGGCGGAACTGGTCGCGCGGCAGGTCCCGGGCGGCGACCCGGGGGCACCGGACCTGCGCGAGGAATACGCGCAGTGGCGCGAGGCCGATCGGGCGCGCACGGTGCGCGACAGAAGCGATGAAGAGTTGAAGCGGATCTCCGAGGAACGCAGTCTTGCCCTGCAGGAAAGCGACATCCCCGTCATCAGGCGGTACTTCCTGAGAAAGGATATCCTGGCAGAAAGGCTAACCCACGGGTTGTCTCTTCCCACCGATGTAGAACTGGAATACATTTCTCAGTCCAGAAGCGATCACTGCAACCACAATACCTTTCGCGGTCTTTTCAAGTATACCGATCTTTCAAGCGGCCACACAGAAGTGGTCGATAATCTGTTCAAGAGCTGCATCGAGGCCCCGACCCTGGAAATCAAGGGTCAGAAGGACTGGGTCGTATCCGTGCTCTGGGACAATGCCGGCGTCGCTCAATTCGATGACCGTCATTACTACGTCATCACCGGCGAAACCCACAACAGCCCTTCGAACATGGAAGCCTACGGCGGTTCCCTGACAGGGATCGTCGGGATCTACCGGGACCCGATGGGCACCGGCAAAGGCTCAAAGCTGATTCTGGGAACCTATGGATTTTGCGTCGGACCTCGAGATTACCAGGGTGAACTCAAGCCTCACCTTCATCCCAGGAGGCTCCTGGACGGCGTTATTGAAGGGGTCAAAGACGGGGGTAACAAAAGCGGCATTCCCACCCCCTTCGGCCAGCTTCTTTTTCACGAAGGCTATATGGGCAAGTGCCTGGTCTTTGTCACCGCCATGGGCATCATGCCCTCCGCCGTCGGAGGCGAATCCAGTCACCTCAAGCGCACAAGCCCGGGGGACTTCATTATCATGTCCGGGGGGCGGGTTGGAAAAGACGGCATCCATGGTGTGACCGCTTCTTCCGAAACCTACACCGAGCACACCCCGGCAGGGCATGTTCAGATCGGGGACCCCTACACGCAGAAAAAGATGCATGACTTCCTGCTCGAAGCGAGGAATGAGGGTCTGATTGCGTTTATCACCGATAACGGCGGGGGCGGCCTTTCTTCTTCAATCGGGGAGTCCGCCCGCTTCAGCAACGGCGCCAGGGTCGATCTTGACAGGGTTCCCCTGAAGTACGAGGGCCTGGATCAATGGGAGATCTGGGTCTCCGAATCTCAGGAAAGGATGACGGTGGCCGTAAAACCGGAACACCTTGATCGTTTTATGGCCCTTTCGGCAAAACACGCCGTGGAGAGCACCGTAATCGGGGAATACAATGATTCAGGCTACCTCAAGCTCGACTACAAAGGCAAAACCTGCGCGCTCATCCGGATGGATTTCCTCGAGTCCGATTTTCCCCAGTGGGAGTTTGATGCGCAATGGCGGCCTCCTGCTATGAGAGGCCTTCATGAGCCCGTTCTTCGTGAGCCCGGAGACCATGGCCTGCTTCTCAAGACCCTGCTCTCCCGGCCCAACCTCTGCTGCAGGAATTGGATCGCGCGACAGTACGACCACGAAGTGCAGGGCGGAAGCGTCATTAAACCCCTTGTGGGAAAAGGCCGCGACATTCCAAGCGATGCCGTCGTGCTGCGGCCGATTCTCGAATCCAACAGGGGCATTGCCGTCAGCCAGGCCTTGAACCCCTTTTATTCCGAAATCGACACCTACCCCATGACCGCGGTCACCATCGACGAAGCGGTCAGGCGGGTGCTTTGCGTCGGAGGGGACCCCGACCACCTGGGCGGCGTGGACAACTTCTGCTGGCCCACCATCGTCTTTGATCCGGACGAGAACCCCGACGGCCGATACAAGGCGGCGCAGCTCGTAAGATCAAACTGGGCGTTGAGGGATTGCTGCCGTGCCTATGGCATCCCCCTTCTCTCCGGAAAGGACAGCATGTATGTGGACGGGCTTTTGGAAGGCCCTTTCGGCGAACGCCGGAAAGTCTCGGGCCTGCCCACCTTGCTTTTCACCGTATCGAGCGCGGTCCGGGACATCCGGGCATGCCTCACTATGGATGCCAAGTGCGCCGGGGATCTGGTTTATGTCCTCGGGGAGACCCGCAATGAACTGGGAGGAGGAGAGTACTATCAGCTCATGGGGAAATTGGGGCTCCATGTGCCGGAGCTCGATCCCAAGGCTACCCGCCCTCTCTATCAGGCTTTTCACCAAGCCCTGATCAAAGGACTGCTTGCTTCAGCCCACGCCGTTACCCGAGGAGGGCTCGGGGTACACCTCGCGCTGGTTGCCATGGCCGGTCAACTGGGTATGGAAGTCGACCTGAAAGCCGTTCCCGTGGCCGACGCTCTTTCTGATTCGGCCGTACTTTATTCAGAGTCGGCAGGCCGCTTTATCGTCACGGTGGACCCTGAAAAAAAGCAAGCCTTTGAAGCGCTTTTCCCAGGCATGAAGATCGGGTGTATCGGAAGAACCACGGATGCGCCCCGTTTCATGGTGAAAGGTCGCAAAGGGGATTGGGTCATGGAAGAAGACATCCACGAATTGAAGGAGTGGTGGAAAAAACCCTTCGGGCACCTGGTATAATTCACCGCCGAGAACGCAGAGGATTATAAATCAGAAAAAGACTATTTTCGGATCCACCCCTGAATAAACACCCTCTGCGCTCCTTGCGTGCTCTGCGGTGAGATTCTTCACCGCAAAGACCGCGAAGGTTTTTTCATTTCACGGCACTCGCC
>JAWOHH010000062.1:0-13101 GCA_046496215.1 Desulfobacterales bacterium
TCCCCGGAATCCAGGCCGAGAAGGGCACGTAACTGCGCATACCGGGAATTGTGGCCAACTTTACCAACCAATAAGCCACGATGGCCAGCCTGGGAGGACTACCTGCAGCGGCTCTCCGGAAAGCAGCGCCACGAGGTCCGGCGCAAACAGCGGCGCCTGGAGGCGCACGGCGCCGTCGACTTCCGCATGACAGAGCAGCCCGCGACCCTCCCGCCGGCGCTCGACCAATTCTTGGCGCTTTTCCACAGGAACCGCGCCGACAAGGCGGCCTTCATGGACGCCCGGATGGAGGCCTTTTTCCGGCAGCTCACCGAGTGGGTGCCCGGGATGTGCATCGGGATTTTGAGCATCACCGGCAGACCGGTTTCCGGGACCCTGTGCTGCGATCATCTCGGGATCCGGTATCTGTACAACAGTGCCTACGACGCCGGCGTCAGCCACTTGAGCGTGGGCTTGGCGGCAAAGCTGGCGAGCATCCGGGAGGGCATCGACCGCGGGCTGAACGGCTACGATTTCCTCAAGGGCGAAGAGCCCTATAAACGACGGCTGGGCGGCCGGCCGGTCGCCCTGGTTCACTGCCGCATCGACTTGCAACAGGCAGGGTAATGTGAGCCCGAAACCTTTCACCATCGCGATGATCAGCGTACACTCGAGTCCGCTCGGCAAGCTCGGCACCCGGGACACGGGCGGGATGAGCGTCTATATCCGCGAGCTCGCGCGGCAGCTGGGCCGGCGCGGGCACCGGGTGGACATCTTCACCCGCGGGGCGTCCGGTCTGGCCCCGGGTGCGGTGCACGCGATCTGCCCCGGGGTGCAGCTGGTCGCCTTCCATTTAGGGCCTGCGGCGGAGATCCCCAAAAGCGCCCTGCCGCCTTACCTGAACGAATTCTTCCTTCAGATGGACCGCTTCCGCCACCGCGAGGGGACCGCCTACGACCTCATTCACAGCCATTACTGGCTCTCCGGCCGGGTGGGGCAAAAGGCCGGCCGGGAATGGGCACTGCCCCACCTCACGACCTTCCACACCCTGGGGACCGCCAAAAACTCCGCATGCGGTACGCAGGCGGAGCCGCAGAACCGGATCACGGCGGAGCGGGACCTCGCGGGCGACGCCACACGACTGCTCGTCACCTCGGCCCGTGAAAGGGAAAACCTGGTGCGCTACTGCGATGCGGCCCCGGAGCGGATGGACGTCGTTCCCTGCGGCGTGGACCTCGACCTGTTTCGCCCGAAACCGCGCTCCGCTTCCCGCAAGCGCATCGGTGCGGGGACGAATGGAACCCTCTTGCTCTACGTCGGCCGCTTCGCCCCCGAAAAAGGTTTGGCCCGGTTGATCCAGGCGCTGGCGCGGCTAACGTCGATCCGGGACCTGCGCTTGATCGTGGTGGGCGGCGACGGCCCCAGGGATCCCGCCTGGCAGCACATGGCGGAGTTGAGCCGAGCCTGCGGGGTCGCGGACCGAGTGGAGTTCCGGGGCCGGGTGGAGCAAGCCGAGCTCCCCTGGTACTACAGCGCGGCGGACCTCCTGTCCGTACCGTCCTCATACGAGAGCTTCGGCATGGCCGCCCTGGAAGCGCTGGCGTGCGGGGTGCCGGTGGCGGCGACCCGCGTGGGGGCAATGGAGGAGCTGCTGCAGGACCCCCAAAACGGCCGCCTGGCGCGGGGCTTCGGCCCGGAAGCCATGGCCCGGGCGATCGCCGACATCGTGCAGGCCTCGCCGGGCGCGCCCTTTAAACGAGAAGCCATCCGAAACTCGGTGCGCCGTTATGGCTGGCCGCAGATCGCGCAGGAGATGTTAACCGTTTACCGTGCCGTGGGGGCGGCAGCCGGAGGCAGGCATGCCCCGGAGCCCCATGGCCGGGCCGGGCCGCACGCCGGTGCCCCGGCCGCTTGCTGCGGCTGCGGCTTGGCGGTCCACGCATAATTGGGGAGGTGGATGGTGACACGCCCGGTGGACATTCTGGTGATCGCCGCCCACCCGGACGACGCCGAGTTCGGCGCTGCCGGCACGGTGGCGAAGTGGGTGCGGGAGGGCCGGAGCGCCGTCTACCTCGTCTGCACCAGCGGCGAAAAGGGCACCACCGACCTGTCCCTGACCCCCGAGGAGTTGATCGAGATCCGCGAGAAGGAACAGCACGCCGCGGCCCGGGTCCTCGGGGTCCGGGAGGTGGTCTTCCTGCGCCGGCCCGACCAGGGCCTGGAGGAGACCGCCGAGTTTCGCAAGCTCATCGTGCGCATGATCCGCGCCTTTCGGCCGCAGATCGTCATGACCTCCGACCCCCACCGCCGCTACATCTGGCACCGCGACCACCGCATCATCGGCCAAGTGGTGCTGGACGCCGTTTTCCCCTACGCGCGCGATCATCTGGCCTACCCCGATCTCATCCGCGAAGGGCTCCTGCCGCACAAGGTCAAGGAGCTTTACTTCTGGGGCGCGGAGGAGATCAACCACCGCTCCGACATCTCGGCGACCTTCGATCTTAAGATCGAAGCCCTGCGCTGTCACGCCAGCCAGGTGCGCGAGTTCAAGCACGGCGACCCCGCCGAGTGGCTGCGGCAGCGCTGCCGGGAGATGGCGGCGGGGGAGTCCTTCGGGTTGGCGGAGGCATTCCATCGGGTCGAAGCCCCCCCTTAGGCAACTTCGTAACAGGCCCAATTCCTGCGTTGTGCTTCGCCTCACACTCGCTGCGGCGTACGGGTAGTACGCCTCGCTCGGTGAAGGCTCGCACGCCTTGGACTTGGGCCCGTTACGAAGTTGCCGGCTCCGAACCTATCTGGATTCGGACGGTTTCATGTAGCGGATCTTAGGAAGTTCACGGGCCGAGTCGGTGCGGAAGGTGAACTCGGTCAGGGAGCCGGTGGCGGGGTAGCCGCCGGCGAAGCCCAGCGTCTGCAGATGGGACTTGTGGCGGGGGGTGGGGGCCAGCCCGGCCGCCCAGAGCATCGCGAAGACGATGACATCGCCATGGGTCACGGCGGCCACGCTGCAGCCGGCATGCCGCCGGCGCACCCGGTTGAAAAAGGTCGTCACCCGCCGGAGGATGTCGGCCGGCTGCTCGTAGGGCGGCCCGACCCCCGTGTAGACGTCGCCGTGCAGCGCGTCCACCTCCGCGCCGGGGCGTCCCTCGTATGCGCTGTGAATCTCCGTTAGATACCGGCTCCGCCGCACCGGCAACCCCGGGTAAAACGCCGCGATCCTCCGCGCCGTCTGGCGGGTCCTCAATAGCGGGCTGCTGTAGAGGGCCGCCAGCCGCCTGCCCTCCAGGAGCCGCCCCGCGGCGCGCGCCTCTTCGACCCCCCTTGCGCTGAGCCTGAACCGCGGCAGGCGCCCATAGAGGATTTGGTGCGGGTTGTGGACATGCCCGTGTCGGACAAGAACGATCGTGGCCGCAGCCGTCATCACGACACCTCTCTTCGAATCCCCGCCAACTCCTCATCCACGCAGCCGGCGATCCGTCAACGGGAGGCCAGCGCGCTGTGGGCCGCTCCCAGCAGCGCTGCCCGGGGATATAGAATCACATGGACCGGGATCTCCTCCATGAGCATCGACATCCGCCCCTTACGGCGGAAGGCTTCCATGAAGAGCCCCTTCTGCAGCACCGGCAGAATGCGGGGCGGGATCCCGCCGCCCAGATAGACGCCGCCCGAGGCCATGATCTTCAGCGCCAGGTTGCCGGCCTCCGCGCCCAGGACGGAGACAAACAGCTCCAAGGCCGCGCGGCACAGCGCGCAGGGCCGCTCGGGATCGAGGGCGGCGGCAACGATCACCGGGGTCGGGTCCTCGGCGGCGGCCATCTGCCCGGCCGGCCGGCCGTTCGCGCGGGTGGTGCCGCTCTCTTTCAAGTAGGCATGGATATTCGGCAAGCCCTTGCCGGAGCACACGCGCTCGTAGCTGACGTGTCCGAAACGCTCCGACAGATACCGCAGCAGCCCGAGTTCCCGGGCGTTGGCGGGCGCAAAATCGGCATGCCCGCCCTGAGACGGGCAGGCCCGGTAGCGGGCGCCGTCCCAAACCAGATACGCCTCCCCCAGCCCGGTGCCCGGGGCGATGACGGCGATGGCGCCGCCCGGCGCGAGGCGCCCCGGGTTGAGCGTCTGCAGGTCGCCCGCGCTCAAAAAGGGCACCGCGGCGGCAATCGCCTGAAGGTCGTTCAGCAGGCTGACGCGGGGCAGCCCGAGTTCTCCGGCCAGGTCGGTCTCATCGATGACCCAGGGCAAGTTGGTGATCCTGGCCTTTCCGCCGACGACGGGGCCGGCGACGCCGAAGCCGGCTCGTTCGACCCTGTTTTCGACCCGGGAGAGAAATTCGCGCACCAGGACCTCCAGGCTGGGGTAGTCCCGGCTGACAAAGGTCGCTTCCACCAGGGGGGCCCGCAAGTCGGCGGAGGAGAAGACCGCCAGATCGGTCTTTGTCCCGCCGATATCTCCCGCCAGGAGCACCGTTTCCGATTTTACCATGCGCCCGTACCCTCCGGCTGCACTGTTGCTGCGGTTATGACCGGACGCCCGCGGCCGGAACGGGCCCCTATCCTTTTTTCCGCGCATGCCATCCCCCGGCCGCTGACGGCTTCAACCATGGCCGGAGCGGGAACCGCGGAGTTTCTCGAGCAGGCCCCGGCAGAGCAGGAGAAACTGACTTGCCTCCTTTTCGCGGGGCCGGGGCAGATCGATGCGGATCTCCTCGCGAATCCGCCCCGGGTCCTTGTCCATGAGAAGGATCCGGTCGGCCATCTTGACCGCTTCGGCCACATCGTGGGTCACGAACAGGATCGTGTGGTTGAGCTTCCCCCAGAGCCCGAGCAGAAGCTCCTGCATCTCCTCGCGGGTCGAGGGGTCCAGGGCGGCAAACGGCTCGTCCATGAGGAGCACCGCCGGATTCAGGATCAACACCCGCGCCAGGGCCACGCGCTGCTTCATGCCGCCTGAAATCTCGCGCGGCAGATAGCCGCGGAATTCGGTCAGGCCGACCAACGACAGGAAACGGTCGACCTCGGCTTTCAGGCCGCGTTTGGGCACCCGCACTCCGAAGGCGATGTTCTCCTCGACAGTCAGCCACGGGAACAGGGCGTCTTCCTGGAACACCACGCAGCGGTCCGGCCCCGGCCGCAAAACCGGCCGGCCGGCCAGCAGCACGCGGCCGGCGGTCGGGGGGACAAACCCGGCCAGGATATTGAGCAGGGTGGTCTTGCCGCACCCGCTGCGGCCCAGGATGCAGATCATCTCCCCCCGGGCCACGGTCACATCGATCTGCTCCAATGCCTTCAGGAAAATGCCGCCGCCCTGAAAGGTCTTGCACACCCCCTGGATCTCCAGGACCCGCTGCCGTGAGGGCGCCGCGGGGGAGGGCGCGACGACCTTCAACTGCCTCTTCACGCCAGCCTCCGGGCGCTTTTAAAACAGGCGCGCAGCAGATGGTGCAGAATCAGGTCGCAGATCCGCCCCAGGAGCGCGATGAGGATGATCCCCACCACGATCATGTCGATCCGACCGAGCATGCGGGCGTCCATGATCACCGCCCCCAACCCGTCCGGCACACCGGTCAGCTCCCCCAGGACCAGGTAGGCCCAGGCGATCCCCAGGCCCAGGCGCAGCCCGGCGATGATGTGCGGCATCGCGGCCGGCAGGAGGATGGCGAAGATCCCGCGCAGGCGAGTGACGCCCAGCATGGCCCCCGCCCGGTAGTAGAGGGGGTTCACCTGGCGCGCCCCGGCGGCGGTATTCAGATAGATCGGGAAAAAAGCGGCCAGCGCCACCAGAAAGACGGTTGTTTTCAAACCGATCCCGAACCACACCATGGCCAACGGCAGCCAGCTGATTCCCGGTACGGCGCGGACGGCGTTGAGGGTGTTGCTCAAGAGGCGGTTGACCGATGCCAGCCGCCCCGAGAGCAGCCCGGTCGGGACCCCGACGGCCACGGCCACTGCGAACCCGAGGGCCACCCGCGCGAGGCTGCCGAAAAGGTCCCCCAGAAAACGGCCGGCATACGCCGCCTCGCCGACCACTCCGAACATGTAGCTGTAGGCCGCCCGGCCGATGTCCAACGGGTGGGGCATCAGGTAGGCCGGTACGGCCCCGGTCTCGCTGACAGCAAACCAGCACGCCAGAATGCCGGCCGGGATGATCCACGGCTGGATGGCATGGAACCCATTTCGCCGACCGGGCGAAGCGGTCACGACGGCCTCCTCGGGTCAGGGCGACAATCGCGCCCCGGCCCTGCGCACAAATTCAAGGTCGAACAGCGCGTCATAGTCCGGCTGACGCGCGGTGACGCCCAGGGCCTGCATGCGCTGGCCGAGCGCGCGCGTTTTGGCGATGTACTCCGCATCCATCTCCCAGGCCAGCTCCATGTTGGGGGCAGCCTTGTCGAGTATCGGCCGAGGAGTGCCGAAGTCCGCGGCCCGCTTGAGCCACTGGTCCGGATGGGCCTTCAGATACCGGGTGGCCCTGGCATGGGCCAGCACCAGCTCCAGGACCCGTTCGGGGTTCTTGACAATGGTCTCGCGCGCGACCAGCAACCCGGCGTTGATGGTTCCAATCGCATCGGCATAATACGGATAGGCCAGTATCCGCCCGTAGCCCTCCTCCACGGCCACGGTGGGCAGTGGCTCCCCGGACAGGAAGGCGTCGATGCCGCCGCCGGCCAAGGCCATGCCCATGTCGAAGAAATCGACCCGCACCAGCCGGACATCCGTTTCGGCCGAAAGCCCGCTGCGGGCAAGTGTCTCGCGCAGCAGGATTTCGTGCATAGTGCCGGGGACATACCCGATCCGCTTGCCTTTGAGGTCGGCCACCCGCTCAACCGGGCTATCCTTTTTAACCACGAGGGCCGAAGATTTGTTGCAAAGCGCCGCCACCACGACAACGGGCTGGCCCTGGGCGCCGGAGTGGATGGCGTGCGCCAGGGTGGTTCCGCACATCTCCAGGCTGCCGGCCAACAGTGCCGTCTTCTGGTCGGCGGGGTTGGTGAAGGCGAACACCCGGGGCTTGATCGCAGCCGGCAGAAACTGCTCGTAGAAAAACGGCTGGATGGTCTGGGGGGTTTTCCAGGTACCGATCCGCAGCTCCAGCGCCGGGGAAGGAGCGGCCCAGGCCATAGCGGCGATTGCAAAAAACAATAGGGCCAGGCGGTGCTTCACGCCCATTCGGGTCGACCCTCCGCGGCCTGCTGCTGCGGGCCCGCCCCCGCAGGGTGAAAACAATTCGACGGCAGGTCCGGGTCCCAATTCATGTCCCGCAAAAGCCGGCTGCAATCGGCCAGGTTGCGGCCGCGCCCCCGGCCGGTGTCGGCCTCGCCGTCACGCGGGCTGGACCCCACCTCCGGAAATACCAGGTTGGCTCCGGCCAGGAGCGAGGCCGCATTGGGCTCGTGGGTGCAGTGGGCCTGCGGGACATCGCCCATCACCAGGCGGCTCACCGCCACCATGTGCGCCATCTCCAGCTCGGTGATCATTCCGAAGCGTTCCATGGGCGAGCCGGGAAAGTTGATCCGCCGCATGACGCCGCTGTAGGTGGCCCTCTGGCGGCGGGCCAGGAGCATCAGCTCGACGATCTCTTCGGCCGAGTGCTCGGGGCCGACCGGCTCGATGCAGTTCATCCAGCGCAAGCCCACGTCGCGCAGGACCTGGATGGTTTGAAGGCGGCGCTCCGGCTTGAAGGGCGTGACAGTGCCCTCGCCCAGCCGCACGGCATGGTAGAACCCGACGAAGCCGGCCGCAGTCAGCTCTTCCCCCTCGCGGTGGGTGATATCGCGCGTATTGGCCACCAGGGGCACCGCGCAGGCGGCCTTCAGCAGCCGCCCGACCTCGAGCAGGCGGCTAAAGGGATAGCCGCCGGTGGTCATGAGGTTGAGCGCATCGGCCCCTCCGGCCTCCCCCTGCCTGGCCCAGGCGACCAGGGTCTCCTCGGAGAACTCGACTTTATCCTTGAAGATCCCGGCCCGCCGCGTGAGAGAGCAGAAGGCGCAATCCATGCCGCAGGGCTCCACGTTGAGACCGATGTGAAAATGCCTCTCACCCTTGTTGCCGAACTGCCGGCGGGACATCCGGTTGGCGGTTTCCATCAGCGCATAGGCTTCCCGGCTGTGGAGCCCGACCCGCATCAGGGTCAGCGCCTCGTCCCTGGAAATGCCGCCGAAATCGGCGCCTCTATCGAGGATTTCGGCGACGGCCGGATTCAGCTTCAGACTCATGGCAACACCCCTTCCCGCATCGGCAGGCCGGACCCGGCCTACCGCTCTTCGATTATCACCTCGATGCCTATCTGGGAGGAGTGCCGGCTGGCGCCTGCCTCAAGGATGGCGCGGACCACCTCGTTTGCGCCCTGCTCCGACCCGCCGATGGAAATCCACCGACCGGTCGGCACCTGCACCCGGGTGGAGGCCTCGGTGAAGCGAACCTCGCCGGGACGCCCGCCCGCGCTCGTGCCGGAGATGCGCGGAACGATTTCGACCTCGGCCAGGGCGCCCTGGAGAACGACCTTGACCTCGAAGCCGGTTTCCATCCGATGGAAAACCACCGTCTGCCCGTGACGGCGGCAGATCTCCGCCCAACGGGCGGTGTAGGGGACCTCCCGGCCGACGCTGATGAAGGCCCAGGAACCGGACAGGGTGCTGATGAACTGCTCCGAGCTGCCGCTGCTTCTCTGGGTGCGGTCCTGAACCCGGACCTCCACCCCGTCCCGATCGCGAGGAGGGCGGCCGGCGCTCACCGACCCACTTTCCCCCGAGACCCGCACCCCCGCAGAGGCGGATCGCTCATCGCGCTCGGCGCTCTCCTGAAAGCGCACCCGCACCGTCACCTGCCGGGGAAGCGTGTCGATCGCGGCCAGGGAGTGCATCACCCGCGCGATGGCCTCTTCGCTGTCGACGATGATGAGGGAATTGGTGCGCTCGTCGGCGGAGACCTTCCCGTCCGCCGAAAGCAGGGTCCTGACGATCGGCACCAGCTCCGCGGCGCTGCGGTATTTGACCGCAATCACCTGGACCGCCGCATCGGCCGAACCGGCGGCGATCAGGGCCAAAAACATTGCGCCGATGATTGAGCTCGCACGGCCGGCGAAAACCGACCTATCGGGTTGAAACCGCCTCATTTCATTCAAGGACCTTGGCATCGCGCAGGAAACGCTCGACGTCGCGCCAGAAGATCTCCCAATCCGGCGGGCAATCGTTGTGGCCCGCATCGTAGGCGATCAGTTTCCCGTTGCGCGCCGCCCCGGCCAGGGCCTGGCCGTGCCCGAAGGGGATCACCTCGTCGTGGCGGCCGTGGATGACGAGCACCGGCCCCTCGAAGCGGCGGAGGGCCGCCAGGTTGTCCATGGGGTCGCGAATGAGAAAGGGCGGCGCCAGGTAGCGGACTGCAAACGACCGCACACTCGTGAAGCATGACATCAGGATGAGCGCGGCGGCCGGTTTTGTCAATGCAAGCCCGCACACAGCGCCGCCGCCCAGCGACCGGCCGAAGAGAACGATCCGGCCGGGGTCGATCTCACGGCGCGCCGAAAGCCGCTCATGGGCCCGGGCGAAGGTCTCGGCGATGGAGGCCTGGGAGGGGCTGCCGGCCGAGCGCCCGTAGCCCGGATACTCCACCAGCAGGAGACCGAGGCCCATCCCGGAAAAGCGATCGAGCATCTGCGGCCAGAAATCGATCAGCTCACCGTTGCCGTGGGCGAAGATCACGGCCGGCGCCGGTGGCGACCCGGCCGCCGGGGGCAGGTACCAAGCCTCGATCTTGCCGAAGGAGGTCTCCAGCCACAGCGCCTCGATCCCCATCGCGGCAGTGTCCGTTGCGCCAGGGTTGGGGATCATGGAACGCGGGAAGAGCACCTGCCGCTGCACGAAAAACAGCAGCCCACAGTAAATGAGATACACAAACAGGGCTGTGGCTGCAAATTTGGCCATTCGATTCACCGGCGGAATGTATCACACCCCGAAAGCCGGCATCAACCCGTTATGGATTTGCCGGATTTGAAATAGGTGCGGATGACCCCGGGCAGGTTTGTGCGGCATTCGTCGATAGTGTGGTAGCTGTAGCCGGCCAGCAGCCGTCCCTCCTCGTAGACATCGATTCCGGCGGCGTACGGCGGCATGGCAAAGAGCGTATTGAGGACGACGGCATAGTCGCGGCAGCGGCTTACCAGAACGATGCCGGCATCGCTGGGGATGCGGGCGGGGGCAGGCCCCGATTCGGGGGCAAACAACATTGCCTGGAGCACGCTGGGGGGGATGAACACTCCGCACACATCGGGGGGCAGATCGAGGGACTGGGCCAATCCTTCAAAAAAGCCCTGCTCCTCGGGGGTCAACGACTGAAAGGTGACCAGACGCCGTGGGTGCAGATAGCCCTCCAGACGAATCAGCAAGCCCTCCAGAAAGCACTGCCAGCCGGCGACCGTTGCATCGGCGCCGGCCCTAAGGCGCTGCTGCTCGCGAGCCTTGGCCTGGTCAAGTTTTTGCAAAATCCGGTTGTCGTTCATTTCGCCCCGGCGCTTATCCTGATGACCTACCATAAACCAAATTTCCGGGTTTGGACAGGTCACTTGAACCGCAACCCGTGCCGTCTTATGTTCCCCGCCGGGTTGAAATGGCTGTTTCGAAAATTGGGTGAAAGGCTTGCGCGACGATGCTCACGATGAAGTTGCGGCGGCGTTTGGCCTGCAGGGAATTTGAATGGACGTGACGGATCTCGGCATGATCTTGGGCGGCCTCGTGTTTCTGCTGGCGGGTGCTGAAATGCTGGTTCGCGGGGCCTCCAGGCTCGCCGCCCTTGCCGGCGTCTCGCCGCTCGTCATCGGGTTGACCGTCGTCGCATACGGTACCGGGGCGCCCGAACTCGCCGTCAGCCTGCGGGCGGGCCTTTATGGAAACAGCGACATCGCAGTGGCCAATGTGGTCGGGAGCAACATCTTCAACGTACTGTTTATCTTGGGGGTTTGCGCTGCGGTCACACCGTTGAGGGTGAGGCGCCAACTGGTGCGTTTGGATGTGCCGATCATGATCGCCGTCTCGATCCTTCTGCTGGCAATAGCCTCCGACGCGCGTTTGGGCAGAGGCAGCGGAGGCGTCCTCCTTGCCGGGCTTGCCGCCTACACGGCTTGGTCCATTCGCCAGGACCGTCGCGCAGGAAGCGATGCCTTCGATGTCGGCAACACACAAACATCCCTGCCCGGAGCGCAAACGGGAAAACCCGGCGGGATGACGCGTCAGGCCCTGATGGCAGGGGTTGGTTTGGTGCTGTTGGTTCTGGGGTCGAGCTGGTTGGTCGACGGGACGGTCGCACTAGCCCGGTTTATGGGGGTGAGCGACATCGTCATCGGCCTCACGCTCATCGCCGCAGGCACATCTTTGCCGGAGGCCGCAACATCGGTTGTTGCCGCCTACCGGGGCGAACGCGATCTTGCCATCGGCAATGCCGTGGGAAGCAACATATTCAACATCTTGGGAATCATCGGCATCAGCGCGCTGGTGAGCCCCGAGGGGCTGAAGGTGGCCCCCTCTCTGCTGAACTTCGACCTGCTCGTGATGGTTGCCGCGGCGGTTGCCTGCCTGCCCGTATTCTTCACCGGCTACAGCATCACCCGATGGGAAGGCTGGCTCTTTGTGGGGGCCTACGCGGCTTACACGGCGTACCTGCTGCTCAAGGCGACGGAGCACGACGCCCTGCCTGTCTTCAGCACTACGATGGTTTACTTTGTTCTGCCCCTGCTTGCGATGACCGTGGTCGCCCTGGGCGTGCAAAAACTTCGAAAGCTTTAAACGGGGTTCCTCAACGCGTAGGGGACTGCGGCGACGCGGACGGACGGGACTGACACTGGCTTTGCAACCACACGAAAAGTGTTGACTGCGGTGCGGCTTTCATGATTGTCTGCCGCGTCACTCACTAATCCGAAGGGAGAGTCATTTATGAAATTTGCTTGGATTTCAGCGTTGAGCGTCCTGACCGCCGTGACACCGACGGTGGCGGGTGAAACACCCAAAGTGGCCATGGAAACCGACAAGGGCCGGATCGTGATCGAGCTTTACCCGGACAAGGCCCCCAAGACGGTCAAAAACTTTCTCGCCTACGTGGACGCCGGGCATTACAACAGCACCATCTTCCACCGGATCATCCCCAACTTCATGATCCAGGGCGGCGGCATGAGCGCGGCCATGAAGGAAAAACCCACCAACGCCCCAGTCAAAAACGAGGCGGACAACGGCCTGAAGAACCAACGCGGGACGATCGCGATGGCCCGCACCCAGGTGCCGGACAGCGCCACGGCCCAGTTCTTCATCAACACCGTGGACAATGACTTCCTCGACCACAAGAACAAAACCCCCCAAGGCTGGGGCTATGCCGTCTTCGGCAAAGTGATGGAAGGCATGGATGTGGTCGACGCCATCACGAAAGTCAAGACCGGCAGCCGCGGCGGCCACCAGGACGTGCCGGTCGACACGGTCATGATCATCAAGGCGGAACGCGTAAAATAAATGGCAGCCCGATAGGCGGGCTGCCATTTATTTTAAATCGTGGACAGTTAAAAAGGCGGCAGCGCCGATGCGCTGGCGCCTTTTATTTTGAAGAAAATTCAGCCGGAGTTACATGTTGTCGGATGGGGTAGAGAGCACCTGTAGCCGAGTTGACCTCCCGGGTCAATGCCCGCAACTCGTTATGCCTGCGAGGCCGTGCCCGGTCCGGTTTTACGCTTTTCTTTCGCGGCCGACTGGTGTAAGGGGGCGATTTCGGTTGCGGCCCCGGCCCCGGCTGGCGGCTTCCGAGCCGAACACGCCCCCGGATTTCAAGTGTTAAAAGAGGAGAATCGCGAATGATCTTTAGTGAAGAATTCGAAACCATGCCCCGTGAGGCCCTGGAGGCCCTTCAGTTGCGACGGCTGCAGGCGACCTCCGCCCGGGTCTACAACACGGTTCCCTTCTACCGGCGCAGGTTCGAGGAGGCCGGGGTCTCACCCGCGGACATCCACTCGCTGGCCGACCTGCGCAAACTGCCCTTCACCACCAAGGCGGACCTGCGCGACAATTACCCCTTCGGGATGTTCACAGTCCCCATGGACAATGTCACGCGCATCCACGCCTCCTCCGGAACGACGGGCAAGCCCACGGTCGTGGGG
>JAWOHH010000099.1:0-2693 GCA_046496215.1 Desulfobacterales bacterium
TCACATAGGACTTGAGGTAGCCGCCCACACCCTGCTCCCCGATGCCGAAGAGAGGCACCGCAACAAACACGCACAGTGCGAGCGCCGCGGTGGTCGAGAGCGATCCCGTGGGCGGCTCGTACCCGGGAATGATGGTGCAGAGAGCGGCCAGAGCGACGAACAGGAAGAGCGTGCCCAAAAACGGGAGATACTTCTTCGGGTGGCGGAGGCCCACTTCTTCGATTTGTTTCTCGATGAGGGTGACAACGATTTCCAGCAGATTCTGCCAGCGGGAACGTTTCAGGCCCGTGGAAAGTCTGCGCGTAATGATTTTGGAACCGACGGCCATTACGACCATCAGGCCCCACGTGAACACAATGGTGGCGTTGAGCTTGAGAAACCCGTGTTGCCAGAAGATAATCTCATCGGGACTAAGGCGCATAACCGGCCTCCTTGGATGGAAGGTTGGGGTGTTCGGACGGCGGTCCGGCAAACCGCGTCACGATGAAACGCGCGATCACGAATCCGAGGAGACACGCCAGCAAACGGTCCCAACGCCCGCCCGAGACAAAGTAAAATCCGGCCAGGGCGACGCTCATCCGAAAAAGCAGGCTGCTCAAGAACCAAATCGCGGGCCTTTTCGACAAGAGACCCTTTCGCACCGTCCCCCAAAGGCCTCCGAAAAAAATCACCCCGAGCAAAAGGCCCGCAACTCCCGCCGGAAACAGAATCGCCGCATCATTCATCGTCACCCTCCTGTTCGTCCCGCATGGCCTTGTCTTCCTTGGACACCCAATGCCACGCATTCAAACAGCCGATCGCAAGGCCCACAACCAGCAGGGCCAGGGTCCAGGAGCGGCCTCCCGGATAGCGCCGGTCCAGCCAGATGCCAAGCACCGCGCCGACCAGGGTCGGAATCGCCACCGACCAGCCGATCAGCCCCATCATGCCCAGGCCGAACCAGACGGTCCGCGTGACATGGCGTTGCGCGCGCAGTTTGCGCGCCGCCTTGGCGCCGACCTCCTCACTGAGGGGCGGCTTCGGCTTCGATTTCAAAGGAGCACCTTTGGGTTCATCACTCATGATGAAACTCCGCGAGGCGGCGCATGAAACCGCTTTCAATTTTCGCCAGCGCCAATCGCACGCTCTGCTCCCGTTCGTCCAGGTTTAGGAATTCCCGCTCCACCTCCTCACGCAGTCGGCGCAGGTCCCTACCGGCTATGGCGTTGCGAACCGAGACAAGCACATCCGGGCCGGTCTTGATCAACACCCCTTCATCCACCGCCACATAAACTTCGCCCTCGGCATCGTTTTCGTAGATCAGGATCCCGGGTGCGAGTGCCGCAACGCAGTCGAGCCGGCGTGGCAAGAGTCCGAACGAACCCTCCCGGGTTTCCGCGACGATGCGGGTCACGCCGGTCTTCTCGGCAAGAACCTGGAATGGCAGGAGCACTTTAAGATTCATGCGTGTCGGCTCTTGCATGTTCGACCTCCGGTTTCAGTTTTCCCCTCGCTTTGTCGATCGTCCCTATCATGTAGAGCGCGCTCTCCGGGTAGTCCTTGAATTCATCGTGCAGGATGCGCTCACAGCCGTCCAGCGTTTCTTCAAGGCTGACGAGCTCGCCTTTGAGCCCAGTGAACTGCTCGGTCGTGAAAAACGGCTGGGTAAGAAAACGCTCCAACCGCCGGGCCCGGGCGACCACGTTGCGGTCCTCGGGCGACAATTGCTCCAGACCGAGCATGGCGATGATGTCCTTGAGTTCTGAGTATTGCGCGAGAGTCCTGCGGATCTCCTGGGCGAGACGATAATGCCGTTCGCCGACGATGCCCGGCGTCGCCATTTTGGAACTGGACTGCAGAGGGTCGATGGCCGGGTAAAGCCCCTCGCTCGCCCGCTTGCGCGAGAGCACGATGGACGCCGAAAGGTGGGAAAAGGTGTGCACCGCCGCCGGATCGGTGAAATCATCCGCCGGCACATACACGGCCTGGATGGAGGTGATGGCCCCGGTATCGGTGTTGGCGATGCGTTCCTCCAACCGGGACAACTCGGTGCCCATCGTGGGCTGATAACCGAGGCGAGACGGCATCTGCCCCATCAAGCCGGACACCTCGGAACCGGCCTGGATGAAACGGAAAATGTTGTCGATGAGCAGCAGCACGTCTCGCCGTTTGTCGTCCCGGAAATACTCGGCCATCGTGAGCGCGGCGTGGCCCACGCGGAAACGGCTGCCGGGGGGCTCATTCATCTGGCCGAACACCATCACCATGTTCGGCAGCACGCCGGCTTCCTTCATCTCGCGGTAAAGCTCCTCGCCTTCCCGGCAGCGTTCGCCGATGCCGCAAAACAGGCTGACCCCCTCGTGGTAGCCGATCATGTTGTGGATCATTTCCGTAAGCAGGACGGTTTTGCCGACGCCCGCGCCGCCGAACAGGCCCGCCTTGCCGCCGCGCTCGAGCGGCACGAGCAAATCGATGACCTTGATGCCCGTCTCAAAGACCTCCGATTTGGTGGAGCGCCGGGCCAGCAACGGCGGGGGGTGATGGACGGTGCGCCATTCCACGTTCGAAACTTCTCCTCCGCGGTCGAGCGCGTTGCCGAACACGTCGAACATGCGCGAGAGAATTGCCTTGCCGACCGGCGCCTTCAGCGGTCCGCCCGTGTCTCCAACCACCATGCCGCGGCCGAGGCCTTGGGTGGGGGTCAGCGCGATTCC
>JAWOHH010000149.1:0-3141 GCA_046496215.1 Desulfobacterales bacterium
GAAAACTCAGATCGACGGTCATGGTCAAAACGAGGTCGGCGGCCACCAGAAGGTCCAGAGACAGTAGCAAGGTGCGCCCAAAGCCCTTCCTGAACCCAAGGTAGGCACTGGAATGCTCCGTAGGTCGCATCCACTGTTTCAGCATCCGAAAAAAGAAATAAAAAAAACCGCCAATCAACACGCCGACCGCAAGCGTTTCAAAAAATAACACCACCATTTCAAAGAATTCCTTCATTGACACCCCCTTGCCTCGTTGGATGCGTTGAAGACCAAATGTTCAGAGAACCAGAACTGCCAGGAAAACCTACCGGGGGCTCTCTCCGCAGGCCAGAGGGATGCGGGCATACCTGGCAGCCACGCGTCCCAGCAGACCGTGATCTCCGTGCTGCGGTCAATCGCCTATGAAAGCCGCGGCTGCTCCGGATTGATGAGTCGAAAAAGAAGGAAACAGCCAGTGCACCGCATTATGGAGACGGTGCCCTGGCCGGATCCGGTTCGGGTTAGTCGATGTTCAATGCCTGTTCCATCTTTTCAAGTATCTGGTCGATGCTGAAGCTCGCCGCTTTCATGCGCGGCGGAAACTCCTTGAAGGTGTCAAGGAAATGTTTCACGATGAATTGCGCCCCGTACATCAGATACGCCCGGTCAATCATCCAATCCCAGTAGGTGTTGGAGGTAATGTCCGCCCGCTCGAATGGGTCGGTGCGCAGGTTGAAAAACTTCGGGATACGCAGGAAGACGAAGGGCTCCGCCCAGATCTGGGCAGTGCCGATGCAGCGCTGCTCGGCAAAGATGAACTTCCAGTTGTCATAGCGGAGTCCAACCAGGTCGCCGTCGTCCGAGAAGTAGATGAAACCCGGCCGGGGTCCCTTCTCCGCCTCGCCCGTCAAGTGAGGCAGGAAGTTGTACCCGTCCAAGTGGACTTTGAACGTCCTGTCTCCCACAATGTGGCCTTTTTTGAGCTTTTCGCCGATCTCCGGTTCGCCGGCCGCGGCCAAAAACGTCGGCAGCCAGTCCTGTTGCGCGATGATCTCGTTCGAGACCGTGCCCGCCTTGATCTTTCCGGGCCAGCGCACCAGCATCGGCACCCGGAAGGCACCCTCCCAGTTGGAATTCTTCTCGTTACGGAAAGGGGTCATGGCGCCGTCGGGCCAGGTGTTCATGTGCGGTCCGTTGTCGGTGGAGTACACCACGATCGTGTCTTCGGTAATTCCGAGCTCGTCCAAATGGTCCAGCAATTGGCCTATGTGCTTATCGTGCTCCACCATGACGTCATGGTAAAAGGATTGCCAGCGCCCGGCTTGACCAAGGATCTCTTTTGGCGGGTGGATGCGGAAGTGCATCCAGGTGGTGTTGAACCACAGGAAGAAGGGCTTCTCCTCCTTGCTGGCGCGAGTGATGAAGTTCTTGGCCGCACCGAGGAACTCCGTGTCGCAGGTCTCCATGCGTTTCTTGGTGAGCGGTCCGGTATCCTCGATTTTTTGCTTCCCGACCCGGCCCCAGCGTGGGTTCTCGCTTGGGTCGTCCGTTTCCGTCGCCCAGGAGTGGATGACGCCGCGGGGGCCGAAGATCTTCTTGAAATTGGGATAATCCTCCTCCTTCGGGTAGTCCACGTTCTCGGGCTCCTCCTCGGCGTTCAGGTGGTAGAGGTTCCCGAAGAATTCGTCGAACCCGTGGACTGTGGGCAGGTACTTGTTCTTGTCGCCGAAGTGGTTCTTTCCGAACTGCCCGGTGACGTAGCCGAGCGGCTTGAGGAGCTCCGCAATGGTCACATCCTCGGCCTGCAGGCCGATATCCGCTCCGGGCATCCCCACCTTGGTCAGACCGGTGCGGTAGGGGCTTTGGCCGGTAATGAAGGCGGAGCGGCCGGCCGTGCAGCTCTGCTGGCCGTATGAATCGGTAAAACGCATGCCCTCGTTGGCGATGCGGTCGATGTTGGGCGTGCGATAACCCATCAACCCGTCGCTGTAGCAGCTGAGGTTGGTGATGCCGATGTCGTCTCCCCAGATGACAAGAATGTTGGGTTGCTTCTGTTTAGCCATAAAACTCCTCCTAATTGTTAGGGGTTGATGGTGTCCGGTTCAGGCCATGACACCTCTTATATTTCAGCCCGCTGCCGCAGGGGCATGAGGCGTTGCGGGAGATTTTCCCAGAGCCCGACCGCGACCGCGACTGCTCCTCGGCATGAGACAGCAGGCTCATCACTTGGGCGGCCGGCCGGCCCCGTCGCAACAACTCGGCCAACAGCTTCAGGGGCGTGTCGGCGTGCTCGAAAAACCTCTTGTAGCCGGCGCAGAGGTAGTTCAGGCCGGGCTCGCCCTCCGGGGTGGTCAGAAAGCGGTTCCTGGGGCACTCCCCGTGGCAGGCGAAGCGCACCGCGCATTCACGGCAGAGCCTCGGAAGGCTCTCCAGCTTGGCCCGCCCGAACCGCAGCTGCCGCTCGGAAGCGGCCAGATCGGCCATGGGGGTCTTCAGGATGTTGCCCAGCAGATGGCCGGGCTCCACGAAGTGGTCGCAGGCGTAGAGGTCGCCGTTGTGCTCCAGGGCCAGGCCGTGGCCGCAGGTGGGATCGAAGACGCACATCCCGGAGGACCCCAGTCCGAGCCAGGAGCGCACCGCGGCCTCGAAGGTCTGGACGAAGACCCGGCCGACATCGTTGCGCACCCACTCGTCGAAAACGGCCGTGAGAAAAGACCCCCACTGCTCCGGGGTCACGCTGCGCGGCGAGACGTCGGTCCCCTCCTGGTGGGGGCTGACCACTCCCGCCTGCATTCGTTCGATGGCCGGGATGAACTGGATCCAGCTCACTCGCGCCTCGTCCCGCAGAAAGCGGTAGACCTCGAGCGGGGACGCGGCATTGTTCCGATTGACGGTGACGAGAACGTTGGTTTCGACCCCATGCCGCTGCAAGAGGCGCAGGCCGTGAAGCACACGTTTGAACGTCGGCCTTCCGCCCTTGTCTTTGCGATGAACGTCGTGAATCCGGCGTGGCCCGTCGATGCTGATGCCCACAAGGAAGTTGTTCTCTCGCAGGAAGGCGCACCAGTCGTCCGTAAGCAGGGTGCCGTTGGTTTGCAGCGTGTTCTCAAAACGCATCCCAGGGCGGCGGTGCTTGTTCTGCAGTTCGACGGCGCGCCGGAA
>JAWOHH010000038.1:0-12692 GCA_046496215.1 Desulfobacterales bacterium
CCCAGCATAACCCACGGTTGCAAGGATGGCAGGTCTTTTTTCTCGCGTTACCGGGCTGGCCAGCGCAAAAGACTCCCGGGCGAGAATGGGCCCAGAAATGCTCGTCGGAGCCCGGGAGGCTTTTGCGCGGGTTCATAGCAACGACGTTCTCTTGTTCCTGGCGTTAAACTGTCAACCATAATGTCTAATTAGCGATGTCGCACAGGAATCAGTGGCCGGAATCAGCGGAATACGCACACGAAGAGTTTCTGGCTTTGCGCAGTGCCCTCCCCTCTTACCTGAAGGGATTTGTAACCTTCGCATACAAGGTAGGATGGAGGATCTCTGAGATTTCCGGACTGACCTGGAAGCAGGTTGACCGTCAGCAGGGAATTGTTCGACTTGAGGTTGGCGAAACCAAAAACAACGATGCGCGAACCCTTTATCTTGATGATGAACTGAAAAGTGTTTTCGAACGCCAGTGGGAAATCAGGAAGCGAGCGAGGAAGCTCTTGCCTTATGTTTTTCTGAACCGGTTCGCCACGGAACGACAAAAACGCTTCGACAAGGAATGGAAAAAGGCTTGTCGCGATGCAAAAATCGGTATAAGGATTTTTCACGATTTCAGGCGAACCGCGGTTCGCAACATGGTTAGATCCGGTGTGCCCGAAAGGGTGGCGATGATGATCTCTGGACACAAAACTCGGTCGGTTTTCGACCGCTACAACATCGTCAGCGAGCATGACCTTAAACTTGCCGCCGCCAGGCATGCAGCCTACCTCGATGCACTTCACGGGCACAATTTGGGCACAGTCGGCCATTTTGGCACACCCCAAGAGGGTCGCAATGGCACCTAACCTATTGAAATCATTTAACCGCCCCCGTAGCTCAGTGGATAGAGCAACGGATTCCTAATCCGTGTTAGCGCAAGTTCGATTCTTGCCGGGGGCACCAAATTCAAATAATTTCAAATTGTTGAATATAAAAAGGTGTTGCTCCAGAGGCTTGACGCTATGTGATTTCTTTGGTGACAAAAATGGATCAACCGTTGCTGGGGGTAAAATATGCCGACTGAAGATCTTAGGGAATGGTTCCAGCCGCCAAAGATTAGATTGTTGCTTGTCGGAGAGTCTCCGCCACGAAACGAGGATCAGTTCTTCTATCGCGGCGGCAATATGCAGAAATTTACAATGAAGGCGTTTGAGAAAGCCCACTCGCGGACATTTAGCGACTCAAAAGAATTTCTATGCTACTTCAAGAACTGCGGCTGCTTTCTGGACGATCTGAGCCATATTCCTGTTTTTGAGATGCAGGGCAGACAACGTAAAAATCATCTCCGAGATCAGGTCGAAGAATTGTCAGAGAGGATTAACGACTTCAAGCCGCTTGCTGTAGTCGGTGTGGGACTTGGTATCAAAAAGTACATCTTTCAAGCAGCTGAGCTGTCCGAATGGCAGGCAAAGCAAGTGATCGCAATTCCGTTCGCAGGGCGAGGCCATCAGAATACATATGTGGAACAGCTTGCAGCGCTTATCAGGAGTTGGGTACTGGAGGAGTCTGTCTGTGAGCACTCCTCCTGCATCGATTGATTATTAACAGATCTTGAACCCCAAGCTGCTGTAGGCATCCCTGTTCAATTTTTTCGAAAACCTATTTTTGAGGTTGACCCGCACAGTTGTTCACTCGCACGCGCGAAGTTCGTCATAGGTCCGGTCGATGTTGTTTTGGATCCCGCGCGCGGTCTTTAAAATCTGCCCGTTGATTCTGTGCGCTTCAGCGATCCTTTTGTAGCTCAAGTAGTAGTCCATCCCGTTGTAAACCTGATTGATCCCGAGCTCAACGGCAGCGATGATCGGGAGCTGCTTTGCGACCCATTTGCCGAACACCTTGTGGGATGCGGCAATGGTGGAGATGTCGAGGAGCGCGTTTAGCGCCGGGGCTTCGGTCTCGAAATACGTTTGCATGGCGGGCTCTGCAAGCATCTGTTTCACCTCGCGGTTCGACTCCGAGAGCTCCGCAACCATGGCGGAGAGCCCATCCTTGATGAGTTTGTTCCAGTCCTTGACGTCCGCGGTGTACTCGGCAACCCGGCCGGCATTGGAGAGAAGCTTGAGCCGTTTGATTTTGGCTGCAACCTGGGCGACATCGACCCCGTCCTGAGCCATCTTGGCCGAGTCGGCGTTCAGAATCCGCATGAGCCGGTCTGCGGCTTCCCCTTTCCGGCTGAGATAATCGAGGAGTCGGCCTATGAAATAGTCGATGCCGTCTCTGGCGGCATTCATCAGCGCGTTGCGGTTGGCGGTCTGCCATGTGGCAAGCTCGGTCTGAGCGAGTTCTACGGTTTTGTGGAACTTTGCCCTTTGGTCCACATAGCCCTTGAGCCTGCCCGAGAGCTTAGCGCAATCCGAGGCCTTTGGGGAGGCAGAAGCCTTCTTCTCCTGCTCGCGAGTCGCCGTTTCAATCTTCTGCGTGTCGGTTTTCAGGTTATCGACGACAAAGGTGCGTGCTTTTGTGAGATCGACCACGTTCGGGTCGTTCTCGGGGTTGACAAGAAAGCGGATGTCCTCGATCGGCATGGTGTCCCCGAAAAAGGCTGTTCCGCCGGTCGGGCCTTTGAAATCGGGATCCTTCAGGGTGGCTGCGGTGTCAAAGGGTTGACGGGAGGTTGCGGCAAGGTCCTCAAGCCCTTTTAAGCCAAGATCGGAGTCCGAGAGGGTTTTGAAGGCGACCTGCCCCGCCCCCTCGAGCTGCTTGTAGGAGAGCATCATCCTGTCGTATTCGGCCTGGGCCTTTTCCTCTTCGGCCCTCTTTTGCTCGGCTTTCTTCCAGGCGATCTCGGCTGCCTTCTGCTGGGCCGCGAGAATTTCCTTCTCGTTGGACGAGCCGTCTGCAAAAACCGAGGAGAGGATGCTTTGGAACATGGCCCCCACGACGACGGTCCTGAAGTCAGCCGGGGTCGGGGGCTTGGATTTACCGGAAGCGCCCTTGCCTCCTATAGGGACACAAACCGGAGAGCGGGTGTTCCCGGGAGGACAGCTGCAGCTGTGGGTGGACATGAAACCGCGAAGACTCGCGTCGGACTGCCACGCGGCGATCGTTCCCGAGCAATGAACCTGCTGGCCGAGGGCGAGCGAGAGGCCGCCGAGAAAAAAGCTTGCGGCAACCAAAAGCGAAACAGCCAAATTCTTGGTCATCTTCTATCCGTTGGCGGACTGCTTCCGGCTCGCCTTGCTGCCGGCCCGGGCCTCGACTCGGTTCTCCTCTCCAACAAGGGGAGCATGGTGCAAGGCACTCAGGCCGTTCTTCCGCAGGCTATTTGCCGCCGGCGAGATTCAGCTCCCATTCGTATATCTTATCTTGCGCGCTTCTTGCGTCCTTTGCGTCGGGTTCAAGTGCGAGATACCGCTTCATGAAGCCGATCGCCTTCCGGTACTGCTGCGTCTGAGCCGACAAAAGCGCCAGATTGAAATAGGCCGCCGGGTAGGACACCGGGTCGATTGCAATCGCTTTCAGATAGAGATCGATGGCCCCGGGGTATTCTTTCTTCTGGCTGAGCGCGTTCGCCTGGACAATGTATCTGCGTTGCTCCTCGGTCAGGGAGGGCTTGGCGCCGGAGCGGCGCCATGTGGCCGCCTTCGCCTCGAAATCGGCAAACTCGGCGTTTCGTTCTTCGACAAGGTGCTGCTGGATGTAAAAAAGGGTGTCCGCAAAACGCTCGGCCCGCTTCCGGTCCTCAAAATAAAATGAAATGTGCCCCGGGAAGTCGATCTTGAACTGCCGGAGCGGGTCGTACAGGATGAAGTATTGGCTTGAAATAATCGAGTCTACGGAGTGGATGCTATCGGGGACATCCATCGTTCTTTCGACAACGATAGGCAGATCGAGAAGATGCCTGTAGTAAAAAACGATGCGCGCGGATACTTCGATCCGGTCGGGAAAGGCCCTGATGGGGTCGGCCTCGAAAAAGAACAGCATCCCCTGCGCGTCGTAGAAAAGCCTGCTTTTCTTGAGCGATCCTCCAAACGATGCCCCAAGAAGATGCTTGTTCGACAAGGGAAAAAACTCCGGGGAGGTAAGCGGCTTGACCGCGGGCGCATCCATGCCGGAAAGCGCCTCGCCGAGACGGTTCATGGCGGCGTCGAGGCTTCCGAGATCGGGTGGTAATTGCGGGCGGTAAACCGGGCCCGCCGCCGCTCGGGCTGGATCGGAAAGCTCCTGCATGCGACCGGGGGCAATGCATGCGCAGATGATCACAAGGCACAGGGCGGCAATGCAGGTTGAATGCAACGCGGTGCGCATATCGATTCCTCCTGGGATGTCGAAAGAATAGGTTTCTACAGCAAATTCGATGCCAAGATCCTGATCGAGATGGAATACACCATCAGGGTCTCCGGTCCATCCAAACCCTTCCGTGCCGCGCGCGCCGAACATAAAACGGATTTCTCCAAATTCCATGAGAAAATCATTAAGATGTGGTATTATTTTCGCTTGACGCTTTGCAGCACACCCTGAAAACCGACACCAAAGAGGGGGGCCCGAAATGTTCATGTCCTTGATCCGCAACCGGCGCAGCATCCGCAAGTTTCAAGCCCGTCCGGTCGAAAAGGAAAAAATCGACCAGATCCTCGAGGCGGCCCTGCGCTCCCCATCCTCGCGCGGGAACAACCCGTGGCATTTCGTGGTCGTCACCGACCCGGCGAAGCTGGAGGCGCTCTCCCGGGCCAAACCGCACGGCGCCTCCTTCCTCAAGGACGCTCCGCTCGGCATTGCGGTGTGCGCCGAGGCGGCGAAGTCGGATGTCTGGGTGGAGGACACCTCCATCGCCGCGATCATGATCCAATTGGCGGCCGAGTCGCTCGGGCTGGGAAGCTGCTGGGTCCAGTTCCGGGAGAGAATGCACGACGAGAAGCGTACGGCGGAGGACTACGTCGCCGAACAGCTCGGGCTGCCACCGGGGCTGAAGCTTTTGGCCGTGATGGCGATCGGCGTCCCGGATGAGCCCAAGAAACCCCGGCCGGCCGGGGAGCTGCTGCGCGACCGGGTCCACGCCGGGGTGTTCGGCCGGCCCTATTTCTGAGCTCCCGTCAGAACTTTCCGTAGGGCCGCACGATGCTCTGGATCTGCTCCTTCCTCGTGAAGGCATCCGCCTGGGAGCGCGCGGCCTCCCGGCTGGGGTAATCGCCGATGCGCACCGTGTGCCAGCGGCGGCCCCTGGAATCGACCACCGCGAAGATCCGCGCCGCATACCCCCTGCCGGTCAACAGCTCGGCCTGCTTGGAGGCATTCTCGGGGATGAGGTAGGCGCCGACCTGCACCGAGTGGGTCGGGGCCGTTGAAGCCTTCGCAGGCCGGGGGGAGGCCGGAGCCAGCGCTTTTTCAGCTTCAGGCGAAGGCGGGTCCGGCTCGGATGCGGCCGCAGGCGGCAACGGGGACGATGCCAGCGGCGGCGGATCCGCCGGGGCACCCGGCGCCTCGGGGAGGGGTTGGGTCAGGACCGAACCGGGGGGGACCCCGGTCGCCACCGCGGCGATTTCAGTTTCAATCCCGCCTTTTTCCGATTTCCAGGGCAAGACGGCCGCCGCCAAGAGTGCGATCAGCCCGCAGGCGGCGGCCACCCAGGCCAGCGCAGCGCGGCGGCGGGCCCGGCCCCCGCCCTCCACCCGACGCAGCTCTTCTAAAGCGGAACGGGCGGCCTCCTCCGTCACCGTTCTTTCGGCGGCGCTGAATGCGGCTTTGAGCGACGCATCGCATGCCGTGTTGATTGCGCGCGGGTTGCCGCGCGCGTACCGGTAAATGCACCGAAGGGCGCCGGGCTCGAAGTGAACCGGAGAGGCCTGTGAGGCCACGCTCACCCGGTGCTGGATGTAGCGCACCGTCTCGTCCTCGGACAAAGGGCCGAGTTCGTAGCGCACCGACACGCGCTGGCCCATCTGGCGCAGCGCATGCGAGTTCAAGACGGCAAGCAGGCCGGGCTCCCCGATGAGGACCAGGTGGATCAACTTCTCACGGGTCGTCTCCAGGTTGGAGATGAGCCGGATCTGCTCCAGCACCTCGGGGGCCAGCAGGTGGGCATCGTCGATGAAGACCGCCACCCGGCCGCCGGCCATCTTTCGGCGCATGAGAAAATCGTTGAGCGGGTCGATGAGCCCCTTGAGGGTCGTGCCGTCGGCGGGAACGCCGAAGGCGCTGTTGGTTCGCCGCAGCAGCTCCCCGGGGGATTTCAGCGGGCCCGAAAGGAAGGCGGCCGAGACGCCCTGCTCCCGCCGGTCCAGAAACGCACGGCAGATGGTGCTCTTGCCCACGCCCCGCTCGCCGGTGATCACGGTGAACCCCTCGCCCTCCGCCAGCGCATAGCGCAGGTGGGCCAGGGCCTCTTCCTGGTAGCGGCCGATGAAGAGCGCCTCGGCCTCCGGGGAGGCCTTGAACGGGTTGTCTTCCAATCCGAAGAACCGAAGGTACATGGCCGCCATCCTGCCGTGTCCGCCGGCGCCTGCCTGCGTGCAGGCGCAGGTCGACCGGAGAAGATGTCCGAATTTGCAGGATGCTACAGGAGCCAACGGTTTGTCAACGCATCTTCGCGCACTTGTCCGCCATCGGCAAATGGGTTAACCTCGAGCCCCAATACGCTGAAAGGAGCGCCATGCACGCGTATCAGCAGAACCATCGCTACTTCGCCCAGGTGGCCGAGGGGCTCGAGGAGCCGGCCGCGGAAGAACTGAAACCTTTAGGGGCACGGGAGATTCGCCTCGCCTACCGGGGCCTGTACTTCGAGGCGGACCCGGAGGCCCTCTACCGGATCAACTACCAGTCCCGGCTGCTCACGCGCGTGATCGCCCCGCTCCTGGTTTTCGCCTGCCACACCACGGAGGTCCTCTACCGGAAGGCCCGGAGCGTAGCCTGGCGGGAGTTTTTGAGCGCGGAGCAGACCCTGGCGGTCTTCGCCAACGTGGCGCACAGCAACATCCGCCACTCCCAGTACGCGGCCCTGTGCCTGAAGGACGCCATCGTGGACTATTTCCGCGAGGAGTGCGGCCGCCGCCCGAATGTCGAGCGCATCGACCCCGACGTCTGGGTCAGCCTGTTCATCGAGAACAACCGCGCCGCCGTCGGCATCGACGCCTCGGGCGGGTCCCTGCACCGCCGCGGCTACCGCAAGGAGACGGTGGAAGCCCCCATGCAGGAGACGGTGGCGGCCGCCGTCATCCGCCGCACGGAGTGGGACGGCAGCCGGCCGCTGCACGACCCCATGTGCGGCTCGGGCACCCTGCTGGCTGAGGCCCTCATGCACCACTGCCGGATCCCGGCCGGCTGCCTGAGGCCGCGTTTCGGCTTCGAACGCCTGCCGGATTTCGACCGCGGGCGCTGGGCCGCGGTGAAGGCCGAAGCGGACCGTCCGATCCGGCCCCCTCCCCCGGGGCTGATCTCCGGCGGCGATATCGCCGCGGAAGCCGTTGCCGCCGCCCGCGCCAACCTGGGCCGGCTGCCCCACGGCAGCGGGGTCGCGATCAACCGCCTCGATTTCAAGCGCCTGGAAGGGCTCCCCGACCGGGTGATCGTCTGCAACCCGCCCTACGGGGTGAGGCTCCAGCGCGGTGGCGGGATCGGGGAGTTTTATCGGGCGTTCGGGGATTTTCTCAAGCAGCGCTGCCGGGGCTCGTCGGCATACATCTATTTCGGCAACCGGGAGATGCTGAAGCACATCGGGCTGAAGCCGTCGTGGAAGCAGCCGCTCGCGAACGGGGGACTGGACGGCCGGCTGGCCAGGTTCGACCTTTACTGAGGCCGACCGACCGACTGCTGCAGAACGCGGCCGAGCGAGCCTATCGGAAGACGAAAAACGCCACGACCGCCGCGGCCAGGGTCGCGGCCGCAATGAACACATAGGGGCGCACCCCTGCCGGTTTTGGCGACCTGGCCTTTTCCACGGCTTGCGCTTCGATCCGCTCCTCGACCGAGGCCACGAGCTGCTCCCGGTCCAACTCCTCCTCGATGCCCAGGGCCACAGAGAGGTCCCGGCTGCACTCGTCGATGAAGGCGGCGTCGATGCGGTGCGCGTCGGCGCTGTAGCCGCACAGCAGCGCATGGTCGCAGACAATGTTGATCAACCGGGGGTAGCCTTTCGTGAGCTGCGCGACCCGGTCGGTGGCCTCCGGGGTGAAAACACGGTTTTTTGCGCCGGCGACGGCAAGGCGGTGCTCAATGTAACGGCGGGTCTCCTCGGCCGAAAGCGGCTCGAGATAGTGATGAACGCTGATGTGCTTCAGCACGTCGCGGTTCTCCGCGCTCATCAGCAGCTGGTTGAACTCGAGCTGGCCCACGAAGAAGACCTTCAGCAGTTTGCGGCCGGCCAGCTTGAGCTCGGAGAGGGCGACGGTTTCGAGGAGGATCTCGCGATTCAGCCGCTGGGCCTCGTCGATGATCAGCAGCACCTTTTTATAGTCCGAGAAGGCCTCGAGCAGAAAGCGTTTGAAGCCCGACAGAAACTCCTCCCGGCTCTGAAACCGCCGCCCCATCCGGAACTCGGCCGCCAGGACGTTGAAAAAGTCCAGCCCGGACAGGTCGGGGTCGTGGACGGTCACGAAAATCGCGGCGACATCGTCGATTTTTACGAGCCGCTTGATGAGGGTCGTCTTGCCGGTGCCGATGTCTCCGGTGAGCAGCACGCACCCGTCCTGCTCCAGGATGCCGTCCCGCAGGGTTTCGTAGGCCCGGGTGTGCTTCTCGCTTAGCCACAAAAATTCCGGGTCCGGGCTGATGCCGAAGGGCTCTTTGCCGAGCCCGTAGTGATCGAGGTACACGTGCGCCCTTCCTTCCGTCGGTGCTTCCAGCACCGGTTCAGCAAACATCCTATTCCGGATCGAGCGCGCTTTCAAGGCGATTTTGAGGCCGGCCAGCGGTGCGGGCGGCATATTTTGACCTGCCGGGTGTTTTGTACTAAAGTGATATCAAAGCTTCCACTTCGACCGCCACGGGTGCAAAAGAGATGAGCTTCAAACGCAGCTTCGCTTCCGAGCCCCCCGGCAGCGACCGGCGCTCCGGCCTGAATCGTCGTTGGATCAAGACCCCCTACCAGGGGATCGAGCGGCGCAGCGGTAAAGACCGCCGCCTCGAACTGTCCACCGAAGGGCCCGTTTCAGCGTCCGGTTCCGATCGCATCGAGGCTTTAGAAAACCTGCTGCTCTCAACTACGCTTCGCATGGAGGCGCTCGCACGGCTGCTCGTGGACAAACGGATCCTGACCCACGAGGAGCTGCGGGACATGCTCCACTCCATCCACACATCCTACCGGGAAAAACAGCTGGAAGGCGACGCTTGAATTTGTCGACAGCAGCGATCCTGCCATCGATAGAGCATAGCTAATTGAAATTTATATAATTTTTAGCGTTTTCCAGGGCTCGGGCGCTTGACTGTTTTTGGGTTTCATCCTAAGATAGTGGTTACGACGAGCCTGCAGGCTCGACCCGAATTTATCGGCGAGAGGATCCCGACAACCCGCTTTTTATGGAATCCATTCCATCCCAAGAGACCCCCATCCTGGTCGTCGACGACGACGAGGGGCTGCTGCTCAGCATCAAGGCCACTCTGATCAGCGCCGGGCTGCCCGATCCGGCGCTGCTCTCCGACAGCCGCCGCGCGCTCGACCTGCTGCGCGGCCGCCATTTTCACCTCGTGCTGCTGGACCTGATGATGCCCCATGTCGGCGGCATGGAGGTGCTATCCCAGATCAACGACGAGTTCCCGAACATCGACTGTGTGGTGGTCAGCGCCATCGACGACGTCTCCACGGCCGTCAAGGCCATGAGCGGTGGCGCCGCCGACTACCTGGTCAAACCGCTCAACGGCGAAAAGCTCGTGGCGCTGGTGCAGAGCTACATCGAGAAACACCGCTTTCGCGAGGAGCTGAGCCAGCTCGGGCATGCCAGGATATTTTCGAATTTGAAGCACTCTGAGGCCTTTTCCGGGATCATCGCCGAGGATGAGGCCATGGCGCTTGTCTTTCACCAGGCCGAGGCCGTGGCCTCCACCGACTACAGCGTCGTGATCAACGGCGAGTCCGGCACCGGCAAGGAGATGATAGCGCGGGTGATCCACAGGCTGAGCCAGCGCTGCGCCGCGCCGTTCTTCGCCGTCAACATGGCCTCCTTCAGCAAGACCCTTTTTGAAGACGAATTCTTCGGCCACGCCAAGGGGGCCTACACCGACGCCGGCGGCGACCGCCGCGGCTTTTTCGAGGCCGCCAACGGCGGCACCCTGTTCCTGGACGAAATCACGGAGCTGGACCCGGCGCTGCAGGCCAAGCTCCTGCGGGTCATCGAAGAGCGCGAGTTCTACCGGCTGGGCAGCACCGAGGTCCGCAGCGTGGACGTGCGCATCATCGCCGCCACCAACCGCGACATCGGCGAGGAGATCCTCTCCGGCCGCTTTCGCGCGGACCTGTTTTACCGCATCAACACCTACAACATCAAAATCCCGCCGCTGCGGGAGCGCAAGCGCGATATCCTGCCCCTGGCGCGCCATTTTCTGAGCACCTACGCCAAGGCCAACCGCAAGAAAATCGTCGACCTGGCCCCGGAGCTGGCAGAACGCCTGCTGGCCTACGAGTTCCCGGGCAACGTGCGCGAGCTCGAAAACATGATCGCGGCCGCGGTGCTGCTGGAGAAGGGCAAACAGCTCAGCCTCGCCTCGGCACGCACCCTGCTGCCCTACGAGGGCCCCGAACGCCGCCGCAACGTGGAGATGCTGACCCTCGAAGACCTGGAGCGGCGCCACATCGAACGGGTGCTGGAGGTCACGGGCGGCAACCGCCCCAAGGCGGCCCGCATCCTGGGAATCAACCCCTCGACCATCTATCGCAAGCTGGAAAAATACAACCTGATCCACAAAAAATTCGATGCCACTTGACGAGGCGGGACAATGTCGGACGGTCTGGATGTGATTGTGCTCGACGACGATGCGGGGATCAGCCGGGTGCTCAAAGAGCTGATCGAAAGTTTTTACACCTGGGGCGAAGTGATCTGTTTCTCGAACGCGGATAAGGCCATCGAACATTGCATGCAACGCGAATCGGGCGTGGCCATCTTCGTCGTCGACGTTTTTCTGAAGGGCATGAGCGGCTTCTTCTTCCTCGACTCGATCGAGAGCAAGTTCCCGTCGGTGCACGAGGACGCGATCATGATCAGCGGCAAGGCCAGCGAGGACGTGGTGGACATGTGTGTTTATTCTTCTTGTCGGTCCTGCTTTTCAAAAAGTTCGTTGGATCGTGCATGATCTTGCTGACGATGGCGTCGGTCATGCGAAAAACCGCCTCCCGGTCATCTTCCTTAAGGCTTTTCATGGTTCCCAGTGTTTTTTCCGCTTCAGACCGGGCGATGGCCGCTACTTTATCCCGCAGGGCCACGACGGTCGGCACCACGTCCAGGCTGTCATACCAGGACCGGAACAGGATGACCGACTCATCCACGATCCGTTCCGCCTTGACGGCTTCTTTGTGCCGCTCCTCCAGGTTGCCGTCGACAATGTCCTTCAGGTCGTCAATGTCATACACATAGGCGTTTTCAAGTTTGTTAATGTCCGGGTCGATATCCCTGGGCACGGCGATATCGATAAAAAAGAGCGGCCGGTTCTTGCGGCTGCGCATGACGCTCCTGACCTGATCGCGGGTAATGACCAGGCCGGGCGCTCCCGTGGAACTGATGACGATGTCCGCCAGGGCCAGCAGGCCCGGTATTTCATCAAAGCTGACCGCCAGGCCGTTAAACTCCCTGGCCAGGGCCATGGCGCGTTCCAGTGTCCGATTGGCCACCCATATGGTGCCCGCCCGGTTGCCTGCCAGGTGTTCCACAGCCAGTTCCGCCATTTCTCCGGCCCCGACCAGCAGCACTTTCCGTCCTTCCAGAGAGCCGAATATTTTCCGCGCCAGCTCGATGGCCGCGTAGCTGATGGAAACGGCGCTGTCGCCGATGCCGGTTTCGCTCCTGACCCGCTTGGCCACGAAAAAGGTGCGGTGAATCAGCCGGTTCAGGATGACGCCGGAGGTGTTCCGCGCCACCGCCTGGCGATAGGCTTTTTTGACCTGGCCGAAAATCTGGGGCTCCCCGATAATCATGGAATCAAGGCCGGAAGCCACCCGGAAGAGATGACGCACGGCCGCGTCCCCCTCATGCCGGTACAGAACAGCCGCCAGTTGATCCGGGGAGAGGCCTTTCAATTCACAGATACAGGCGGTTACCTCGGCGGCGGCGGCGGGGGCGTCGTCCGTAGAAAAGAGCAGTTCCACCCGGTTGCAGGTTGAGAACAGGATCACCTCGTGGATCGCGGGCAGGGCGATGAGCGCGTCCAGGGCCGCGCCCGCCGCCTCGTCGGCAAAAGCGAGTTTCTCCCGTATGTCTACCGGCGCGGTCTGGTGATTGACGCCCGCCAGGACGATTGTGTCTGGTTTTGTATGGTTCATTTTATACCCTGGTAAACACGCCGTGGTGGCCTTCCAGCAGGAAATTTACTCCCAGGAAGGTAAACAGCAGCACGCCTAACCCGATAATGGCCATGATGGCGGCCCGGCGTCCCCGCCATCCGACAACCAGCCGTTCATGAAGCAGCGCGGCATAGACCAGCCAGGTAATGCCCGACCAGACCTCCTTGGGGTCCCAGGCCCAGAATCGGCCCCAGGCCAGTCCGGCATCGTCTATGCCGGACTGGCCTGGGGCCGATTCTGG
>JAWOHH010000051.1:0-5252 GCA_046496215.1 Desulfobacterales bacterium
AGCCCCGCCGACTCAGGCTCGCGCCGAGCGCACGCATGCTGCGGTTCAGCGAGCTGACAACGCGGAGCAAACGAAAACTTCGCCCCACGCGGGCCAGCCGGAGCAGCCGAAACACCCGGAAGACGCGGAAGAGGCGCAGCGCCGGTATCAGTAGCGACATGGCGGTCAGCCAATTGAGCTTTAGGTAAGCGGCCTTGTGCGGAGCCAGGACGAATCCCATCGCGAAATCGAGAATGAAGATGACCCAAATCACCGTGCCAATGATCTCGAACAACAGGCTCTCGCCCCAGATCAACTCCACGACCAACAGCGCCAACCATACGAAAGCGAGGGCCAGCATTGGCTTTTCCAGGAAGTCCTCCAGGTGCTGGAGGAGCTCGTATCGCTCGTTTTTTAGCGCCTCCTCGATAGAGGCTGCCTCATCTTGCTTCTCGCTGGCGCTCACGTCGCTCATCGGGTCTCCTCGCCTCCGACCGCCGGAAGCCCTGCCGCCTAACAATAATTAGATGGACCCATATAAAACGCAGATATTCTTGTTTCTGTCCGTATAAAACAGCTTCGGATTTCGTAGTGATCCACTATTTTGGCTTTTCCTCTCCGATGTCGCTGTTTCTGGTCAGTTCTATCTTTTCCGATTAGGTTAAAGACAGGTTCGCAGGAAGTTTCAGTTTTAGCCATCACCGAGTGGGACCTGTTTTTCACAATCGCTACGAGTCGACTCTCTGATAGAACCAGGAAAAGGCGTTCTTATGAAAAGTGGCTCACTTCACCTGAGTTCATTCGGACGCAAATTCCATGAGCGCCGCGAAGGCGGAGAAGCCGGCACCGAAGGCGAGGAGCATCCCTTTTTGGCCGGGTTGCGGCCGACCCCTGTCCAGGATCTCCCGCAGGACAAACAGAACGGAGGGTGACGACATGTTGCCGTAGTTCTCGAAGACGTTGTAGGAAAAGCGCAGGGCCTCGCCGGCAAGTTTTAGTTCCTTGGCGACTTGGGCCAGCACGACCGTGCCGCCCGGATGGACCGCCCACCAGGCGATGTCATTCCGTGAGAGCCCGTGCCTCGCCAGAAGCCGAGACGCCACCTCGGCCGCGGTGCGCGCGCCGATAACCGGCACCCGCTTGCTCAGGTGGTTCCGCAGGCGGCCACCTTCCGTCCGATAACGCAGATCCTCGCGATACCGAGGAAAAAGACCCGCCTCAAAGTCCACCATTTGCGCCAGACCGCCCTGATGGCCCTCCTGCGACAGGTCGAGCACGGCGGCGCCGGCACCGTCACCGAAAATGGAATTGCTCACTACCAGTTCCGGCTCATGACTGGGGAAAATGGTGGCCGAGCAGATTTCCACGGCAAGGCTGAGGACCGGGCCTTCCCCGCTGCGGGCCAGCATGCCGGCGGCGGCTTCGAGATTCGGAATCGCCGCGCCGCACCCCATCCCCATCAACTCCAGGAAGCGAATCGACGTCTTGAGCCCCAGGTCTTGCGCGATATACGAGGAGAGCCCCGGGCAGAGGTAGCCGGTGCAGGTGTTGACGATCAGGCCGGCTATCTCAGCGCTTTCCAAGCCGGCCTCCGCCAGAGCGCGGCGTGCGGCCGCGACGGCTGTGGTACGACCGAATTTGAGAAAACGCGCAAGCCGCCGGTCGGGGTCGGTTTCGAGAGCATCCATCTTGGCATCCATCCCCATATACCGGCCCTTGATCTTACCGTCCAGAAGAATGCGGCGATACAGATCCTGTTCGGCCGGTTTCAGGGTGAAATGCGTGGTGAGGAATTCGTAGGCCTCCTCCTGCGTTGCATACAGTGGGGAGGTGGCGGTGCCCAGACCTCTGAGAAGGGTTATCAAGAGTTTTCTCCAGGTTGGAACCGAATGATGGCGGCGATCCGAAACCAGCGCGCCGGCTCCACGGAGACCCTAACCCTGTCGAGTCGCCGCAGCAAGCTGCTCAGTTCACTGATGTTGAAGCCACGCCGGATGGAGAGCAAGGCGTCATGCCGGACCCCAGCCGGCGTATCAGTACCGGCCAGCAGCAGTCTTGTCGCCAGAGACGCCAGTCGCGAGCGCTGGAGATCGTTGATCAGCACGCTGTTGCGCACGAAACCGCGCAGCCTTTGCAGCAGCGTCAGGATCTGTGCCTCGCTGAAATGATGGAAGCACATGGAGGCCACGGCCCAATCATACGGTTCGGCTGGTTGGTGGGTGAAGACGTCCTCCTGAAGCAGCTGCACCGCCGGGTTACCCGCTCGGGCAAGCTGCCCGCGCGCAATGTCCACCGCGTGGCCGGCCATTTCCAGGCAGGTGAAGTGCAGGGAGATATCGTACGTGCGCGCCCATCGGCTAACTGCCAGCGGGATGTCGCAGCTTCCCGAGCCGATGTCGAGGATGCGAAAGGGGGCACCGGTATAACGCCCCGCAGTTTCGGTGGCCAGAAAACGCCGGACTATCCGGATGCCGCCGAAGCGTGCATTGACCGTCTCCATGAACCGGTAACTGGCGGCAGCCAGCGCCGGATCACAGTCGGATCGGTCCAGAAACTCCATTGCCGTGGCGCGTGATTCAAACACCCCAGAGCCCGCCCGATGCCATGGTATCTTCCATGTCCGCGTACTTCCTCAGCACCTCGCTGCGGTACTCGGGCGAAATCGAAACGGCCTGCGCGGCAATCCGTTCGCAATAGCCGCAGATCCGGCAATCCGTAGAGGTGCAGTCACGATCGCGAAAACCATCCAGGAAATTCTCCGGGATCTGCCGCGCATCCACCCGGATCGGGCACTCCGGCAGCGGCGAGAGCATGCCTTGCAGACGCGCCAAGTCAAGCAGCGGTTTGAGTCGCAGCGGGTTCGCCTGCCGCGGCTTCCAGAAGTGACGCAGCGTCCAGAGTGATTCCTTGCGGATCGGTTCCTTGAAACCATAAGACAGCAGCAGTTCGGCCAGATTGCCGTCGAACCGATGCTCGCTGTAGGCTTTGACCCGCCGCAGCAGTTCCGCCGACGGAATCCCCCGTTCCAGAAGCTTGAATGTCGTGTACCCCATCGCTTCATAGGCGGATAGGTCCTCCGGCCGGATCCAGGCCGCCTTGATGAACTGCGACGGATCCGTCAAACGTACCCGCGAGCAGCGCAGGAGGCAGTAGTCGACGAAGAGCGTGCCGGTGTCGTCAGATGCGTGTGCAAAACCGTTCTGATGATAGGTTTGCAGCGGGCAGTTCAAAAGGCAGACGTGATTCGCAATCAGTTGCAGATCGCAACGGACCGCCTGGCGAATTGCCGCCAGGCGGCGAAAATTCCGGTTGATCGAAAAGCTCTCGAGCGTGATGGCATCCGCCCCGAGTTCTTCCCAGAAGCGGGCGCGCCGAGGCGTGTCCACCTGGGCATAAATACCGACTCTTACCTTGAACTCGGGGAAACGACGCTTCACCAGTTCCAGTAGAAAAGGGGTGGACACGGTGACCCGGCGCACGCCCACGTCGCCCAGCTTCGTCAACAGAGCCGTCACCTGTTTCTGCCAGGCGCGTGTCCATTCGCGGTTGCCGAAACAGGCGCCGTTCAAGAGATAATTGAAGGCAATGCCATGTTGGTCAAGCAGACCGATGTAACGCCTCAGATCTGCTTCCGAAAGCGGTGTTGCCAGGTAGCGGGGACGGCCACCACTGACACCGTCAGCGGGGAACTTACCATAAACTTCATCGACCGGGTAATCGGCAAGGGCCGGAACCAGTTCCGGATCGAAGTTCGCCGCAAGTGAGAACTGCGCCGGTCTGGGTGTGGCACGAACGGCGCTTGTCTGCTCAGTCGGCATGCGGATCAATCCTCCATCGTGCGATGTTGGGTCATCCCCCATTACCACAGGCAGTGAAACGAACTCAACCGGCTCGGTTTGTTCTGCATGCGAGTCGGGTCCTTGAACGAGTGCTTTTACGTCCTCACCAGTGGCGACCTACTCGACTTATACATTGTTTTCACCCAGATCGACCAGCAGGTTTTCAATGTTCCTGAACACCTTGTCGGATCGGCCGTCGCTGGCTTCGTACCCGCTTCGGGCGTGCTCGAGCTTCAGGAGGCCAAGCAAGCCCTATCACCGACCAAAACGGAACAGGTGGGCATCGCGATTTGTCCGGCTGATGAAACAGTCCCGGATGATCTCTCCGGCGATGACGCTGAAGGTGATGCCATTCCCTCCGTAACCCAGTGCAAAATAGGCGTGCGGAAACCGGGGATGGACACCGATGTAGGCAAGGCCGTCTTTCGTTTCGCCGAAGGTTCCCGCCCAGGCATAAGCCACTTCCAACGGACGATTTGGAAACAGTCGCCCGAACTTTTTCACCAGGGTTCGGGTCTTTTGAGAAATCAACGCGTCACGGCGCTTCGCATTGACGAAGTCTTCATCTTCGCCGCCGACGATGACACGCCCTTCGTCGGTGGTCCGCAGATAGAGATAAGGTGTGCCACTTTCCCAAATGAGGCACTGTTGATGCCATCCTGAAATCGCCGGGAGCGGCTCACTGATGAGCGCGTAGGTGCTCTTCAAGCTTCCAGCCTCGGCGTTCAAGAGGGCTTTTGACTCGAACCCCGCCGCAATCACGACCCGGCGGGCGGTGATCTCGCAACCATTGTGCGTGGTGATGCGAACTCCTCGACGGGTTTCCTCCAAACGTGTCATCTTGGTGCGGTCGCAGACCTCCAGACCCGCTCGCTTTCCCCCAGCCAGCAGGCCATGCGTCAGGCGGTGCGGATCGACCTGGCCACCCTCTTTTGAGAAAAGCGCGGCGGGGCGTGAGAACGGAAAGCGTGCCCGGACTGCAGCCGCGTCGTAGAACTCCAACTCAATTCCCATTTTCCGGCGCAGTTGGAATTCCTCACGAAGTTCAGGTGTTTCCCGCTGATTGCGGGCCAGAAACAAACTGGGCTTTCGCTCGAAGCCACAATCGATCTTTAGACGTGCGGCCAGTTGCTCCAGTTTTCCAATCGCACCGTGACACAATTGGTAACCCCGGGTCGCAGCTACCGGGCCGACTTTTTTGATCAACTCGCGCAGGGGGATATCTATTTCGTATTGCAGCAGTCCGGTGCTCGCGCTGGTGCTTCCCGTTCCGATGTCACGCTTATCAAGGACGAGAGTCTTCACGCCGGCTTCAGCCAGATGAACTGCCACCAGTGCCCCGGTTATGCCACCGCCGATGATGACCGCGTCACAAGAAACATTGCGTTGTAGTGAAGGGTAGTTCGCCGGGAGGCCATTATTAACCGACCAAAA
>JAWOHH010000064.1:0-77857 GCA_046496215.1 Desulfobacterales bacterium
GCGGCGGGGTTGATGGTTCAGGTCATGGGCGGCGGTTTCCGAGAGCAGCGCCATCTTGTCCACCGTCCCCGCTTTCCAACTCCACCGGGCAAGATAGCTCTTGAACTCGCCCTGGGTATGTTCGATCCCTCCATTGTAGGGCGCCCGATACGGCGGGCTGTTGATCGGGATCACCAGGGCTTCCTCCAAGACCTGGTTGACCGCCAGGTGGTTCAGGTTCCCGCCGTTGTCCCGCTTGCAGAACAGCGGCGGGTCGAACCGGTCGAACAGATACTGCAGATGCCCGGACACCTCCTCCCCGCAGGGCAGATGCTCAGCGGCCAGGGGCGGCAGACGGTAGCGGGAGTGGAGATCGGTCAGGTTGTGAAGGTGAAGCTTACCGCCCGCCCCATGTTCCGTTTTTTCGCAATCGTCCATCGCCCAGGCCAGGTTCGGCCGCAGCCAGCTGACATGATACATTTCGGCCCTACGCTGCCGGGAGGTCTCGCAACGCACCGCATGGACCATCGCATCGAGATCCCGCCGGGAGATGCCGGCGCCATAGGCCCGGTACATCGACCCGCTGCCCCGGCTGCGCTTTCCACCGTGCCCAAGGCCATGGATGCGCTCCTTGAGCTCGTCGAAGTTCAGCGGCTTGACCTTGCGCGGGCCGCGGCGGCCAACGGCCGCCTGCCCCTGGCGCAATCGGCGCTTCCAGCGTGTGAGGGTTGCCGGGCTAAGCCCCAGATCCGTTGCCAGGCTGCGCACTGGAAGGCCGTATCGACGTTTGGCTTCGGTGATCATGGCGAGCACCCGACCGATACGCTCATTTTTTTTCCGCCCGGCTCATCCCGGAGGTCAACTTCAACTCGGTCAGCACATCCTTCAGCGCCATCTTGTGCTGCAAGATGGCACACTCCCGGTGGGCCTGCCCCAACTGCTGCTGAAGGGCCTGCTTCTCCGAGTCCACCGGCTGAGAGGGCCGGCCACTCGCCTGATCCGCAAGGCTCGAGAGCAGCGCCGAGAGCCCCCGCTGCTCCCAATGGTAATAGGTCTTGCGGGAGACTCCCAAGTGCTCGGCCGCCTCGCGGGCCGTCATCAGCCCGCAACGCACCTTCATGATCACCTCGGCCCGAAGCCGCGCCCTCTCCTGGGTGATTGCCGCCTGTTTCATCATCGCCATCCCGGCTTAGGGGGTGACTGCCGCCTTGCCCTTCTGGATCGCCCGCAAGCGCTTCTCGAGCTTGCCTGTCGGGCCGGATAGCTTCCTCTCGATCAACCGCGAGAGCCGCTGGTTGATCGGCGGCAGCGGGTCCTTCTGTTTGGGGTCCAGCGCCCGGAGCATCCCCTCGATTGCAAGGTTCTGCCACTGGCCTAAAAGGGCTGGACTGATGTCCATCTCCTGACAAAGCTGCGCGCTCGTTCTCCGCTCGCTCCAGATCGAGAGCACTGCGGTTATCTTCTGCTGCGGGTCGAAGGCCCGACGGGGTTGTTTGCTCGTGTTCATCGTCTATATCCTTTCTCGCATCGTAGACAAGTTCTTTTTGGCAAGCAGCGCTCTCGCCGTCAAGGAGCATCCGAACCTTGCCCTTCTCGGCCCGGATCACAACCGACTGGCCGCCCATGCGCCCTACCATGTAAAAAGGGTCCACCGGTCGGCCCCGGAGGGCAAGCTCGAGGGTGTTTTCCGTGATCCCCTTTTCGATCGTCTGTCTCAACTCCGTGGCGATCTCAAAGAAGCGGTCCGCAGGGCACAAGCCCCCGATCCCCTGGTGGGGCCGCTTGTGGTTGTAATACTTGACCCAGATGGCGGTGCGCTCGACCGCCTCCTCGAAGCTGTCAAACTGCGCCCGTTGCAAGAACTCCCCCAACAGCGATTTCCAGAACCGCTCGATCTTGCCCAGGGTCATCGGATGGTGGGGCCGAGAGCGGATGTGCTTGACCCGCTCTTTCTCGAGCTCCTGCTCAAACCGGGTCTTCCCCCGCCAGTTGGTGTACTGCCGGCCGTTGTCGGTCAGCATCTCCTTGGGGACCCCGTAGTCGGCCACCGCCCGCCGGTAGGTCTCGAGCACGTGCTCGGCGGTCTGGCTGCGGTACAACCCCAAAGAGGTGATGTAGCGGCTGTAGTCGTCGATGAAACCGATCAGGTAGGCGTTGTGACCCCCGAGCCGTATGGTCAAGATATCGCTCTGCCAGAGCTGGTTCGGCCGGGCCCGTTCAAAAAACCGCGGCTTGGGAGGGTTCTTCTCGGCCTTGACCGGGGCCTTCTTCACCAGCCCCTTCGCGGCCAGGGTCTTGTGAACCGTCGCCGGGCTGGTGCGCATGAAGAAAAAGCGCTTGAGTACATCGCTGATCCGTCGAGGACCGTACTCGGGGTGCGCCGCTTTCACGGCTACCGCCTGCTGACGGACCTCCTCGGCGACCCGGCTCTTCCGGGGGAGAGGACGCTTGGGTTCAAGCCCTGCGGCTCCGTGAAGCCGAAAGACCTTCACCCAACGATGGATCGAATGGGTGCTGATCCCAAACTGCTCGGCCAACAGCTTGGAGCTGTACCCCTCCTCCAGGTAAAGCTTGGCGACCCGCAGTCGGAACTCCAAGGGAAACGCCAGGGGGCGGCTCTTCCGCTTGCTCCTCCTTGCAGGCCTCTTGGGGGTGTGTGCCATCGGATGACCTCCTCTCTGTGTAAGTGGTTTTTTACACTCGGGAGTGTCACCCAATTTTCTCAGATTCGCGTGATCATAAACTGGCGATTAAGACAACCCCGGGACTCTGAGAACTCATGAAAAACCAGCGTCGCTTCGCTCCGACAAAAACCGGCCGCCTTGCTCCGGAATGGGTGGCCGCCTTCCTCCGGAATCAGTGGCCGGAATCAGCGGAATACGCAGTCGATTTTCACTTGTAGCTGCCCGCGCCCTTCAAGGGATGGATTTTCCAATCCCAGTACAGGCCCAGGACATCGTAAAGATACTCGTTACTCCACCTTCGCCAACCTATGCTGCGGATCTGTTTGCCCAGGACGCTCGTCTACACCCTATCCTATTGATACGGGACCGGGTGAACGAGACTCTTTGCCTTGCTTTGCTTTGCGTGCCTGGCCATGTGCGCCAGCTTGAATGCTACGATCATTGCGCTTGTGGTCAGCTGAAAGGTATTATTGACCAGCACGGCAATGTCCTGCCGAAGAGGGTCAAGCCGTCCATGGTTGAACGCTCACTGTGCGGAGTCGAAGCATCTCGACGCCCGCCTTGTCGATTCGTTTGTTGTCGGCTTGGCGTCCGCCACAAAGGTGCCCCGCCCGGTTTCACATGTCAAGAATTTTGCGCAGTAGGCAGAGAAGGATGGGAAGACCCTCCATCCAAAATGCACGGGGGGCCATGTAAACCCTCCCTCGGGGCTCTTCGTCTAACCAGGCAAAACTCAGCTCAACAAGGAGGACGACATGAGAGCTCAATTTTTGAAAATAGCGGCATTTGCAGCGGTTCTGCTCTTCATCAGCACCGGGGTCTCTCTGGCCAAAGACTGGAATGAAAGAGGTCGATACACCCCTCGCGGCCAAGTCTACGGGCACTACAAACAGCCCGGGCCGCCTTCGCATGCTTATGGGCCAAGGCACACCTACCAGCAGCCTCGCCACCACTACCACCAGAGCTACCACAGCTACCAGCATCGCTATCCGGTAGTCGTCCAGAAACACTATTACAGCCCACCGGCCTACTACGCCCCCACGGCGCCCAGCGGGGTCTTTTTCGGGATGTCGATTTTCGAACCGGGTTTTGGCTTTAGCTTTGGTGTGTCCGGTCGCTGACCGGCCTTTCGAAATAAGAATGGTGCGGGGGCCGACAGGCCCCCGCATGAAACCGGGCCGATGTGACGGGGCCGGTCCGGTCGTGAAGTGGAGTACCCTGCGCGTATAAAAATTTTCATTTTTTCCGGATAAGGTAACAGCCGTCGCGTATCGCCAGCATCACCTTCTCAACGCGATCATCCTCGCGGACCTTGGCGTTGAAACGTTTGATCGCCCGGGCATTGGGGTTGGTGGTTTTGTTTTTAAGAACTTTCCCTTTCCAGAAGACGTTGTCCACGAAAATGACCCCCCCGGGCCGCAGCAGTCTCATCGCCTGATCGAAATAGTCGCAATAGGAGGGCTTGTCGGCATCGATGAAAACGAAATCGTATTCCCCTTCGGTCAGGTGCAACAAGATATCCAGGGCGGGTCCGATTTCAAGGCGAATTTTTCGGCCGTGGGGGGTCCGGTTGAAATAGCGTTCAGCCACCTCGGCGACGTTGCGGTCCATCTCGCAGGTGATCAGCTGGCCGTCTTCGGGCAGCGCTTCGGCAATGAGAATCGCCGAGTATCCCGTGAAGGTCCCGATCTCCACCACTCGGCGGGCGCCCGCAAGTTTGACCAACATCTGCAGAAAGATGCCTTCGACCTTGCCGATGCTCCAGCGCTGGCGGGCAGTCAGCTCCATGGTCTCTTGCAACAGCTCTTTCAGGAGCGGCGAGACCTCGTCCGTGTGGTGTTCGGCATATAGCTCGATACGCTCGCAGAGGGATTGCTGCACGGCAAGTCGCTCCTTGGGATGGTTGGTCGTTTTTCGGGTTCCTTTTTCGGATTGATTTGGCCATTGCTATTAAGAGCAATCATGAAGGCCTGCAAATGTGTCATGCCTTCTCCGGCTTTGCCTTCGCCTTTTGTTCCTCTTCCGCCTGGGCGATCACCGCCGCGGCCGCGGCCCCGGCCTCGAGCGCCTTCTTCTCGCTCTCGGTCATATCCGCCCAATTCTTGGACTGTAGTTCAGGCGGCAGGTACACCGTGACGTTGCGATGGGCGAACTCGATCCCGCTCGTCTGGAAGGCTTTCTGCAGGCGGGCGAAAATCTCTCGGCGTAAACCGAACTGCTTGCCCGGCACGGTCTTGAATTTCACCCGCAAGATCATGGCCGAATCGTCGAACTCGCGCACGCCGGTCGACTTTATGTCGCTCAAGAGCGCCGCGCGGTGCTCCTCGTCCTGCATGATCTCCTTGTTGATCTTCTTGATTATTTTGCGGACCTTTTCAAGATCGGCGTCAAAGCGCAGGCGCACGTCGAGCTTGGTGATGATGTAATCCCGGCTGAAGTTGGTCACCGTCTTCAAATCGCCGAAGGGAACGGTATAGAGCATCCCGCGCGGGTGGCGCAGTTTCAGCGAGCGCAGAGACATGTGCGCGACCGTGCCCTTGGCGCTGCCCGCCTCGACGTAGTCGCCGATGCGGAAGGCGTCGTCCGTCAAAAAGAAGATCCCGGCGATGATGTCCTTCACCAGCGTCTGGGAGCCGAAGCCGATGGCAAGCCCCACCACGCCGGCTCCGGCGATCAGGGGGGCAATGTCCACCCCGATGGAGGAGAGCGTGATTAGGAGGACGATAACGAAGAGCACCGCCACGATGAACTTGCGCAGCAGCAGGAGAAGCGTCACCGCGCGCGAGCCGCCCGGCCCGCCGCCCTCCTCGGCCGCCTCCTCGTCCCCCGCCAGGGTCTCATCCTTGATCTTGCGGTCGATGCGGGCCTTGATGATCTGCCAGGCGATCAACCCGAGCGCCAGGGTCAAGATGACGCTGAACACCCCCTGGGTAAAGAGACGCCCCAGCGGCAGGTCGATCCCCCAGAATCGGAGCACGATAAAAAACGCGAACGCCGCGAGAACAGCCCGGTAGGCGCGTCGGATGTGGGGGACATAGTTGCGGAATCCCTCCTGAGAAACCTCCGGCGGCTTTTGCACCGGGTCCGTTTCCGCATACCCGGTCAGGGGGATGAGCGGCGGGGCCTCCCCAGCGGCGATTTTGAGCAGCCGCTGGCCCCACTGGTCCAGACCGAAGAAGACCGGGATGATGAAGACGCTCAGAATGAGGTTCAGCAGAGTGAGATGCCCCTCCAGGATCACCCCGGCGACCCAGTCCGCCCCCATCCAGAGGATGTAGAGCATCGCCAGCCAGTGCCAGGAGCGGGCGACAACCCGTCGAAGGGGTTTGCCGGTCTCGCCGGCAGGCTCGTCCCCGCCGGCTATGGCCCGGGCGACGGACTTGCGCTTCTGCCAGACCATCACGATCAATGAGAAGATGACCAGTGCGCCGGCCAGGCTGTAAAGCAGCAGGTAAAGTTCGCGGGTCCCGCCCAGCCGGTCGAACACCGAGCTCGTGGCAGCCACCAGACCGGAGGAGAGCGTTATCCACAGCAGCCAGCGGTGAAAAAAGAGCGCGAGGTCGTCGGGCATCGGGAACAGCCGCAGCGCCGGTTCGGCAGGGGAGAAGACGACGCGTGAGATCAACGCAATGAGCACGACGTAATAACTCACCACGAGATAGGATGCGACAAAGATGTAGCCGGTCTCCTCCGGACGAAAGAAGAGAACGAAAAGCACGAAGGTGGAAGCCACGTACACGGCAGACCCGACGATTTCGAGCAGCAGACGCGTGATGACGCGGCCGAAAAATTCGGCTTTCCCCAGGCGGACCGCCCCCAGGAGCTGATCCTTGATGCCCGCCGTCTTTCGAACGAAGAGACGACGCAGGCCGAGGCCGCAGCCGATGATGGCGACAACACCGGCCAGTCGGCCGAAGAGGACCCCCCAGCCCTTCTGTTCGGATAAGGTGCCGAAGAACTCCCCGGCGCGACCGGTCTCCGCGGCGGTCGAGGAGAGATAGCCACGCAGCTGATCTCGGGCGTCGGTCACTTTCTGGGCGGCGCTTAAGAAGGCGGGCCCAATCATCAGCCAGCTCCCGCCGGAGTCCTTTCCACCGACCTTCTCGACCGCCGACTGCTTCAGCACCTGCCCCAGGACCTTGCGCGCCTGCTCATCGGTCAGCGTGGCCAGGTAGGGATCCACCTGAGCCGCCGTCAGTTCGATGGGGGCAGGCTCCCTGGCCGGCGCAGGCTTCGCTTTTGGCGGTTTGGCGCTCCAGCCGTCCGGGACAGAAAAAAGCAAAAGGGCCACGCAGATTACAACTGCCCTGCAACCTATTTTCTTCACCGGGGTTTCCTCTCTTCCGAAAGAAATTGACCGACATGCCTCCCAAGAGAGCGGGGTTTTCTGCTTATGGGAATTCTCCGATGGCGGGGTCGAGAGCCATCTCGGTGGCGTGCGTTCGGCCATCTGCGGCCTCAGGGAGAATCTAAGGGAAAAACGCCGGCCCAGGTCTTTTCGCCAACGATGTAGTATTGAGCACGGGTGCGGTCACTCGCTCGCCGGTGCTTGCGCTGGGGTCGATTGAACCGGCTCTCTTTCCAGGGTGAGCTCCTCCGGCAAGGGGATGACCCACTCCCCCTTTTGCCCGGTGAAAGCCCCCCTTTCCGGACCCTCCTCGCGGTGGTTACGAGGCTGATAGGGCGTCATACCGCTGCACCCGATGACCCAGAGGAAAATCAGCAGGAGGAGCGCCGGCCAACGAACTTTATTAGCTGCTATGTAGTTTTCTGGACGCAGACCCCACCTCACGCTGCCCTCTCCCCCGGGGCCGGGGGAGAGGGACGGAGCAAAAGGAGCCTTTCGGGGCCATGCTGTTGCTGCACGATGGGCAGCTCTATGACTGCATCCAATATGCATCAGAATTTAATCCTGGCCCCCACAGTTCCGACATTGATATCCTCGACGCTGGGGCCCGAGTCGCGGTCCAGGGAGTAGTTTCTGAATTGAAGATAAAGTTCGGTCCCGAACTTATCCAGAGACTGGACCAGTGCGGCACCGACCGAGGTGCCCTCGTCGTTTTCCGCTGGCAAATTCATGGAGCGGGTGAAATCCACGCCGAAGGCCGTGGGGCCGTATTTGCAGAAGTTGGCGATCCAGCCTAACTTGAGGTACAAATTGGCGGCATCGTCCTCGTCGTCGCGATCGAGCATCCCGGCGGAGAGGGTCAGATTTAGGCCTGTCTTCTCGTGCAGCAGCGAAAACGAGCCATTGTAACGCAGGTTGGTATCTATCTGATTGGGGTCGGACAAGGCCGCCGCCGCCGCCGCCTTGAGACCGTACCCCTGGCCGCCCCAGAAAACAGCCGCGTCCGAGCGCTGATCGCTCACGACGGAGCCGGCAAGGCTAAAGCCGTAAAACGTCGGGGTGTCGTAGCGCAACCGCGATTGGCGGCTCAACCCGTCCTGGTCGTTGAAGGCATCGGAAACCTCTATTCCGGTCAACTCCTTGCCGTTTTTGGTGCGGAACTGCAGCCCGGACACAATTTTGGAAATGCTCGAATACATGATGACGTCGGTGCGCGACAGGTCGACCTGGGAGGTGTTGTTGGAGGCGGTGTCGCCCTTGCCGAGAGAGAGTTTCCCGTAGCTCTTGCTGTCCAGCGAGACCTCGGCCCACCGGCCCTGGATGTAGTTCTCGTTGCCGCCCTCGTTGCCCTGGGTGACCGTGGAGGATTCGTTGGGCGCGAAGGCGAACTCGATGCGGGAGCCGAGCGTCACCTCCTCCGTCATCTTGGCCGTGCCGACAAAGCGGACACGGCTGTTGCTGACATAGTTGTCCACGAAATAGGCCTTGGTGTTGTCCCCGTCGTCCACCATGTTCACGGCGCGGTTCACCTGGCCGGAGACGGCGAGCTTTACGCGGTCCTGCCCGGAGGTGACTTCACGCTGAGCGGTCGCCTGGGCTGCCTCCGTCGCCTTGTTGGCGGCATCGACCGCCAGGTCGGCCTTGGATTTGGCCTGAACCGCCTGGGTCTGGGCTTCGGATGCCTTGTTGCTCAGATCGTTGACCTGCCTCTGCAGCGAGTTGAGCATCTCCGATTGCGATTTGAGCTCCTGGGATTGCTTCTGCAGCAGCAGCTGCTGCTGGTCGATGGTTTCCTGAAGTTTCTTGAGCGTCTTGGAGTCGATGCTCACCGGTTGGGCGCCGGCCGTTCCAACCGCCAGCACCAGGCAGGCCGTCAACACACCACAGAGCAACTGACAGGTTCGTTTCCTCTGGCGCATGTCCATCCCGTTTCTTTCGTTGACGAAGTCAATGCATCTGCGACAGCCCGGTCGGTTGTTGAAAAGATCTCTGCCCGGGTTTCTCCGTGCAACCTGCCCTTGCGAGGCTGTGAAGGAAACGACCCGGCCAGTCTGCAACCATCATGGTCATAAGTTCGGCTGAGTCCACCACCACATCGCTTTCGGCATAGATTAATGCAGTAAATATCACGGCCAGCAAAAATTGCAAGACCATGCCCCCTTTTTAAAACGACCTCATTTCGCAAAATCTATTTGTTGCAAAGGGAATTCCTGCTAAATAAGTAATGATGGCCGACCCTGACACCTATACTCTATGACAGCTATTCCCGACATGGGGTTTGGCTTAAGGACAAGAAGATTCACGTGACATTGTGACGCACGAACCCGCCACGCACCTCATGGCCTGCCATGAGTGCGACTTTCTTCAACAAATCCCCTCAGTGCCTGAAGGGTCGGCCGCGCTTTGCGGGCGCTGCGGGACCGTGCTGATCCGCAACAAGCCCAAAAGCTTCCAGCGCCCCCTGGCGCTACTGTTTGCCGGGGTCATCCTCTTCGTCATGTTCAATGCCTTCCCGTTCCTGACCTTTAAGTCGGGGGGGCTTGAGCACCGGACCTACGTCGCCACGGGCATCCATGACCTCGCCGACCAAGGCATGCCGCACCTGGCGGCGCTCGTGGCCTTTAACCTGCTCATCGCCCCCGGCCTGCACCTTCTGGCCTTCCTGTACGTGCTGGTGCCGGTAAGCCTGAACCGCCGGGCGCCCGGCATGTTCCGGGTGTTCCGCTTCCTGCGGCTTCTGCAGCCCTGGCACATGGTGGAGATTTTCATGCTGGGCGTTCTGGTCAGCATGGTCAAACTGGCAAAAATGGCGCAGATCATCCCCGGGGTTGCAGTCTACAGCCTGACGGCCTTCATTTTCGTCATCGCCGCCGCCACCGCTGCCGTCGACCCGCACGAAGTGTGGGAGCGGTGGGAGGGCCCCCGATGAAGCCAACGGCATCCACAGCGCGCAACGCCGGTATGGTGGCCTGCTCCGTGTGCCACCTTCTTTGCCCCGGGCCGCTTCCCGAAGGTCGGGGCGGAACCGAGAACTGCCCGCGCTGCGGCGCCCGCCTGTACAGTCGCAAGCCCGACAGCATCGCCCGCACCTGGGCGCTGGTGATTGCCGCCTGCATCTTCTACATACCAGCCAACGTCCTGCCGATGACCACGGTCACATCGCTCGGCAGCGTCCAGTCGGATACCATCATGAGTGGGGTCATCTATTTCGTGCAAAGCGGCTCGTGGCCGATCGCCCTGGTCATCTTTGTCGCCAGCGTCTTCGTGCCCTTGATAAAATTGGCCATTCTCGGCTACCTGCTGCTCTCGGTCCAGAGAAGGAACCGTTCCCGTCTCAAAGACCGGACCCGTCTTTACCTTATCACGGAGGCGGTCGGCCGCTGGTCCATGCTGGATATTTTCGTGGTCACCATACTGGTGGCGCTGGTGAATCTTGGTGCCTTGGCCACCATCCAGGCCGGGCCGGCTGCGCTGCACTTCGCCGCCGTGGTGGTCATCACCATGTTCGCCGCCATGAGCTTCGACCCGCGTCTGATCTGGGATGCAAAGGAGAAAACAGATGAGTGAGCAGCATTCCCCCGACCCCGCGGAAACCCCGGTGGCTCCTGTCAAGAGCCTCAAGCGCCGCTTTTCCCTGGTGTGGCTCGTACCGGTGGTGGCGGCCCTCATCGGCGGCTGGCTGGTGGTGAAGGCGCTGACCGAAAAGGGCCCCGAGATCGCCATCACGTTCAAAACAGCCGAAGGGCTAGAGGTCGGCAAGACCAAGGTCAGATTCAAGGATGTCGAAATCGGGCAGGTTACCGGGATCTCTTTCGGTGAAGATGTGAGCCATGTGGTCGTGAAGGCCCAGCTTGCCAAGGAGGCGGAGCGGTTCCTTTCCGAAAACACCCGCCTCTGGGTGGTGCGCGCCCGGGTATCGGCCAGCGCCATCGCCGGACTCGGCACCGTGTTCTCAGGCGCCTACATCGATATCGACCCCGGAAAGCTCGGGGGGAAGCCGGCCAAAAACTTTGTCGGGCTGGAGGAGCCGCCCGTCGTCACCACCGGGCTGCCGGGCCGGCATTTCATCCTCGAATCTGAGCGGAAGGCCTCCATCGAGGTTGGGGCCCCGATCTACTATCGGCAGCTGCGGGTGGGGGAGGTGGTCGCCTACAGCCTGAGCGAAAATGGGTCCAAAGTGGTTGCCAAGATTTTCGTTCATGCGCCCTACCACACCTTTGTCAGGCAACGCTCGCGGTTCTGGAGCGCCGGCGGAGTGGACGTGAAGATGGATGCCTCCGGCCTGCAGGTGTACACGGAGTCGCTGGTCTCCATCGTAGTCGGGGGCATCGCCTTCGACTCTTTCCAGGATAGCCCCGCTCCGGAAGGCCAAGCCCCGGAGGAGGCGGTTTTTAAACTCTATTTGAATCGCCAGTCCGCCCGGGAGAAGGAATACAGCACGAAAAACTACTTTGTCCTTCTCTTCGACGAGTCGGTCAGAGGGCTCTCTCCGGGCGCACCGCTCGACTTCCGGGGCATCCAGGTCGGGGAGGTGATCGACATCAAATCCGAATTCGATTTCAAAAAAAACAGGCTTAAAATTCCAGTGATCGTCGCCGTGGAGCCGGAGCGGATCTCTTCCATCGGAAAGCTCCCGGAAGGTTGGAGCCGGGAGACATTGAGCGACCACCTGGTCGAAAGAGGTATCCGCGCCCAACTGCGCACGGGAAATCTCCTCACCGGCCAGTTGTACGTGGCGCTCGACATGTATCCCGACGCCAAGCCTGCCAAGATGGAGCGCGGCGGGAGATACGGGTACCCGGAATTCCCGACCGTCCCGACCCCGATGGAGGAGGTCGGGTCGAAACTGACCAACCTGGTCGCCAAGATCGACACGATCCCCATCGAGCAGATCGGCTCCGACCTGCGCGACACCGTCCAGGGGGCCAGGCGCATCGTCACCTCTCCGGAGATCACGAGCACACTCAAGTCCTTAGATGCGACCGTCAAGGAGATGCGGCTCCTGATGGCCGACCTGCGGGCGCAAACAACGCCGGAGCTCAACGCCGCCGTCGCGCAGGCGCGCCAATCGCTTGCGGCGGCGGAATCCGCACTGAGCGCCGACTCCCCGCTGCAGAACCGCCTGACCACCGCCTTGGAGGAGTTTGCCGGAGCGGCCCGCTCGATCAAGGTGCTGGCGGACTACCTCGAACGACATCCGGAATCCGCCTTGTTCGGGAAAGGAAACCCAGAATGAAGCCCATGAAAGAAAAGACGTTCGAAGTTGCAACGCTGATTGCAATCACCCTGCTTTTTTTCGGTTGCAGCAGCGTGAGCCCCCCCGTTGAATACTACACGCTGGCCCCCCTGCCCCGCTCCGCTCCCCCAGCGGCCTCCCAGCCGCAGTTCACCGTCGCCGTGCGGCCGGTGGCCCTGCCGGATCTCCTGGAGCGGCCCCAGATCATCGTCCGCACCGGCGAGACCACGGTCAGCGTCTCCGATTTCCAGCGCTGGGCAGGCGCCCTCAAGAAGGACTTCTCCCGCGTGCTGGTGGAGAACCTGAACATCCTGCTCCAGGATATGCGCGCCGCAGCGGCCACCGACGACCTCGCCTTGGACCCGGACTTCATTGTGGCCGTCCACGTCAACCGCTTCGACGGACGCCCGGGCCAGAGCGTGGGGCTGAGTGCGGTGTGGAGCATAAAGCACCAAAAGGGGAAGCCTGAACTGGTGGTCAGGAAATCACTGATCGAGGAGAAAAGCGAGGCGCCCGGCTACGAGGGTCTGGTGGCTGCCCACAGCCGTGCGGTCGCCGCCTTGAGCCGGGAGATCGCCGCGGAAATTCGGGCGATGAGGAGATAGCCGCAGCTACGGGGCATACCGGTTCTGCAATTCGACCCATTCCGGTGTTTTCATAAATGATAGAAGTGCCTTGTTGACCGGCTTGCGCAGCGGGGTTTTTTCCTGCAGCGCCATGGCCACAAAATATTCGTCGAAAACGTCGGGAAGCACCCGAACCCTTCCCTGAAAATCATTTTTGACCTGATATTTAAGCATCAGCTCATTTAAAACGAAAGCATCTATTTTACCCTCGACGACCGCCCGAAGCCCCTGCGGGATGCCCTCGAATGGGACGACGGCGATGCCGCCTCTGTTTAAGAAGTGCAGCGCTTCCGATTGGGGGATGGTCCCGACCCGGGCGCGCTTGAGATCGCTGATCCCGCGGACCTTGCCCCGCAGCTCCTCGATGGTCAGCGAGGTCGTGATGTTGGCCGTAAAGCTGGCGATCAGGGCAATCGAAAAAAACATCCAAAGGATTGCAACCAAACGCCCGCCGGCCGTTTTGGGGGCCTTGTCCCCATAGCCCACGGTGCTCATGGTCACAACCGACCACCACACACCATTGCCGACCCCCGAAACGGCGCCGCCGCCGAACATCTCGCTGTTACGCCGCCTCTCAAATAGCCAAACGAGAATGCCGGCAACCACGGAGAGAAAAAGCAGCAGGACGATCGCCCCCAGGATCTCCCTTGAAAACAGGGCGCCGATGAGACGGATCCACCGGAATCCGCCGCTCTCTGCCGGGACGGCGATCGCCAGGCCCGATTTGAAGTAGGATTGGCTGAAGTCGATGGCCGACTCGTACCTCAATTCGACCGGCAGGGAGGGAATGAGATCGATGGTCTTGGTTTCGAGGGCATCCACCAAAAGCCCGAAAGCAACAAACTCCCGGTATTCGAACGCAAGCCCCATGCGACGCGCCACATTTTCCCAGATCTCGATGCCGATACCGCTCCACCGGCCATCGGCCGCCTTCATCATCACCGGCGGGGCCTGCAGGGCGCCCACCACGAGACTGCGGGCGGCCGCGCCGTCGGCTTGAGCGGAACCGCTGCCCGGCAAAAGAAGCAAAAGGCAGAACCCGATCGTTCCGAAGATGGTTGCCGCTGTTTTTCCGCAGTTCGATGACATCGCCGATCCTTCCGGACACCAACCATTCAGCCGCTTTCGGCAAAGGCGGCAACCAGGTTTAAGGCGCTATGGGTTCAAGGGATGCTGCCGGCCTTCACAGGCTCCGGGCTTCCGGTCTTCTTGCGTTTCGCAAGCCATTGGCTTAAGCGCACCATCAGCACGTAATAAACCGGCACAAACAGGATGGCGATCAGAGTCGAGGCCAGCATGCCGCCGATGACGGCGGTGCCGAGCGCCTGGCGGCTGGCGGCGCCCGCGCCCTGGGCTATGGCGAGCGGCACGACGCCGAGGATGAAGGAAAATGAGGTCATGAGGATCGGCCGCAACCGCCGGCGGGAGGCCTCGACCGCGGCCTCCAGAAGCGGCATGCCGTGGGCCAGAAACTCGCGCCCTTGCTCGACGATGAGGATGGCGTTTTTGGCGGCGAGCGCGATGAGGAGCACCAAACCGATCTGGGTGTAGACATTGTTGTCGAAGTGGCGCGCGATCAGGGCCAGCACGGTCCCCATCATAGCGAGCGGCACGACCAGGATCACCGCCGCCGGTTCGGTCCAGCTCTCGTACTGAGCGGCCAGCACCAGAAAGACCAACAGCGAGGCGATCGCGAAGACGAAGACTGCCTGATTACCGACAAGCTTTTCCTGAAAGGACATGCCCGTCCACTCGAAGCCCATGTCGGCCGGCAGTTTCTGGGCGGCCATGTCCTCCATGATCTTCAAGGCCTGGCCCGAGCTGTAGCCCGGCGCCGCCATCCCGTTGATAGGTGCGGCCGGGAAGAGGTTGTAGAGCGTGATCACCGCCGGCGCCGTCGCGAAGCTCACGTCGGTCATGGTCCCGAGCGGAACCATCTGGCCCTTGGCGTTGCGCACGTGGAGTCGGCGGATGTCGTCCGGCTCGAGGCGGTAGCGGCTGTCGGCCTGGACATATACCTGGTAGGTGCGGCCGAACTTGTTGAACTGGTTGACATAGTAGGAGCCAAGATAAGTTTGCAGGGTGCCGAAGACGCTTCCGACCGGCACGTTCACGTTCTCGGCCTTGACGCGGTCGACGGCGGTGTCGACCACGGGGTATCCCGGCCGGAAGGAGGAGTTCAGCGCCATCAAACCCGACTGGGTGTTGCCGTCGCGCACCATCTCGTCGGTCATCTGCCCGATCTTGGCGAAGTCGAACCCCGCGCCCTTGAGCTGGAGCATCATCTGAAAGCCGCCCGCAACGCCCAACCCCTGGATCGCCGGCGGCACCACGGCAAACACAACGGCCTCCTGAACAGCGGCGAGCCTGCGGCGCATCTCGGACAGGACCTTCTCCTGGGTATGGCCAGCCTTGCCGCGGGTTTCGAAGTCCTCGTAAATGGCGTAGACCACCGCTCCGCTGGGCAGGCTGGCGCTGTTGTCCAAAAGCGAAATGCCGCCGATGGTAAGCAGATGGGCGATCCCAGGGATCTCCTTCAGGATCTTGTGGACCTGATCCGAGACTGCGGCCGTGCGCTCGATCGAGGCCGCGTCCGGCAGCTGAATGCCGACGATGGCGTAGCCCTGGTCCTCCTCCGGGATGAAACCGGTGGGAATCGAGACGAAGCCCCAGAAGGTCAGGACCATCAGGCCGACGTAAACCACCATCATGAGCCCGCAGCGGCGAACCACCCGGTTCACGAGCCGGGCGTAGGCGTTTTCGAACGCGTTGTAAACATGGTTGAAACCCCGGTAAAACGCATTAAGCTTGCCGGTCTGGGGTTTGAGGTACTGGGAGCACTGGACCGGTTTGAGGCTTAGGGCGTTGACGGCGCTGATGACGGCTGTCGCCGCGATAACTAAGGCGAACTGCCGATAGAGTTGGCCGGTGATGCCGGGCAGAAAGGCGGCGGGCAGGAAAACGGCCATGAGGACGAACGTGATGCCCAGCACCGGGCCGGTCAATTCGTCCATGGCCTTGATGGCGGCCTCCTTGGGCGTCAAGCCCTTTTCGATGCCGTGGGCCGACCCCTCGACGATCACGATGGCGTCGTCGACCACAATGCCGATCGCGAGGATGAGGGCAAAGAGGGTAACCATGTTCACGGTGAATCCCATGGCCGCCATGGCGATGAAGGCCCCGATGATGGTCACGGGCACGGTGGTGGCCGGAACCAGGGTGGCACGCCAGTTCTGAAGAAAAATCATGATGACGAGCAGCACCAGGACCGCGGCCTCGTACAGGGTCGTATACACCTCATCGATGGAGGCCCGGGTGAACTGGGTGGTGTCGAAGGGAATTGCGTAGGAAAGGCCCTGGGGAAAGCTCTGGCTGAGTTCGGCCATGGCCTTGGCGACCTCGTCGGCCACCTGCAGGGCGTTTGCGCCCGGCAGCTGGAAGATGGCCAGGCCCGCGCTCTCGCGGCCGTCGAAGGCGCAGAACTGGCTGTAGGTCTGGGCACCCAACTCAACGCGGGCGACGTCCTTGATCCGGATGATCCGGCCGCCCTGGCCGGTTACGATTTTGACGATGATGTTCTCGAACTGCTCGACCTCGTCCAGCCGCCCGGCCACGTTCACGGGGAACTGGAAGTTCTGGCCCACGGGCGCCGGAGGCATACCCACCTGGCCGGCCGGTACCTGCAGATTCTGCTGTTGGATGGCGCTGACGACGTCGCTCGGATCGAGGCTGAAGGTCTTAAGCATCTCGGGGTCCAGCCACACCCGCATACTGTATTGGCCGGCGCCGAAAACGAGAACATCGCCCACCCCCGGCAGCCGCGCGAGAACGTCCCGCAGGTTGATCCAGGCGTAATTGCTCAAAAACAAGCCGTCGTAGCGGCCCTCGGGGGAATAGAGGTTCACGACCTGCAGAATGGCAGTGGACACCTTCTTGGTGACGGCTCCCTGCTTCTGCACGTCGAGCGGCAGCTGGGGCACGGCGGTGGCGACGCGGTTCTGGACCAGGACCTGGGCCATGTCCAGGTCGGCGCCGACCTTGAAGGTGACGATCAGCTTGTAGGTGCCGTCGCTGGCGCTCGTCGACTGCATGTAGAGCATGCCTTCGACGCCGTTCACCTGCTGCTCGATCGGCAGGGCGATGGTGTCGGCCACCACCCGCGCACTCGCCCCGGGGTAGGTGGCGGTGACCTGCACGGTGGGCGGGGTGATCTCGGGGTACTGGGCCACGGGCAGCCCCAGCAACGCCACCACCCCGAGGATGATGATCAGGATGGCGAGGACGTTCGCCAGGATGGGCCTCTCGATGAAGAATCGCGATATCATGCCGGGTCTCCGCTATCACTGGGTGGGGGCTGCCGCGGCGGGGGCCGCTCCCGCTTTGACCGGTGTCACCTTGGCGCCGGGCCGCGCGCGCTGGATGCCGCTCACGACGACCCACTCGTCCGCCTTGAGGCCCTCCTCGATCACCCGCATCCCGTTGACGGCCGCTCCGATTTTCACCGGCCGCTGCTCCACCACGTCCTGGTCGTTGACCACGAGCAGGTAGCGCCCTCCCTGATCGACGCCCAGCGAACGTTCGGAAACCAAAAGCGCATTTTCGCGGACCTCGATGGGGATTCGCAGCCGCACGAACATTCCCGGCACCAGGGTGGGCACGCCGGCGGCACCCCTTGGGTTCGGGTACACCGCACGCAGCTGAATGGTGCCCGTGCCCGGGTCCAGGCCGGTGGAGGCGAAATCGAGTCGCCCTTCATAGGGGTAGCCCTCCACGCCCTCGATGCCGGCAAAGACGGGGGCTTCCACTTTCCTGTAGTTTGCCTGCTGGTTTCCTTGACCCCTATTCATGAGCCGGACCAGGTCGCGCTCGTTCAGCGTGAAATAGGCGTAGATCGGGTCCATGCGGGTGATAACGGCGAGCGCCGTGGGCTTGCCGGCGCCTACGAGGTTGCCGGGATCGACAAGGTGGCGGTCCATCCGGCCGTCGAAAGGCGCAGCCACGCGAGTGTAGCCGAGATTGATCCGGGCGAGCTCCTGACTGGCCTTGGCCTCCACGATATTGGCCTCGGCTGCATCCCGCTCGGCCTTCCATTTCTCGACCTCCGACTTGGCGGTGGCATTCTGCTTCAGAAGGGAGAGCTGTCGATCGTACTCCTGGCCGGTGCGCAGGAGCTGGGCTTGGGCGGCGGCCAGCCGGCCATCGGCCTGCTGAACCTTAGCCTTGTACTGGTCCTGCTCGATGAGGAAGAGCAGGTCGCCCTTTTTCACGAAGTCGCCGTCCTTGAAATGGATGCTGGTCAGGAAACCCTCGACCCGCGCATCCAGCTGGACCTGGTCCACGGCCTGGGTGTTGCCGGTCAGGTAGATGTTGTCGGTCACCGGCTGTTCGGTCGGTCGGGCCACCGTCACCGGGGGTGGCGGGGGCGGGACGAATTTGTTTTCCCTCTGCTCGCACCCGGCCGGAAAAACCAAAGCCGCGATCAGCAACGCCATCGCGGTGGTATACCTGAATACGCCTCGAGTCATGTTACAATTCCTCCTACCAGTCCGGTCTCAGGAGTTGTCTTTCGCTTCGCGGCTCAACCGCGGCCGGTTCCAGCAGTCCGCCCCAGTTGGTGCGGTTGCCCATGGCGGTGGTGACGTCGGCCGGCAGGAACCTTTGCCCCTCACGCATTTCCCAGCCGCCGCCCAGAGCGCGGTAGACCGCTATCAGCCCCTGGGGCACGTCTCCTTTTCCGGCAGCCAGACTGTCCTGCTGGGCCAACAGGGCCGTCTGCGCGCTGAGCACGGTGGTGTAGTCCGTGGCGCCTTCGCGGTATTGAATCAGGGCGAGATCCGCAGAACGCTTGGCCGCTGCAGCCGCCTCCTCCAGAAAGATGAGACGTTTCTGGGCCTGCAGGAAGCCGGCGAGCCCGTCCTCCACCTCCTGCTGCGCCAGCAACACCGTGTTTTGATAACCGAAGATCAGCTCCTGGAACCGGGCATCCTGGACGCGGACGAGGTTGGTGATCTGGCCGTAGTTTAAAATATTCCAGGTAAAAGCAGGGCCAAAGGAACCGGTGCGGCTGCTCCAGGAGGCGATGTCACTGAGGCTGAATCTGCCGACATCGCTGGACAGAAACCCGAAGGTCCCGGTCAGTGTGAAAGCGGGGTAGAGGTCGGCCTTGGCCACGCCGATGAGGGCGCACTGGGCGGCGGCCTGGAATTCAGCGATGCGGATGTCCGGCCGGCGGCGGAGCAGGTCGGCGGGAATGCCGACGGCGATCTCCAGCGGGGCCTCCGGGATGGCCGAGCAGTCCCCCAATACCGGGTCGAGGTTTTTCGGCGGCATGCCGAGCAGCGTGCAGAGCGCATTCTTGGCCTGCCGGAGGCTGGCCTCGAGCTGGGGGATGCTGGCCTCGGTGCTGCGCAGCTGGGTGAGCGCCTGCTGCACGTCGCGCTCGCTGGTGGCCCCGCCCCGGAAACGGACCTCTGCGATCCGCAGGCTCTCTTTCTGAACGATCACATTGTCCCGGGCGACCCGCAGGCGCTCCTCAATGGTGCGGATCAGCACGTAGGTGCGTGCCACCTCGGCCGTGAGGCTCACCATGGCGTTGTCATAGGCGGCGATGGAGCCGAGGAAGTTCGCATCTTCGGATTCGACCGCGCGCCGGTACTTGCCCCAGAAGTCCAACTCCCAGCTGGCCGTGGCGCCCACCTGGGCCTGATGGTTATCGAAATCAACCCCGTCCGAGCGCTGCGGCGCCGACGGCGCACGTTCGCTTGCACGGTTGTAGGAGGCGGCGCCTACGGCCTGCTGGACTTGCGGGTACTGATCGCCGATGGCAGTCCCCAGGCGGGCCCGCGCCTCGAATACCCGGGCGCCGGCCACGCGCAGTGTAATATTTTGAGCATAGGCCGTCTGCACGAGGGTATCGAGGAGAGGGTCTTTGAACGCCCTCCACCACATGCGGTCATCGGCGGGCGCGACCCGGGTTCGCCCGCTATCTTCCTCCAGCCAGTTGTTCCGGATGTCGGCCGTCGGCCGAAGGAAATCGGGCCCGACCTTCACGCAACCGACGGTCAACGCCAGGCACATCAACCATACATACTTGGCAGAAAACCGACGCAAAGAGAAAGGAGTCATCGGGATTTCATCCCTTACCCAATGGATGTTGTTTGCAGTCATGTTGCCACTTCCGCTGGCGGCCCTGAGCCGCCAGCGGTTTTTTTTGACCTACTTCCAGCGGAAAGCCACTCCAGCCAAACCCAGAGCCGCCTCCTGGTTGTAGAAGTCGATGACCGAATACCTTGTCCCAGACCACCTGCCCGCCCATATTTTTACGGCCGGTGGTGTCGCGGTTGCTGCCCGTCACATACGGGTCCCGCCACACCTTGACCCGGTCGCTGAACAGAAAACCAGCCTGGAAGACCCCCAGCGCGCCCGCACCTTGCTTGATCCCCAGCTGCTGGGCAGTGTCGAAGGCGAGCAGATCCCCCAGCTCGGTGCCCAAAAAAAGTTCGGTGCGTGTTCCGGCGAAGGTGTAGGCCAGCTTGTAGGGAATCGTGAAAATGGCGGACGACTCGGAGTCGGACTCGTTGCTGAGATTATTGATCTTCTTGTCCGACAGGTCGAAACTCAGCACTTTCGCCACCATGTTGCTCTTGATACTCAAATACCCCAACCCCGGCTGGATGTATCCGCTGAACCCCGACTTCTGGGGAATCGGATCCAGGGCCAGGACGGCGTTCGTTCCGGCCAAAAGAAACACTACCACTGCGGCGACGATCAAAAGTTTTTGGGACACCATGCTTCTCCTTTTTTTGCCTTCGACGAGCCGGAGGCGCACTTGCAGCTTATCGAGGAGGCTTCTATTTGTCGAGCTTGGTGATTTTGGTGCCCTGCAGGCCGATCCCGGCCATCAGCCCCTTCTGATCGAAGAAGAACGCATAGATGTCGGATTGGAGCGTGGTGCTCGTCATGGCGGCTGCCGCGCCGACATCGACAACGACGATGCTGGGGCCGACGCCGATTTCCCAACCATCGCTCTTGTCGATCCAATTCAGGGCGGAGTCGGTCATGAAGAAGAGGGCGTAACCGAATTTCTGAAGGCCGGCCTGCAGCCCATAGGAGGCCGCAATCGAGTTGTAGAAAGCAACCGCATCCCCGTCTTTGATCAGGGCGCCCTCGCCATATTGCCCGCCCACGATGAAGCCCCCCTTGACGATGCCGGGGAAGACGAGGATGCCGATGGCCTTTTCACCCAGCGCTTTGGCGGCCGGGGATGAAGCATAGAGATCCCCGAGGGCTTTCCTGGCATCGCGATCGATTTCGGCGGCCGAGGCAGCTGCAGCGGGATTCGCTGCGCAGAGCGCAGTGAAAGCGAGGGCAAATGCCAGGAGAATCATCGTCAAACGATAGTTTTTCATCATCGTATCCTCTCTTTCCTGAACCTGATCGCCCTATTTTACGAGCGGAATGTTGGCGGCGAGCTCATAATTCAGTGCGGCCTGGATCTTGTTTTCGATCTGAAAGTAGCGCGCCGCCTTGGCTTCGGGAAGCACTTTGCGGAACTTCGGAAGATAGGCCTGGCGAAGCTTCAGACCCACATCCTCGATCGCCAGGGACTCGTCCAAAAGCTTCTTTGCCGTGGTGTCGTTCATGCTCTGATACGCGTCCGCATAGTCCTGGATCAATTTTGCGGTCCGCGTGCGAAGCAGAAACAGCTCATCCTGGTACTGTTTATAAACCGGCCAGAAGGCTTTGGCTTCGGCTTCGGAAAGCTGCATGTTCTCGGCGACGAGAAGCTTCTTGTCGGCGCGGATTTTCTCGATGACAATCTGCATGTTGTCCGAAGGTTTTTCCTGAGAGGCGGCAGGCATGGCTCCCAAAGAGAGGACCAACCCCAACACCGACACAGCGATTGCTTTCTTGACTTTCATGGTTCTTTCCCCTTTCATTTGTGGTTACTGATTTATCAGATGTGATGCCGGGCAATAAATAGGACCTTGGTCCTATCCCGTGGACGAGCGCAGTGAAGGATCCCGCCGGCGGTTTAAAAGTTCATAAATTCTCTCTGCTGCCAGATGGCGTCCGCCTGATAGGGAAATGGGCTCACATAAGAGAATGGGCTGGATGCGTCCGCCTCCAAGTTCTTCTCAATCTCCGCGTTGACCTGCTTTGCGATGGGCAGATAGTATAAGGATATTTTCATCTTACCCGACATTTCATCGTGCTTGAACTTGATCTGGACCTGATTGAGCCTCCAGATGTAAGTCGTCAAGCCGGTGGTGGAGTTCAGTTTGCTCCGGCTTTCGCGGCTGACCTTGTTGGGGATGCCGTACTTGTGCTGGATGTAGCTCTTGATCTGGCTGAAGAGATCGATGCCCTCGATATCTGCATAGACTGCAAAAAGCTTATCTTCGTAAAAGCCGTAAACCACATCCGCCGGGTTCTCATTGCCGAAGAAAGTGTACTTGCGCTGGCGGTAGACGTAGTAGGCAATCTTTTCCTTTTCTCCCACCCGGGTGAGACCTTCCACGTCCGTTGCCGACGAGGACCACCTCATGTCCATGAAACCGGCTTCGATTTCGGCGGCATGGCCCTGCGGCAACAGCATCGACAGAATGCCCGCGACGATGACGGTCTTCAATGCCGATTTCATGAAAGGACTCCTTTGCATCATAAATTCAACCCGATGGGGATGGCTTGGATTTGTCCAAAACCGGCTCTTGTGCCAGAGAAGCCATTATCGAACCCCTGGCCGCTCAGGGGCCGCCACCCCTTGGCCTCACATTGTAGAAGAGGCGCAGGGTCTTCGGGTCGATGATCGTCGCCGAAAGCCCATCTTTGAAATCGTAGATCACGTACCCGAAGAGGTCGTCGTTCTGCCCGCGTAATTCCATCACGGGAGAAGAGAGGTATAGGAAACCCGCGCAGCTGGAGGCCATCTGGTCGCTTTTCACCTCTTGCCAGTCGCCGCTCTTCTGGATCGTCTTATCACCTTTCAGCTGAAAGAGTATGGCATTCCCCTGCTGCGAGTTTGCATGCCCGCCCCCTAAACAGTATGTGTTGTAATTTTTCCAGTCGGCGCGCAGTTCCCTCTCGGTCGGCGAGCCGACTTTCCTGATTTTGGCCGAAGGGCCTGAGCAGCCCGCTGCAACAAACAGCAAAATCAACAGCATAATAGCCCCCACTAACTGCGGTGCACTGTGCCTCATGGATGGAAGCCCCCCTTTCAATTCAGATAACTCAGAAACCGGCGGCGGCGATAAAACAGCTGATAAAAACAGTCGTGCCATTGTTGTCGTTGTCGTCGCCGTCGTTGCACTCGACAATTTGCCCGTTCACCGTTCTGCAGCTTTTTGCTATCAGACTGGATGGCGGGTTGAGAATAAGACCTTGGTCCTATCCCGGGGATGAAGTGCAGATAGCGACTCGTATCAGCGGCCCCTGTCATTTTTTGCTTGCCCGAACAAGCCATCTGTATGATAAAGTTACCGTGATCGAGCCGGGCCCCAGGGTTGTCCGGCCAAGTGTCGGCAGCCGTTTCACCGGTAGATCGAGCGTGCATGAAAACGGACTACACCGTCATGTTCTCATCCAGCGACAAGCAGGCTGCGCGCGAGGGCATTCTTTTCCCGCTGAGCGCGGTGGACTCCGCCTATGCGGCATGCCCGATCAGCTACGTGACGACCCATCTCCTTGAAAAGCTCGGCTACCTCGCTCCAAACGCCTTCGGCGGAAGGAGCATCTCCCCGCAGGTCAGCGAGCTGTTTTCGGCAGCGCTCCAGCTTTTCAGAAAAAGCGAGCAAAGGGAGCCGGGCGACTACCCCTATGCCGGGAAGGTGGAATCCCCCGCCGGCACGCACACCGTCTGGATCAGCCCCAACAGCACCGCGGGCAAGCACACTCTCTATCTGCCGGAGGACTGCCCTCCGGCCCGCCCCAAGCGAAAACCCAAAAAGCTTTAGAGCGTGGACGAAAAGCGGCCTGCCGGGCGGTGCAGCAGGGCCGGTGGCCCCACAGGCCTTCCCCGCCGGTCGTTCCGGTGTTATCATAGCGCATTAAAACCCTGTTCTTCGCAGATGTTTTTGCATATGGTTCCATGCCCTGAACAGTGTCAAAGGGGCCTGATGTCATGGCCCTGAATCGGGAGGCCGGCATGGGGATGAGCTACGAGGTCAAACTGCGCGTGCCGTTTCACGACCTGGACCCCCTGCAGATCGTTTGGCATGGTAATTACCTCAAATATTTCGACATAGCAAGGTTCGGACTCTTTAAACAGGCCGGAGTCGACCTCTACCGGTATCTCATCCGGCAGGAGACCGTCTTCCCGGTGACACGATTCTCGATCAAGCACATCGTGCCGCTGCGGTTCGACGACGAGTTTATCTGCAAAGCGACCGTGGTCGAGGCTGTCTACAAGATCGTCATTGCCTTTGAGGTCAGGTTGGCAGAAAATGGGAAAATATGCACTCGCGGAAAAAGCGAACAGCTTGCCGTCAAAGTGCCGGGGATGGAGATGCAGTTTGAAATCCCGGGTGAGATCGCCCGGGCGCTGGGGGGTGCCTGATGAACGAAGAGCTGCAGAGTGCCTTCGCAACCGGTTACGAGAGGCTGTCCGCCTGGGCTGACCTCCTGGACAGGATCAACGTGTTCCCGGTGGCCGATGCCGACACCGGCAGCAACATGCGGATCAGCCTCGCCCCCTTGCTTCGGATCGAGGCGAGCGCGGAGGACACCGTGCGCCGGCTGCTCGTTTCCGCCCTGGGCAACTCCGGGAACATCGCCTCGGGCTTTTTCACGGGCTTCATCGCCGCAGACCCGTCGAAGGACTTCTACCGGGCCGTAAAGGCGGGCCGCGACAAGGCCTGGCAGGCGCTGGCCGACCCGAAGCCGGGGACCATGCTCACGATTTTCGACGAGCTGCTGAACCACCTCGCGCAGGTGCCTGGCGGCGAGCTGGCGGCGACCTATCCCGCCCTGATCGAAAAACTCGAAAACGCCGTGCACACCACCGCCGAAACCCTTCCGGCCATGCGCGCGGCGGGTGTCGTGGACGCCGGGGCCTTGGGGATTTTTCTTTTCATGGAGGGTTTTTTCAGCCGACTCACCGGCCAGGCGGACGTGTTCCGGCCCGTCACCGAAACGTTCAAGCAGAGACTGCAGCTGCCGCCCGGCTTCGCCATGGGGGGCCAGAGCGGCTATTGCGTCGACACGGTCATCCAGGTCGGGGAGGGCTTCAACTCCTCGCTGGAAGAGCTGGCCAAATACGGGGAGAGCGTCGTGGTCCTGCGGGAGGAGGACCGGGTCAAAATCCACCTCCACACCGAGAATCGTGAGGACGTCCGCAGACAGCTCGAGGGCTTCGGCCGCGTCGTGCAGTGGTCGGAGCAGGACATGGCGGGGCCGGTCGACCCGCAGCCGGCCCTCGCCGCTCCCGGGGCATTGCATGTCGTGACCGATGCAGCCGGGTCCCTCACCCGGCAGGACGCCGCCCGGCTGGGGATGACGCTGCTCGACAGCTACATCATCGTCGGCGACAGGTCTCTGCCGGAAACCCTCTTCTCCCCGGCCGAGCTCTACGCCCTGATGCGCGAGGGCGTCCGGGTGAAAACGGCCCAGGCGTCGGTGTTCGAGCGCCACCAGCGCTATGAGAGCATCGTCAGCCGATTCGGCAGCGCGCTCTACATGTGCGTGGGGTCGGTTTACACGGGCAACTTCGAGGCCGCCCTGGCCTGGAAAAAGCGCAACGACCCCTCCGGTCGGCTGACGGTGATCGACACCGGCCTGGCGGCCGGCGGCCTGGGGATCACCGCCCGGGCCACGGCCCACTACGCCGCCGGAACCGATCGGCCCGAGAAAGTCGTTAAGTTCGCCGAGGCGGCGGTTCGCCGGAGCGAGGAATACATTTTTCTCGACCGCCTCCAGTACCTTGTCGCGGGCGGCCGCTTGTCCAAGACCAAGGGCTTTTTCGGCGACCTGCTCCACATGAAGCCGATCATCAGCCCCACGGCCGAGGGGGTGGTAAAGGCGGGGACGACCAGAAACCAGGAGGAGCAGATCGCCTTCGCGCTGGGGAAGCTGGAGAGAGGTCTGCCGCAGGATGCCGGCGCGATCATCATGCTCGAGTATACCGACAACCGTCAATGGGTGGAAGACCACGTCCTGGGCGAGATCCAAAAGCGCTTTGCCGCGGCCGAGGTGATCTTCCAACCCCTCTCCCTGACCTCGGGCGCCCACATGGGGCCGGGGACCTGGGGGGTGGCTTTCCTTCCGGGCTTCTGACGGAGAACGCCTCCATTGGGCAACCATGCCAAGCACAAGCGCACCGGGCGGTCCGGGGGCCGGCGGCATGCCCCTGCAGCCTGATCCCCCGCCCGGCGGCGACCGCCGCAGCCGGTTCGCCTTCGTGATCCCCGTCTACAACCACGAGCAGACGGTGGCCGACGTGGTGCGCCGCGCGATGGTGTTCGGGTGGCCGGTCGTGGTAGTCGACGACGGTTCGACCGACGACAGCTTCGGTCGCATCAAAGGGCTCCCGGGGGTTCGGGTCCTGCGCCACAGGGCCAACCGGGGCAAGGGCGCCGCCCTCTTGAGCGGATTTGCCAAAGCAGCCGAACTGGCCGACTGGGCCATAACGTTGGATGCGGACGGCCAGCACGACCCGGAGGATGCGCGCGCGCTCGTGCACGCCCTTCCGCAAGGAGGCAGGCCGATTCTGGTCGGCCGGCGCACGGGCATGCAGGCTGAAGCGGGCGTGCCCTGGACCAGCCGCTTCGGCCGGGGCTTTTCCAATTTCTGGCTCCGGGCGGCCGGCGGGCCGGCGGTTGCGGACTCCCAGAGCGGATTCAGAATCTATCCGCTGCCGGAGTGCATGCAGCTGGGCGTCAAGGCGCAGCGCTTCCAATTCGAGATCGAGATTCTGGCCAAGGCGGCGTGGAAGGGCATGCAGGTGCTCGAGTCGCCTGTCAGCGTCTCCTACCGCCCCGGCACGCCCCGGATTTCGCATTTTCACCCGTTTTTCGATTTTATGAGAAATTTCGTTATGTTCAGCCGACTGATCACCTTCCGGGTCCTGACGCTGAAATTTATCAGGGACTGAGGCTCACCGGGGCGCCGATGCTATCGCTGTTCTACCGCTCCATGGCGCTTGCCTCCCGGCTTCTCGGGCCATGGTTCTTCAGCCTCGTCGCCCAGGGCATCGCCACCGGGTACTTCCTGCTTGCGCCGCGCCGGACATCCGTGAGCGTCGGCTTCTACCGTGCGCTCTTTCCGCAGCGCGGCCGGCTCTTCCACCTGCTCTGCACCTGGCAGCAGTTCCGAAACTTCACGTCGGTCTACCTGGACCGTCTCGAGCTCGGCCGGGAGGGGCGGATCACCTGCACCCACGAGGGCTGGGAACATCTCGAAAACGCCCTTGACCGCAACAGCGGCGGGATCGTGCTGATGTCGCATCTCGGCAACTGGGAGATCGCCGCCCATTTCATGCAAAGACGAAGAGCGCATCTGCGGCTGATCCTTTTCATGGGGATGCGCGCCAAGGCCGAAATCGAACGCCTCCAGAAGCAGGATTTGGAGCGCCGGGGCATCCGCATCCTCGCCGTCGAAAAGGGCGCCGGGGCGCCGTTCGACCTGCTCGAGGCCCTTGATTTCCTCAAGTCCGGCGGGCTGGTTTCGATGACCGGCGACACACTCTGGCACCCGGGCCAGCGCTCCGTCCCGGTCGCCTTTCTCGGGCACGAGGTCCGTCTGCCGGAAACCCCGCACCTGCTCGCCATGCTCTCCGGGGCGCCGCTCTATGTCTTCTTCTCGCGCCGCACCGGCCGCCGGCGCTACCATCTCAGCCTCTCCGCGCCGATCGCCGTCGACCACGCCGGCCGCCGCGAACGGACGGCGGCCATCCGACGGTCGGCTCAGGCCTATGCCGACCTTCTCGAAAAAACCCTTTCTGAAAACCCCTTGGAATGGTACCATTTCGAGCAGTTTCTGGGCCCCCGTCTGAAGTGAGACGGAAATCCCGGCCCGATCAAGAGACATCTTCAATGCAACGCGATGCCATCATTGCCGAGATTCTCAGGGTTTTCGCCGAGCGGTTCGAAATCAAGGACCCCGGGCTCGACGACAACCTGAGGGATGCCCATGAATTCGACAGCATCGACGCGGTCGAGCTTCTGCACGAAATCGAGGTACTCCTCGGCACGCCTCTGACGCGCGCCGAAAAGAAGAACGCCATGGAGATCCGCACCATCAACCAGATCGCGGACTATGTTTGCGGCCTGGCGGCCGCACGATCCTCGGCAGACCCCGGCGGCCGCACCGAACGCCCCGCGTCCCAGGAGCCCTGATGGCGCGCCGGGTGGTCATCACGGGAGCCAGCGCGATAACGCCGATCGGCCGAAGCCGGGAGGAGATCCTGCGCCATCTGGTCGAGGAGGTCTCCGGGGTCAGACCCCTGCGCAACGACGGCCTGCTGACCGACCACATCCATTCGGGCGTCTACGGCACGGTGGACTACCCCATCGCGTACGACTTCAAGCGCAGCCACAGCAAGACCATGGGTCCGGTCTCCTTTTACGCCTGCCAGGTCGCCAAGGAGGCCCTGCAGGAGGCGGGACTCGACCCGGGCTTCATCACCTCGGGCCGGCTCGGCGTGGCCTTCGGCTCGACCCACGGCAGCCCGTCGGCCCAGCGCAACATCTACCGGACGTTTTTCACCGAGCGCGGGCAGGGAGTCCCGGCGGTTGGTGCCGTGGATTACCTGAAGTCCATGGTCCACACCACGGCGGTCAACATCACCAAGATGTTCGGCATCACCGGCCGCGTCATCTCCTCCTCCACAGCGTGCACGACGAGCAGCCAGTCGATCGGGTTCGGCTACGAAGCGGTAAAATACGGGCTGCAGGAAGCCATGCTCTGCGGCGGCGCCGACGAGTACGACACGACCACGGTAGCGGTGTTCGACAACCTGCTGGCCTGCTCGACGGAGTTCAACGCCACCCCGCATCGCACGCCGCGCCCCTTCGACGCGGCCCGCGACGGGCTGGTCGTGGGCGAGGGGGCCGGGGCCGTCCTGCTCGAGGACTACGAGCACGCCCGCAAGCGCGGGGCCCCGATCCTGGGGGAGGTCATCGCCTTTGCCTGCACCAACAACGGCGGCGACCTCATTCTGCCGAACACCGAGGGCATCACGCGCACGCTCACCCTGGCGCTGGAGGCGGCCGCCCTCGCCCCCCGCGAAGTGGACCTCATCAGCGCCCATGCGACAGCCACCAAGATGGGCGACGTGGTCGAGGCCCAGGCCATCGGCGGCATCTACGGGAAGGGGCCGGTCGTGATCGGCCTGAAAAGCTACATGGGCCACACCATGGGCTCGTGCGGGGCGATCGAGGCGATCCTGACGCTCTACATGATGGCGGCGGGGTTTGTCCCGCGGACCTTGAACCTGGAGCGGGTCGACGAGCGTTGCGCGATGGTCCGGCACGCGCTGCAGCTCATGGAAATGCCGGTCCGCATCGCCGCAATCCAGAACTTCGCCTTCGGCGGGGTGAACACCTGCCTGCTGCTGAAGAAATTCGACGAAAGATGACCTCGGCCCAATTGCGGCGCTGCGCACGCCTCACACTGTTCGAGCGGCACGGATGACACCCGCGGGACGCCCCCGGCTTCAACCCCTGCTGGATTTTGCCGTCACGGTCGCGGTGTGGAGCTATTTCACGGCCGGGTTCGTCGTGTTTTTTTCCCCGTTTTACCTGCTGGCCGGCCTCTTCGCACGGAATCGCGAACTTGCCTTCCAGCGGCTCAACAGCCGGTTCTACCGCGGATTTTTCTTCCTGCTGCGCCGGTTGATGCCCGGGCACCGCTGGGAGATCGCACCCGAGGTGCGGGAGATCCGCTCAGCGGTCGTCCTGTGCAACCATCGGTCCTATCTGGACTCGATTCTGCTGATATCGCTCTATGACCGGCACAACACCATCGTCAAAAGCCGGCTGCTCGACATACCGCTCTTCGGCCGCATGCTGGAGTGGTCCGGCTATCTCCCCTCCAGCGCCGAGGGGCGGTTCGGCGAGATGATGGCCCGGCGGCTGGAGGGCTTGGGGTCGTTCATCGCCGGCGGCGGCAACCTGATCGTCTTCCCCGAAGGCACCCGCAGCCGGGACGGGCGCATCGGGCCGCTCAACCCCGGGGCCTTCAAGATCGCACGCCGCCTGGGGGCGCCGATCAAGGTCCTCTACATCCGCAACACCGATCGGATGTTCCGGCGCGGCTCGTTCTCCTTCGACACCCGGGGGCCGAACACCATCCGCCTGGAGTTGCTCGGAGAGGTCGACCCCGCCGCCGGGGAAGGCCGGGCGTCCCTGGGGCCGGTCATGGAGCGGGTGCGGGCGATGCTGGAATCCAAAAACGAGGATGGGAAAGAGTCATGAAGATCGTACTGATGTCCATGCCGGATGTGGCCGCTGTGATCATGCACGAGAGCGCCTTTCACATGCCGAACAACGGCATCGCGAGCATCGGCGCCAATGTCGACCCCGGCCACGTGGTGTTCATCATCGACCTGATCCGCAAGCGGCGCCGGGTCGGGCGCTACGTCAGGGAAACGTTGCTTTCGATCCGGCCGGAGGTGGTCGGGCTTTCGGCCATGGCCTGGCAGTACAGGACCTGCACCCGGCTGGTCCGCCTGATCAAGCGGCTGCTGCCGGGGGTCAAGATCGTCCTCGGCGGGTATCACGCCACGCTGATGTACGAGGAGATCTGCGCCTCGGAGGAGGCGCCCCTGATCGACTTCATCGTGCGCGGCGAGGGTGAGGAGGCCTTCCGGCGACTGATCAACGCCCTGGATGGCCGGGACCGGTTCGAGGAGATCCCCTCCCTCTCCTTTCATGACGGCACAGGATTCCGCCACAACCCGCGGGGCGAGCTGCTCGACCTGTCCCGGTTAAAGCTGCCGATCCGGGACAAGCGGCGGCTGACCTGGGGGTATCACATCATGAACGACAAGGTCGAGGTGATCGAAACCTCCCGGGGCTGCACCCGCACCTGCAACTTCTGCAGCATGAACCACATGTACGGACGCACGTTCCGGCCCTTCCCGCTGGAGCGGATCCTGGCCGACATCGAGGACATTTACGTCAACCGCAAAACCCGCTGGATCTTCGTGGCGGACGACAACCTTGTGCTGGACCCGGGCCGGGTGATAACGCTCTGCGACGCCATCATCGCCCGCAAGTTCCAGGGCCTGAATTTCGTGGTGCAGGCCGACTGCATCACGATGTCCCGCAACGAGGAGATGGTGCGCAAGATGGCCCGGGCCGGCTTCAAGACCGTTTTTCTCGGCATCGAGAACGTCTCCAAGAAAAACCTGAAGGCGGCGGGCAAGGGCGATATCGTCGCGGCCTCGCGCCAGGCGGTGGCCACGTGCCACAAGTACGACATCATGGTGGTGGCCGGGATGATCTTCGGGTTCCCGGACGACGATGAAGAGGATATCATCGAAAACTACCGCTTCCTAAAAGCGATCGAGGCCGACACCTCCTACTGCCAGATCCTCACCCCCTACCCGAAAACCGCCATGCGCCAGGCGCTCCTGGACGAGGGGCTGGTGACCAACGCGGACGACTTCACGCGCTACAACGGCATGTGGGCCAACGTCAAAACCCGGCGCCTGAGCGCGGCGGAACTTCAGTACCTGGTGTGGTACCACCAGCAAAACGTCATGGGGTGGTGGGAGCCGTCGGAGCGGGTGCGCCGGCGAGGCCCGCTGTGGACCGGGATCTGGATCTATGCCTTCCGGCCGCTGCTCAAAATCTACCTGGGGCGCCAGCTCAGAAAATACGGCTGGCGCGGCCGCTACGAGAGGCACTTCCGCCGGATCCCGGAGGTGAACCGGTTCCGCGACCTGGATCGTGCGTAAATGCGGGAGGTCTTCGTCGTCAGGCAGGCGGTTGCGACCGGCCTCGGGCCCGACATCGACACGACCTGGCAGGGGCTACTGCAGGGGCGGAGCGCGGTCGGCGTCCCTGAGCGTTTGCCGGCCGATCGGGGGGGCCGGGCCGGTGTCCCCCGCATCCCGGCCGCGCCGGCCGCCGCTCGGAAAAACCGCGTGTGCGCGTTGGCCCGCCGGGTGCTGGCCGCAGTCGCACCCATCCCCCCGGGCGCCGGCATCATCTGGACCGGGGTCAAGGGCAATGCCGAGTTTATCGAGGCCGGTCAAGCCGCCGGTATGCCCTACCTGGCGGAGCACTACCTGCACTGGGTGGCCCACACCCTGGGCGTCCCTCCCCTGGGGTTCGAGCTCAACGCGGCCTGCGCCTCTTCCACCGCGGGCATTGCGATCGGCGCCCTCAAGATCGCCCGGGGGGAGTACGGCGCCGTGCTGGTCTGTGCCGCCGACGTGGCCACCGATTTCGTCCGGAGCGGCTTTTCGGCGCTCAAGGCGCTCTCCCCCACCCGCTGCCGCCCGTTCGACCGCGCCCGCGACGGGATGTGCCTCGGGGAGGGTGCCGTGGCCATTCTGTTGGCCGATGCCGACACCGCGCGCGCCTGCGGGCTGGTGCCGCTGGCCCGTCTCTCCGGCTGGGGCCTCTCCAACGACGCAACCCACATCACGGCGCCCGCGGCAGACGGCACCGGCCTGGCCGCCGCGCTCGAGGCCGCCCTGAGGACGTCCGGGACGGCAGCGGACGAGGTGGGGGCGTTCTGCGCCCACGGCACCGGCACCGTCTTCAACGACGCGATGGAGCTGAACGCGATCGAGCGGCTCTTCGGTGACCGCCGCCTGCCGGTTTTTTCGATCAAGGGGGCGGTCGGTCACACGCTGGGGGCGGCGGGCGGCATCGATGCCGCGGTCTGCATCCGGGCGCTCGCCGAGCGGCGGGTCCCGCCCACCGCGGGGCTCGAGACCCCCGAGCCACGGGCGTCCGGCCGGGCTTCCGGCTTCCCCCAGGGGTTCGACGGCCGCTGCATCCTGACCTCAAACTCCGGCTTCGGCGGCGTCAATGCGGCGCTCATGCTGCATTCGCCGGAGCCGATCAAATAAAGCGCCATGGAACTCCATGTCAACGGAGGCGGGTGGGTCACGGCGGGCGGCTGGGGGCGGCTCGGCGAGGGGGGGCGGCCGGTCCTGGCCGCAGGCGATCCGCGGATTCCCCCCCCCGAGGAGATCTACTCGACCCTGCCGGCCCGGTACCGCCGGTTCGATGCCTATTGCCAAATCGGCTGCGCGGCGATAGCCTTGGCGCTGAAGGACGCCGGCCTGTCATCCGACGGCCTCCGGCAGCCCATCGGGGTCATCGCCTCCTCGCGCTACGGCTGCTTCGAAACCGACCTCGCGTATCATGCGACCACCCGGCAGGCGGACGGGATCTTCGCGAGCCCCACCCTCTTCTCGTACACCCTGCCCGGCATCGCGATCAGCGAGGCCGCCATCCATTTCGGGCTGACCGGCCCCCTGCTGACCATCGGGGGCGATGAAGGTCCGGCCGGCCGCCATGCGCTCGGGATTGCCGTTGACCTGCTGGGGTCCGGGGCCTGCCCGGCGGTCCTGGCCGGCTGGATCGACGCCGCGAGCCGGCGGCTGAGGGGGACCGCCGCCGGCGACGATGGGCTTCGGGGGGCGGCCTTCGTCGTACTCTCCACCCGCCGTGCCGCCGGGCGCTCCCGGCCGGCCGGCCCCGGCATCGCAACGGCGCCCGGGAAGAGCCTCCCCTCAATCCTCGAGCTGCTCGCGTGACCCTGGACTTCCCGGAGCGGCCGCGTCCCGCACCGCGTCGATGGGCTTGCCGAACGCGGCCCTGGCCAGCGCCCGGCTCCGCGGCCGGAAGGTGCCGTCCGCTTTCTCCTTTTCAACCACCTGCTGAAACAGCTTGAACATCTTGACGGCCTGGGACTCAGCCCCGTAGAAGCTGGTCCAGGCATAATCCAGCAGCCCCTGCAGCTTTTCGGCCGTCATGTGCTTGGGGCTGAAGACGACCTTGTCGGCCGAATAGTCGTCCCAGTCGAAGGAGAAAATCCGCCCGGCGCGGTAGAGCTCCTCCCAGGCGCGGGTGTGCGGAAACGGGGTCAACACCGTGAACTCCGCCAGGTCGAGATCGATCTCCAGCAGAAAATCGACCAGCCGACGGATGCCGTCCTCCGTGTGCTCGTCCAGACCGAGCAAAATGGTGCCCTCGACGCCGATGCCGTGGTCGTGATAGCGCTTGATCCGCTCCCGGATGTAATCGGAGGTGTCGAAAACCGCCTGGTAGACGTACCAGGCCCCGGCCTGCGCCGCCAGGTCGAGGACGGCGGGCTTGTCCTCGATGGGGTGGCTGATCCATTTTTTCTTCAGCGGGATCATCTCCCGGAAGAGATCCATCTCCCAGCGCGTGTCCTGGGCCAGGGAGTTGTCCACGAGAAAGAGGCGGTTGTTGTCGATGCCGGCCATTTCGGCGATCGCCGCGTCGATCGGACGCGGCCGGAACTTGCGCCCTCCCAGGTAGGCCACCGCGCAGGGGTAGCAGTTGTAGCGGCACCCGCGGGAGGCGTGCACGAGATCGACCATCTGGATGCCGCGATAGTTGTAGAGCTCTTTGCTCAGCAGGTCGCGCCGGGCAGGGCCGACGCTCTCGATCGGCGGAAGGGCCTTGAGGTAGTCGTAGACGGGCTTCAGGGTGCCGTTGCGGAAATCGGCAAAGACCTCCGCCATCCGCCCCTCGGCCTCGCCGAGAAAAACGGAATCGGCATGGGCGGCGGTCTCCTCGGCGTGGAGCATCGCGGCAATGCCCCCGACGATGACCTTGACCCCCCGCCGGCGGAAGGCGTCGGCGATCTCCCAGGCCCGCTTGATCTGCAGGGTCAGCATCACCGAGATCCCGACGAACTCCGCCGGGGCGTCGAAGTCGATCGGCTGCACGTTTTCATCGACGAAGGCGACATCGACCTCCGCGGGCAGGGCGGCGGCGAGCACCACCGGGCCGTGGGGCGGGAGGTGAAATTCCGTCTGCCGGCTGAGCCGGGGCCACTGGGGATAGATCAGCGTGAACTTCATCGGGTGACACCCATGCGCGCCGCCCCCTTCAGGGGGCCGGCCGATCGATGGCCACGGCCTCCACCAGCGTCATGACCAGTTTGTAGGTTGGGTTGCCGTGCGCCCTCAATTCGACCCGCTCCGGGAGAGCGGCGCCCGACCCGCAAGGGCCGGAGGCCCTGACCGAGCGGTTTAGGCGGTGGTCCGGGCCGTAGCGCCGCAGCTCCCAGGTGCCGTCGGGATGCCAGGCGAGGTCGACGACCCCGCCGTCGGGAGACGGGTGCCGCTGAGCAAACGACCCGTTCGCGAGCAGCCCTGCGGCGATCACCGGCCCCTCCGGCTCGAAAAAAACCAGCCGGATGTCCTCCATGAGGCCCCCGGCAAAATGCGGCGAGTCGAAAGGCGGCAGCGCGCGGTGGACGATCGGCTCCCCCCGGTATTCACCGTCGAAGAGGCTGAACCCTTCGAAGGTCATGACCACGCTGCGATGGGAGCGGTCCCGCGACGACATCACCGTCAGGCCCAGGGACATGAAGCTGCCGCCGCCCGGGAACTCGGCCTTGATGGAGTGCAGCAGCTGCCACTCCCCCTGCGGGAAGATCCGGCAGGGTTGCGGCAGGGGCGCATCGGCCGCCGGTTTGATCTGCGGGAGCCCCGCGCAGGCCAGGCACACCCCGCCCAGCAGGAGGATCAACATCCGCCGCTTCACGGGACCTGCCTGAAGACGGATGCGGGTATGGGTTGATTGAGGACCACGTTCTTGAAGACAAGCTGCGTGAAGGTCGCCGCCGTCTCGTGGATGACGACCGAATCGATGACCCCGGCCCGATCCGACAGCCGGACCTCGATGCGCTGAATCATCTTGGCGAAGGCCTCGTCGCGCGGCGCCATGACGATGAGGCGCCCGGGCTCCAAGCGCGCCGCGAACATCGGGTTCTCGTCAAAGCGTCCATCCAGCCACTGGGCGATCTGCTCCAACACAACCTGCATGGCCTGTAGATTGGCGCCGCTCTCGGGTGCCAGGCCGCCGGCGGTTTCAACCCAGCGCTGCGTGCGCTCGGCGTCCATCAGGAGGATGTTGCGCACCGGCGCCCGGTATTCCCAGCGCAGCGACGCGGGCGCCTGGTAGTAGAAAACCCCGGATGAGACCAGGGGGCGCGCCAGAATTTTCATGTGCTTTTCCTGCACGAACTCGGCGCGCACCGAGGTGACCGGCCCCGCCGCCGATTTCAGCTCCTCCCAGCTGCCCCCCCAGCCGATGAGAAAAAAGGCGGAGAGGACCAGCACAGCCGCTCGGAGGCGATCTTTGACCCCACGTCCGGCCACCAGTGACCTCCCAAGCCCGCTCAACCTAACTGTCGGCTTCTGTCTTTTCACGAATCAGTTTCACCGTTTCCACCAACAATGATATATTCGATGCCGGCATCACTGAGCAGCTTTATCAGGGCGCTTAGACCGGGAGGCGGCTCGCTTGGCTTTGTTGAAACCATTTCTTAGTTCCCGGATGGCGCGGAGAGCATTGTCATTTGCTGAAAGCCGTTGTTCCGGTGTCATTTCAAGGAAAAGCCGGCGAAGCCGCTTTTGCCTACCCGGATTTTCAACACATTCCGCCGTTGACGCAGAGCACCTGCCCGGTCACGTAGGCCGCATCGTCCGAGCAGAGAAAGCGGACGACCCGGGCGACCTCCTCCGGCTGCCCGACCCGGGCCATCGGAATCAGGGACTTGAGATTCTTCAAAGGGAAATTCTTGATCATCTCGGTTTCGATCAGGCCCGGCGCCACCACGTTCACGCGCACCCCCAAGCGTGCGACCTCCGATGCGAGCGCCCGGCTGGCGCCGATCAACCCGGCCTTGGCCGCCGCATAGTTGGCCTGCCCCCGGTTCCCCATCAGGGCGGAGACCGAGGCGATGGAGACGATGGCCCCCCTTTTTTCCACGACCATCTTTTCGACGACCGGCCGGGTCATGTTGTAGAAGCCATGGAGACTGGTATCGATCACCGCATGCCAATCCCTGCGCGACATCATCACGAAAAGCTCGTCGGCGGTGATGCCGGCATTGTTGACCAGAACGTCGATCGTGGGGTGCCGCTCCAGGATCTGAGCGACCGCCGCCTGCGCGGCGTCGAAGTCGGAGACATCGAGCCCCAAAAGCTCCCCGTCGGCCCCCTGGGACCTGACCATTTTGAGAGTTTCCTCGGCGCCGGGTCTGTCGGTGCGGTAGTTGACGACCAGAAAATAGCCGCAGCGCGCAAGCTCGACGCACACGGCGCGACCGATGCCCTTGCTGCCGCCGGTAACGACGGCCAGCTTCCGTTCCCGACCACTCATGCCCGCAGCCCTCCCCGGAAAAATAAGATGGGATCCGCGCAATTCATACCGACTCCCTGGTTCGATCCTCCCTGAAACGGCCGCTCGGGCATCACGGCATGGGGTCGGAGCGCAGCAGTTGCAGCGTTATTTCGGCGACGGTCCGGGCCCCCATGGCGACTGTGCCGTAAATATCCCGGAAACCTTCAAATTCCATGCGGTTCTCGGTTCGGGTGGTCAGTTCGGCGCCCAGCGGCAGCGTGTTGACGAACAGCAGGGCCTGCCGGATGCCGACGATCCACCCCTTCTTGTCCGAATCCGGACCATAGCGCTTGTTGCGGATCCAGCCGTTGTGGATCCCGGCCGTCTGGGCCACCAGCTCGACCAGCACGATGGCCCCGACATCGGCGGCCTCGATAAAAGGCCACCTCTCGTTCACGACAGACAGAGTGGCGGCCCCATTGTCGTCGACGGCGAGCACCTTGTCGATCAGCAGCATCCGACCCCGCTGGGGAAGGATGCTTTCAGGACGCAGGTCCGGCGGGAGCATCGAGGCATTTCCCGAATAAAAAAGATTGAAAAAAGGGGCGTTTGAAATTAGTTTGCCGAATTAAGGCCGCCTTTCCACTGATACAATACTTTCCCGGGGGTGTAAAGAAAGTGCATGGAGCCTCTCAGCAACGAACTCAAACTCAAAATTATAGACATTCTGGACCTTTCGGACCTGACGCCTCAAGGCCTGGATGCCGATGCCCCTCTGGTCGGGGGCCCGCTGGGCCTCGATTCCATCGATATCCTCGAGATCGTCATCATGGTTGAAAAGGAATACGGCGTCCGCATCGACAACCGCGAGCTCGGGGAAAGGGTCTTTGCGAGCTTGAACACCCTGGCCGGCTACATCACCGAGCACTCCCCGAAATTCAAGAATTGATCCGAAAACGGGTTTTCATAGCCGGGGCGGGGATCATCACCCCTCTCGGTTCCGGTGTTGCGGAAACATACCGCTCCCTTGCCGGGGGGACAAGCGCCATCCGGCCGCTGAGCCTGTTTCAACCGGCCGGGGGCAACCCGCTGCCCGTGGGACAGGTCGAAGGCCTGCTGGCGGATGGCCCTGTGCCGAGGACCCACCAACTGGCCCGGATGGCCGCCGACCAGGCCATGCAAGCAGGGGGCGGCCCCCTCGACCTGGTGGTGATCGGCACCACCACCGGGGGCATGGCGACCTCCGAGCGCCTACTGCTCGCCGGCGAGAGCGGCCCTGAGGCGTACCGCTGGCATTCGGCCGGCTCCGTGGCCGAAGATATCGCCGTGCGCTGCGGATGCCGGGGGCCGGTTCTGACCGTGTCCACCGCCTGCTCCTCGGGCGCTGCGGCGATCGCACTCGCACTCGCGATGCTCAGGGCCGGCAAGGCCCGCCGGGCGCTGGCCGGAGGGGCGGATTCGCTCTGCCGCCTGACCTATTACGGCTTCAATGCCCTGCAGCTGATCGACCCCCAGGGCGCCCAACCGCTCGGCAGGGATCGGCGGGGGATGACCGTGGCCGAAGGAGCTGCCCTGCTCCTACTGGTGACCGACGAGACATCGGGCGGGCCGATCGAAATCCTCGGGGCCGGCCTCTCCTGCGACGCCTTCCATCCGACCGCCCCCCGCCCTGACGGCCGGGGCGCCTTCGACGCGATGGCCGCCGCTCTCGCGGACGCCGGGCTTACGGCAGCCGGAATCGATTACATCCAGCTGCACGGCACCGGCACGCCTGAAAACGATCTGTCGGAAGCCCGCGCCCTCCATCGGCTCTTCCCGGGCCCCAAACCGCCGCTCTCTTCCATCAAGGGCGCCTGCGGCCACCCGCTGGCAGCAGCCGGCGCTGTGGCGGCGGTGGTTTCGGGGGTCTGCATTTCCGAGGGCTTCGCCCCGGCCACGACCGGCACACGTTGGCCGGACCCGGCCTTGGAGCTGGACCCGTTGATCCTGCCCCGGCACGCGCCGGTCCGCACGGTCTTGTCCAACGCCTTCGGCTTCGGCGGCAACAACGCCGCCATCGTCACCGGAAATGCGGTCCGGGGCGCGATCTCGCTGCCGGCGGCGCCCGCTCCGCAGCCGTTGCCAGTGGCGGCCGCGGCCTGCATTACCGGGGCCGGGGACACCGAGGAGACCCTCGCCAATTTGAGCACCGGCAAGAGCTGCAAGGGCGTGATCGGCATGGAGGCGCTGCGCGGCGACCGCTCCGCGAGCCAGGTGCGGCGGCTTAAATACCTGCCTCGGCTGACCCTGGCGCTCGCCGCAGCGGTCTGCCGGCAACCCGGGCCGGGCCGGCCGCCCGAGGCCGTATTTTTCGGGACCGGCTGGGGGGCTTTGAGCGAAACCCACGGGTTTCTGAAAAGCCTGACTGAAACCGGCGAGCGGTTTCCCCGCCCGACGGATTTCATCGGGTCGGTGCACAACGCTCCGGCCGGCCAGGTGGCGGTCATGCTGGGCGCCACCGGCGCGAATGTCACGACCAGCGGCGGGGATTGCTCGTTCGAGCAGGCGCTCCTGGCGGCCGTCCACCTCGGGAGGGCCGAGGGCCGCAGCGTGCTCCTCATCGGTGCCGACGAACACCACGAACCGTTTTCGGCTCTGTTCGACCCATCCGTGCAGGCCGGCGATGTGCCTTCCGCCGGCGGCGGCGCCCTGCTCCTGTCGCCGGATTCCTGCGGCGACGCCGCAACTGTGGCCCCGGCCTTTCACGCCATGGCGGCCGCCCACACCGACCCTGCCGGTGCCCTGGTGGAAGGGCTGGGCGGAATCGAGCGCATCAATTCCCGCTTCGGCCTGGTGCTGGCCGGCCTGCCGGCGGCCGACCGACCCCTGGCCGAGGCTCAGATGAAGCGCTTTCTCGGCCGCTGCCGCTTTCAAGGCCCGGTGATCGACTATCGCCGGTTCACGGGGGAGTTCGCCTCTGCCTCGGCTGTTGCCGCTGTGCTGGGGGTGATCCTCACACAGGAGGCTCGGGTCCCCGCGGCGCTCTGCGGCGGGGCCACCGTCCAGCTGCAGGGCAAGGGGGCGCTTGTTCTGGGGTTCGGCAAATTTCTGACGGCCGTGGAGATCGCCCCCCGATGAGAGTGCTGCTGGTCTCCGCCAATACGCTCACCCGGCCCTACCCGGTCTATCCCCTCGGGCTCGACTATGTCGCCGGCGCCCTGGCGGAGCGCCACGCGGTCCAGATCGTTGACATGAACCTGCCGGATGCGGAGAGATCCCTGGCGGAGACCGTCGCTGGGTTTGCGCCGGAGGTGATCGGTGTCTCCATTCGGAACATCGACACATCGGATGTCGCCGATCCCAGGGATTTCTGCAGCGCCCACCGCACTCTGGTCGATTTTATACGCGCCCGCTCGCGCGCCCCCCTGGTGCTGGGGGGAAGCGGATTCACTATCTTCCCCCTGGAGACGCTGCGCGCACTGGACGCCGATTACGGGGTCGTCGGCGAGGGAGAACGCCTCGGCGGGCTGCTGGATGCTTTGGAAAGCGGAAACGGGGTGACGGGCATGCCCGGGGTCATCACATGGGAGTCCCCGGCACTCCTCCCGCCCCCGTGGCCGCTTCCCCCGGTGCGGCGATTCAACCCGCACCTGCCCCATGTCGCCTATTACCTGAAAAACGGCGGCATGCTGAACCTGCAGACCAAACGCGGCTGCCGTTTCCACTGCATCTACTGCACCTACCCGCACATCGAGGGGCGGACCCAGCGGCTGTTCGACCCCCAGGCAGTGGCCGAGACAGCGATCCGCCTGCAGGAGGCCGGCGCCCGCTATTTTTTTGTAACCGACTCGGCCTTCAATGCGAGCATCCCCCACAGCCTGGCAGTGGCCCGCGCCTTCTCACATGCGGGAGTCTCGATCCCCTGGGGGGCCTTCTTCGCGCCGACGGAGGTCGACCGGGATTATTTTCGGCATCTGGCCGATGCCGGCCTGCGCCACGTCGAGTTCGGGACCGAATCGCTTTCGGACCCCGTGCTGGCGGCCTACCGCAAGCCGTTTTGCGCCGCCGGCGTATTCAGCGCGCATGCGGCGGCGGTCGATGCCGGGCTGCATGTCGCGCACTACCTGCTGCTGGGGGGACCGGGCGAAACCTCGGATACCGTCGAGGAGACCCTGGCGCGCGCCGAAGCGCTGCAACGCTGCGTCCTCTTTTTCTTCTGCGGAATGCGGATCTACCCGCAGACCGAGCTGCTGCAGCTGGCCAGGACGGAAGGCCAGGCCGACGAATTTTCAGCCCTCCTGGCCCCCGTGTTCTACCGACCCGGAGCGCTCGACCACGCCGAAATCATCCGCCGGGTGCGGGCACGGGCCGGCGGCCGGCTGAACTGGGTCATCGGGGACGGCGGCGAGCAGACCGCCGCCGTCATCTCCAGGCTTTACGCTCGCGGCCACACCGGCCCGCTGTGGGAGCATCTAGCGCGATGAGCACCGAGCGGGAAGAGGGGCATGACTCCGGAAAATCTGAAAACGCCATCCGCTTGCCGGAGGAGAAATCATTGTCATATTTGGTTTGCATGTTAAAGGTCATTCAGGGGGACAACGATCGACGGTTGTATTTTCCTGAATTCGGGATAAAATTCCATGTGGCATGAGCTCAGCAGCGTTCAAACTACAGCGGCGGGGGAGATAACCGCGGAGGTGCGGGTGCCGGCGGAATCGCCCTGGTTTTCAGGCCATTTCCCGGGAGATCCGATCTTACCGGGGATTGCGCAGCTGGGAATCGTGTACGATGCCCTCTGCCGCAGCCGCGGGCAGCGGCCCGGCGTAGCCGGCTTCAGCCGGGTCAAATTCAGGCGGATCATCCGGCCGGCGGATCGCCTGAAAATGACGATCGCACCCCGGAAGGGGGTTGCCGGATCCTACACCTTCCGGATCGCCGCCGGGGAGGAGATCGCCTGCAGCGGGGCGATCGCGTTGAGGGCTTCGAACGATCCTGTCGCACAACGACAAGACGCATCCATACCAATCAAGGAGCAGGAACCATGACAAGGGGCAAGGAGATCCTTCTGAACGTCGCCGAGATTCTCATCCGGGAACTGAAGCTCGAAGACGTCACGCCCGGAACCTTCAACCCGGACATCGACCTGGTGGACGAAGTGGGCATCGACAGCATGGATCTGGCCACCGTAGCGCTGGTGATCCGCGATGAGTACGCCATCCGCATCGATGAGGACGATTACCCGAAACTGACCACCGTGCGGTTGATCTCCGAGTATATCGAACGCAAACTGGGGGAAAAGGCCGCCGAGGCGGCGGCGTGACCCGGTCGAGGATCGCGGCGCAGAGGGCTGATGACTGCGCCGGGGAGAGCAGTGGATGCCTGGGAACGAGATGAAATTTTCGGAAATTCTGGCCCATGCGGGGGTCTCGGAGCGCTGGCAGAAGGTCCGGAAATGGTTTTTCCTGCGCGAGTCGACCTACGACATGACCAACCGGTGCAACATCCGCTGCAACGGGTGCTACTACTACGAAGGCGACAAGCAGCATGCGCATGAAAACCGCAACCCCGGCGACTGGCGCGCGCTGATGCAGTCCGAGAAGGCGCGGGGGATCACCTATGTGGTGCTGGCCGGCGCCGAACCCTCGCTGGTGCCCGAGCTGTGCGCGGTCTGCTATCAGGAAATGCCCCTGGGGGCGATCGCCACCAACGGCCTGGTCCGGCTGCCGGAGGCGATCGGCTACAAGGTCCACATCTCCGTGTGGGGGTCGGATGAGACAAGTGTGCGTGTTCGCAACGCCGGCCATATGCTCGCGCGGCAGATCCGGAACTATCGCGGCGACCCTCGGGCCGTCTTCGTCTACACCTTCACGGCCGAGAATATCGACCAAGCCGAGCCGGTCGCACGGCTCCTGGCATCCGAGGGGTGCCGCCTGACCTTCAACATGTTCTCGGCGCCCGTGGGCTACACGGGGCCCCTGCGGCACACGCCGGATTCGCTCCGAAGATCGCGGCAGGCCATGCTGGCGTTGCTGGCGAAATATCCGCAGCAGGTGTTGTTTTCCGATTACAGCGCCGTCGCCCACACCCACTCCTTAGGCCTGCACGAGCTCTACGGCTGCTCTTACCCGCGCATGAACGCCTCGAGCGATGTCGGTCTCGGCCGATCGTTCCGCCAGTATCGGGCGGACCTCTCCTGGGACCGTGCGGCCGCATGCTGCGTGCCGGACACGGACTGCCGGGACTGCCGGCACTATGCCTCGGGCAGCGCCGTCGTCACGGCGCGGATGTTTCGCCACGCCGGCGCCCTGGAGAGCTTCAAGGCGTGGCTCGACTATGCGGACACCTATTTGGCCGTCTGGGTCATGGGCTACGAGAAGGGGGCCAATCTCGCGGAGGAGCCGGTGGCCCCGCCCGGGCATCCGCTTTTCTGAAAACCGCCCCGGGCGGGAAGGAGCAGTGGAATGCGAACCGTCAGCTCGCTGCTGAGCCCGGAATGGCTCGAGCGCTACAAGCGGATATCGAAGCTCAACATCCGCAGTTCCATCTACGATGTGACCAACCGTTGCAATCTGCGCTGCAAGGGGTGTTTTTTCTTCTCCTCGGACGAGCACAAGGCTGCACCCGAGGAGATGGATATCCGCAAGTGGGAGGCGTTTGTCGACCGGGAAACGCAACGCGGCGTGAACCTGGCCATCCTCATCGGCGGGGAGCCCACGCTCTGCCTCGATCGGGTGGAGGCCTTCTACAAGCGCGTCTCCACCTTCTGCGCGACCAACGGGCTCATCAAGGTGCCCCGCGACCGGTTCCCGGACATGATGCTCGGCATCTCCCTGTGGGGCGACGAGCAGGACGAAACCCTCCTGCGCGGCAAGGACACCTTCAGCATCTCGAGCAGGAACTACGCGGGCGACCTCAATGTCTACTACCTTTACACCATCACCCCGCGGCAGATCGGCAAGACCGACCGGATCGTTCGCAAGATCCGGGACGCGGGGCTGAAGGTCCACATGCAGCTGCTGTCCAACGACGAGGGGGTCAACGGGTTTTCGTGGGAACCCGCGCAGCTCGAAGCGATCCGCGCCGAAATGGACGCGATGCTGGAGAGCTACCCGGAAACCGTCATCTCCTCCAAATACTACCACGAGATCATCACCACCGGCACGATGATGGGCCGCCGCTTCGGCTGGAACGAGTGCCCCTCGGTCACCCAGCCCCTGGACCGGCGCAACCCGCCCCCCCGGCGGCTGATCGAGTTCATCCGCTGGGCGTCGGATCTCAACACCATGCACCGCTGCTGCACCTCCGAGACCAGGGATTGCGGGACCTGCAAGGACGGCGCGGCCCACATGAGCTGGGTGATGGTGAACAAGCGCGATCACATCCGGACCCCTCGGGACCTGCAGAACTGGATCGAGGTCTACGAAATGTTCGCCAAACTCTACCAGTTCATTCCGTGGTAGGCGATGGCATCGAACAAAAACGTGATCGTAGGCTACGACGCCGTCTCCCCGCTCGGGACGGACCTCGGTGAGCAGTGGGGCCGGGCCGTCAGGGGCGAAAGCGGGATCGGCCGGCTGACCCGGTTTCCGGCGGCGGCCGGCTTTCCGGTTCAAATCGCCGGCGAGGTCCCGGAGTTCGATGCCGCGCCCTACCCTTTTTTAAGCCCCCGCAGCCTAGCGCTCTGGCCCTCGCCGATCTTCAAGCACGCCCTGCTCGTCGTCCACCGCGCGCTTGCCGAAAGCGGCATCACCATCACTCCTACGCTCGCACCGCGCGTAGCCGTGACCTTCAGCTCGGCCATCGGAGGCCAGGATGCCGTCCTCTCCGCCGACCGCCGGCTGATCGCCGAGGGCAGGCTGCCGCCGCCCTATGCCAACCCCAACGCCTGCATCAACATGGTGGGGGGGAAGATCGCCATGCTGACCGGGGCGACCGGCCCCATCACCGCCACCATCACGGCCTGCGCCACCGGCCTGACCTCGGTGATCGTGGGCGGCCTGCTGCTCGATGCCGGGCGAGCCGATGTGGCCATCTGCGGCGCGGCCGACTTCGCCCTGGTCGAGCCGATCGTCGCCGGTTTCGCCACGATGAACGCCGCCTTCCAGGAAAAGCCCGGCCGGCCCGAAGAACCGCCGCAGGCCGCCAGCCGGCCGTTCTCGATCGATCGAAGGGGTTTCGTCATCGCGGAGGGCGCGGCCGCCATCATTCTGACGACTTCGGACTTTGCGCACGCGCACGGTCTTAAGCCCGGCGTCGAAATCGCCGGCTGGGGCATGACCTCCGACGCCCGCCACTTCGTCGCGCCTAACCTGAAAACGGTCGCCCGCTGCATGGCCGAGAGTGTCGACAACGCCGGGATATCCCTGCATGCTATCGCCGCGGTGAACGCCCACGCGGCCTCCACGAAAATCGGCGACCTGGTCGAAGTCGAGGCGCTCAAGGCGCTGTTCGGGGGCAGGGTCCCCCCGGTTTCGGCCAACAAGTCCATGATCGGCCACGCCATGGGGGCTTCCAGCGCCATCGAGACCCTTTTGGCCGCGGAAGGCATGCTCAAAGACACCCTCCTGCCCACGATCAACTACTCCCCCGACCCGGAGCTGGTTCTGGACTGCGTGCCAGAAGGGGCCCGGCGCCTGCCACAGGAGTTCGTCCTGAAGAACTCCTTCGGCTTCGGCGGGTGCAACACATGCGCCGTCCTACGGCGAATCGGATAAAGGTCCCCAGAAAAGCGGCGCCGGCCGTGTGCACCCTCCCGAGCGCATTGCCCGCTAGCGGCCATGACCCCGCCATGGAAACGTGCTCGTATTGACAAGAAGACCCCCTTTCTGTATGGGCTCACTATCGGCTTGGGGCGCACCCGGGAAAAAGGAGGGTCTAATGAAGTCGATCGTGGTCAAGGAGATGATGATCCCGCTGGAGGAGTATGCCACGGTGTCCGAAGAGGCGGACCTCTATGAGGCCGTGCGCGCGCTGGAAGAGGCGCGCGAAAAATACAGCCAAAACAATTACCGGCATCGGGCCGTTCTGGTATACGGTGCCGACCGCCGCATCGTGGGGAAACTGAGCCAGTTGGATTTGATCAGGGGCCTCGAACCCAAATACAAGGGGCTCGACGAACTGAAAGAGCTGAGCCGCTTCGGCGTGCACCCGGAGCAGGTCCACCAGATGATCAAGGATTACGGGCTATGGAAAAGCCCTCTGGAGGACATCTGCAAATCGGCGGCACGTTTCAAGGTCAAGGACGTCATGGCCACCCCCACCGAAAAGGAGCACATTGCCGAGGACGCCTCCCTTCAGGAGGCGGTGCATCAACTGGTCATGGGCTGCCACCAGTCCCTTTTGGTGACCCGGGCTTCGGATATCGTAGGGATACTGCGGCTGACGGATGTCTTCAGTAAAATCAGCGATCTGATTAAAGCTTGCAGACTTTGAGCGCAAGGCGCGAGGGGGCTGGAACAACACCACCACCGTCCTGGCTTTCAGCGGCATGTGTGGGGGGCATCGCCAAACGGCGCCCAGGACCGATTCTCGGCCTTGGGCGCCGTTTTTTCAGAGCCCAGCCCGCCGGGGGCGAAAACGGCTGCGGGCAGGGTCCCATTCTCTTTCAACGGCATGGGGATGGGTGAAAAATTAGATTAATTGATGGATGGTTATGCCAAATTCAAACTTCAAAGAAGATGCCTGCTTTTCATCCGTCTGAGATATGCAAGCTCCGCTGAACAGACGCGTCTTTGTGGTCGGCTACGGGGCGGCAACCCCGCTGGGCAAGACCTTCGAGCACACCTGGCAGCGTGCGCTCAAGGCGGAGGCCGGGTTCAGGCGCCTGACCCGGTTTCACATGGAGGCGAACTCCGCCATCGTCGGCGAGATCCCGGACTGGGACCCCACCCGCCTTGATTTCGCAGCTCCGCGCGAGGCGGCCAACTGGAATGCGGCCTATGTCTTCCTGACCATGGCCGTCTGCCGGGAGGCCCTCCTGAACGCAGGGCTCGAAATCGACCGGGACACCGGCCCCCGGACCGCCTGCCTGATCGGCTCCGCCCTGAACGGCACCGATGCGTTCCGCGTGGCGATGGACAACTATGTGAACCGGGGGCCGCTGAAGGTCAGCCCCTACCTGCTGCCCAATCTCTGCGCGAACCTGCCTTCCGGCAAGGCCGGCATGCTGCTGGGCTTCACCGGACCGATCTTCTCCCCCCAGGGGGCCTGCGCCTCGGGCAACCACGCCATCGGGATCGGCGCGCGGATGATCCGCGACGGCGATTGCGACTTCGCCCTGGTCGGCGGCGTGGACACCTGCATCATCCCCGAAATCGTGCAAGGGTTCGCCAACATGCTGGCCACCGCCTACATCACCCCCCAGGACCGCGCCTACAACGACCCCTCTCAGGCCTCGCGGCCCTTCAGCATCGACCGCCGGGGCATGGTGCTCTCCGAAGGGGCCGGGGTGCTGGTCCTGGCCGCCGAGGCGATGCTCCCGGCGTTCGGCCTCGCGCCCAAGGCCGAGGTTCTGGGGGTCGGCTGGACCTCCGACGCCCACCACTTCACGCAGCCCAACGCCGCCACCATCGTCCGCGCCATCCGGCAGGCCATCGACGATGCCGGCCTGGCCCCGGGCGACATCGGCTGCGTCAACGCCCACGGCACCTCGACCCAGAAGGGCGACAAGGTCGAAATCGAGTGCCTGCGGGAGGTGTTCGGCAAGGCCCTCGGGAAGATCCCCGTCTCTTCCAACAAGTCCCAGATCGGGCACACGCTGGGGGCGGCGGCGGCGATCGAGGCCGCACTCGGGATCGAGGCGATGCGGCAGGGATTGATCCTGCCGACCGTGAACCACATCCCCGACCCGGAGCTCGCCGACGTCGACGTGGTCCCCCGAGCCGTGCGCCGGCAGCGCTACGAGTTCTTCCTGTCCAACGCCTTCGGCTTCGGCGGCACCAACTGCTGCATCGTGTTCGGAGGGGTATGAGGTGAAGCCGAAACCGTTCATCCCCGAAGCTATGGATGCCGCCGGGCTCTACGTCCGGGACAAAACCGGGGGGCTCGTGTGGCACTGCAGCCGCATGCGCCCCCTCTACGCCGACACCGACCGCTCCCAGGTGGTCTATCACGCCAACTTCCTGCGCTACTTCGAGTTCGGGCGGGCCTCCCTGATGCGCGATGCGGCCTATTCCTACAGGGAGATCGAAGAAAGCGGCACCATCTACCCGATCATCCAGATCGGCGTCGATTATTTCAGCCCGGTCCACTACGACGACCCCATGTGCATCTACACCCGGCCCGCGCTGCTCGAACGGGTGCGGCTGCGCTTCGAGTACGTCGTCACCCACGAGCAGACCCGGGCGATTGCCTGCACGGGGTTCACCCGCCATTGCGCGGTCAACGCCAGGGGAACTCCCGTTGCCATCGATGAAAAAACGGCTCACCTATGGAGGGTGTTTCCACGGTAATCGACTCCGTTCACCTGCCCATCGATCTGCCGCTGCGGCCCTGTTTGAGGGACCATTGCGTTGACGGTCAGGCCGTACTGCCGGCCGTCGAGGCCATGGAGGCGCTGGCCCGGGCGGTGACGCAATTCCGCCCGGAAACCCCTGTGGCCGACATGAGCGGGATCGCCTTCGACAAGTTTTTGCCCTGCAACCACGGCCGGGGGCACTTATCGGCGTTCATCGACGCCGTGCTGCACGCAAACGGCGATGTCACGGCCAGCCTGGCGACGCGGACGCCGTCGAAAAACGCCGCTATGACGCGCGTCAAGACCCATGCCGTGGCGACCTGGCCGCGCCAGGCGGCCCCCGTTCCAAACCTGCCGCTGGATGTGGCCGCTGCGCCGGAAGGCGCCTGCCTGCATATTCCGGGCGAAACGATCTACCCGGGCCTGGTCGCATTCGGGCCCGCCTACCGCAACGTCGTCGCCCTCCACCTGGCGCGGGGAGGGGTGGTCGCAGAGATCCGGACCCCCTTGGCCGATGATGCCGCGGCCGCGCGGCCGGCCCTGCTGGGGTCCCCGTTTGCACTCGACGCGGCCTTTCACGCCGCTTGCGCCTGGGGCCAGCGTTTTGCCGGCATCGTCGCCTTTCCGGTGGCGCTCGACCGGCGCCGGGTTCATGCCCCCACCCGGCCGGGCGAAACCTATTTCGCCCACGTAGCCCCGCTTCAAACGAACCCAGCCCTGCTGATCTTCGATCTGCGGATCTACAACCGCGAAGGCGGCCTCCACGAAACCTGCACCGGCGTAAGCATGCGCGATGTCAGCGGGGGCAGGCTGCAGCCGCCGGGCTGGATCCGGGCGGTCGCGCCCGATGAGGCGGCCGCCCGGATTGCCGGCGCGTGCAAGGCGCTCTCCATGATCGAACCGGGGGCCATGGCGCCTTTTGCCGAAAAGAGCCTGTCGGAGCCCGAACGCCGGCGCATGGCACCGATGAGCGGCCGGCGGCGGCGGAGCTACCTGGCGGCACGGCTCGCCTGCAAGCGGATCTCGCGGCGGCTGTCGGGCCATGACCTGCAGCGATCCCCACGGGCCATAACGACCATTTGCGAGGACCGGCCGAGCCATCCCTGCTGCCCGCTGGCCGGTGGCCGAGCGCCCGTCTCGTGCTCGGTGTCGCATGACGATCGATTCGCGATTGCGGTCGCCTCCGACCGACGCGTCGGGGTCGACGTCGAAAAGGTCTCCGAACGGGTGTTGAAAACCCGATCGCTTTTCATGAGCGAACCCGAGCAGGCCCTGGTTCCGGGATCGCCCCTCGGCGAGGCCGAGACCGCCGTCCGGATCTGGTCCATCAAGGAGGCGGTCACCAAGGCCTTGGATATTCGCTTGGCCGATGCGTGGCAGCGTGTTAGGGTGATCTCCGTCGGTTCGGCTCAGAGCCGGTATCAAATAGACGGCCGTGACGCGTCTGTCGCTCTGCATGACGCGATCGGGCGGCACGTGATCACGCTGGTGTAGGTGCGCACGACCACCCCGGGAACACATCGGTTTTTTCCCGGAGTCGCCCGGTGGGGGGGGCCGCCGCAACCGGGCTATTTCAACCGAGAGGTGCTGGATGTTTTCAGCCGATGGGGCAAACGCCGTGAAACCGAAACGCCGCGCGGGGCTGAGCTGGGCCCTGCTCTTGCTGATGAGCGCGGGCCTGCTCTCCCCCGGATGCACCGCCAGTCTACCGAAGGAGCATGGGGTGGATTCAAAAACGTATCAACAGCGCGTGGACATCAAGATCAACGGGTTTCGCCGAACGTATCGGGTCCACGTCCCGCCCGGATATTCCGACAGAGCCCCGCGGCCGCTGGTTGTCGTCCTGCACGGCGCTTTTGATACGGCCAAGGGGATCGAGCAGGTGTCGGGCTTCAGCCGGATTGCGGACCGCGAGGGGTTTGTCGCCCTTTACCCGAACGGGATGGGTATCCTGGGGTTCCTGCAGCACTGGAACGCCGGGCACTGCTGCGGGAAAGCCGCCGCGGATGGGCTCGACGACGTGGGGTTTATCGCCGCCTGCATCGAGGACGCCTGCCGTCGTCTCGCCATCGACCGGGACCGGATTTTCATCGCGGGCTTTTCCAACGGCGGGATGTTGGCCTACCGATTTGCGGCCGAACGGGGGGAGATGCTGGCGGCCGCGGCCCCCATGGCGGCCTCCATCGGCGGCCGGGCGTCCGAGGACGTCCCGCTGTGGCGGATCCCGGAGCCCGTACGCCCCCTGCCCCTCATCGTCCTGCACGGGCTGGCCGACGACGACGTGCGCTTCGAGGGGGGCGTCAGCCTCCATCGGGGGGGGACCCGCACCTATCTGTCCGTCGATGCATCGGTTGATTTCTGGGTCCGCCGCAACGGGTGCGACCCCCGGCCGGCCGGCCGGGAGCTTTACGGCGGCCGGGTGCTCGAAAAGACCTGGGCAGGCTGCCGCAACGGCAGCGACGTAACGCTCCTGCTGATCGAGGGCTGGGGCCACGTCTGGCCGGGGGGCGCCTTCACGCGCGCCCTGGCGGATGACGACCCGCTGCGGGAATTCGACGCCGCCGAGACGATCTGGGCCTTTTTCAAATCCCACCCACGCCGTTGAAACCCGACCGCGCTCCGCCGCGCGGGTCAGGCGTATCGCTTCATCAATTTCTCCATGACCACGCGGGTCGCCCACCGCAGGAAAATGGCGCTGTACTCGGCCCCCGAAAGAACCATCCCCGCCATGAAGACCAGATGCGAAAGCCCATACGTCAAGGGGCCGCCGATCACGACCACCAGGGGCTCATCCAGGTAGACGGCCAGAACCCCCAGGGCGCCCACTGCCGGCCACCCGATGAGGTAGCTGAAGCCGATGAGAAACACACCGGCCAGGATCCGTGCGGTCGGCCGCTTTTTGAAGGCGCTCAGGTCCGCCCGCTCCTCGATGGCCTTGCGCACATAGGGCGTTCTGCCGATTTTGCGGATGACGTTCGATACCATTCGCCGGTCGTTTCCCTGGGGGTGCCCGTTGAGGCCCTGCCCCCAACGGCTGTCTCAGCTGCGCGGGGGGGCGACCTGTTTGCCGTGGCGGATGTTACGCCAACTCCGGCCCGCTGATCAAGTGGGTTGCGCCGGCGGGCGAACCGGGTTGAAAACGCCATGCGAAACTGGTATCCAACTTGCCTCGAACCGTATTTTCCGGAATGCAACAGCCCCGTTACGGGGCGGCATCAGCAGGGGCCGGGACCGCTTCCGACGTGGACAACCAAACGAGAGATAAAACGCTGACCGGCCTCTGGGCGCACTTCGACCGGATCTACTGCATCTCGGTCGAGGAGCGCGGGGACCGCCGGTTGGAGGCCCGCCGGCAGTTCGACGCCGTCGGTTTGACCGGCCGGGTCGAGTTCGTCATCGTCCGCAAGCACCCCACCGACCCCGAGCAGGGCATTTACGAATCCCACATGGAATGCTTTCGCAGGGGGGTTCGCGCGGGCGCCCGGGTCATCTCCCTGTTCGAGGACGATATCGTCTTCGACCGCTTCAGCCCCCGGGTCCTGGCCGGCTGCGTCGATTTCCTCGCCACCCATGCCGCCTGGGACCTGTTTTTCTTCGGCTGCCTCTCTGCCGGAAGCCGGAGGACACAAAACCCCGCGGTGCGGAAGGTGTCCTATCGCAGCCTGACGCATGCCTACGCCGTGCGCCGGGGGTTTGCCGAAACCCTGCTGGGCGTCCCGCGGTGCGGCCTGCCCTACGATGCGCTGTTGAGCGCTCAAGCCGGAGAGACCTATGCGGCCTACCCGTCGTTTGCCTTTCAAAGCAGCTCCCCCAGCGACAACGAGCGCCGCCGGAGACTCGATCGGTTCCGCCGGCTGTGCGGAGGGCTTATCAGGATCCAGAAGATGGACGAGTGGTACCACCGACACCAGGGGGCGGTCATCGGGGCCCACCTGGTCCTGGCAGCGCTCCTCGTGGCGCTGATCGTGTGGCGGTGATGGAAGGACCCGGGCGGCACATGGCGGACACGCAGCACGGCATTCGTAGATTGCCCTTGAATTGGCGCTTTCTGGCAGCGACCCTGGCGGTCACAGCCGTCTTTTTCGGGGTCGGCCTGCACCGCTTGGAGGTCGACACCGACATCCTCGCCGCCCTGCCCCGAAACGACCCGGTGATATCCGATGCGGCCTACGTGCTCCACAACCACCCCATGCAAAACCACGTGGCGGTCGACATCGCGTTGCAGACACCCGACCTGGAGACCTTGGTCGCGTGCGGCACCCGGGTGGAGGCCCGGCTCAAGGAGAGCGGGTTGTTTCAGGGCGTCGGCATGGCCGACATCCAGGGGCTGATGCCCGAGCTGCTGGAGCACGTCACCGCAAACCTGCCGGTGCTCTTTTCAGCCGAGGAGCTGCAGGGGCGCGTGCTCCCCATGCTGAGGCCGCATGCGATCAAATCGCAGCTGGAACAGGTCCAATCGAGCCTGCTGGGACTAGAGGGCATCGGCCAGGAGGCGCTGATTGCCAGGGACCCGCTGAACCTCAGGGGTCTGGTCCTTTCGAGGATGTCGCAGCTCGCCCCGGCGGGCGGCGCCCGGATCCATCACGGGCATCTCGTTTCCGCCGACAGCCGCCATCTCCTGCTGCTGGCGAGCCCAGCGGCCTCGAGCACCGACACGGAAGTCGCGGCCGCGATCACCGCGCTCTTGAACCGGCTCGCGGAGGAGGCAAACCGGGAATTCGGGCAAGCGGGCGGGCCCGTGACGCTCACCGCCGTCGGCGCCTACCGGGCCGCGTTGGACAACCAGCGGATCATCAAAAAGGACATCGGGCTCGCGGTGTCCTTGTCCACCGTCGGGATCGCCGTGCTGCTCTTCTTCGCGTTCTGCCGGCCGGTCGTCGGCCTCTTCTCGCTGCTGCCGTCCATTGCCGGGACCATGCTCGCCTATTTCGTCTTCTCGCTCTTTCACGAATCGATCTCGATCATGGTCCTCGGCTTCGGCGGGGCGATCATCTCCTTTTCCGTCGACCAGGGACTCGCCTATCTTCTTTTCCTCGACCGGCCGCAACCCACCTACGGCAGGGAAGTCTCCCGGGAGGTGCGCGGGATGGGGCTGCTGGCGATGCTGACCACCGTGGCCGCGTTCGGGACCCTGTGCTTCAGCTCTTTTCCGGTCTTCGTCCAGCTGGGGCAGTTCACGATGCTGGGGCTGGGGTTCTGTTTTCTGATCGTGCACACGGTGTTCCCCCGGGTCTTCCCGGTGCTGCCTCCCGGCGGCGAGCCCTCGCACCACCTGCAGAACGCCGTGGACGCCATTGCCGGCACGGGCCGCCGGGGGCTCTGGGCCGCCGCCGCGTTTGCCGCAATCATGCTCTTCTTCGCCAAGCCGGTTTTCAACGTGAGCCTGCAGGCCATGAACACGGTGGGGGCGGATACCCTGGCGGCCGAGGAACGGCTCACGCAGGTCTGGGGCGGCATCTTCAACAAGGTGCATCTGCTGACCGAAGGCCGGACGATCGGCGAACTTCAGGCCCGGGGCGACGCCGTCCTGGAACGCATCGAGGCGGACCTGCGGGCGGGGGCGCTCTCTTCCGGGTTCGTGGCCTCCATGCTTTTCCCGGGGGAAGCCCTGCGGCAGAAGAACCATGCCGCCTGGCGCGAGTTCTGGGACGGGGGGGCCGCCGAGAGCGTCAAAAGAGAGATCCAGAAGGTTACCGGGCCCTTGGGTTTTGCCGACGAAGCCTTCGCGGCGTTTTACGAACTGACGCGCGCCACCGCCCCACCGGCGGGGGAGACGCGCCTGCTCCAACGATACCCGGCCGTATTAGGCCTCGCCCAAAGCGCGGACGGCTCCAAGTGGATCCATGTGTCCACGTTGACGACCGGGCCGTCCTACGATGCCGGGGCGTTTTACGACGCCTATCGCCCCCTCGCCCGGCTCTTCGACCCACAGCATTTCGCGGAGAGCCTGGGGGCGCTGCTCTTCGATGCCGCGGTCACCTTTTTCATCATCAACGTCGTCTGCGCGGTGATCCTGGTGGCTCTTTTCACGGTGGATGTGCCGCTCACCCTGGCGTGCATGGCGCCGCTGGCGTTCGCGTTCATCGGCACCCTGGGGACGATGAAGCTCATGGGGCATGCGTTGGACATCCCCGGGCTGATGCTCTCGATCATCGTCTTCGGGGTCGGGATCGACTACTCGATATTTTTCGTCCGCTCCTTTCAGCGCTACGGCACGGTGCGCCACCCGGCGTTCGGCCGGATCCGGTTGATCGTCTTTCTGTCGGCGGCAACGACCCTGTTCGGCTTCGGGGCCATGTGGCTGGCCGACCACTCCGTGCTCAAGAGCACCGGGGTCACCGCCTTCCTGGGGGTCGCCTACTCCATGATCGGGGCCTTCCTCATCCTGCCGCCGGGGCTGGACCGCCTGGAGAGGCGCCGCAGGGCGAAGATGATCACCGCCGCCACCGTCGACGAGCGGGTGCGGCAACGCTACGCGACGATGGAAGCCTACCCCCGGCTGTTCGCCCGGTTTAAAACGAAATTCGACCCGATGTTTGCGGAGCTGCCTCGGATCCTTCAATCTGTCAACGGGAGCCGGATCATCCTGGATATCGGCAGCGGTTACGGGGTGCCGGCCTGCTGGCTCCTCGAACGGTTCTCCCGCGCCCGCCTTTACGGCATCGAGCCCTGCGCGGAGAGGGTCCGGGTCGCTTCGATAGCGGTGGGAGAGCGGGGCGCCATCCGACAGGGCCGCGCCCCGGAGCTGCCCGACCCCGGTTGCCCGGCCGATCTGGCCACGATGATCGACATGACCCATTTTCTGGCGGAAGATGACCTGGCGGCGACCTTGGCGGGGCTCCAGGCCTGCCTGCAGCCCGGCGGGCTTTTGGTCGTGAGGGCGTCGGTGACACCGACCCAGCGCTCCACTTGGGCGTGGTGGTGCCAGAACGCGCTCCTGCGGCTGCGCGGCGTACCGGTTCATTACCGGCCGGCGGATGATCTCAAAAAATTAATGGACGACTCGGGGTTCCTGACGGAGGCGCCGCAACCGTCGGGAAATCATGGCGAACTCGTCTGGCTGGTTGGAAGGAAGGCCTGAGGCGCTGCGGGCCGAGCCGACCGGCCGCCGGGTCAGCACCCCCGCCCGCGACGTTGGACCATGTGGGATCGAATCAAAATGATCGCTTCGGCCTTGCGGCGTTTGACCGTGGGGGAGCGCACCGGCCTGGGCGCGTTCGGGACCGTCCTGGTGCTGGCGCCGGTCGACATCCGCCTGGCCCTCCTCCCGCTTTTGGCCTTCATCCTCGTGTGCCTCGCAGAATCGTTCCGGCCGGCTTCCAGCTTCTTCCTTCCGGTCATCAGCCGGGGGCCCTCGGCCATGCGGGCGGTGGCCTTGACCTTCGACGACGGCCCTGACCCGCGGACCACGCCCGTGCTGCTTCGGCTGCTCGCTGCGCACGGCGCCCCGGCCACCTTTTTCGTGAACGGCCGCAGGGCGTCCCGCTACCCCGAATTGACGGCCCGGATCCTGGCCGAGGGCCACGCCCTGGCCAATCACTCCTACACCCACCCGATGCTCGCCGCGTTCAAAGGGACGCAAACGATGGCGCACGAGATCGAAGCCACTCAGGCCGCAATCCGTGCGGCAGGGGCCGAGGCCCTGGCCTACCGGCCCCCGATGGGGATCACCGGCCCGCGGCTCGCGCGGCTGATACGGCTCAAACGCATGTTTGTCGTCAACTTCAGCTGCCGGGCGTTCGACGGCGGTAACCGCCGGGTCCGCGATTTGTCGGGGAGGATCCTCCGCCGCGTTCGGGCGGGCGACATTGTGCTCCTGCACGACATTGTGCCGACGCCCTCATCACTCCTGCCGTACTGGGCAAACGAGGTCGATCGGGTCATCCAGGGGATCCGCGAGAAGGGGCTGGCGATCCTGCCGCTCGCGGAACTCATCGGAAAGCCGGTGATGATCCGGGCCGGGGAAGTGCACAGCGGCGGCGGGAACCCGGCGCGTTGAGGCCATCGGCCGGAGAAGCGCTTTGCCCGCCCTTCCCGGCGGCCTACCACAGATAGCGGCCGATGACGAGGACGATGGAATTGACCCCGCGGTTCTCGCGGTCGAAGCCGCCGTTTGAAATGTGGTGCCACCGCAGGGAGGCGAAATACGCCGGGCCCTCCGCGGACGCAAACTCGGCCCCGACGCCGACCTGCGGGTTGAAATTGAGATGCAGGCCCTGCTCCTCCACCCGGTGCTGGGTGTAGATCGCGCCGATCCCGGCCTCGACATAGGGCGTGACCCCCCGAGTTGAGATCGGCTCGATGAGATAGAGCGCCAGCATGCCGGCCGAAGCGATCAGATCCCGGTCCGGGGTGAACGAGCCGCCGAGGTTCGCCTCCACCTTGAAGCGCAGGTCGCGCGGGGCCGGGTGGCGCCAGACTTTGTCGTAATCGAAAAGCGCCGTGCCGGTCAGCATCAGGAAACCGATATCCCCCACCGGGTCGAAGGTGTGGCCGAGGGTCACGCCCAAACCGTATCGGTCGGGGGCGTATTTCTCCGCGCCGTCCTGGGCCAACCCCGCCGATGCAAAAACCGCAATCAGCGCGGATGCACACACGCTGCGAGCGATGATGCCGAGCGCACCGATGCGGGGGATAGACGTGCGTTGCATGTCGCCTCGATCACAGGACGGCAGTGACAGCCTGCGGCCATCCGTCGTGAACCGCTCTCTCCCCGGACGGGTTGCCACGGGACAGCCCGTCCGCTGTCTGCGGGAGCGATATCCCTCACCACCCTCGGGTGGCGAGGATGTCTCGCAGCTTCTCCTCGACCTTGCGTTCCACCAAGATCATTTTACGGGCTTGAGCCTTCTTGATCTTTTCGGTCAATGTGTCCAGGTCGGCCGGTTTCTCCACGAAGTCCATCGCACCCAGCCGCATGGCTTCCACCCCTTTTTCAATGGTCCCATGGCCCGTCAGCAGGATGACCTGCAGCTCGGGTCGGGTCGCTTTCAGGTTTTTCAGGACCTCCAAGCCGTCCATCTCGGGCATCATCAAGTCTAAAACGATGGCGTCAAACGCCTGCGCCTCGGCAATTTTCAGGGCGTCCGCAGCGGAGGTTGTAGAACTCACCTCCATTCCCCGGGAGGACATTCGTTCCCCCAACAGCTCCACAAATTCTTTTTCGTCATCCACCAAGAGTACTTTTATGGACATGGCATTGCTCCTTTGTTGGGTGTTGTCGCTGCAGATCACCCCGGCAGTCCGCTTCCGATTCGTTGCGGCATCCCGAGAATCATGGCCTTTTCCTCAAAATCGATTCTTACCTGCGCCTCCAGCAGGGCAAGGAGCGCCAGATCCGGCGGCGCGGGGAAATCCCGGCCGGCGTCGGGCACAATCGTTTCCATTCCTTCAAGCCGTACCACGATACCGGACCCCCTTTTATCCGGCATCACGGTCAGCGCTTTGGATGTGCCGGCCCATTGCATCCCAAATTCCAGCAGCCGCCACATCAGACCGTGAAGAAAAAAGGGCCGGGTAACCACCATGATGGGCTGATCCCTGGCATGCAACGCCACCGTGACCCCTTTGGCGACCGTCAACCGACGGGAAACCGTCAGAATGAATTCCAGGAAGTCGACCAGTTCGATCTCCTTGAACGGCTCATCCACGGTGTGGGAAAAGCGGTTCATGTTCCGTATGATTTGATCCGTACGCTGGATCTGCCGTTTGATGGTCGCGCCCAGGTTTTTCACCCGCGAGGCGTCGAGCGCCTTCCCTCGTTCGGCCAAGAGCGCCAAATCCTCAATCAGCCCGGCGCTCTCATTCATGATGCTCAGGGTGTTTTTGAGTTCATGCGATATGGACGCCGAAATGCGACCGAAAAACCTCAAACCACCTGAAGATGCCGAGTCCAGCAAGGAGTTCCCGGCGCCGGCCGCCGTCGCTTCCGTTCGGGTGCCATCGTTCTTGGGTGAGCGGTCCGCCATCAGGCAACCTCCCTGATTTTATTTAACAGGGTCTCGATATCCACCGGTTTCAACAAATAGTTCGACGCGCCGGCCTCGGCCGATCCCTGCTCGAAATCCTTCTCCGAGCCGTGGCCGGTCATGAAAATGAATTTCATGCCGGGGGCCATGGATTCCATTTTCCGTTTGATCTCGATACCGCTGGTACGCGGCAATTTGATGTCCAGGACACCGATGTCGAACCGCTGGTGTTTGAGCATTTCAAATGCCGCTTCGGGAGTGGACGCCCACTTGGCGTCGACCCCTCTCATGACCAGGCGTTCCGCCAAAGTGGCCACCAGGTCTTCTTCGTCATCAACCAGCAACACGCTAAGCGTTTTCATTTTTCCTGTTCGGTGGGTTGAGCGGCACGGTTAACGTGAACCGCGTCCCTTTGCCGACCTGGCTTTCGACATCGATAGAGCCCCCGATCTCCTGTGCCAGCCCGTAGGTGATCGAGAGGCCGAGGCCGGTACCCCCCTGCTTGGTGCGGGTCGAGAAAAACGGTTCGAATACATGCTTGAGGTCATCGGGCGAAATGCCGCAGCCGTCATCGATGACCGCGACCTGCACCCGGTCTTCGGATCGTCTGCTGCCTTGAAAGGTCAGGTGGCCGCCGTCGGCCATTGCGGTAAACGCGTTGTTGACCAGATTGAGGAAAATCTGCTCCAGTTTGCCCCGATCGCTTGGGAACGACGGCACATCCGGCGCAATGTCGATTTGGGTGGTGATCCCCCGGTATTCGGCCTCCTTGCCCAGGAACCCGATCACGCTCTCGATGACGCTCTTCAGGTCGACGGTTTCAAAAGTGGCATCCGACTTGCGGGCAAAGCTCAGAAGCCGCCGGATGATCGTGGCGCAGCGCTTGACCGACGCCTGGATCGAATCGATCTGGGCCAGCAGCCTGGCGCGCAGGGCCGCTCCGTCCTCCTGCTGCTGGAGCAGGTCTTTGACCAAGCCGGCTTTTTCATTGATGATGGCGAGCGGATTGTTGATTTCATGGGCCACGCCAGCCGCCAGTCTGCCGATGGACGCCATTTTATTGGCATACTCCACCTGGTGCAGCGCCGCCACCCGGGTCCGGTCCGCAGCGCGAATCCTGCTGACCAGGTAGGTGGGCACTGCCAGGACGACAAGGAGAATGGAGCTGCCGCTGACCACCAGATAGATGATGAGCTGGCGGCGTGCTTTGTACCAGGGCCGCATCAGATCGTCTTTTGTCTTCACCGCCATCAACACGAACGGGGTTTGGGCGATGTAGGCATAGCCGATGAGCAGTGTTTCGCCTTCCGGGCTTTTGGTCTCAAACGCCTGCGTGGTTTCGGAGTATTCCGGAACAGACAGGGACAATTTTTCAAGGAGGCGCCCGTAATTCCGAGAGGGCGTCTGCAACACACCGGCCGTGTTGACGATGAAGAGATCGCCGCCGATGCCCGCCTCGAGCCCCAACAGCTCACGGTGGAAGCGCTCTGCCTCCAGGGTGGCCCGCAGCACGTAGAACGGTCCGGTCGGCGGCTGGTGCTTGACCGCAATCACGATGTGCGGACTCTGGCGGTATCCCATGAAAACATCGCTCGTGTGGCTGCCGTGCTGCACGACTTCGGCAAACCATGCCTGGTGGCTGTAGTCCAGGTTCGCCAGGTCAAAGGGGCCGTTGTAGCTGATCTGCCGCCCCTGGGCGTCGATGATCCCAAGATCCGTAAAACCTCCGAAGCTCTCCTGCAGGTTCTTCAGCATCTCGCCCAGGCGCCCCGGGGTTTTCAACTCTTCCAGGGGGTTGTCGCGAACCAGGAACTGCAGGGCATGCCGACGCTCGATGAGCAGGAAGGCGAGCGAGCGCCGGGTATTGGAAACCAGGCGCGATATGCGCAACACATTTTCCGATTCGATGGCTTTCTGCGTCACCTGATAGTCGATCGCCGCCAGGAGGCACAGCGGGATCAACGCGGCTCCCGCGGTCAAAAGCACGCTCAGATACCAGATGCGGCGGAGATTGAACGAGTGCTTGTCGGCACCCGACGCTGCGTCGTGATGGTCCCAAAACCGGGGCTTAAGCCATTGCAAAACAGACATGGTCTCGACTCTCGGCATCGCTTTTGCTGAGCGAACGCAAATTCAAGGGGCCTTCTCCGGAAATAACGCGCCGAGCGCGTTCAGGCCTTCAGCTTGCGGACATTGGCCCGCATTTTCTCGTTGGCTCTTTTCAAGGTGTCGCTTAACACATCGATATCCACCGGCTTTTCCAGGTAGGCGAAGGCACCCATCTGCAAGCACTGTTTCCGGTCCACGTCCGTCCCGTGCCCGGTCAGAATCACCACTTCGATCTGCGGGTGCTCGGCTTTGACCCGCTTGAGGACCTCGATGCCGTCTATCCCGGGCATCCGCAGATCCAGGAGCATGACCTCGGGCTCGTCGTCGCGCACCAACTCCAAGGCGCTCTCGCCGTCGAAGGCGGCGGCGGAACCGATGTCCCGCATGCCCAGCCGTTCGGAAAGGGTTTGGACAAATTCCCGCTCGTCGTCCACCAGCAGCACCTTCGACATGCGATCGGGGCTGTACTGAGTGTAGGCAGGGCTCTGCTGCACCGCAGGCCGGATGCGCACCTCGACATCGGCGATATCGGTCGCGGCCCGGACGACGGCCTTGAGTTCTGCCTCCAAACGCTCCTGCATCAAAACGGGACGATCGACAGTGAGGACGGCAGCACCCGCCTGAACCGTGACCGTCACAAAATGCCCTTCCGCAACAAGCGCCGCCTGAATTCGGGCCGCCGACAGAAACTCCCGAGTCGCCCGAAGGGAAGAGTCGGAGGCCCGGACAGCCTCTGTGCCCAGGCTGCGCATGACCAGGTCCGCAGCCTCCCGCGCATCGATTTTATGCCCGGGCAGCAGGATGTCATAAAGAGCCGGGGCCCAGGGATCCGAACCGGGATGGAAGGCTTGCACCCAGGAGGTCTGGTCGCGGTCCAACTCCCGAATGCGCCCGGCAGCCGCCTCGTGGCCGATGCCGAGTTGTGCGGAGGCGGCCTCGACCCGATGGGCCATGTCGGCAATCAGGCCGATTCGAAGCACATGGCGAATGGAGGCCGGCACCAGGTGCGCGGCAAAACCGTGGAGCAGGAATCCCGTCTCCTGCAAGTACTCGGCCAGCGCCAGCTTCAACCACGTGAGGCAACGTTCCCGCTCACGCGTGAAGGGGTTGAACACCGACGGTTTGGCTGAAAACGAGCGCCGCAACAGGTCGGGCGAAAGCGAGGAGAGGCCGTTGGCGCGCAAAACCAGCATCTCGTCGTCTATGAGCCTGTAGCCCGTTTCAGCAAGCATCGCCTTGATAAACGCCTCTTCCCCGCAAAACGATCCGCTGAAGACCGAAACAACGCTCATGGGCGCACCTGGCTTTCCAGGCTCGATAGGTCGGCGATCGCCGTCTTCAACTTGTTGCGATAGTGGTTGACCATGGCGTCGTTGGCCATGACCATGTCCAGCTGCCGTGTGTGCATGATGAGGTAGCCCAGAATTTTGAGGCGGTGCTGCATCACCTCCATGGGGTAGTCTTCGAAACGGGCCCTCAGGACGTCATCGGTGACCGAAACAGTGAAGTCGTGATCTCCCAGCACGTCGCCGATCAACGTCACCCTGCGATGCCTGCGCAGATCGTCTGCGGCACCGCCCTTGAAACGGAAAAGAATGTAGTTTTCCGGCACCCGCTCGCTGACGCAGCTTTCTACGGAGGCAAAATGGAACCCGAAGCGCGTGGTCAAGCTGCAGTAGTTTTTGGCGATCATGAAATAATTGCGCTCCGTGTAGCGCGACTGCATCCCCGGCAAGAGGGCCGTGTTGCGGGTGGCCTCGAACATGACGGACAAAAAGCCTTTGCCGTCGATCGGAGGCGGGCCCTGCCAGGGGACCATCGTAATCCCTTCCCACAGGGCCCGCATGGGGATGGAAACGATGTTGTCCAGTTTGACATGGCGGCCGTCGACCTCTTCCCGAAACCCGTCATCGAGGTTCAGCACCCACCATTTCAAGGGCACGTCGACCAGGAGCTGTTTGCTGGCGCGTTGCGGGAACTCATTCTCCCGGCCGAACTGAAACATCTCCCTCACCGCACTCTCGTGGCAAAAGCGAATGATGTCGTGAAAGGTTCGGCAAGACCCCGGCCGGAAGTCAACCGCGTCCGGATCCAGCAGGTTCAAGGGCAGGATGAGGGTCGAGACGCTTTTGAGCGTATCGTGAACAGGCGTGCCGGCCATCAATTGGCTGGGCGGCCTGACCCTTCGGGAGAGGCGTTCGACGGCGCCGGCATAAACCCGACGGCCCATGGAATCCACGGTAACCACCTGGCCCGACTCTAACTGCGCGAGTGCGCCGCTGACGCCGAAAAGAGCCGGCACCCCATACTCGCGGGCCACGTTGGCCAGGTGGCTGCTCAGGCTGCCGTGTTCGGCAATCACCGCCGCGGCCCGATCCAGCAGGCTGGCATATCCCGGCAGGGACTGGCTGATGACCATGACACTGCCTGGTTTGAATTGGAGCTTGTCCACCTCTTTTTTCAACAGATGGACCGGCCCGGCGGCCGCGCCGGGGCTGACTGCAACCCCTCCCTGCAAGAGCACCGGGTGGCGGGGGTCTACCGGCTCCGCCGCTTCGGGTTCACGACCGGCCTGTGGGAACATTTGCAGGGACCGGCACTGCAGAAGGGTGATGCGGCCGTCACCATCGATGGCCCATTCGATGTCCTGGGGTTCTCCGAAATAGGTCTCGAGCTCAAGCGCCAGCCGCCCGATTTCCAGGGCCTGGACATCGCTTAACGAGGCCTGAAGGCTCTCTTGATCCTCCAGAGGGTACCGACGGATGCCTTCCTCGTCGAGGCAGAGGTACTTCAGCTCTTTTCGGGTGATCTCCTTCGCGAGGAGCTTCAGCGGTTTTGTCCGCGACACCACGAAGTGATCCGCGCTCGAGCGTCCGTCCACCACCAGGCCGGGAAGCCCCCACACCGCATTGATCAGGATCGATTCCTCCGCAGGGTTGAGTGGATCGCGGGTGTAGACGACCCCTCCGCAAACCGCATCCACCATTTGGAGGCACCCGACGCACATGACCACGTCCTGGTCGCGCAACCCGCGATGGAAGCGGTAGGACATGGCCGTCTGCGTGTATTTTGAGGCGACGACCTCTTTGTAGGCCTGCGGCAGGTGTTTCGGGCTCACGTTCAACAGCGACCGGTATTGCCCGGCAAACGAGGCCTCACGCGTGTCTTCGTTCACGGCGCTGCTGCGCACCGCCAAGGTCAATCGATTCCCGGTGGAGGCCAACGCCTCCACCGCCCGGTGGAGTTCGGTGGCCAGGGCATCCGGCAGGGGGGCCTGAATCACCAATTGCTGCAGACCGGACCGCAGTTCGTGCGCCTGATCCGGGTCACTGGTGTCATAGGCCTGCAGGCGTCTTTCAATCTCCTCCTGGAGCCGGTTGTGGGCCATGAAGAGGTGGTAAGCGGCCGATGTGATCACAAACCCGGGCGGAGTGGACAGCTGGAGTTTGTGGGCGATCTCCCCCAGGGTCGCCATCTTGACGCCGGCGGCGTCCACGCGGGTCTTGTCGATCCGGTGGAGGTTCAAAACGAGCGCCCCGTCGAAGGTTTTCGGCCTGGCATCCAGCAGGACCCCCAACTGTTTCTGGATCTCGTTGAAGCGTTCGTTCAGTGCCTGGTAGCGCCCACCCGGTGCGAGGGAGTTCAGATGTTGGATGATTTGAAAGACATTGGCGGAAATCAGGGCGCACCGGGAGCGTGTGAAACTCATCCCAAAAGGCCGGCTGCCCTGCAGGGCCGTTTCCATTTCCGCCATCATGTTGAGGACTTTGTCGTTGGCATTGAGAATCCGTTTGAATAGCAGATAGCGGAGCTTGAAACCGGTCTGCTTCGCTTCGTCGGTTTCCAGGACCCGGGAAGACTCTCTCCGGGCCCTGAACCCCGCCAGCATGTTGCGGACAAGACGCAGCATCTTGCATCAAATTGGAACGGTCGATGGTTTGCTTCCCTAATGCCCCAGTTTGAGTCCAAAGCCCTCAAACAGGTACAAAACGCCAAACCCGTACCACAAAGTGTAGACCACGTAAAAGAGCAGCGAGGCGATGACGATGCCGTAGCGCTCCCGAATGCTCTGGGCCTCGATCCCATAATAATTATAGGCCGCCTCGATCGCCCGGTTCTGGACCAAGGCCACGAGCTTTGCCTCCTTGAACTGCTTTTGCTTGTTGAGCTCGAAATCCATGGCTTTGAAAGCGCTCCACCAGTTGAACAGGGTCCGGCGCTCGTCGAAGCCGTACTTGCTCCGGACAGCCTCGCCCTGGTTGGCGTACATTTTTTCGGCGTCGGCAATCGCACTCGATAAAATCCCGGAGAGATCGCCCTCTATCTTGAGCTGCTTTCCATCGGCCCGGGCGCGGCCGCCCGCGGCGGTTATCAATTGCGCGGTCTGGGAGGCCTGTTTCTCATCAGCCATCGCAAGGGTGACATCGATTGAGTTCGATTGAAATCGTTGGACGTCCGCTTTGACGCTCGGCAGGTAGTTGGCTGATCCCTTCGAAATGGAGTTGTAGAGGTTGTCCAAAAACTCGAGTGCGTTGTGGCCGTTGAAAAGGGGAAGAAACAGCAAAACCAGAACCACCGTAAAGCTGACTATCAGCGCTATCCCTTTGAACATGTTTTGTTTTTGAGAGCTCATTGGCCTTTCTCCTCTTTTCTAAGCACCCCCAGGTTGGCGAAAAAGGTACCCACCACCCAGACCCCGAACCCGCCGATGATGACGAAAAACGCCCAGATGCCGATCACCTCCAGGGTGTGGGCCGCGGATTTGGAGAGGGGGATGAGCTCCATTTCGGAGAGCTTGGCCGGCAGGGCGAAAATCCGGTTCACGAACCCGGCCAAAACCGACATGGCATAAAAGCCCCGGATAGTGATGCCCTTGACGACCTTGGTGACGATGGCCCCGATCTGAATCCCGACCAACGACCCGATCAGCATCCCCATGGCCAGGGTGTAAAAGATGAAACCGTAAATAGCATACTGGGTGATGGCGGCATAGCCGGCGGTGAAGATGATCTGGAAAATATCCGTCCCCACCGTTGTCATCGACGAAACGCCTAAAACGTATACAAAGATGGGGAAGGTGAGAAACCCGCCGCCGACACCCATGATGCCGGCCGCCAGCCCCACCAGGGCACCGCTGGCCACAAGGAACACCCAGGAGATCGCCCGCCCGCCGGGCGTGAAGTCGTGATCGAAACGCACCATGGGCGGGATTTTGACCGCCTGGATGGAACGGGGCAGGTTGCCCATCTCGGTGCCCTCGTCCCGTTGGCCGTGGGCCCCCGTGTCCGGGACCGACGCCTCCTGCTGTTTCGTCCGTTTACGGGCCTTCAGGTAGTCCAGCATAGCGTAGGTCCCCAGGAACCCAAGCATCAGGGAATAGACGATGGTGATGAAGGCGTCGCTCAGGACGGGGTTCATTTCGTAGAAAAAGCGGTTGATCATGCCGCCGGCGGTGGCGCCGATGATCGCGCCGATGAGAAACACCAGCGCCAGCGGCACGGATACATTTCCCAGTTTGCGGTGAATCACGCTGCCCATGATGGCCTTGGCGAAAATATGGAACAAATCCGTCCCCACCGCCAGGATGCCCTTGATGCCGGCACTCATCAGGGCCGGAGCGATGATGAAGCCCCCTCCCGCGCCGATGCATCCGGTGATCAGCCCGGCACCCATTCCAATCAGAATGGAAACGATAAATATGCCGATGGAATAAAACGACGGGCTGTAGGCTTTTTTGCCCCCGAGGACATCGGGAAGCGCCTCTTGGATCTGATCTGCAAAGGCGATCCCGCCCAAAAGCAGGGGGATCAGCAGCAGCATCAGGATCAACATGCGCTTTCGGCTGTGGAGAATTTCCAGGGAAACCGCAATTTCCCATTTGGCGTGGGCCTCGGCGCCATGCATCATGAATCGGCCCAGCTGTTTGAAGAACCCCATTTTCCGTCTCCTTTTGTGGTTAGTGGTATGGGTGCCTACCAAAAATCCTACGTGGCGGAATTCGTGGCCTGCTTGATCTGCAACCTTCGTTTTTCACATGCGTCCTGCAGCCTGAACGCCAATTCGTCGACATCGACCGGTTTTACCAGGTAATCGAAAGCCCCGGCTTGAATCCCCTCCAGTGCGGCCTCCAAGCTCGTGTGCCCCGTCAGCAGAATGACCTCAACCGCCGCATCGATTTTTTTGATCTCGTTAAGGGTCTGCAGACCATCCATGCCGGGCATCATGACGTCCAATACCACTGCGTGGAAAGCTTCCCTCTTGATCAATTCGAGAGCCCCGGGCCCGTCCGTTGCCACCAGGGTTTTGAAGCCCCTCAGGGATAGCCTTTCCGCAAGGCTCGAGATGAACTCGGCTTCGTCGTCCACCAGCAAGATGTTGAGTTCATGCACCATCATTCCACCTTCCCCTTTTGGCGGGAAAACCGAAAGCTTTTGAATAATCGAAGTTTCCCCAAAACAACCTCAAATAAACTGAGTGAGTACTCAGTATAATACTTGAGCACTTTTTCGCTGTCAAGAAAATTTTTCAGCAAAATTTTCTTGCCCATAAGGAACTTAAATTACTCAGTGTACATCCAGAAATGGTGGATTGCGGTCCAGGCGAAGGCCGCAGCGATTTCGCAACCGGAGGTTTAGTGCGGCTACGCCGAGGATTGCGAAGAGCGAGAACGCAGGCTTGGGACGAAAGATGCCGTTTATGGATGGGCACTACTTAACGGCGGGGGTCTTCTGCAGCATGCGGCGGCAGCTCAGGATCAACTGCTCGAAGAGAGTGCTCGAATCATACAGGTTGAACGTCTTGAGCCTGGCAATACCGTCGACCAGCGCAAAAACAATGAAAGCGGTTTTCCCGGCCGGAAGATCTTCGATGGACCCGTCCTGCTGGCCCCGCTGGATGGCCCTTTCGAACGTGTCTAAAATGAAGTTGTAAATTGCCGAAAAATTCTTGCGGAAGACGGGCGTCACCTGGGCCAGTTCGTAGGCGTCGTAACGGTGCAGGATCAGGAAGAGCTCCTCTTTGGTCCCGACCAGGTAAAGGTAAAAAAAGATGCTGCCCTCCAGCATCTCGATCCCCGAATCAAATGTTTTTTCCCTGAAAAAGCTCTTGAACTCACCAATCAGCGTCTGTCGGATGTTTTCGAGGATGGCCAGGAACAGCCCTTCCTTGGTTTTAAAATGATAAAAAATGGTGCCTTCGGCGACCCCGGTGTGCTCCGCCAATTCGGCAATCGTGGTAGTGCGATAGCCTTTTTCAGAAAAAAGCTTTGTGGCGACGTGCAGGATGGTCTCTTTCCGGGTCATGGAATCCCCCTCCCAAGTATGTCAGGCTTTTGTTGGTGGGAGTCCCGCTGCGGCGGGACCGCGATAAAATCGCGGCTGGAAGCCACTCCCACAAAATCTGAACTTACTCGCAGACAAAGCGCTGCCGCAGGCGGCGTGCAACGCTATTGGCTACATAACATTACCGTTTGGATGCTTTCAAGTTGGAACGATCCACCGCACGCATGGGCCGGTAAATATCCGTTGCCTGCCGCGGGTTTTTGCGATAGAAAAACTAAAATTTGCCGCAACAAATCGGTTAGGCAGGAATTCTGATGCCGACCACTTCTAAGCAGTTACCCTGAGAATCGATGGATGGTTAGGGAGGGTTTTTTCATGACGCAATCTGAAGGGGCACTCACGATCGCTTTCGACTGGAAACGCTGGTTGTTTATCAGTATCGGGCTCACACTGTTCTTTGTGGTCTACTACTCGCCCCCCTGGCCCGATGCCATCGACCCAAACGGCAAACACTTCGTGCTGAGCCAGCAGGCCAAAGGGGCCTTGGCGCTGTTTCTGCTGGCCGGGACCTTCTGGGTGTTCGAGGTGCTGCCCATCGGCGTCACCGGCCTTTTGATCGGGGTGATCCAGGCCCTCTTCTTCATCCGGCCGGCGAGCGATGCCTTCAAGGATTTCATGGACCCCTCGGTCCTCTTCATCTTCGGCTCTCTGACCATCGGCATGGTCTTCACCAAGGTCGGGCTGACCAAGCGCCTGGCCTACAAGATGCTCATGATCGTAGGCGAGAGCACCAGCCGGATCTACTTAGGCTGTTTCGTGGTCACCGCGCTGTTGACCCACATCATGGCCCACACGGCGGTGGCGGCCACCATGTACCCGCTCCTGCTCTCGATCTACTCCCTCTACACCACCGACAGCAAACCCACCCGCTTCGGCAAGGGGCTCTTCATCGGCATGGCCTTCGTGGCCGGGGCCGGCAGCATCATCACCCTGCTGGGTGCGGCCCGCGGCATCGTGGCCCTCGGTTTCTTCAAGCAGATCGCCGGCAAGGAGGTCTCCTTCTTCGAGCTCAGCTACTACATGGCGCCTCTCGGATGGCTCATGGTGTTTCTGCTGTGGCTATTCATCCGACTGCTCTTCCGACCCGAGCAGGACCGGATCCCCGGCTTGAGGCAGAAGGCCAAGCAGCTCAACGACGAGATGGGCGCCCTGTCGCGCAAAGAATTGGGGGCGGCCCTGATCGTGTTTCTCACGGTATTGTTTCTCTCCATGCAATCATTCATACCGGCCCTGCAGCCCTTCAACAAATCGGCCGTCCTGCTCGTGGCCACCATCATGTTCTTCGTCTTCAATATCCTGGACATCGGCGACCTGGAGCTCATCCCCTGGAACATCGTGCTGCTGTTCGCCGGGGCCATGAGCATCGGCTTCTGCCTCTGGCAGACCGGCGCGGCCGAGTGGCTGGCCGTCAACTGGCTCGGGTTCTTCAAAAACGCCCACTGGTTCATCTTCGTCATGGCCATGGCATTCTTCATCCTAGTGATGACCAACTTCATCATGAACGTCGCCGCCATCGCCATCTCGCTGCCGGTGGCTCTCGTGGTGGCCCCCTACCTGGGGGTCGCGCCCGAGGTAATCCTCTTTGCGGCCCTGACCACGGCCGGCATGCCGTTTTTGCTGCTGGTAGGCGCCGCTCCCAATGCAATCGCCTACAACTCCGGGCAGTTCACGAGCGGGGAGTTCTTCACCTCGGGCATCCCCGCCAGCATTCTGCTGATGGCCGTGCTCGGGTTGTTCATCATACTGGTCTGGCCGCTGATGGGGATGCCGGTCTACCTGGGCGGGTAGCTTCCCGAAAAGAGGAGCGATCATGAAGCGACTGAACGAGCTACTGGAGCGAATCATCCAGCGCGTCAACGTCAACCTGCGCGAGCCCCTGTTCGACGTGGGGCCTTATGTCAGGGGCCTCGTGCCCTGGCAGCAGCTGGTCAAGTTCTATGCCTTCTACGGCATCACGCCCCACCACCCGCTCAATTTCCATTTCAGCCGCTCCAATCTCTCGGGCAGCTATTTCCTGGGCAAATGCCACGTGACCGACTCCATTTTGTATAAGACCGACATCCGCGGCGATGAGCTCAAGCGCAAGGGCGACGTTTTCTCCACGGAGGGGTTCAAGATCCCGCTGCAGGAGGACGAAACCATCCGCGTCAAGGACAGCTTTCTGATCAAAACCCTGGTGCACAACAACTCCCACGACCCCGAGCACCCGGAGGATTTCATCATCCAGAACACGGTCTCCACCCATTTCGCCAACATCCACGGTTCGGTCGTGGAGGGCTGCTTCATGGGCCCCTTCAGCACGGTAGACCTCACGACCGTGCATGACTGCGTTATCGGGGAGTACGCCTATGTCCAGGCCGGTGAGCTGTCCCACCGGCAGGTGCCTGCCGGAACCGTTTGGGTCAGAAGCGGCGACCGCTTCGACTTTGCCTTCCGCCACCCCCCGGAAATGCTTCAGCGCTATGTCCGCTTCGGGCCCGGCTCACCGCCCGAGGGCATCTTCATGGCGTTCATCGACCGGCGCAAGGGGGACTACCAGCGCATCTTCGATGTCGTCAACCTCGAGAGCCCGTTCTCCATGCCGCCCGGAGCCTCACTCAACCGCTATGCGGTCATCAAGCCCAAGACCCAGATCGGCCGCAATGTCCTGGTCGCCCAACGAGCCTATGTCGAAAACAGCTGGCTGGGCGACGGCGCCAATGCCCAGGAAAACTGCTACATCCTGCACTCCCGTCTGAACGGAAACAATGTCACCGCCCACGGCGCCAAGATCATTCATGCCGACCTCGGGACAAAGGTGTTCGTGGGGTTCAACTCCTTTCTGCAGGGCTCGGCCAACCAGCGCCTGACAATCGGCGCCGGCTGCATCGTGATGCCCCACACGATCATCGATCTGGATGCGGCGGTCCGCATCCCGGAGGAACACCTGGTGTGGGGGTTCATCCGCAACCCGCAGGACGTGGCCGCTAACAGCCTGCCGCTGGCGAGGCTATCCGCCCTCTCCGGGGAGTTGACGCTGGGGGCGATGCGTTTCAAGGGCGACGGCCGGCTTTTCGTGGACGGCTTCAAGCACCGCATCGAACACATCCTGGAGGCCAACGGGGCCTACTGCGACGGCGCCGCCCAACGGGGCCACGCCCAGCAGAGCCAGGACATCTCCTTCAATCTGATCCAACCCTACCCGGAGGGGGAGCTGAAGGGGTTATACCCCACGATCGATATCCACCCCTGAGGGGAGCTTTGCGCCGTTCGCGGCAGGCGACTGACGGCAAGAGACTTCCGAGGGATAGGCGTATGAGCGCGGATAAATCCAAACCCGACGTCCGACAGACCCAATATGCCGGTCTGCGTTTCAGGATGGCCATCATCGTCGTGATGGTGTCCCTGGGGTCGATGGTGCTGGTGAGCGGGATCATCCTCTACCAGTTCGACATCTTCTCCAACCAAATGGTCAACGCCCACTTAGGAGAGCTGGTCCTCAAGCACAAGCAGAACATCGACTATTTTCTCAAACAACGCCTGAACGACATCAGCCATCTGTTCCGAAGCTTCGATTTGAGCCAGCTGCAGGACAAGGATTTTCTGCAGCAGCGGCTGAAGGTGCTGCAGGAGGAGTACAGCTATGTCTTCGTGGACCTGGGCCTAATCGATCAAAACGGCCGGCAAGTCTCCTATGCCGGTCCCTTCGAGCTGCTGCGGGCCGACTACAGCAACGCGGAGTGGTTCCAAACGGCCATCAAGCGCCCGGGGTTCATCAGTGACGTCTTCCTGGGCCTGCGGGGGCACCCCCACTTCATCGTGACGGTCAAGCGGCAGTGGGAGGGCTCCGAATGGCTGCTCAGGGCCACCATCGACTTTGTGGCGTTCAACCTCCTGGTCGAAAACCTTACGCTGGGAAAGACCGGGACCGCCTTCATCCTCAACCGCAGCGGTGAATTTCAAACCCGCCCACCGGGAGGTGAACCCAAGCTGAGCAAACAGCAATACCTGAACCTGTTCAAAAAAGGCGAAGAAGCCCTGGCGGCCAAGCATCCCTCCGACGGCATCCACTTCATGGAGAAGGGGGAGACTCACTTTCTCGAAGGCTATATCGACCGCTACACCCAAACCAGCTCCATCTTCTCCGTGGAGAAGATCGGAGAGCGCGGTGAGAAATTCATCATCGTCGCCGCCTTCCTCAAGAACAACGAGTGGCTGCTGATCTTCCAGCAGGAGATGGCGGATGCATTCGCCAAGCTCAAAGACACTCAGAAGATGGCGGGCCTGATCGCCTTCATCGGCGCCTTCGCCATCATCGGCATGGCCGTCATTATGTCCGGCCGAATGGTCAAGCGCATCGCCAAGCTCAATTTCGAAAAGGAGCTGATGAACCAGCAGGTCATCGAGACCGGCAAGCTGGCCTCGGTGGGCGAGCTGGCTGCCGGCATCGCCCACGAGATCAACAACCCCGTGGCCATCATGGTGGAAGAGGCCGGCTGGATCCAGGACCTCATGAGCGAGGGGCTGGATAAGGAGGACAACCTCCAGGAATCCAAGCGCGCCCTGCAGCAGATCGAGACCCAGGGACGCCGCTGCAAGGAGATCACGCACAAGCTGCTGAGCTTTGCCCGCAAGACCGACTCGCGCGTGCAGACCCTGCAGCTGAACGATCTGGTGACGGAAGTGGTGGGCCTGTTGTCCCAGAAATCGCGCTACGCCAACGTGGAGGTGCAGTTGGACCTGCACCCGCAGCTGCCGCAGATCGAGACCTCGGCCACCGAGATGCAGCAGGTTTTGATGAACATCTTCAACAACGCGGTGGATGCCATGGAGAAGACCGGAGGCTGCATCACCCTTACCAGCCGTACCGAAGAGGATACCATCCGCCTATCCATCGCGGACACCGGGCCGGGGATCCCAGCCAGCAACCTGGGGCGTCTGTTCGACCCGTTTTTCACCACCAAACCCGTCGGCAAGGGAACCGGCCTGGGGCTCTCCATCTGCTACGGCATCATCAACAAAATGGGCGGCCGGATCGATGTGGAAAGCCAGGTGGGCAAGGGGACGACCTTTCATATCGTGCTGCCGTTGGGATCACGGGCAGCCAAGAGCTGAGGAGAGCGGAACATGTCGATAGCGAAAATACTGCTGGTGGATGACGAGGTGCCGTTTGTCGAGACCATGATCAAGCGGCTCACCAAACGGGAAATGGAAGTGATCCCGGCTCACAGCGGGGCCGAGGCGCTGGCCAAGCTGAAAGAACAGCCCCGCATCGAGGTGGTGATCCTGGATGTCAAAATGCCGGGCATGGATGGCATCGAAACCCTGACGGAGATCAAGAAGGTTCACCCGCTGGTGGAAGTGATCATGCTCACCGGGCACGCGACGGTCGAATCCGCCATCGACGGGATGAAAAAAGGGGCTTTCGACTATTTGATGAAGCCATCCGACATCGAGGTGCTGGTAAGCAAGGTGGCCGAGGCCGCCGCAAAAAAGAGGCGCCACGAGGAGAAGATCATCGAGGCCCAGATGAGGGAGATCACCACGCGCCGGACCTGACCCCCCGGCGCTGGGGCTGGGATTGGGAGGGGCTCAGCGCCGCCAAGAGCCGGCCGCGGCGCCCGGAGAATGGGTCAGGAGGGCTTTTTGCGGGAGAATGCCTCGAGGATCTTCTTGACCAGGGCATCCAGCTCACAGGGTTTCATCAGGTAGTCGAAAGCCCCTAGTTCCAGGCCCTGCTTGCAGGCAGCGGCGGATCCATGCCCGGTCAACATGATCACCTGCATGCGGGGGTCCATGAGTTTCAGTATTTTCAGCACCTCGATGCCGTCCATGTCAGCCATCTTCAAATCCAGCACGGCGACATCGAACTCGCCCTGGCGCATTTTCTGAAACGCCTCGGCGCCGCCGTAGGATTTGGTCACATCGAAGCCGCGCTTGCGAAGCCTGTTGGACAAAACATTGACATAGGCCTCTTCATCGTCCACGAGCAGGAGACGGACCGCCCTTCCTGTTTCTTCGTTCCGCCCATCGGCAGAAGGCTTTGAATTTAAGTCCTTGCCCGCCATGACCCATCCTTCCGCTAATTTTTTACCGGCAGCGTGATGGTGAAGGTGGTCCCCTGCCCCACCTGGCTCTCCACCGTGATCAGCCCCCCGAGCTTGGCGACGATGCCCCAGGAGACATAAAGCCCCATGCCGGTGCCTTGGCCGACCCCCTTGGTGGTAAAAAAGGGCTCGAAGATGCGGGTCAGGTTCTCCTTGGAGATCCCGCTGCCGGTGTCTTTGACCTCGACCTTGGCCTCTTCCAGGGAGGCCCGCAGGGCAACGATGATCCGGCCGCCGGCCTCGGTGGCTTGAATGGAATTGGTCAGCAGGTTGAGCAGTACCTGGAGCAGCTGATAGGGGTCGGTCCAGGCGACGGGGGGCGGTTCGGCGCTCTCCACGGAAATCTCGATCCTCTTTAAAGCGGCTTCGGACTCCACCAGGCTGATAGACTCCTCCACCAACTGCTTTAAGCCGACTTCGCGCATGCGCGTCGGATCGGGCAGCTCCGTGCTCTGGGTCTTGACGACCTGCAGAAGCTGGTGGGTGATGACACGCGCCCGCTGAACGGCCTTGTGAATCCGGTCCAGGGCCTTTTCAAAATCGGCCCTGCGCGGCACAGCGTCCATTTCCGGTTTGGCCAGGATCTGACGCAGCCAACCGGCCGCATCCTGGATGATGGCCAGCGGATTGTTGATTTCATGGGCCACGCCCGTTGCCATGGTGCCCAAGGCGACCAGCCGCTCGGCGACCACCATCTGCTGTTTGACCCGCTCCCTGAATTCGGCCTCCTGCTTTGCGGAGAGAAACCGACCGATCTTATTGTGGGCCTGGGTGATTTTGCGGATCAGGTGCTCGAGTTCGACGGGTTTGGAGAGATAGTCGAAGGCGCCCGACTTGATGCCCTCGACGCCGTCCTGGGTGTTGGCATGGCCGGTCAAGAGGATCACTTCCACAACGGGGTGGCGCTCCTTGATCCGCCTCAGCGCCTCGATGCCGTTCATGCCCGGCATCTTAATATCCATGACGATGACATCCAGCAGCGTTTCTTCGAGCAGCCGCAAGGCCTCCTCGCCCCCGGGCGCCTCATGGACGCGGATGCCCCGCCGGCCGAGGCGTTTGGCAAGGACTCCACGGAAATCCGCTTCATCGTCGACCAGCAAGATATCGATGCCGTTTACCGGCTTGCCCTCTTCCATGAGAGTTCCCGCTGCGGCCCGATGCTACTGCAAGGCCGCTTCGGCTTTGCGGATCCGTTCCAGCTGTTCCTGTTTGCGCCGCCTCGCATTGTTGAGCTTCTCGATCAGCTCATGGAAATCCGCAGGCTTGATCAGCAGATCATAGGCCCCCAGCTTCATGCCCTCGAGGGCGGTCTCGATGGTCCCGTGGCCCGTCAGCATGATCACCTCCACCAGCGGGTGGGCCTTCTTGATCTCCGCCAGGGTCTCGACCCCATTCATGCCCGGCATCTTGACGTCCAGAATGACGACGTCGATATCGGTCTTGGACAGGATTTTCAGGCACTCGCTCCCGCTGAAGGCGGCAACGACGCGCTCGCCGATCTCCGTGAGCCGGAGGCTCAGCATCTCCACAAAATCCTCTTCATCATCAACCACCAGTATCTGACTCGGAGTCTCAACCATGAAGGCCCCCCGTTCGTAGGCGTTGTTCAGAGGTCGGTGGAGTGGCGGCAAGCAGTTGCTTATAGATCTGGAGTTCAGAGATCTATGACAAATTACCTGATGAGAGTCAAGGCGGTTGCACCGCGCTCGGTGACGGCTGGGTTGCCGTTTCGCCGGAACAGATCAGCCCAGCCGAGGCTGGAACAGCTCGAAGGGGGGCACGGTCGCAACCGTTTACAGAACATCGAACAAAGAGTGTATCACCTGGTAGGCCAGCGGGAGGAATATGGCCGGCAGCATGTTTCCGATCTTTATTTTCTTGATCTCCAGAAGGTTGATCCCGATCGCCAGGATGAGCAGCCCGCCGACGGCGGACATCTGGGCAACCACCTCGGGCACGAGGAACTGTCTGATCGAGGAAGCGGCCACCGTGATGAGGCCTTGATAGACGAAGACGGAGAGGGCCGAGAAAAGAACGCCGATCCCGAGCGTCGAGGCAAAGATGACCGAACCGATCCCGTCGAGAATGGATTTCGCGAACAGCGTCTGGTGGTTCCCCGAAAGGCCGCTTTCCAGAGAGCCGACGATCGCCATCGCCCCGACGCAGTAAAGCAGGCTGGCAAAGACAAACCCCTTTGAAACCCCTTTGCCGCCGTCCTTGGAAAAACGCCGGCCGATCCATTGGCCCAGCCGATCGAGCCGGTCTTCGATGCGCAGCAGCTCGCCGAGAAAACTGCCTGCCGCCAGGCTGATGATCACCATCAGGATCGCGTCGGTTTTCAGGGAAGTCTTGAGGCCGATCAGGATCACGGCCAGGCCGATCGCATGCATGATGGTCTTGCTGTACTTTTCAGGAATCCCGCCCCTGAAAAACAAACCCACCAAGCTTCCCACGATAATGCTCAACGTATTGACGATGGTCCCGAGCACGACGCCCCTCCCGTTGTTGATGACGGAAAGGCTCCCTATAGTTGAAAAACTCATAGTAGGCAAGCGCGGAGGGGGGTTAATTAGGAGGAGCCCCGCTAACGCAGACGGATGTTCCAGCTAAATGAGAGGCAGAGCGCCGCTGATAACGGGCCGCAGGAGGTCAATGACGGCCCTGGGGTAGAGCCCCATGGCCACGGAGAGGCAGATCAGGAGAATGAAGGGGACCGACATGCTCAAGGGGGGGGGTCTTTTATGTGGGCCTTTTCCAGGCTGTCGCCCCGCATCCAAAACAGGCAGAATGCGGCGGTCTCGCCGATGGAAGAGCGGCGGTCGGCCAAGGAGAAAAAATTAAGCCAGCAGGCTCCAGGCCGCGACGATCACCGTGGTTAGAAGGATCAGAACGATGGGGATGCCCAGGACGGGGCGGTCCAAATCCGGATCGAAATCGCGCCTGGGAGGGCGCAGGAAGCGCAACACCTGAATCGGATGAGTCGACAGGGCGGCGATGCCATGGGCCAGGGCGAAGGCCCCGTGCTCGGCGGCACTGAAAAAGGCGTTCACCCAACCGATGAAGACCCGGCGAAAGGCTGGGGCCGCAGCGCGAAAGAACCAGTCGGTGTCCAGGGAGAGATGGTCCTTGGGTGACAGCTTGGCCCGCACCAGCCAGAACCCCAGGAAGGTGAAGGCCAACAACTGGATGGCCTCCACCAGGTGGGGAATGGTGAAGGGCCGGTAGTCCATCGCGTGGGGTAGCTCCCGGTAGAGGTAATCCGGCAGGATGCCGTAGAAGATGCATAGGAAGGACGTGGCGGCCATGGCGACCATCATGCCCTTGGGAATGGGCTTTAATTGATACTCCACCTTTTTTTCGTGGAACCAAGTGTAGTAGGGCAGTTTGATGCCCACGGACAGGAAGGTGCCGACAGAAGCCAGAAGCAACAGGAATTTAGCCAGGTAATAGTGGCTGTCTCCGGCGGCGGTGACGATGATGGACTTGCTGATGAAGCCGTTGAAAAGCGGCATGCCAGAGATGGAGAAGGCAGCGACCATGTAAAACACCAGGACCCAGCGCATCCTTGAGGCCAAAGCCCCCAGTTGGTGCAGTTTGCTGGTGCCCGTGGCGTAAAGCACGGCACCCGTGCCCATGAAGAGCAGGGCTTTGTACAGGATGTGGCTGTAAGCGTGAGCGGTGGCACCGTTGACGGCCAGCTCAGTGCCGATGCCGATGCCCGCCACCATGTATCCCACTTGGCTGACGATGTGATACCCCAGGATTT
>JAWOHH010000155.1:0-14303 GCA_046496215.1 Desulfobacterales bacterium
GTGTAGCGCTCCAGCCACGCCTCCACCTCCGCCCGCGACCGGCGCAGCTCCTCGTTTTGCATCTCCAGCTCGACCTGGTGCACCTGCAGCTCGTGCACGAGCCGCTGCAACTCCTCCTCGGTCCGACCCGGAACGTTTTTCTTTGTCCCCGATCGCAGCTGCGCTTCCGCCCGGCGGCGCAGCTCGGCCGCATCCGCTGCGGGGGCTTGGTCCTTTTTCATAGTGTGCCTCATATTATCCACATCATCCGTTGATCATCATTACAAATCTTGTATTTCCTGTGTCACAATGAGTGCCCCCTCCTTCACTCCGCCTTTGACGCCGCATGTGCAATTCGGACAATTTCTCGAGCGATATCCTCAGGTGATAGAACAAAATCTATACACCCGCTTGCAATAGCGCTTTCAGGCATATCTGGCTGTTGGGCTGTGTCGAGTTTCTGCGCGATGGTAATACCACCCACTTCTTTTATGCCGCACAGCGCTGCTGCCCCATCACCATCATAACCAGATACAATGACAGCGATAAGTTTGCCGCCCCAGTTCTCCGTTAGTGAACGCAGAAAAACCGTAATCACATCGGGCCATCCCCTTGGCTTTGATATCGGCTTCAGGCGGAACTCCCCATCAAGCACGTGCAGATCACGCTGTTCCGGGATGATAAACACGTGGTTGGGTTCGATGTCCAATCTTTCCGTGATCAGTTCAACCGGCATCCCTGTGTGACGCGGGAGAATCTCGTGGAGCATGGTGGCTAGGGTTCTCAGGTGATTTACGATGACTATAGCAACACCCATATCGGCCGGCAGATGCCGTAGTAACCGGGTATAGGCGTCGAGGCCACCGGCCGAACCGCCCACGCAAACGACAGGAAAGTCTTTTGCAACACGCTTGGTTTTCACGGTTCTCCAGAGTAAGATGGGGCCTTATGCTTTCTTTCAAGTTGATATTGCCTAATCCAGTTCCACCGGCACCGGCTTCACCTTCCAAATTTTTTCAGAATAGTCTCGGATGGAGCGATCCGAGGAAAATTTCCCAGAACGGGCTGTGTTGAGAATGGACATCCGGGTCCAGTTCTGCGGGTCGCGAAAGGCCTCGCTCACTCGTTCCTGGCAGGTCATGTAGGACGGATAATCGGCGAGAACCAGATAATCGTCATGCTGGAGCAAAGAGTCCACCAACGGTTTGAAAAGGCTCCCATCCCCCGGGGAGAAACGCCCCGAGGCAATTTGATCGATAGCTTCTCTGAGGTCAACGTTGGACTCGTAATGGTCCCTGGGGTTGTAGCCGCGCGCCTGAAGCTTCACAACGTCTTCTACCGTAAGGCCGAAGAGGAAGAAATTTTCGGCACCCACCTCCTCCCGGATCTCCACGTTTGCACCATCCAGGGTCCCGATGGTGAGCGCCCCGTTCATGGTGAGCTTCATATTGCCGGTCCCCGAAGCCTCCTTGCCCGCCGTGGGGATCTGCTCGGACAGGTCTGCCGCCGGGTAGATATACTGGGAGTTCTTGACGTTGAAATCAGGAAAAAGGACCACCTTGAGGCGTCCGGCCACGTCCGGGTCGTCGTTCACCACCTCCGCCACCGAGGTGATGAGCTTGATAATCAGCTTTGCCATGAAGTAGCCCGGGGCAGCTTTGCCCCCGAAAATGAAGGTGCGGCGGGTGATGTCCGCACTGGGGTTCTTTTTGAGCCGGTTGTAGAGGGTATAGGCCAGAGCCGCATACCAGTCATGGTGCGTGGCCACCTCAGGGATCTTTCCCTGGGTAAAGAAGAGGTTGTCCCGCAGCGCGCGGGCGAGGCTGTCCGGACTCAGCCCGGTGCGCGTCGGCTCATATTCTTTCTTCGTAGATCCAGAACTGAACAGGTGTTTGATAAAGCTGTGAAGGGATCGGGTAAACAGAGAATGGTTCGTTTCTTTGAGGGCCTTGAAATCGTCTTTGTCTTTCTTGGCCATAACCCAACTTCTCTGCTTATGCACGTGGTTTTATGAAAATATTCATCTTAGGCAGTTAAAGCGAAATTTTACTGCCGCGAATAAATACCATTAAAAATGTCCTCTCCTGGAGAGCGTATTACAACCAGTTTACGATGGGAGCCCCAATCCTATTTATGCTGCATTGTCAAGGAGTATCCGGTTTTTAATTTCATAGCACATATTTCTTTTCGTAAAAATAGCCTCATGCTCTCCACAGTGTTCCTTTGAAATTTGCGGCTTGCTGAGCGAAACCTGAAATATTTCATAGTACATATTTTGGTGGACTTCGTGCCTAAAAGTCCAAACCGGATTCGGGCTGAAGGTGGGGTTAGTTTAGCGGATCAAAGGTATCGATTCAGTGAATTGCAGATTTGTTCAGACGCTCGTGGGTTCTGGGGGCAACAGGTTACTGTGATTCGCTGAAACAATCGCAAAAATGGCTGTTTGGGGATACGTCGGATCAAATTCATGCAGTTTAAAGCCGCGAGCGCTTTGCGAATCGCAAGCTTTTTGCCGTCTTCGCGCCGACGAAAAGGCCGGCATTCAGGGCGCCCAAAACCACCCCGGCCCCGAGCGTTTCAGCCGCATCGAGAATGATTGAAAAACAAGTGCGTTTCAGGGTATCATGAAAGCCGACGTGAGTTGAAATGACTCATTCCCAGAGCTCGCGAAAGAATGCTTGGCGGTTTCCACACGAAGCGTTATGGATCGCTCATGCTAGCGGCATGCTGGGCGGCTGCCGCCCTGGCCGGTTGCATTATTGTTCCGATCCCCACGAAAGAAGGCAAGGTCCTTTCCGGAAAGCCGGTTGCCGAAGAACAACTGGCATTTTTACCCCCGGAGAGTTCAACCAAAAGGGACGTTTTAGAACGCCTCGGCAGCCCGACCGTCATCTGGGAGGACGCGCGGGTTTTTGTTTACAGCTGGGAGATACGGCAGGCAATCGTCGCGTGGGCTGTCGGCGGATACGGGAGAGCCGCCGCAGGGTTGAGCGAGGTCCCCAAGCATTATCTGGTCCTCATCCAGTTCGATGAGACTGACCATGTCCGGCGCATCGATCGCACCGTGTGCCCCATGTCCCGAACATATTCCGATTTCCTGAAAGATTGGGTCAGGACGCCGGATACACATCAGCCCCCGGGAAAACAAGGGCCGGTGGAGCAGCCACGATGAACCGCAGGCAGCCACCGCACGGGCCGGCGGCAGCTGTCGATTCAGCCGCGCGGCGCAGCACGTGCAGGGGCTTGCCGCCAATTGCGGCCGCATCCGTCATGCTGCTCAGCCTGGTCGCCTGCGTGACCGTCGGCGGGCCCACGGACAGAGAGCGTACAAGCCTCCGTGCCGGCGAAAAAGCGGTTGTCCTGCTGAGGGTGGCATGCACGATCGACGGTGCACCGTACCCGCCTTTTGCATTCAGCACCGCAATGGACAATATCAGCTTCGGGTTGGGGACATTCGAGACTGTCGGGGAACCCGCCGCCGCATGGCACCGGTTCCTGTCGGAGGAGTCGCGCAGAGAGGGGTGGGCCTATTTTCTGCTTCCGCCCGGCCTTTACTACCTTTCGGTTCGCCCGGCTCAGCGGGGCGACGCCTATAGCTATGAGAGGATGCTGCACGCCACCCCCCGATGGAAGATCGACATCCCAGATGATGCCCGCCTGATCTATGCGGGCACGCTTCAACTCACCGGCGAGGGCGACCGCCTGCTGTTTGGCGGAAGCATCATCCGCTCCATCCAAAGCATCGAACTGTCGGTCGGAGATGATGCAGCGGCCGGCAGACTGCTGTCTGAAAACTTCCCGGGTTTAGGAGAAGTGAAAACCATCCCCATGCAGAGATGGGATAAAGGCGATCCGATCATCATCCGCTCCCCCAAACCCCGCTCGCCCCGGTAGCCGCTGCACGCGATGACACCCTCCCTTCGCCGCCAGGAATTTGTTTCAGGGGTCCGCGATACGCTGCCGCTGCTGCTCGGGGCGTTTCCGTTCGGGATGATCTACGGCGCCCTGGCGATGCCGTCCGGCCTATCCCCGGCGGCAGCGCTGGCCATGTCGGCGCTGGTCTTCGCAGGCGCGTCCCAGTTCATCGCCGTGGGGTTGGTTGCCGTCAACACGCCGGTGGTGATCATCGTCGCGACGACCTTCATCGTCAACCTCCGGCACATGCTCTACAGCGCCACTCTGCTGCCCCATCTGAAGCAGCTGCCCCAGCGCTGGCGGGCCCCGCTGGCTTTTTGGCTGACCGATGAGACCTTCGCCGTCGCGGTGGGCCGTTACGCGCGAGGGGATTCGGCCGGCAGCGCGCACTGGTATCAGCTCGGCTCCTCCATCGCCATGTACCTGAACTGGCAGTTCTGGACCCTCTTGGGCATGATCGTGGGGGACCGGATCCCCGACGCCTCGAACTGGGGCCTGGACGTGGCGATGCCGGTGACCTTCATCGGGATGCTCATTCCCTTTGTGAGAACACGCCCCATGGCGGTCTGCGTATTGACTGCCGGCGCGGCCGCGCTGCTCTCCCTGGGACTGCCCTACAAGCTGGGGATTCTCGTTTCGGCCTTGGCCGGAATCATCGCCGGGATGGCGTCGGAGAGAGTCTGTGGGAAATCGAAAGGGGAACGCGCGGCATGACGGCAGCGGAGGCGCTGATGATCTTGGGGATGGCGGGGGTTACGTTCGGCGTCCGCTATTTCCTCTTCGCCCTGGCGGAGCGCGTCCGCATGGCGCCCTGGATCGAGGCCTCGCTCAAGTTCATCCCGCCCGCCGTCCTGAGCGCCATCATCCTCCCCGCCGTGCTGCTGCCCAGGGGGGCGTGGGAGCTGTCCCTCTCCAACCCCTACCTGGTGGCGGCCGCCGTCACGACCGCGGCGGGGATTCTGACTAAAAACCTTCTGGCGACGATCGCAATCGGCCTCAGCGCCTTTTTTGCATACCGGCTGATTGCCCTCACGTTTTGAACCCGGCGCAGGCGATCCGCAGGCCTTCCGGATGGATCGCGAGCCGGATGGGGGTGGTCCCGATCAGCTCCCCTTCGGCTTCCACCCCGGCGGCCGGCTCTGCCGCCAGCTCGATGCGGCGTGCATAGCGGCTGCGCACCTTGGGGTGCCCGATATGCCGCCCGGCGTAAATCTTCGGCAGGAGCCGCAGCAGCTCGAAGCGGGTCAGCCGCTCGTCCCAGACCGTCTGAAACCGCCCCGCCCCAGGCGTACCGCCCGGGGTGATCCGCATGCCGGCGCCGAAGCTCGTCCCCAGTCCGGCCGCGAAGATCAAAGCCGGCGCGTCGACCGGCTCCCCGTCAACCGCGCCCTTCACGGACAAGGATCGTGCCTGCGCCATCTCCTGCAGGCTGGCGATCAGGTAGGGGATCCTGCCCCTGAATTTCAGGCGCTGGCGCTGGAAACGGTCGATGACCGCAGCGTCGAAACCGAACCCCAGAACGTTCAGGAAAACCCGAGCCAGCGGCCGGCCGTCCAAGCCGCTCAGCCGGCATGCGCCGACATCCACGGGCACGGAGGGTTCGGCCAGAGCGGTTGCCAGCTTTTCGTGCAGTGTAGTGCCAAGATTGAAATTGCGCACGTAATCGCAACCGGTCCCGACGGGCACGATGCCGACGCTGGGGAGCTCTCCCTCGGGTTCCCACCACAACCCGTTGATCACCTCGAAGAGCGTGCCGTCGCCGCCGACCACGACCACGCGCTCGATGCCTTCCCGCCGGGCCTGCGCCGCGAGAAGTTCAGCATGCCGGGGCCCCTCGGTGTACCAGGATGCCAAAAGCCCATCCCTCTCTGCGAGCGCCGCGAGTAGGTTGGGCCACACGCGGGCAGCCCGCCCCCAGCCGGCAACCGGGTTCACGATGGCGAGGGTTTTCATGTGATAAAAAGGTTCTTCGATGAGAAGTTCGGATCGCTGGTGAGGTTGACCCCCAGACGCCGCAGACCGGCCTCGTCCCCGGGCGTGGGGATGTGGGTCATGTGCGCCTCGCAGTTTTCCAGCTCGTTCAGATGCTCGATGGCCAGCTGTGCGGCGGAGTTGGCGGTGGCGCTGATGCTCAGAGCGATCAAGGTCTCTTCGAGGTCCAGGCTGACGGATTTTTCTTTCAGCACTTCGGTTTTCAGGCTGTGGATGGCATTGATGATGTTCGGCGGCAGCAGCCGGATCTTGGCGGGGATCCCGGCCAGGTGTTTGATGGCGTGGATGACCACGCTGGAAGCGGCGTGCAGCAGCGGCGAATTGCTCCCGGGGATGATGGTGCCGTCCCTGAGTTCGATGGCCGCTCCACAATAGATCCCGTCGTCGCCGCGCTGATCGCGCTGGGCCTTTTCGGCCGCTTTGCGCGCCGGCTCCACCACCCTGCGGCACTCGGGGCTGAGGTGGAAATCCTTGATAAAGAGCTCCACCCGCTGGACGGTTTCCCGGTCCGCGAATCCCATGGCGTACTCGCAGCGGTAGCGGAAGTAGCGCCGGATGACCTCCTGCTTGGCCGCCTCGCGGGTGACGGCATCGTCCACGATGGCGGTTCCGGCCCGGTTGACCCCCATGTCCGTGGGGGACTGGTAGAACGACTGCCCGCCGGTGATCTTCTCCAGGATTCGTTTCAACACCGGGAAGATTTCCACATCCCGGTTATAGTTGACGGCCACCTTTTGGTAGGCCTCCAGGTGAAACGGGTCGATCAGATTGAAATCCCGGATGTCGGCCGTGGCCGCCTCGTAGGCGATGTTCACCGGGTGTTTGAGGGGGATGTCCCAGATGGGGAAGGTCTCGAATTTGGCGTACCCCGGCCGGGTCCCTCGGCGATAGTCGTGAAAAAGCTGCGACAGGCAGGTGGCGAGCTTGCCGCTGCCCGGGCCGGGGCCGGTCACGATCACCAGGGGGTTGCGGGTCTCGATGTACTCGTTGGCCCCGTAGCCGTCGTCGCTCACGATCAGGCCCACGTCGGTGGGATACCCCTTGGTGTAGCGATGCGTGTAGACTTTTATGTTCCGGCGTTCGAGCTTGTTCTTGAACTGGCAGGCCGCGGGCTGGTTTTCGAACCGGGTGATGACGACCGCCAGGGGCTGGATCCCCCAGGAGCGCATGTCGTCGATGAGCTTGAGGGCGTCGGAGTCGTAGGTGATGCCGAAGTCGGCCCGGATCTTCTTGCGCTCGATATCGCCGGCGTAGATGCACAGCAACACGTCGGCCTTGTCCCGCAGCTCGGCCAACAGCCGGATCTTGGCATTCGGGTCGTAGCCCGGCAGCACTCGCGCCGCGTGGAAGTCGAAGAGCAGTTTGCCTCCGAACTCCAGGTAGAGCTTGTTGTTGAAGCGCTCGACCCGTTCCAGAATGGCCGCTTTCTGCTCTCTCAGATAACGCTCCCGGTCGAAGCCGACCTCACCGTCCATGCCCGCTTACCTCCGGCCGCCTGCAGGCGGATCGCTGCCTTACTGTGGTCGGCTGCCTATTTTTTCTTCTGCTTTTGCTGCCCGACGCGGACTTTTTCTTCGCGTTCCTTGAGTTCGAGCTTGGCGTGGGTGGCCGAGGGGCAGACGCCCATGCGCCATTTAGCGGCCGGGACGGCCCATATGCGGCAAAACTCGCCCTCGATGTTATCGCAGCCGGTGCATTTGTCCACGATGGGGTTCTTGGCAGGCTGATTGGTGGCCATAGAGATCCTCCTCAAGGTTTATGCGCATGCACGCCGGTCAAAGAAAAAAACGGGTCCGGCAACGGTCCGAACCCGTTGTTGGACTGCAAATCGCCTGGTGCCGGAGGGCAAAAAACTCCCGCGCGATGACCGATTGGCGCTACCACCTGTTATCATTAATAAAAGAGGCCAAACCACGCACGGTTGCCGATGTCGTTGTGTAAGCCCTTCGGGCCTAGAATTCAAGTACTTTTTGAGAGAACTCTATTTGGGTGCAAGCGGACGGAAGGCCTGCTTGCACCGGTCAATTGTTGATTGAACCTGAGACTGGACCTTGAGAGGCGTTCCGGCTATATGAAGCTGAACAAACTCATCCGGGTTTCCTGTTGCCGGCAATCGTAGGAGACGATCTTCCCGGCGGCAGGTGATCGCAATACAGCGAAGGAGGGATACATGAAACGTTTTCTGGTCGGCCTTGCGGTCGGTTTCGTGATGCTGGCTTTCACCCAAGTCGGCTTTGCCCAGAGCGGCGGGGTGACCGTTCAATGGGGCAACGAGTCAAAACAGGGTCCGGCCGGCGGAGGCTACAAGAAGAGAGGCGGCCCTCCGCCCCATGCGCCCGCCCATGGCTACCGGGCCAAACACCAGTACCGCTATTACCCCTACCGAAACGTCTACTACGATCAGGGCCGTGGGGTCTATTTTTACATCAAAGGGGACGGTTGGGCCGTAGGCGCATCCCTGCCGACCGGCCTGCGCTCAGACCTGGGGTTTGCGGTGAACCTCGAGCTGGATACGGACGCGCCCTACGAGCAGAATGGCGAACACCAAAAGCAGTATCCCAAAGAAAAATTCAAACGGGCAAAGCCATGACCCCGATTGCTATTGTAGCTCCAGGACGAACCGCTGTTCGTTGACCTCGCGGCCCCACTGGCTTCCCTTGTGCTGCTCCACGAGCACGAATCGGTTCTTCTCGTAGAGCCCCCGGGCGGCATCGAGCCCCTCGAAGGTCCACAGGTAGACCCGCCGGTAGCCCCGGAGCCTACAAAAGTCCAGCGCAACGCTTATGAGCTGATTGCCCACACCCTTTCCCCGCAGGCCCTCGGACACGATGAACCAGCGCAGGTGAGCGCCCTCTTCTGCCGCGCGGGTTCCGTCGATGGCAATCGAGCCCTCGACCCGCCCGCCCGCCGCTGCAGTCCAGAAACCGTCCGCCTGATCGTCGTATCGACCGAGAAATGCCCCTAGCTCAGAGGCGACCTTGGCTTCAAAGAAGAGGCCGAAGCCCCAGTGCACATGGTAGTAGGCCGCATGAAGCTCGGCCACCCGCCCGATCGCGCCGGGGATGTAGCCCCTGACGATCTTGACTCCTTGCATGGCAAAACCCTCCTGACAGGGTCCGGGAATTTTCCTGAAGCATTCGAGCTGAGTTTTTTTTTGAGCACCGTTTCCGCTTTCCGAAAGTCAATTTATGGCAGCCATACCGGTGATTGCAACCGCGAAATCGCCCCGGCAACACCTTGCAGCGCCGGCTCTTTTCGGAAACCAGCATCAGCTCGCGCATGGCTTTCGCTTGACATGCGCACGGTCCCGATTAGCTTGGCATCAAAAGGGAAAAAAGGAGAGGCCGTCATGCTCCGCATCTCGAAACAGTCTCGGCTGGCCACGGATGAGATCGTTGCGAAAGCATCCCGGTACTTCGGAAAAGGCGGTGATGGTTTGGCGGAAACCGAGCGAGGAGGATCCTGCATCTCGTTCGCGGGAGCCGGGGGGGTATGTCACCGTGACGGTTTGTGACCAGGCAGACCAACGGGAGGTGGAGGTGGAAACCAGAGAGTTCGAGTACCAGGCAAGACAGTTCCTTGGGCTCTTGTGAGGCGCGCTATGGCCGGGGTGAAGATCTCAGGGAATGGCCGCAGCCGATGAGAGGCAGGTGCTGCTGTCATTCGAACCCTTGTGAATAAAGCCGCTTAGCCGGAAAACGAGAGCAACCAAACCACTGCCGCGTGGATCCTGTTTCAGTCCGAACTCATCCTTGCGACCTACAGAGGCAGAAAAGCCGTAACCCATTGGGGTCACGGCTTTTCTATACAAATGGTGCCGAAGGGGAGACTCGAACTCCCACGAGGGAACCCTCACTAGACCCTGAACCTAGCGCGTCTACCAGTTCCGCCACTTCGGCACAAAAGAATTGATTTACCTTACGACCTGAATTATTTATTAAGTTTCGCTGTGTATGTCAAGCGGATTGTTGCTTCGGAGAGAGACGGGGAATGCAGATTTTCAACCGGCTGGAAAGCATTACGCAACCCTTCAAGAACGCCGTCATTACCATCGGCAACTTCGACGGCGTTCACATCGGCCACCAGGCCCTGTTCTACGAGGTGATTGAAAAGGCGCACCAGTATAACGGAACCTCGCTCGCCATGACCTTCGAGCCGCACCCGCTGCGGGTGCTCAGGCAGAACAACCGGCCGCCGCTGATCACCCTGCTCGAACAGAAGGTCGAGCTAATCGAACGCTCCGGCATCGAGGTGCTCATCTGCGTGCCTTTCGACAGGGAGTTTGCGGAGATGCCGGCCGATGCCTTCGTAGAGGATATGCTGGTTCGCAAGATCGGCATGAAGGCGATCGTGGTGGGCGAGGATTACGCGTTCGGCAAGAACCGGCAGGGCAACATCCATCTGCTGAAATCCCTCGCCCCGCGGCTCGGCTACGAAGTGGTCGTCACCAGCATGGTCCGCACGGTGCGCGGCATGGCCGAGCGGATCAGCAGCACGGCCATCCGCGAGCTCGTGCTGGAGGGCAAGGTGGAGCTGGCCTGCAAAATGCTCGGCCGGCGCTTCCAGGTGCGGGGCACGGTTGTGCCCGGCCGGGACCGGGGAGGGCGGCTGCTCGGTGTGCCCACCGCCAACCTTGCGCTCGAGGACGAGCTCTGCCCCAAGAACGGGATCTACGCCGTCATGGTGGAGGTACGCGGAGAGCCGCACGCGGGGGTCGCCAACATCGGCTACAGCCCGACGTTCGACGACCGGCAGTTCACGGTGGAGGTCCACATCCTGGATTTCAACGCGTCGATCTACGGCGAGAAGATCCGCGTCAACTTCACGCGGCGCCTGAGGGATGAGATGAAGTTCGAAGGCATCGAGGCCCTGCGGCGGCAGATCGAGGCGGACATCGAAGCGGCCCGCCGGGTGTTTTCCGAGGGGAGCGCGGCGGTCGCCGTTTAGGGCACCCGGCAGGACTCCGGAGCGCCCATGCCCGACCGACAACAGGTGTAAAGATGAATTCAGGTGCCGACAACAACCGGGCGCAATCCCTGTTGACTCTGCCCAAGCTCACGATACTGACCTACCCCGAGGAGATCCTGACCCACGCGGCCAAACCGCTCGCCGACATCGACGGCCGGGTGCAGGAGATGATCGACAAGATGGCGGAGGCCATGTACGGGGCGCCGGGGGTCGGCCTGGCTTCGATTCAGGTGGGCTGGGAGGAGAGCCTGCTGATCTACGATATCTCCCCGCGCGACGAAAAGCGCGTGTTGAACGTGCTCGTCAACCCCCGCATCGTTGCAAGCGAGGGGGAGATGATCTCGGAGAACGAGGGCTGCCTGAGCGTGCCCGACTACCGCTCGGATGTGAAGCGGGCCGAGCGCGTGTTGGTGGAAGGCTTCGACCGCCACGGCAAACCGGTCCGGATCGAGGCCGACGGTCTGCACGCCGTCGTCCTGCAGCACGAAATGGACCACCTCAACGGCAAGCTGTTCATCGACCGGATCAGCTCGCTCAAGCGAGAGCTCTACAAGCGCCGCGTCAGGAAGGCCTTGAGAAACAGTGACGAATAGCTACACGATAGGATTCATGGGCACCCCGGAGTTTGCCGTCCCCTCCCTCAACGCCCTGCACGGGGCCGGGCACCGCGTCGCTCTGGTGATCACGCAGCCGGACAAGCCCAAGGGACGCGGCCGCAAGGTGGAGCCGCCGCCGGTCAAGCAGACGGCCTTGAAGCTGGGCCTGCCGGTGATTCAGCCGGCCTCGCTGCGCGAGGGGCAAGCCCTCGAGCGGCTTTCGCAGCTAAAAGCCGACTTCTTCGTCGTGGTTGCATTCGGCCAGATCCTGCGCAGCGAGGTTCTCGCCATGCCGCGGCTCGGCTGCATCAACGCGCATGCCTCGCTCCTGCCCCGCTACCGGGGGCCGGCGCCCATCCACTGGGCGCTGATCAGCGGCGAGACCGAAACCGGGGTGACGACCATGCTGATGGACAAAGGGCTCGACACCGGGGACATCCTGATGACGGCGCGTGAGCCCATATCCCCGGAGGACACGACCGGGAGCCTTCAGGGCCGATTGGCCGGCCTGGGTGCTAATCTCCTCCTGAAAACCCTGGTGGGCTTCGAGACCGGTGCGGTGCGCCGAACCGCCCAGGAACACGACCGGGCGACTTACGCGCCGCTCTTAAAGAAAAACGACGGCCGCATCGACTGGAACAAGCGGGCTGCGGCGATCGAACCCTTCATCCGCGGCATGACCCCGTGGCCGGGAGCCTCCACGTTCTGGGAGGGCACGCGCATCAAGGTGTTCCGAGCCAGGGTCGCACCGGACGAGGCCAAGGCCCCGCCGGGAACGGTGGTCAAGGTCTCCGCAAAAGAACTTACGGTAGCGACTGCGGAGGGCGCACTCTCCATCTTAGAACTCCAGGGCGCATCCGGCAGCCGCATGCCGGTCTCCGACTTCCTGAGGGGACACCGGATCCCCATCGGGGCCACCTTCAATTGAGGTCCGGCGACCCGCCGCACCTCCGGCGGCCGGACTCGCCGCATCCTTAGAAGCCATGACTTCAGCCGCTCCGATCCTCCGCAAACGGGTCCAGCCGTCGCCGGGCTCCGACGCGCGCCAGTTGGCCGTATCGATCCTGACCGAACTGGGCCGCGGGCGGCGGACCCTCGATGCCATGCTGGATGAGATCGGAGACGCGGCCGGCCTGCCCGACCGCCGCGACCGCGACTTGTTCAATGCCCTCGTTTTCGGCGTGCTTAGGTGGCGGGGCCGCCTGGATTTCATCCTGGCCGGTTTTTCGAAGATGCCCCCCGCCCGGATCGAACCGGCGGTCATGAACATCCTGCGGGTCGCCCTTTTCCAGCTGGTTCACCTCAGCCGGGTGCCCGCGTCGGCCGCCGTGAACACCGCGGTAGAGATGGCCAAAACCCTCTCGACCCCGCGTGCGGCCGCCTTCGTCAACGCCGTCCTGCGCAAAGCTGCGGCCGGGCACGCCCGTATCCGGTTCCCGGACTTCGACCAGGCGCCGGTTCCCTCCCTGGCGGCAGAGCACTCACTGCCGGAGTGGCTGGTCGAACGGTGGCTCGAGCGCTACGGTCCAAAGGCCGCCCGTGCCCTGTGCGAGTCGGTCAACGTCATACCGCCTCTGACCCTTCGCACCAACACACTCAAAACAACCCGCCCTAATCTGATGCAGGCCCTGGAGGGGCAGGCCGAAGCGGTCGCGGCCGGCAGCACTGGCGCCGACGCGGTGACGGTGCGCGGCCTTCGGGCGAAACTGACGGGGCTCGCGGCGTTCCGGGACGGCTGGTTCCAGGTTCAGGACGAAGCCGCCCAGCTCGTCTCGGTGCTGCTCGCCCCCCGGCCGGGGGAAACCGTGCTCGATCTCTGCGCGGGCCGGGGCGGCAAGACAGGGCACATCGCTCAGCTCATGGGCAATCGCGGGGCGATCCTCGCCGTGGACTCGAACGCCGGGCGGCTCGCGCAGCTGCGCGAGGAGATGCGCCGTCTGGGCGTGACCATCGCCGCCACCGAGCAGTGGGATGCCGCCGGCAGCCCGCCCGACGCCCTGCGCGGCCGTTTCGACCGGCTCCTGCTCGACGCGCCCTGCTCCGGCCTGGGGACCTTGGGCCGCAACCCCGACATCCGCTGGAGCTCCTCGAAACGTGAGCTGCGGGCACTGGCCGGCATGCAGATTCGGCTGCTGGAGAACGCCGCCAACTGCCTCAAGCCGGGCGGCCTCCTCGTCTATTCCGTCTGCAGCCCGGAGCCGGAGGAGACCGAGGCTGTCATCCGGGGCTTTCTGGGGAAAAACCGGAGATTCCACATCCAGAACCGGACAGACGACCTGCCCGATTTCGCCCGGCCGCTGGTCGACGCCGGGGGTTGCTTGCAAACCTACCCGCACCTGCGGTATATGGACGGCTTCTTCGCAGTGCGTTTGAAACGTGATATGAAAAATTAAGTAAAATAATTCAACTATCTGATTTATTATCGTATAGTAGAGGATACAATGAAACTGATCGCCCCATCGATTCTTTCGGCAGATTTCGCCCGCCTGGGGGAGGAGATCCGCGCCATCGAGGCCGCCGGCGCCGACTGGGTCCATGCCGATGTCATGGACGGGCATTTTGTCCCCAACATCACCTTCGGGCCGATGGTCGTGGAAGCGGTTCGAAAGGCGACCTCCCTGCCGATCGACGTTCATTTGATGATCGACGCACCCGAGCGCTACGTCTCCGACTTCGCGCGGGCCGGAGCATCGACCATCTGTGTGCATGTGGAGACCTGCACCCACCTGAACCGCACGGTCCAGCTCATCCGCGATGCGGGCGCCAAGCCGGGGGTTGTGCTGAACCCGGCCACCCCGGTCGAAACGCTCCGGTGGATCCTGGAATATCTCGACTTCGTGCTGGTCATGAGCG